>JBELHZ010000068.1:0-12215 GCA_042091155.1 Gammaproteobacteria bacterium
AGCAAATGACTGTTAATCATTGGGTCGCTGGTTCGAGCCCAGCAGGCGGAGCCACCTTCCTGTTCTTTCGTGTCTGTAAAGCCTAAGGGCTTGATGAGCCATCCGGCCAAGGCCATTCCGCTGGGAGGGCGAGCACCGATACGCCTCCAAGCTTCGACAGTCGATTTACCGTATAAAACGTCCGAGAGGTGGAAAGCTTAGGCCTGTTATTCTGGTAGGTAGCTCGTAGAACCTGCGTATCGCTAGGCCAGTACGACGCCACATTCGGTCAGTGCCTTTAACCGCTCTGGTGCTAAACGCTTGCCGATACGTTTCTGACCGTGGAGCCAACTGCCCAGACGAAATCCGTCAGCACAAACATACATAATGGGTACATTGGCGTCGCCGTTGACGCGCTTGTAGCCTTGCAGCTGTTTGATGCCTTTTTCCCACGCAGGGTCGCGCTTTTTCCAAAACATAGGATCTCCCAATCGTTTTTCCAATGACGACTTTCCTAAGCCGCCTCTTGTAACGAATCTGTCATATAACGTCAACTTTTGATTGATATTTCCGACAGGCGGCACTTTTTCATGCCTGACCGGCTTTTGACGCTGTCGGGAACGATCAGATATAAAGAAAAGCTACCTCTGGTGCGCTAATTTCGACCTTGTGTCGCCAACGGGTAAGCCTAAGCGATTGTTTAGTCATAACGTTGAGGCGGATGCTCAAAAGGGAAAGAACATGTCTGTGCTGTTGAAAAAAAGGGTCGCTGTCCGAATGCTGAGCTTGGCGGTATTCGTCCTTGCCGGCTGCGGTGGCGGCGGTGGTTCGAGCGCAACATCAACACCGGCACCAACCATTAGCGCCTCCAGTACTGGGGGGGTGTTCACTGAAGCGCAACAGGTCACCCTGAGCAGCAATGGCGCACCGATTTACTTCACAACGGATGGTTCCGAACCGACGGCAGCTTCCGAGCGTTACACAGATACATTGACGTTATTGACCGATACGGTGTTAAAGGCCGTCGCGATAGACACTTCGGATCGCTCTTCAGCGATTCTGACGCTGAATTTCGAGATCGATATTCCCCCGCCAACGCTTTCTTCATCTAGCTCGGGCGGGGTGTTTAACGAAATTCAGGTGGTGACGCTCACCACGAGTTCGGGCGCTAGGATCTTTTTTACCTTGGACGGTAGCGTGCCTGCCGACAGCGCTTCGGAATACGACGAGCCGCTCACCCTTGAGACCGATGTCACGCTCACTGCGATAGCCATTGATGCGCTGGACCAAACCAGTGAGATTTTGCGCATCGCGTTTGAATTCGACTTCGATGCCCCCTCCAGTTTTTCTCTCGACGCCTCGACAAGGGTTATCAATGTGAACAATGAGGGCGCGTTTGGGCTTTCTATCGTTCGTGGTGAATTGTCGAGTCGTTATGTGGTCGAGATTGATGATGGGGATGCGACAACCTCTGCTGTCTCGTTGTCGGGTCGAATAACCCAGCCATTTAGTCAGGAACTGACGGCGGATCTCTCATCGCTTACCGACGGAGACGTGTCAGCTCTACTAACGCTCACTGACCCGGTGGGCAACGTTTCGAATCCTTACCGCCTCGAGCTAATTAAGGCGACAAATGTGTCGGATGCACGGGTGGGCGGTTCGGTGAGTATCGCTTCAGGCACGCAAATCGATCTGGATGTGAATGAATCATCAGTGTTTAACGTGCCGAACAACAGTTTCGATACGGCTCAAGAAGTTTTCGCCCCCGGCGTGCTGGGTGGTTACGTTAACCAAGCATCTTCGGGGGCAGAAGGAAATCTGCTCTCTACCGGCGATGAGGACTTTTTTCTGGTCAGCCTGATGTCTGATGACAACATAACGCTGACGATAGCCGAAAACGGCGCGGACTTGGATGTGGAGCTTTACGATAGCAATCAAGCTCTGGTGGCTGACTCGTTGGGCACAGGAAATACCGAGTCTATGACAGCGCCTGCAGACGGGGATTTCTATATTCGAGTCTTTCCTTTTTTTGGGGCGTCGAACTATGTGCTGAGCGTTGGCGCGGCCAGTGCCGCGAGTGTGATGAATCGTTCTTCGCAACACATGAGCAGTTTTGATGCCTTCCAACCGGACCATGTGGTGATGCAGCTCAATGAAAAGGGTGATCAGGCGATGGGCGCGTTCCGCGGGTCCATGGCCTTGGTGGGTGGCGGCCCGTTGGATGAGCCCGTGTTGATGTCTTTAAACAGTGTTGAATCGAGAGATGCCACAATCGCGAACGCCAATCAGGATCTACACTCAAAACGTGAAGTGGCAGCGGGTGAGGCGAGACAGCGCGCTAAGCAAGAGACGATTTGGGCAATCAAGGCCCTAGGCCGACAAGCGGGAGTCGCCTCAGCAGAACCGAATTATTGGCGTCAACCGCTGGCGGTTCCCAACGACACCCTATACGCAGAGCAATGGCACTATCCGCAGATTCAGCTTCCTGACGCTTGGGATATAACCACCGGCAGCGAGGATGTTACCGTGGCGGTAATCGATACCGGCATTTTGTCCAGCCACCCGGATTTCGCCGGCCAACTCGTCAGTGGTGCTGACCTGATCAGCGACAGTGTGAATGCTGGTGATGGCGATGGCGTGGACACCGATCCCGAGGATGTGGGTGATCAAGAGTTGGGCGATGGCAGCAGTTCGTTTCACGGTACCCACGTTGCGGGCACTGTGGCAGCAGCGACCAATAACGATACCGGCGTGGCTGGTGTTGCGTGGAATAGCCGGATCATGCCGGTCAGAGTGCTGGGGCGGTTTGGCGGCTCAACCTTCGACCTCATTCAATCCATTCGCTTTGCGGCGGGTTTGTCCAATGCGACGGGCACCCTTCCGGTCCGAGCGGCTGACGTAATCAACATGAGTTTGGGCGGCGGTGCGTATTCACAAAGTGAGGCTGATGCGGTTGCAGACGCGCGTGATGCTGGCGTGATCGTTGTTGCGGCAGCGGGTAACAGTGGAACCAATAGGCTTGAATACCCCGCCTCCTATGACGGCGTCGTCTCGGTGTCGGCCACCAATCAAACCAACGCGCTGACCGGTTACTCCAATTATGGCTCCATGATTGATATCGCCGCGCCCGGTGGTGATATGGGAGAGGATGCCGATTTCGATGGTTTTCCCGATGGTGTGCTCAGTGCAATTGGCAGTGACCGAGACGACGCTGTGACATACGGCTATCGCCGTTATGAAGGAACCTCCATGGCCGCTCCTCATGTGGCGGGTGTAGCGGCCTTGATGAAGTCGGTCTACGAAGAGCTGACGCCGGCGGAATTTGATCAGGTACTCAGCGAGGGACGCATCACCGATGATTTAGGCGAAGAGGGGCGCGACGGTGATTTCGGTTATGGCCTCATCAACGCCAATAAAGCCGTTATTACGGCCCAGCAGTTGGCCAACGGCACCTTGGAGCCGCTGCCGCCTTTTCTAAGGTCTTCTCCCCGACGCCTGAGTTTTGGCGTGACCAACAGTCGCCAAGCGCTAACACTGAGTAATGCCGGGGGCGGTGATTTGACGGTCAGCTCAGTAGCCGGTGACGCGGATTGGCTGAGTATCACCGCTTCTGACGTGAATGAGTCGGGACTGGGTGCCTATTTTGCGGTTGCTGATCGAACGACGCTGGCGGTAGGAGATTTGTCCGCGAACATCCGTGTGACGTCGTCTGCTGGTGATTTGGATATTCCAGTCAGCATACGAATTCGCTCCAGTGATTTCGCCGCCAGTGCCGGTGTGCTGTATGCCCTGCTGGTGGACCCGGGTACAGGTGAGACGGTCAAACAACAGCGTTTGTCCGATCCCAGCGGTGATTCCTATACGCTGGGTATGGAGGACGTAGAGCTTGCCGACTACACACTGGTGGTGGGTTCCGATATGGATAACGACGGTTTTATTTGCGATGCCGGTGAAGCCTGTGGTGCGTTCCCGACGTTAAACGACGAGCAAGAAGTTCTGATAACAGGTGATTCGGAGTTTTCGTTGGATGTGAGCTTTGATCAAAGCCGATTTTTTCGTTCAGCGTCAGAGAACGAGGCATCGAATCAAGAGCGTTTTGAGGGATACCGCTACAAAGAAACGCTCAAAGCCGCCCAGTAGTAGCGCTGGAGTTCTCCGTGGCGGAATCTGCCGCAGTCTCAGCATCGACTGTTGATCGTGCTAGGGTTCCCGCTGGCTTCAGGAGAGGAACAGAAGGTGAAGATAACCATAGCGGGAGCAGGCATCGGTGGACTGACGGCAGCGCTTGCGCTGCATCAGGCCGGGCACGACGTGTCTGTCTATGAATCCGTGAGCACGATTCAGCCCTTGGGTGTGGGTATCAATTTATTGCCCCAGGCCGCGCACGTCCTGAATCAATTGGGTGTGCTGGATACCCTCCTAACTCAAGGCGTCGCGACTCAGGAACTGAGTTACTTCAATATCCATGGCCAGCGGATCTGGACTGAGCCCAGGGGGCTTTTCGCCGGATTTGATTCACCTCAAATTTCGATCTCTCGCGGCACTCTGCAAATGACCCTGCTGGCATTTGTGCAAGAACAGCTGGGTAGCGATCGGGTGATTACGGGTCATCGAATGATTTCATTTGCCAGTACGGATCGCCATGCCACCGCAATTTTTGAATCAACGGGTACCAAATCTGAGGCGGTGCAATCCGATCTGCTGATTTGCGCTGACGGCATTCATTCTGCTGCGCGTGAGCAAATGTACCCAAATGAAGGTGCCCCCATCTATTCCGGCCGCCTGCTTTGGCGCGCAACGTCCTTGGCCAAACCCTATTTGAGTGGTGCCAGCATGATCATGGCGGGATACGAGGATCAAAAATTCGTTTGCTACCCCATTGAAGGTGCGCGTGATGACGGATTGCAGCGCATCAACTGGATAGCCGAGTTGCGACGCCCACTGCCAGACCGGGCGCAGGGTTGGAGCCGAGAGGGCAACATCGACGATTTTTTGCCCCAGTTTGCTGATTGGAAGTTCGATTGGCTCGATGTTCCCGGGTTGATTTGCGGCGCGGAGCGCATTTACGAATACCCCATGGTGGACAGAGATCCGGTGCCTACGTGGAATCATGAGCGCGTCACGCTGCTGGGCGATTCGGCGCATCCGATGTACCCCATCGGTTCAAACGGAGCCAGCCAAGCCATTCTAGACACCAAGGCATTGGTCCAGGCACTGGCTCAGACGGATCGCGCGGCTGAGGGGCTGGGCCGCTATGAGCAGGCGCGGCTGCCGAGTACGGCGGCCATTGTGACTGCCAATCGGGGCAACGGACCGGAGCAGTGTATGCAGCTAGCGCATCAGCGAGCACCGCAAGGATTCGCGTCATTAGACGACGTGTTTGACGCCGGTGAACTGCAAGCCATCGCTGATCAATACAAGCAGCTCACGGGTATGTCCAAGCGCAAGGCCTGAGCCCAAAACGCGAGGCTCTGGGTCGTCAGGCAGATGAACAGAGGTGCCTCAGGCCGGCTAAAGGCCGCCCAAGTCACAGCCTCGGTGCGCAAGAATCGGGCGAAGCTCTCGATACGCCGCCGGCGTCAGGGACAAGGGTATTCGCGGATACAGATGATGGATGATGTGGAACTGCATACCCATGGACATTATGTTGCCCAACCGGCTTTTGAAGGCCCGTGTATCTCGATACCGACCTTGTTCTTCGCCTGGATGATGGGGCGCCCAAGACAGAAAGTAAGACAGATAGGTCTGGCCGATGATCTTGGGTACCCACCACAGCAGGGCCATCTCGATGGCATAACCGTTCCAAGCCATAGCAAACATAATGACGTAATAGACCGAATTCATTGCAACCGCGTCCAGGAGCAGGTGGGCCTGTCCGGTGCGTTCCAAGCATTTGGCATAAGCATCATCGCGGGTCGATCCGGGTTGACGGTTCATCAGTGCTTTGCGGAAAAAATCCGCGCTGGATTCGGCGCGGGTGCCGATGTCGCAATCTTTCTCTGGATGATTAGTGAACTGATGATGTTCCATATGCGTGGCACGAAGTACGCGATAGGGTATGGCCAAGGGAATCACCGAAACGTGGCCGACCAGTTCGTTCAACCAACGCAGTGATTTGCCCTTGCCCGCAATGATGTTGTGTTGCGCTTCGTGAGAGGGCAAGTAGGCCAAAATGGCGTTCAACGTTGCGATGGGGAACGCTGCCCAGATCGGTAAAACACCCGTAAGCACCAAGGGGAACAAAGCGATAAAAACGGCGCAGTTGCCTAGGCCCCAAACCACAGCGCCCCAGGGCACCTTGCCCATGTACTTGCCTGCAATCTGACGCTCCAGCACGTCAAGCTGAGTACTGGTGAGTTCGTCAAAGTGTGTCGAGTTTGTTACTTGATCCATATCCAACTCCCACGTAACTGCGCCATTAAGCCCAGCGGAATAGCCACGGCGGCGCCAGCAACAATGGCAGGAAATCCTGCCTCCACTAACTGCAGGGCAGAAGCAAGTTGTGTGGTCAAAGGCCACAAGAATCCCAGCGCAAATGCCATGGGCGAAAATAAAATGCCAATGATGAGTTTCATTCGAACCTCCAGTATCTGTTAGTCGAGTAGTATCCCTGCATCTTCATAATTCACCAAACCCAAGCGCGCCGCCTTGGGCGGGTTGAACGAGCGAAAACCTAGCATTCGCTGGGCATGCTCGGGTAGCCGTTTAGCAGTGTCTATCGACGTGGTTAGCTGATGGTTCTCCTCCGCGCGCAGCCAGCCCAGTACGAATCCTGCGTGCAGGCCCACCCGCCATTGATCCACAGAACTGTTTGGCCCACCGCCGTGAATGACCTTGCCGCTGTAAAGAAGGGCAGAACCCGCGGTCATGGTTGCTTGGCAGGTTTGGTTGGAGTCGACGGCTGGCATTGCCCCCGGCCAACGATGACTGCCCGGTGCAATGACCGTAGCACCATTTTCTTTGGTGAAATCCGTCAGAGCAAAAATGGCCGTGACCGTTAACTCGCTATCTCTGCCTGCCGCCTCAGGCCAGTTCAGCTCGTCTCGATGGAGCAATTGAGGCGTTTCGCCGGGTCCAATGCAAATCAGTTGTCCGGTATTGAGGTGGTAGTTGTCGTTCCCGAGATAGTGGTCGGCCATGCCCTTGTAGAGCGAGTCGCACAGTACCTCGCCCCAGGTTGGCGACATGTTGGCGAGGCCGGTAATGCGTTTGGTCTGAGTGCCGTGAAAATGCTGCCAAAACTCGTGGCCAGCAGCAGCGCCGGCAGGGTGATTGGCTACTGTAGGCAGAACCTCGTCTCTCAGTTTCTGTAACGTCTGAGGGTCAAGAAAATCATCGATGATTAAGCCGCCGTCGTGATCGAAGGTCTGCCATATTTCTTCGTGAGGTGTCTGGCGCGAAAGGTGCTTAAGGCTGGGCATATCGGTTGCTCCAATGTCCGCGGATAGTGTCATGGGGCGCCGCTATCGGGATTCCCTGTACGCGGCTTGCAAATTCCACCGGTGAAAACCGGTCATCAGAGTTTCTAACTCGGGTTCGATGACGTACTTGGGGTCAATGATGGCATTGGCCGAAAAATCGTCGCCAGTTGTGTTGCTGAGTGCTGCCTGTTTGGCCTGTTCCAGGATGTCGTCTAAATAGGACACATAGCGATGTATGGCCTTGCCGCTGGCGATCCGGCCGTGACCGGAAACGATGGTGTTTGGACTGATGGTATCGGCCATTTTTCTCAGAGTGGCGCGGTAGTCGGCAACCCCGCCGGATCGCGCCCAAGGGATCGTGTCTGCGCCGAAAAGTAAGTTGGCGGTCCACGCGATTTTTTCCTTGGGCAGATATACGACGCTGTCGTGAGGCGACATACCGGGGCCAAACCAATGCATTTCAACGACCCTGTCGCCTAAATCCACCGACCAGACGGTGTCAAAGCCGACATCGGGCAGGCGAAGCTTAACGCCGTCGAAAACCGATAAGTCGCCGTTCACCGTGCCGCGCATGGTCTGAGCGATGCCCTCTACCGTGGAGATACTCAACGAATCTATGGTGCCTTGGTGGGCGATAATTCGCGTGTCTTCCGGGAAAACGTGATTACCAAACACATGATCACCGAAGGCATTGGTGTTCAGTAAGTAGCGTATGGGCAGATCCGTCACCGCCCGTACCGCATCAATAATCTGTTGGCCCATCTCGCCGTTAAAGTGCGAGTCGATCACCAGCACGGCGTCTTCACCTACGATAAAGCCCGCGTTGTCCGCGAAGGGTGTGTTCGACATAAGCGCGTACACGCCGTCGCTCAGTTGGCGGGTTTCCAGCTGTACGCCCCTTGGATTCAGAGGCGGCGGTATGAAACCCGGCGGCGGCGATGGGGGAGTCGCCAGTCGAGCATTCGGTAGCACGTCTGCTTGTTCCGCGGGCGCGATGTCGGCGTGGGCCGTTGAGAGTGCACAGGTCAGTAGAAACGCAGTAAAAACCTTCATGAATCCAATCCTTCGTGAATGCACACTCACAATAGAGGAAATCGAGGAAAAAGGGTTGGAATGACCGCCTAAGAATCGTCGCTGCCGTACTGATCCAGTACCTCAACGATCTCAACGTGGTAAGACTCATACCAGCGGGATTTGCCCAGGGCTTGGGCCTGCTTGTGTTCTGTGGCGTCCTTCCAAGCCTGAATATGGGCCCTGCTCGACCAGTAAGAAATCGCGATTTCCCGAGAATCTTGGGTGGTTGAGGTGAATTCGAGGCAACCATACGACCGCAACGCAAGCTCACGCAATCGGTCAGCGGTGCTCACGTAGCTGGGATCGAGGTTTCTGATCCTTGCTTTGAAAATGACTGCGTACATCTGAGAAGTCTGCCCAATCTGCGGTTACCTGTCGCGGTCATAAGCCAGCCTAGGCGCCGAGATGTCTCTGCAATGCGGGTCTGATTCGCAAGAATTGAACGTAGGCACCTTCCAGCATTCTCAGCACAACAGGGATTCGGGCCAAGACGCCGAGCGGTTTCAGCAAGGGCAGGTGCCGCCAAAGCACAGCAAAGGCCGCTGCGCCGTCAACGATCGGCTGGCCCCTCTCTTGGGCATGGAAGCGGGCGAGGAGTTGCCCTGGGTCCAGTGGGCAATCGCTGGTCGCATAAATATCGACGAACTCGACGCGCTTGAACCAATCCAGTCGTTCCATGAACGCAATTTCTTTTGTGCACAGGGGGCACTGGCTGTCGAACCAAACCTGTACTTGGGCGTGTTTGCCTTCCATCGAATTCTTCCACAGAACGGGTAATGGAGGGCAGCGTACCCCGGAAGCCGTGAAAAACGGGTGGGGTACCGGGCCCTCGGGGCCCAGTGCATGGCTTTTTCGATCAGCGAACTTGGACTTGAGCCGGACGCTTGCCGTTTGGTCCGTACAGATTCACCTGCAAACTCGAAATGGCGTGAACCAACGCGTTGGGTGAAATGGTTTGTTTGCCTGTCCATGTGATATCCGGAAAGCGTTCAAAAATACGTTCGAAGGCCAGCCGCAACTGCATTTTGGCGATACGAGAGCCCAGACATTTGTGCACGCCGTGACCGAAGGCCAGATGTTTTTCGACGTTGGGACGATGCATGTCGAAGGTATCAGGGTTTTGGAAAACCTCGGGGTCACGATTTGCCGCCCCGTACCAAAGTACGACTTTTTCGTCCTTGGCAATTCTCTGGCCATTGATCTCAGCGTCTTCAGTAGCCGTGCGGCGCATATGAATCACCGGCGACACCATACGCAGAGCTTCCTCGGACATTTGCGGAATGAGTGAGGGGTCTTCGAGCACCATGGCGCGTTGTTCTGGGAATTCATTCATCAGACGAATGGTGCCGGACAATGAATTTCGTGAGGTGTCGTTGCCCGCGAAGATGATCAGCAGCCATGAACCGTCCAGGAATTCCTGGGGCAGCAGTTCGCCGTTCAGCTTGGATTGGGCAATGATCGTCAACAGATCTTCCCGCGGGTGAGTGCGTCGATCCGCCATGACACGCTCACCATAGGCAAACATGTCTGTGACAACTCGGTTGAAGCGGAATGGAAACATGGGTTCGGAGAAGAACGTCTGCCACGGGTTTGCCAAAAATTGCGCCGCCAGCTCCAAATGGTGCATCCAGACTTTTATGGCCGGACGATCTTGTTCGTCTACCCCAAGCATCTCGCATAGGGTGAACAGCGGCAGTTCTTCGGAAAACATTTTTGCGAAATCCACAACCGGGCCCTTGCGTTCCATCTCGTCCAGCAGTCCGTCGATGTGGGTGGCGACCCGATCCCGAATGGTGGCGACGTAGGCCGGAAAAAAGAAGTCGCTTTGCTGCATGCGCATTTCCCGGTGCAGCGGCTCGTCCATATTGATCAGGGAATTGAGAGCGGCAGGCATCAGCTTCTCGGGACGCCATTGGGATCTGTTGGGCACCGCCATGTTGATGCTGCCGCGCTGAGACGAAAACACACTGTGGGCCAGTTCTGTCTGTTTGATGTCCTCGTAGCGGGTGAGAGACCAAATGCCGGAAAGACCCTTCTCGCCCGGTGACCACATGACCGGGGCCTGTTCTCGCATTTTCGTGTAAACGTCGAAGGGATGACCCTTGGTCCATGCGGCCGGATCACCAAAGTTGAAGCCCTCAAACATCGGGTAGGTGGCGTCAAAGGTGGGTCGCTGTTGTCCGGAGTCGATTAAGATTTCGTCGCTAATAAGTTTCACGTCTGAGCCTCTGTTCACAATTTCTGGCAAGCTGTTAAGCCTGTGATGGTCGGTAGCCGATACACTGTACCTGACTCGTTATTCAATACTCAAAGCGGCGTTGCAACTATGTCTGATGATCAAGAAACCATGAACCCCTACGAGGGCTTTAAGTTACTGCGCGATCACGCACCGGTAACGCAGTTGGAAGAGGATGGGCCTTGGCAGGTAGCGCGTCACGCCGACGTGCACGCCATCTTGCGCGACCATGAGACGTTCTCGTCGGAGGTCTCCATTCGTCCGCCCGAGGAGCGTGGTGCACCGTCCATGCTGTTCAGCGATCCGCCGGTGCATCACCGGCTGCGCCGTTTGGTGAGCGTGGCTTTCAAGCCGAGTCAGATTCAAAAGCAACAAGAGCAGATTCGAGAACGATGCAAAGACCTGCTCGATGCCATGCCCACCGATACAGAGGTCGACTTGGTTCAGGCCCTGGCGGCACCCTTGCCGGTGATGGTCATCGCCGAAATGCTTGGCGTTGAAGACGGCGACCTGTCCACGTTCAAAGCATGGTCAGACGAAATATTCAGCAATATTGGCGAAATATTGTTTGGTACCCCCAGTGCGGAATCCGAACGTGCGGCCGAAGAGATGAACGCCTACTTTTTGGAGCGAATTAACGACATACGCAAGCACCCAAAAGAACACCTGCTTGGTCAACTGGTGGCGACGGAAACCGAAGACGGCAAATTGGATGATGAGGAACTGCTGAGTTTTTGCCGATTGCTGCTGATTGCCGGCAACGAAACCACCACAGGGTTGATCACCGCATCGGCGCGGATTTTTCACGAACAGCCGCAAACTCTCGCGCGCCTTAAGGCGCAGCCTGAGCTGGCGAGTTCCTTTGTTGAGGAGGCGCTGCGCTTTTACTCGCCGTTTTCAGCCACGGTAAGACGTACAACCAAATCGGTTGAAATTGCCGGGCAGACCATTGCAGCAGGAGAACTGGTGGTGCCGTTGATTGCTTCCGCAAATCGTGACGAGCGTGTCTTCGATGCGGCGGACACCTTTCAAATTGACCGCAGTCCGAATCAGCATTTGGGTCTGGGGTTTGGTATTCACGTGTGTTTGGGTGCGCACCTGGCACGGCTAGAAGGCAAGATCGTGGCGGAGCAAATGGCCGAACGGTACAGCAGCGTGATGCTGACTGAGCCGAAAACGGCAACGGTTGGAGAGTTGGGCGGGCCGAAGCAATTAAACGTCGTTGTCAGCTGATCGCTGGCCCAAGAATAGACCGTTAAAGTCAACACGATTGGGGCGTGGCGCTTTGAGCATTTCTCCCTAAGCGATAGCTTGATAGGGTGTCCGCGTTACAACTGAGCAGACCCCTATGACCAACGTTATTCTTCACCAATACGCAGGCTCGCCTTTTTCGGAAAAAATCCGTTGCCTGCTGGGCTACAAAGAACAGTCTTATCAGACCGTAGAAATACCGGTGATTATGCCCAAGCCGGATCTGATGGCGTTAACAGGCGGCTATCGAAAGA
>JBELHZ010000069.1:0-12206 GCA_042091155.1 Gammaproteobacteria bacterium
CCCGAGGGGCGCTGAGGGAACCCAGCCTCCCGGTTACCATTGAGCTGTGTGAAGTCGGCACCCGTCGGTGTGATTCCGAGCAAACGACTTTTTTCCCAGCCGTCACGCCATGAAGCATGTACCCATCATGCTCTTGATCAGCATCCCGCTTGCCTCAGTGTTGATGGGTGCAGTCATGCTGTATTTCGCGCTACAGAGCCCCGTCGGCACATCGCAGCTGGACAGCGCACCGCTAACCAAGACCAGTTGGCAACAGACGGAGGATAGACCATGACCCTCTGCACCCTGAGCGTTGACGACATGCACTGCTCGGCCTGCGCAGGAAAAATCCAGCGGACACTCAGTGGCATCAACAGCATCAAAACCGCTCACATCAACTTGGTCCGACGACAGGTGTTCATCGAACACGATGAGGCTCTGGCGCCACTGGATATCCTCAGTGCGGTCGAAAGCGCTGGGTTCTCACCCGCGCTGTCAGGAAACACAGAGCACGACGCCGAGCACCGCCAGTTGCTCAAGCGCTTGGGCATCGCCGGATTGGGAATGATGCAGGTGATGATGGTCGCCATTGCTCTCTACGCCGGTGATTTCTCCCACATGGAACCTGTCTACAAGGACCTGCTGAACTTTGTCAGCCTGCTCTTTGCGACACCTGTGGTGTGTTATTCAGCAGTGCCATTTTTCACGAGTGCCATAGGAAGCATACGAAGCCGCGGTTTGAACATGGATGTTCCGATCGCGCTTGCCATCGCCATCGCCTTTAGCACCAGCCTGCTGGCAACCGTGTCCGGTACCGGGGACGTGTATTACGACTCGGTCGTCATGTTCACCTTTCTCCTGCTCGGGGCTCGATACATCAACGCAGGCTTGCAGCATCGATTCGACGTTTCCAGCAAGCTGTTGAGCGCCTTGCCCGCGAACGCTTGGCGATTGGATAGCACGGGACAACACGCGGTTGCGGTGGAAGACCTGCGCGCGGGAGACCGAATTTGGGTAGCCGAAGGAGAACGAATACCCGTAGACGGCCGATCTGAAGACCCCCAAGTCGTCATCGACGAAGCCGTGCTATCCGGAGAGTCTGACTGGGTAGAGAAGCGTATTAAAGATCGTCTGTACGCCGGCACGCTGAATCTAGGTAAGGGATTCGCCATGTCCGTCACTGCGCGATTCGATCAATCTCGAATAGCGGATATCGCAAGGCTGGCCGACCAAGCCGAGATTCAGCAAGCCAGCATCAGCCAGCTCACGGATCGAATCGCTCGTGTCTTTATACCCGCCGTGCTCGTGCTCGCAGCAATCACCGGCATTCTTTGGCAGTTTGTTGATCCAACCCGCGCCCTATCGGCCACGTTGACAGTACTCGTTGTCAGTTGTCCCTGCGCACTGTCCTTGGCCACCCCCGCCGCCCTGACCGCAGCCATGACCAGACTGCGGCAGTTGGGCATCGTGCTAACCAACAGCCACGCGTTGGAAACCATCAACACAGTAGACAAGGTCTACCTCGATAAAACCGGTACGCTAACCGCAGCGACTCCAGGCATCACCGCAACACAGACGTTTAGCACCGAGTTTGATGAGCCCGCCTGTTTGGCTTTGGCTGCCCAACTGGAGCGCTACTCAAACCATGCCTACGCCAAGGCTTTTCACTCGACAAACATCTCCCCAAGACACAGGTCCCGGTTTTTTGGTGTCACGGTCAAAACCGGGGAAGGCGTTAGCGGAATCCTCAGCAACGGCATCGAGGTGCGCATTGGCACCGCGGCCTTTACCGGCGCGAAAAAAATCACCGGTGATCGAGGCATATACCTAGCCTTTGGCAGCGACATCATCGCTCGGTTTGATATCACCAATTCGATTCGACCCGACGCATCCGCCGCAGTGACATCCCTCAAGACCTTTGGCATCACACCCATCATTCTCTCTGGCGACTCTAGGGAACGTTGCAAAGAGACCGCGGCCAACTTGGGTATCGCCTTTTTGGCCAGACACACTCCCGAGGCCAAGCTTGAAGCGATTCGCGCGGATCAATCCAAGGGGTCCCACGTGCTGATGCTCGGCGACGGCATTAACGACGTGCCGGTATTAGCCGGTGCCGACGTATCTGCCGCGGTAATGGAGGCCAGCGATCTGGTGAAGTCCAAGGCGGACATTCTGCTGCTTAGCCGCAAACTCACATCCCTAGCGGACCTGTTTCGTATCGCTCGTGCGACGCGAACCGTCACTATTCAAAACCTTGCCTGGGCAACAGCCTACAACCTCACCGCCATTCCCTTGGCGGCCCTGGGTTTGATGCCTCCCTGGCTCGCCGCTCTCGGCATGGCGACCAGTTCAACCCTGGTCATGCTCAACGCCAGTCGCCTGCTCTCCGCGCAACCGACGCAGAAGGTCTGATATGGAGATCCTCGCAATTTTAATTCCAATATCCATCGTCTTTATTGCAATCGCCGCGGCGATATTCGTCTGGGCAGTCAACCACAAACAATTTGAGCAGCTAGACAAACACGGCTTCGACATTTTCGAAGAAGATTCAGGAGAAGAACCATGAAGACATTGTTCAACAGCATCCTATTGACGCTCAATCCCAAGTCCGGGTGGTCGCGTATCGCGGAGAACCCGACGGGTATGATGCAGACCCTTGTAAGCCACACCATACCTCTAGCGTTCATCCCGGCCGTCTGCTGGTACGCGGGTGTCACTCAAGTCGGCTGGGCGGTCATGGGCGACCCAATAAAGCTTACGCCGGAAAGTGCGCTACCCATGTGCATTTTGTTTTACGTCGCCATGGTTGCCGGTGTGATTTTCCTGGGCTCCATGGCGGGATGGATGGCCACCACCTACAACGCCGGCGAGCGAGCCTTTGATCGTGGCGTTACCTTAATCAGCCATACCGCGACACCTTTTTTTCTCGCCGGCTTTCTCGGCGTCTACCCGGTGTTGTGGCTCGACATCGTGATTGGCACAGCTGTCGCCTGCTTCTGCATTTATCTGCTTTTTCAAGGCACTGGAACCATCATGCAGGTACCTCCCGAACGCGCATTCTTGTACGCCGCAGCGTTATTCGCCGTCGCCCTTGTCGCCTTTGTTGCGTTGCTTGGCGCGACCGTCATAATCTGGGATCTTGGAGCCGCTCCAGAGTACACGTACTGACGCCTTGCGGTGGTCCGGTACGGCCAACGCATACAATATCGAGGGCGATTTTATGTCTGACGAAGCTTATAACGATCTACTGCACGGCAACGGCTACCATCAATTGCGCCGCGTCATTTCAGCCCAAGAGGCCGCAGCCGTAAGAGACTTGACGCTTACCCGGCTGGATGAAGGCGTGGATCAAAACGGCCAAATCGCCATACGCAACATTTTGCATTGGGGTCCAACCATTCAAAATATGGTGACAAACCCCACACTGCTCGGTTTGGCGCACAAGCTACTCGGTGACGACGCAACCCTAGGTGCCGTATCCGCTCGAGTACTGCCACCTAACTGCCCACCCGGCGGGCTGCACGTGGATTATCCCTATTGGGCGATGAATCCAGGTTTGCCCGTAGATCCTGCGCTGATGATGCAGGTAATTTGGATGATGGAACCCTTTACCGAACACAACGGGGGCACTTGGGTTGCCCCGGGCAGCCAACAGTGGACAGGTGCCCCAAACATCGAACGTTTTGAAGAACACGCCATTCAGGCCACTGGCGATGCCGGTGACGCCGTCGTCAGCCACGGTTTACTGTGGCACCGCACCGCTATCAATCATGCCGACCAGCCTAGGGTGGCCATATTGATCAATTACACTCAGGTCGCAGTCAGACCACTGACGACCATGGGGCCCTTTGATGATGCGTTTCTCGACAGCGCATCCGATGAGCTGCGCACGCTGCTGGCATTAGACATCGATAAAACCCTGCGCCGCCGGGTGATGAACCATACGCGACAGAGCGCCGCCACCGCGTGAACCAGGCCGCCAGACCGTTCGCCTAGGGGCCAAGCCTCTGCGCGAAACGATCCGCTAAACACCTTCTCTCAGCAGGCACTGAACCTGCAGACAAGATTGACGTTAACGTAAAGGGAATGCACTATCTTGCCATGACGTCAGCCTATTCGATCAGCGATCTGTCCAGCGAGTTTGGGGTAACCCCCCGTACCCTTCGCTTCTATGAAGAAAAGGGTTTGCTCCAACCCACAAGAATTGGCCAAACCCGTCGTTATTCAGCAGCCGACCGAGCCAGACTTGTACTCGTGCTGCGAGGAAAAACGCTTGGACTATCACTGCAGGAAAGCGCCGAACTGATTGGGATGTATAACCCGGCGTCGAATAATCGCGAGCAAATCAAACGCCTCATCGAAAAGATTCAGGCCCGCCGAGAGCAATTACTGGCACAAAAGCTGGAGCTGGAACACATGATTGAAGATCTTGACGCCTGGGAGAAGCGCAGCAATGACAGCATCAAAAGCCGCAGGTCGAGAAAAGCCTAAGGAATACCGGAATGAACACTCTTAAAACCCAAATCAATTCGCGATCCCAAGCGTTCAGCGACAATGCTGAACACATGCAGTCACTGGTCGACGATCTGGCGACGCTAGTGGAGCGAATCAAACAAGGCGGCGGCGAGCGTTATCAGGCGCGACACCAAGCCCGGGGCAAACTGCTGCCGCGGGACCGAGTCGATTTATTAATCGATCCCGGTTCGCCCTTTCTGGAGTTCTCCCAGCTTGCGGCGCACAACATGTACGGTAAGGACAATGTACCCGCAGCCGGCATCATCACAGGGATCGGCCGCGTCGCGGGCATCGAGTGCGTCATCGTCGCCAACGACGCCACCGTAAAGGGCGGCACCTACTACCCGGTCAGCGTCAAGAAACACCTTCGTGCTCAGGACATCGCGCGAGAAAACCACTTGCCATGCATTTATCTGGTGGATTCCGGCGGGGCCAACCTGCCCAATCAAGACGAGGTATTCCCGGACAAAAATCACTTTGGTCGGATTTTTTTCAATCAAGCCAACATGTCGGCAGAGAACATTCCGCAAATCGCCGTGGTCATGGGTTCCTGCACCGCCGGCGGCGCCTACGTGCCTGCCATGGCGGATGAATCCATCATCGTAAAAAGTCAGGGCACAATTTTCTTGGCCGGACCGCCGCTGGTAAAAATGGCGACAGGCGAAGAAGTCAGCGCTGAAGCCTTGGGCGGCGCCGATGTACACAGTCGCGAGTCTGGCGTTACCGATCATTACGCGAACAATGACAACCACGCTCTAGATCTTGCTCGTCACGCCGTCGCAAGACTCAATAGGGTCAAACCGGCCAACATGGACGTGGCGGATACCGTCGAACCCCTGTACCCCGCCAGCGACCTACTCGGCATCGTGCCGAAGAACGTCCGAGAACAGTACGATGTCCGTGAAATCATCGCCCGAGTCTTCGACGGCTCGGCATTTGACGAATTCAAAGCTCTATACGGTCAGACCCTGGTCTGCGGCTTTGCCCGCCTCTACGGATACCCCGTGGGCATTGTCGCCAATAACGGGGTGCTGTTCGCCGAATCGGCGCAAAAAGGCGCGCACTTCATCGAACTGTGCGCTCAGCGAAAAACTCCACTGATTTTTTTGCAAAACATTACGGGCTTCATGGTGGGCAAGCAGTATGAGACCGGTGGCATCGCCAAGCACGGTGCCAAGATGGTCACCGCCGTGGCCTGTGCCAAGGTACCTAAGCTGACGTTGATCGTTGGCAACTCTTACGGCGCCGGCAATTACGGTATGTGCGGACGAGCCTACGACCCCAATTTTTTGTTCATGTGGCCCAATGCCCGCATCTCGGTCATGGGCGGCGAACAAGCCGCCGGTGTGTTAGCTCAGGTGCGGCGTGGTCAAATCGAGGGCAGTGGCGAGGCTTGGTCTACCGAGGATGAAGACACCTTCAAACAGCCCATCATCGACGACTTCGACGCGCAAGCGCACCCCTACTATGCCAGCGCCCGACTTTGGGACGACGGCGTCATCAACCCCATCGATACCCGGCGCGTGCTTGGTCTGGCACTGTCTGCATCGCTCAACAAACCCATAGCCGAGACTCGTTTCGGCGTGTTCAGGATGTAACCATGTTTCATAAAATCCTCATCGCCAATCGCGGCGAAATCGCGTGTCGAGTAATCCGCACTGCCAAGCATCTGGGCATCCAAACCGTCGCTGTTTTTTCGGATGCAGACTGCCATGCCCTGCACGTCGCCTTAGCGGATGAAGCCGTGCATATTGGCGGTTCCGCGCCAGCGGACTCTTATCTGCAGATGCAGCGCATCATCGACGCGGCCAGATCTACGGGCAGTCAGGCCATTCACCCGGGTTACGGTTTTTTGTCTGAAAATGCCGCTTTCTGCGAACTGTGCGCAGCCAATGAACTGGTGTTTATCGGCCCGCCGGTCAACGCCATTGAAGCCATGGGATCCAAGGCTGCGGCGAAGCAGATCATGCAGCAAGCCGACGTACCACTGTTGCCCGGCTATCACGGCGACGATCAAGACGCCGCGAAACTCCAGCAGGCGGCGGACGACATGGGCTATCCCGTATTACTCAAAGCCGTTGCCGGTGGCGGCGGCAAGGGCATGCGACAGGTACACGAGGCAGGGGAATTCACCGAAGCCTTGGCAGCGGCCAAACGCGAAGCTCTGGCCGGTTTCGGCAACGACGACATGCTGGTGGAAAAATACTTGGAGCGTGCCCGGCATGTAGAGGTTCAAGTGTTCTGCGACAGCCATGGCAATGGTGTCTACTTGTACGAGCGGGATTGTTCTGTCCAGCGTCGACACCAAAAAATCATCGAAGAGGCGCCCGCACCCAATCTGAGCGAAAACCTACGCCAACAGATGGGCGAAGCCGCGCTGCGCGCCGCATCCGCCGTGAACTATGTGGGCGCGGGCACAGTGGAATTTTTGCTGGACGCCAGTGGCGGTTTCTACTTTATGGAAATGAACACGCGCCTGCAGGTAGAACACCCGGTAACGGAAATGATCACCGGAACCGATCTGGTGGCATGGCAGCTTCAGGTGGCAAACGGAGAGCCGCTACCCAAAAACCAGCAAGAGCTGAGCATCACCGGCCACGCCTTGGAGGCGCGCATCTATGCGGAGAATCCAGAGAACGACTTTCTTCCTGCGGCTGGCACTTTATGGCGTTTGCAACAACCCGAGCAAAGCACTCAGATCCGGATCGATACCGGCGTTATCGAAGGTGACGACATCGGGGTATTTTACGACCCGATGATCGCCAAATTGATCGTCTGGGGCGAAAACCGAGAGATGGCGCTGCAACGTATGCAGCAGGCGCTGAGCCAATATCGCATCGCTGGCGTCATCACCAACATCGATTTTCTCAAACGATTGGTGGTCAACGAGGCCTTCAAGGCAGCCGAGTTGCGTACGGACTTCATCGAACACAATCACCCGTCCCTTTTCGCGCCTTGCCCCAACACCCTACCCATTGCGCTGGCGCAGATTGCCTTGTATTTGACCCTCGCACCCAATCCAGCGGGTTCCCCCAAACAGACCGCTGACCCTACATCACCCTGGCACCTACAGGATGCCTGGCGCATGAATGCGCCAAGCCAGTGGCAGGCGAGCCTGTTGGTTGGCCCAGATGAGCACGGGGTCACGGTAAAACGCACAGCTCAGGATGAATACGATGTGGTCGCAGCGGGTGAGACGTTTCGCGCAACCGCAGACCTTGTCGGCGACCGGTTGGAATGCACAGTAGACGGTCATCGACAAACGGCGGACGTTTTCGAACGAGAACATAACGGCAGCAGGGAGCTTTTGCTTTTCAGTGGCGAACAATCTTTCACCTGTCGCACCAAACCCTTGGATTTAGGCGAAGACACCGGCCTATCTAACGGGACGGGCTTCAAAGCGCCCATGAATGGTACCGTGGTTGCGATGTTTGCCGAATCCGGTCAGCCGGTAGAGGCCGGCACGACGCTAGCGATTATGGAGGCCATGAAGATGGAGCACGCCATCAAGGCCCCGACCGCAGGCACGGTCACCGATGTGTTCTACCGCATTGGTGACTTGGTCGATGGCGGAGCGGATCTGCTGACCTTCGAAGCCGCAGAACCCACCAACTGACATCAAGCAACCCGGTGCTGTTTCAGCGCACCGATGGTCTCTATGCAGGCGTGAGCGGCCTCCGCTCCCTTGGATACGAAGTGCTCCCGGAAGAATTCCGGCTGGCCGTCGCTGAGAAAATCCTGTGGGGTTAACACCGCTGAAAATACGGGCACACCGGTATCCAGCTGCACCCGCATCAAACCGTCGATCACGGCGCTGGAAACAAATTCGTGGC
Organism: Gammaproteobacteria bacterium; assembly: GCA_042091155.1. GTDB lineage: Bacteria > Pseudomonadota > Gammaproteobacteria > Pseudomonadales > Azotimanducaceae > UBA4421. The sequence continues at coordinate 8,328 of JBELHZ010000069.1, forward strand.
GGTAGATACCACCGTCGACGATCAAACCACCGGTAACGATACCCGCATACTGACCACTGCTGGCGAGGATTTTCGTGCGCAATGGAATTTCGAACGCGCCGGGGACTTCGAACAAATCGACATCGCGATTGTCCAGCTCTGCGTGGGTTCGTAAGAAGGAGTCGCGTAGCTGGTCGACAATGTCGCGGTGCCAGCATGACTGCACAAAGGCAATTCGCGTGCGGGACGTAGTATCGGTGAAATTATTGCTGAAGATATTCATCTGTTGCTTGCCTATCGTTGGGTTAAACAACAGGGCAACAAGGCAACCTACCTTCACTGCCACTGGCAGGTGTTGGTAGCAAACCTCATTCTCATAACCAGACTTTAACTGTCGGCCCCGGAATCTAACCGGGTCTGCTGTCCCCTCAAGCCTGCCTCAAACGAGGTAGTCATAGAGAGCGCCCGCGGGCTACGCGTTGCCGACCCCATGGGTCATTGGACACGATTACCGCCGGTGGGGACTTTCACCCCGCCCTGAGAACTCGCCACAAGAGCGATGACACACTATACGAAGGAACGGGGCCTTTGACAATCCACTAAGTCTTGGCCTGATCCGCCGCGAACCACCGCAGCAAGATGGGCATCAACACCAAACTGGTGACTAAGAGCACACTGATGGCAATTGACAGCAAGATGCCTATGGACGCTGCCCCCAGGTGGGGACTCAAACTGAGAGAACAAAAGGTTCCCACGGTCGTCAAGCCGCTAATCATCACAGCCCTTCGAATGGCTGGATCCATGGCCACCGCAACACCTTGTCTCTGGGTGTGGCGATGCACAATGTGAATACCGGTATCTACCCCAAGTCCCAAGATCAAGGGCACCATAAGAATGTTTGCCATGTTCAGACTGATGTTCAAGGCAACACAGAACGCGAAGGTCAGAATCACCGTCACCCCGATGGGGATAAACACCAGCAGCGGCAGCTTCCAGCCCCGAAAATACACCACGAGAAATAGAAAAATAAGCACAAGTGCAGTCGCCACCGCCTGCTGGAACGATTGGATCACCACGCCACCGACGCCCCATTCGACCACACTCCTGCCTGCGACATTCGGGGCAATGCCAGAAACCTGGGCAATAAAGGTGTCCGTAGCATCCCGGTCATTGAGCTGGGACGCTGGATTGACCGAGACCAAGTGCTGGCCACTTGGCGCAATCAATTGCTGACGAAAGTGGGCGGGCACATCGGCCATCCCAAAGGGTTCGACGTCCAGCAGGCTCTGGAACTCCGCTAGCGAACGAGGAAACTGCTGAAACATCTGCTGCTCGAACGCAGCCAGTTTCGTCGGGTCTCGCACGAAACTTTGCGCCGATCCAAGCACCCGCTGGGCCTCCTCCGCCGCACCGCTTGGTAGCTCCGCGATCACTTCTTCCAAATACTCAAGGGCAAGGGCCGTCAGTTCAGTGTCCGCTGCGCCACGCAGCTCCGGTGGGACGATCTCTTTCAGCAAGACGGACTGCTTGATCAGCAGCGCTGTCTTTTCCCTTTGCTCTGTCGGCACGAAGTCTGCGGGGGTGCTCACGGCACTGACCGAGGGCAGCCTCAGCAACGTTGCTTTCAGCAGCGCTGCATCATCGGCGTCGGCGGCAAGCACATGCACACTGTAGTCCGTGGTTTGCTGATCTTGCTGCAGCGCCAACAGCGCCTGCATAGCCGGCGACTGTGCGTCACGCATGGCCAGCACGCTGTAGTCAAAACGCAGATCCTTAGCCAGCCAAAGCGACGACAACGACATCACAACAAAGACACCCACAACCCATGGGTCGGGCATCGCGTCAATGGCTGAGCGTATACGACTGAATACGGCGGTAAACCCGGTCATATCCATTGGCCTCCGGGGCACTGGTGGCCAGCGCAGCAACGCGGCTGGAATGATGGACAGCGTCAGCATGAAGGCGATCACAATACCGCCGGCGCTGATCACGCCCAGCTCGGCAAGGCCTCGATAGGCCGTTGGCAAAAATGCCAGAAAGCTCACCGCAGACGTCAGCGTGCAGAGTGCCAAAGCCGGTCCGGTATCGCGCAGCGCCTGTCCAAGGGCAGCAGCCAAATCTTGGTTGAGATTTGCCTGAACACGCAGTGTAAAGTGCGCGGCAAAATCAACGCCCAAGCCAAAAAACAGCACGACGAAGATCATCGATAGCGTGTTCAACTCACCCACCGCCAAGGTGGCAAAACCCAGCGTCAGGCTGATCCCCATAGCCAGCATAATGCTTATCGCCAACAGGATTGGACCAGAACGGATACCCAAGGCCACGATGCCTAGCAAAAAGAACAGCGACACCAAACCCGCCCGTTCGATACCGCTTAACGCCGCGCTCATCTCCTCATGAGCCAGCACCACTTCGCCAGTCAGCGCCACCTCAACACTGTCCGGCGCAGGATATTCCTCCAAGGCCCGCTGCAATGCCGAGACGATGGCCGCATTCGGCAGGGCAGTGTCCAGACGTTGTTTGGCACTCACCAAAATCACTTCAATATGCCCGCCACCCTCAGGCTCCAACGGGTAATGGCTCTTAAAATTCAGATCTCCATCAGCCAATCCGTCCATCACCGACTCGAGCGAAATCGGCAGCACTTGCCCGGGATTTGCGCTGACAAAATCCGCATACGTAACGAGTGCGTTTGCCACGCTGGCTTCATCCATCAACCGCAGCAAAGATCCTTGGTTGTAGCTTGCACCGTCCAGCCACTCCTGCAACTGAGGTACGCTTAAAAAGTACGGTTTGGCGGCAGCAATAAAGGGATGAACACCCGGGGCAAAGACAGTGTCCATCGGCAACCGTCCTGCCAGCTCCCGCACATAGCGCTGCAGCTGCCGATAGTCATCTGAGCGGGCAACGATCACCGCCGTTTGCTGAAACTGGGGAAAAGCGGCCTTGTAGCCTTCGTTATCCCGATACCAACTCAGTGATTCCGATGGTTTGATCAGCTTACTCAGGTCCGAGTTCAGTGCCCCGTACTGGGTAAAACACCACAGAGACAACAACGACAGCAGCGTACCCACCCCGAGCACCGTGCCCGTTCGCTGGCCTAGCCAGGCAATCCAAGCGTTGCCGGAAAACCGCGAACTGCCGCAGTCTTCGAACGACACGGTTATGATCCGCTAGCCGTGGCTGATAAGACACCGGCATAGAGCTGCGCCAACGCTTGAGTGGAGCGTTCGTGATGACGACGCCGTGCAACCGCCCGATTTTCCACGCCTGCAGCGGCGCGTAACGCCTGACTGTCGAGCATGGCATCCAGTTTGCGCGTCAATTCTGCCACGTCGTTCATCGCGTAAGTGGCTTCTTCAGCCGTAACGAACTCGGGCACAGCACTGGTACTGGAGTTGTTGACCAGCACAGGACAACCCGCAGCCATCGCCTCCAACACCGACATACCTTCAAGCTCTACCGCACTGGTTTGCACGAACAGGTCGGCTGTTTGATAGAGCGCTTTGAGACGCTCATCGGACACACGGCCAATCTCGGCATTCACACCCAGGTCGTCAGCCAACGCCGTAAGTTTTTGTTGCTGGGGACCCGTACCCGCCAAGGTCAGACGTATGTCTTTCATGTGTTTGCTGGCAGCCACCGCGTGTAACAACTGAGGCTGCTGCTTTTCCTTTGCCAATCGTCCTACGCTGACCACATCGTAAGGAGGCGTAGATTTGGCCGGATCGCGCTGCAGGAAAAAGTCCTCCGTCACGCCATTGGACAGCACTGAAACGGATTTTTTCAACCCAGCGTCCTGAAGCAAGTCCGCTGCAAACCGGGACGGAGCGATCACTCGATCCGCGCGACTGTAAAAGCGCCAGACAAAAAATCGGTACAGTACTCTCGTCAGCCACG
>JBELHZ010000070.1:0-12127 GCA_042091155.1 Gammaproteobacteria bacterium
CTTCCGATCTACGGCAACCGTTGGCGCAAAAATCCAGTCGATACCGGTCGCGGCAACTTCGCGTGACGTGATTCGACCAATTTCACCCATGAGTTCAGGGTCATTGGCTGCACCCAGGCCGATGTTGTGAGGGAAAATTGTCGCACCGATGACGTTGTTATGACCGTGCACGGCGTCTGTTCCCCACAACAGGGGGATGCCCGCCGTCCCCTCGGAGGTATCAAGCGAGGCCTCGCGGTAGGCGTCTGCCAGTGCTACCCAGTCTTGCAAAGACGACAATTTTTCATCGCCGGGAAAAGAGCCGCCACCATTGAGCACACTGCCGAGACCGTAGGTTCTGATATCGTCAGGTGTTACATGTTTGATTTCGCCTTGCATCATTTGAGCAACTTTTTGCTCGAGGGTCATGCTCGCCAGTAACGTTTCTACAGCTTGAGAATGCTCATGGGTTATCACCGTGCTTCCTCCGGTATCAAGACTCGTGTCATCAGTGGACAAAGACGGATCCCGACAGCCTATCAATCCGACAAATACCAGACACGCCAATATCGCTCCACGTACCAAGGTCATGAAATTGTTTCCATATTGAGTAAGTCGGGGGAGCCCCCGCAGCAGCGACAGCGCTGCAAGAATATTGGGGCAAGCCAACGGGCAAGCCCCAACACGTTCGCCATACTTCGATTAGAAGTTGGCGCGAACACCGAACTTGTAAACTGGCCCATGGTCTTGGGACAGGAACAGCATTTCGGGGTGACGCACCCACAGGCGAGTAGACTCGTCCGTGATGTTTTGCGCGTCAAAGAACAGTGTGATGTTCTCATTATGACGGTACTGGTAAGACGCATCGATTTGATGACGTTCGTCAACAAATACTGGTTGCTTATAGTTCGCAAAGCCTTGTGCAGTTTCCGCGCGATAGTTCAAAGCAACCCGAAAGGTATGCTTCTCGTTCTCAAAAAACGCCGACAGGTTGCCGGAATCACCGAAGCCCGGAAGAATGAACTGGTCACCGATAGCGTAGGTATCTGGTTCAACGTCGCCACCTGTCACTTTTGTGAAGTTTGCTTGGAAACCAAACGGCGTGCCCTCGAACAAGTGCTGAAGGGTTACTTCGAAGCCGCTGACCTTACCGTCGTTTAGGTTAAAGGGCTGGGTGATGTCGAACAATGCCAGTGGATCTGTTGCCGAACCATCAATGTAGCCAGGATCACAGCGCCACCAACCGTCATAGTCACCACATCCGGCCCAAGGGAAGCCATTGCTGACGTCAACACCGCGAGCCATTGCAAGAGCAACCCAGCCCATGTGCTGTTGATCATTCATCCAACCCTGAGCCCAAAGTGCTTGTTGTGACACACAGTCACCGGTTGCGCCCGCGTCGCCTGGGAAACCGGGTGCTGGTCGCCCGGCGTCGGCCCACGCGCGCACACACTGCTGCGCAAACAAACCATTTTCATTGAAAGCTGGGTTTCTCAGATCACCAATAGGCTGCTGGTCAACGGTTTGCGAACCGATGAAGTTCGTGATTTTCTTGCGGAAATAGTTCACCGCAAAATACGACCCTTCCGCGTAGTAGTTTTCGTAGCTCAGATCGAAGTTCTCTGATTCCAATGGTTGTAGCGCAGGGTTGCCGCCGGTAGCCGTCAGCGTAAAGAAGTCGGTATTGCCCACTTCCAGCTGAGTCTGCAGATCGTTCAGGCTTGCACGAGACATGCTCTTGCTGAAGGCCATCCGAACAATTTGGTTATCGGTAAAGGCCAACGACATTGCCAAGCTGGGCAACACGATGCTGGAGTCGCCAGAATCACTTTCAGGTGTCGCTCCGGCCGTGACAGGAATCAGTCCTGCAATCATGTCCCAACGGATGTTCGTTGGTGCCGGGTAGTTACTGGTAGACAACGTCGTCGTGTCTTCATAGCGCAAACCGGCGACCACATTCAGCGGACGCCCCGCCAGTTCCGTTTCAAAATTGAACTGAACGAAAGCAGAGTCCAAGTCTTCTCGGACCCGCTCGTCGCTGTCCAGATCACCAAATGAATCACAGCATACGGTTCCATCAGCAGAATCCGTTGATCCTGGGTTGATGGCGCCAAATGCGTTTAGGGCAGCCACTGCGTCGATTTCAAAGTAGTAGCTGGTGCCCAACGTTGGATTAAAGGAATTCATGAAATTGCCAAGCTCAGTGCGAACAAACAACGCATCGTCCCAGTCATCAGCAGAGCTCGAGAAGCCGTCTAGCGCTTCACCGCTTTCATCGATACCAAAGTTTGAACCGCGTGCGGTGCGGGTGAACTCACTCTTCGCCGTTGAAATACCGAAATCGATCGATTTCAGCGGACCAGCCGCCTCGGTAAACCAGGTTCCTTTGAGCTGAATTTGAGTGATCTCATTTTCTTGGAAACCGTCGCGCAACGACAGCGAAGTGCCCACCATATCGCTGGCAGTGAAATCTTGATCATAGCTGAACGTATTAATACCGTTCGAACCACCATTGATCGATGTAACGTTCGCTCGGCCAGCCGTAGAGAACCCCAGACGATTGTCAAAAATATTGCCGCTGAGTTCGGCTGTAGAATTATGCGCATCCAACTCAAGTTGCAGCTGCTCGCTTACGTCCCAAGCCAAGTTGAAACCCAAGGATCTGTTGTCGGTTTCACTGTCGCCCCAAGTTACAGAGTGATCGTAACCGCGATCCGCCACGGTCACGTCGGTGTATGCGCCATTGGTATTAATCACGGCATCTGTGGTGTTCCAACCACCCAGCCATGAGCCAAAGGTTGAGCCCTCTGACGCGAACTCAACACCGGACATGGTGTAATCGACAGTCGCTGTCATGGCATCTGTCACCATGTACTGGAACGTCGCTTGCGCGTTAGTGCGCTCACGGTCGTTGTCTTTGATTAAATAAGCCGATGGCTCTTGGTAAAACGTTGCGCCATCTGCTCGCGTGTTGTTGTTTTCATAAGCCGGATTGCTTGAATCAACTCGACCAGCCAGCCGGTCTGAGGACAACCAGTTGGACTCTTGCGTACCTTCTTCTCGGTTCGAGCGATCCTGATAAGACGCAGACAATGATGCACCCCAACGGCCTTGGTTGGTGGCCCAAAGCAGAGCAGTTTCGATTGGCTGACCGCCCGCTTCGGAAGTCGTGTCCTCAACAAAATTAAAACTGTAAGACTGCTTCGTGCCTTCAATGTTCAGTGGCTTTGTGGTCACCATGTTTACCGTAGACCCGATACCGCCAGAAGGCAGTGAACTGTTAGATGACTTAAATATCTCTACGGCGCTAACGCCTGGGGATGCAATATCACCAAAGTTGAACGATCGACCGCCGCCGTATTGACCAGCAACCGTTGGCATCTGCCGTCCGTTTAGCGTTACCAAGTTAAACTCAGGCCCGAAACCCCGAACCGCAATGGACTGTCCTTCGACGTTGCTGCGATCAATGGCGACACCGGAAACCCGCGCTAATGACTCAGCCAGATTGCCATCGGGGAATTTGCCGAAGTCTTCGGCAGAAATAGCGTCCATGACGCCCACGTTACTGCGTTTGATCGAAATAGCGTCGAGCAAACTGTTTTTGATTCCATAAACAATGACTTCTTCAATGACTTCCTCCTCCGCTTCATCGGCGAATACTGCAAAGGGCAGCGTCAAGCCGACAGAAACTAAGGCAAGGAAGCGCAACCATCGAGTCTTCAAGACAGATGCATTGTGCATAACTAACAACCTCTCATGAATGAAACGCAATACCACCCTGCTTGCTACTCGTTGTTAGCAATCACGGATGATGAAGCGTAATTTGATGCTTTTCCGCTCATTCGCCGGTGAACGAGCACAGGCGCATCGAGGGAAAAACCTCTCCGACGCGAAGTAGATCAAAAGAGTCCGGCGCGGAGCAATTGCCCTGCGATAAGGCGGTTCTCCCGTGAGACAAGTTGGTCGCTAACCATGATTACGACCCATAATGAGGTGATTGGACGGGCAACGCGTCCTGCGGCCTATGCGCGCTTAATCTTTTCGATTTCGGCTTTGTAGTTGCGGCTGACCTTCAAGCGAATGCCTTCCGCTAACGAAAGCTCGCTTTCCCCACGAGGCAAAGCAGTGACGGACAAAATCTTGCGTAAATTCACCACTGTGGATCGATGAATGCGCGCAAAGGAACCGCTGCTCAGCCTTTCCTCCAGCTCTTTCATGGTACAGCGCATGATGTGGGTTTGGCCGCCTGCATGTATGCACATATAGTCCCCCGCAGCATCAATCCAATCGATATCCGCGTAGGGGATCAGTTTCACTTCAGAGCCGTCGCGAATAGCCAGCCGGTCGACTGGAGATGTTTTCGATACCTCGCGATTGAGCTGCGAAGCCGTGCCTTGCATCTGAGCAAGCATGTCCAGATAGAGCCCTTTCTTGTCCTCTCCGGGTTGTTCAGATGCAACCTCTCGCAATGGCTGTTGACGAACCCGCTGCAACGACTGTGCTAACCGCGCTGGATCGATGGGCTTCAGTAAATAATCCACAGCGTGAACATCAAATGCCTTTACAGCAAAAGAATCAAAAGCCGTCGCAAAAATCACTGACGGCATGTCTTCCGGTTGCAGTTTACTGATGAGCTCAAAACCACTCATACCGGGCATTTGAATGTCGAGAAAAACGAGATCCGGGCCAAAATTGTGTATCGCCTCCAGGGCCTTAGATCCAGAGCGGTAGGAACCTAACACGTCGATATCCTTATGAGCGCGCAACAGTGATCCCATCACGTCCAGTGCCAAAGGCTCGTCGTCTACAATGATGGTTCTAATCATTGGCGATGGCCTGTCCAACGGTTTCAAAGGGAAAACACAAATCCACACGGAACCCACCCAGATCCGATTTACCCAACACCAAGCTGCCTTGCGTGCCGTAGAGTGTTGTCATGCGCGCCTGCACATTTTTCAATCCAAGGCCACCGCCTTGGCTTCGCAGCGAGGCTTTTGAGGCAGTTGCATCGGCACCAGAATCTTCGATGGTGAGTAAGAGCGCACTTTCTTCACGATAGGCAACAACACGAATTGCGCCGCCATCCTCAGACTGTGCGATTGCATGTTTGACAGCGTTCTCGATCAGAGGTTGAAGCAAAAAGCTCGGTACGAGTGCGCGCTGTACCTCTTGCGTGATGGCGAATTCCACCGCTAATCTGTCGGCGAAACGTGCCTGTTCAATCGACAGATAGAGGTTGGCGGCATGGACCTCCTCGGATAGTGGTACGCTTTGCTCCGCGCCATGATCCAACGAATAACGCAAAAAATGGCTCAAATTGAGAAGCATAGAGCTCGCGCGTTTGGCCGCACCCTGATCGATCAAGGCATAGATCGAATTCAAGGTGTTAAACAAGAAATGCGGATTCAACTGGTATCGCAGTAGAGTCAGTTGGCTTTCCTTGACCGCTGCTTCGGCGCTAATACGCCGCAACACTTCTTCTTTTTGCAGGGCCTCGGCAAGCAATAATTGATCCCTTTCAGACTGCAACAGCCGGTAGTACTTGATGCCGTGATAAAAGGCCGCCCAGCAGAGAAAAATAAAGATCGACGGGAAGTACCAACCACCGAAATCTGCCCATAGGTTGGTTTCGCCAGTCATTGCCTCAAAGGTGGCCAACCGAATCACCGCCCACGCCAGAGCGAAAATCATGACCGATAAGACAATGACTACCGCTCTCGCCGCCCAAGAGGCGCTCCAAAAACTGCGAAACACCAAACGCAACGGCCAACTCAACACGATGCCTAAAAGCGACTGCAGAACGTTGTGCAGCACATAGGTCAACTGAGGTTGGTTGTACCAAAGATTCAAACTGACATAGCTGATCAGCGAGATGCCCAGCCAGCCCGCAAACTGAAGCAACCAAAATTGCGCCTCTCGGCTGGCAACGAGCTTGGGCACGAGCGATTGAACGAATGAAGGCGCTGTCACGGGGTTCACTGCAAGCGGTTCAGCCACGGTATTCCTTTGTTGAGTTCCATCGGCATACTAAGGGCTGCGCTGCGATAAGCCCAGCCAGCATTTGGATGCTTAGGTGTTTCCTATCGTTCTCAGCGTAAAGCTTAAAGTTTTTGTTAGGACTCAGCCAACATCTGATGATTCAGGAAAGGGACAAATTCGTGAACAAACTATCGTCGGCCCTAAGGCCTGTGGCGATCGCGCTGGTGCTATTGGCAAGTTCCCCAATCGCAGCGGGTTACAGCAACGATGCCTTCGAGTGCTATGTGGCCGTGTATTCGGTAGTGGGAAAAAAATCAACCTTGGTGAACCCGGCCCTGCGCGTTGGCCTGCACCCTCAGGGCAACGATCCGGTGATTCATATCTACGGCGGTGAACTGAGCATCTTGCCGCTTAAATCGGTGACGATTTCCGATCGTTTCATTCGCGGGCGAATCCATTCCGCCCATAAACCTGTGGAACTGGGCGGATTGCTGCTGCGGCAAAGAGGTCTGGAACTTACCTTTAACCTCACCGAGTTCAAACGGGGCACCCAAGAACGGGTATCGGATCTGTCGTTCAAAGGCGAATGCTCATCCGTGGGTTACCAGAGCGATTAAGTGACAGATGACCCGGTTCCGAGCAAATCACCCGCGGGTCTTTCTACCCCTCGGGCCAAGCAGATCGTATGGTGTTGGCGGCCATGCCCCGCAGACTGCCGAACCGCTCAATGGCGGTTTCAATCAGGCCTTTGCGTCGGCTTCCTTCGAAACATCGCAGCGCACTGCCCTAGCCCTCTACACGGCCGGAAACATTCAGGACGCCTTCATCGCCAAATAATGCGACAAACTCATCGTAACGCTGTGTATCAAGAGAGATTGCGTACGCGATAGACAAGCGCTCACAGGCCCGATTGATCGCGTCAAAAGCGTTACTGTCCATAAATCCAAACCGGTTCATGTGTCGCACGACGTTACAGACTCAGGAAGCCGAGAAAAAGTCCTCATCTGGGTAACGAAGTTGCAGCCCTTCGCGCACAACCTCGCTATACTGCCCGCCTTCATCCACTGGATGTGCTTTTACGCGCCCATGCAGCCCTGGCGGTTGCTCGGCAAGACAGTGCTTTCAGGCGAATGGCAGGTCGGGGTCGCGAACAAGCGTGTCCCTTGACGGCGTTCAGCCCCTCTCAGCCCGGGTGGTGAAATTGGTAGACACAAGGGACTTAAAATCCCTCGGAGGCAACTCCGTGCCGGTTCGAGTCCGGCTCCGGGCACCATTTGACACTTCCGACAACGTCCGAAGAAATCCAATAAAAACAAAAATATCAATAAAAACAGTAAGTTAAAAATCTATTGCTGTTCACTCCAATCTTCTGACTTCCATTGACAGCCTAAAAATTTGTCGGTACTTTTGACGGTATCTGCGGTTCAATTTAGGGATGTACCGTCAAAATGGCACTGGTAAACAGTCAAATCAAACAAGCAAAGCCCCGCGATACCGACTATAAAATAGCGGATGGCGAAGGCATGTATTTGTTAATCAAAAGGAATGGCAGCAAGTACTGGCGTATGGACTATCGATTTCGTGGCAAACGAAAAACCCTGTCGTTGGGTGTGTACCCTAACGTGGGCTTAAAGGATGCACGAGAGAAACGACGTTCAGCCAAAATTCAGCTCAGCAATGACCAAGACCCCAGCGAAGTTCGCAAAGAAGAAAAACGCGCCAGTGCAGTGAATCGTTTTGAGGATGTCGCTCGTCAATGGTGGGAACACAACAAGGAAAGCTGGAGCCATGATCATGGCGTTAGAGTACTCAAGCGTTTGGAAGATAATGCCTTTAAGGACCTCGGACATTTATCCATTGACGAAATCACGCCCAAACAGGTCATTGCCACCATCCGCAAAGTTGAAGCGCGCGGTGCATTAGATGTTGCCAACCGAGTTAAACAGTCCATCAATGCGACATGCCGTTTCGCCGTCCAACAAGGTATTGCAACGAGCAACCCCGCAGGTGACCTGGATGGCATCGTCAAACAACGAAAAATTCAGCACAGGGCTTCGTTGCCTAGAGAAGAGCTTCCTCAATTCCTAAAAGAGTTGGAAAATTATAGTGATCGTGGTCGTTTGTTGACGCAGCGAGCAATCAAATTACTTTTACTAACCTTCGTACGCTCTGGTGAACTGCGCGGCGCTCGCTGGGATGAGTTTGATACAAAAGGTAAAGTCTGGCGCATCCCTTCTGAACGCATGAAAATGGGTGTTGAACATCTGGTGCCGTTATCTCGCCAGACGTTGGAACTGCTCGAGTTATTGAAAGGCATGACAGGTAAATACGACTTAGTCTTTCCATCAGAGCGTGATCGCAGTCGGGAAATGTCCGATAACACCATGCGAAGGGCCATTTTCAAACTAGGTTATGACGGCACTGAGGATGGAAAAAGCAAGGCTGTTCCTCACGGTTTCAGGGCAACGGCTTGTTCTATTCTTAACGAGTCTGGTTTTAACCCTGATGCGATTGAACGGCAGTTAGCCCACCAAGAGCGTAACAGTGTTAGGGCTGCTTATATCCACCATGCGCGCTTTTTGGATGAGCGCCACCAAATGATGCAATGGTGGGCTGATTATCTGGATGAAATGCGAGTAACAGGAAAAGTAGTGCCTATTTTTTCAAAAGCCAGCAATGAATAAGTTCTTTTTAATTATCATCCGCAACACGAATTTCCTGCCTGAATAGGCGGGCATTTAACAGTTCCATAGGAACAATATACACAACAATCGCCAGATTTTGGCTTGAGTATTTCATGGCACGATTCGCACTCATAGAACCATTGGCAAGCATTGATAGGCATAGACTCTAACTTACTGTGCTTGCAATATGGGCATGTGATTTCAGACTCGGTAAGAATCTCAGGCATCATCAACCCCACTCATTTGGCAATACTTCTCCGTAGGCCAGATAACATCACCGATTGAGACAATAACCATCATCACCAAAGCAGAATAAAATAGATAAGTACTCCAAGCATATTTCCATAGTGGGTAAAGCACCACGAGAATGGCTATTGGTGGCAAGGTTGAAATAAGCCCCCGCCAATGTATACGATGTTTCGACCAGCTATAGATACTCAAAAGTAATGCAAACCCTGCAAACACAGGAAGTAGCTTATTAATCATCACCCCTTCAAGTTGCCCTAAAAAACCAAGACCTATTGCTGCAGCAAGCGAGCCAAGCGCAGGAAAACATCCTGCACAACTTAAAGCAGCAATCAGTATGCTGCCTACACTAGCTTTTTCCAGCACACGTTCTATGTTCTTCATAAATCTCACTCATTGACAGCTGTTAATCATCAAGAGTATAAAACCTGTAGTTACTACAGGTTCAAGTGATTATGACAACTCAAGAGCAAACATTTTCAAGAGGCCAACTGGCAAAGCACACTGCGGTAAAAAGTGAAACTATCCGTTATTACGAGCGCTGTGGTTTGCTTCATGCCCCAGCTAGAAGTGCTGGCGGCCACAGGATTTATACACAAGATGATACCAGTAGGTTGATATTCATACGACGCTGCCGGGAGCTAGGCTTTACGCTGGATGAGATAGGCAGCCTGGTAGAGTTAGCTGGAGATGAAAATATGAACTGCTCTCAAGTCCGCGAGCTAACTGCAGAGCACTTACTTGACGTTCAAGGAAAAATTAAAGATTTAAGAAAGATGGAGAGAATGCTGAAGTCAATGGTTAAGCAGTGTGATGAAAACGCCTCTCCTAACTGCCCAATTATTGAAACATTATCTAACTAACGTTTTATACCTGCTGTCTTGATTTAATCCACTGAATAACAGCACTTTCATGCCAACCAACTGAACGGGCACCAGTTAACCTGACTTGTTTAGGAAACTCACCTTTAGCGATTTCGGCGTAAATTGTTGAACGGGACAACCCGGTCATGCGCTGGACTTCTTTCAGTCGCAAAATCTTAAAGCTCATCATGCATCTCCTTATTTTTGCATAGCTTTATGCTATGCAAAAATAAGGAGACCACAACAAAAAACCTTTCTTTGCTTCTGAAAGGTTTTTTGTAGATCGCTCGATGCCTGATTGTTTTAATAGCCCTACTGAACTGTGGCGACTACAGACTTAGTCGCACCATAAGCCCTGCAATGGCAATTGTGTTGCAGGCGAGTGCCATTAGTTCACTAACGGCACTTCTTCGTGGATCAGGGCCAACCGGATATCTGCATTCACACACCAAACCCTTGACTCAATTTTCACCTAATTAGGAGGTGATTACCAAAAATGAAAAAACTGGCGATCAATGGGCTACCCGTCTCTGTGGCAATTTACACAGAGACGGGTCTATCAGACTCGCAAAAAGCATCGCCAAAACAATGTATTAGTCGCACTACCGCCGATACAAAAGCCAATCAACGCACCTATGCGACCTTTCAAAGCAAAAATTTTGAAAGGCACAGCACGCAACCCACAGGCTTTAGTCTGTCCAGGCGTGCCAGGCATACGGTTGTAAACACTGTCCATGCTGTCAACTTTTGGCAGCCGCAGGCTGAGCGCATCAGCCAAGCGCGACCGGCGCTCTATCCGGTTTAACACTCAACAAGATTAGGGTTAGATGGACAAGGTTGGCGGCAATCGGAATTACGGTTATGGCAAGCAGCTTTCCTGGGCGGGAAAAAACGCCTTGTCTGACTATTATGGTGAGGGGCACTTTAGTACCCGCGCTTCTCATGCAGAGCGCTGGAACCAGTTTGCCAGTTTCCTAAAAACTGAAGATATCAAAGATGCTCGGCAAATCAATAAACAGACCATTGAGGAATATGCGACTTATCTAAAGCTCCTGGTCGAAAGCGAAGAAATGAAAGTCGCCTATGCACAAAACCTGCTTTCGACGGTGAATGTCGTCATGGAAGCCATGCGTAAGGACAAGGCCCTAGCTATCAAACCTGCACAGTGGGTCGGTCAGCGCTCGAACGTTCGCACCACTGTTCCAGCTACTCTGGAACGTTCTAGAACAGACAAGCCATTTCGTCGACTGTTCGAGAACGGTCAAGAACGGACGATGTACGTTGCTCAATTGGCCAGAACGTTCGGGTTACGTTTTAAAGAAGCATCTCTACTCAACACTAGGCAAGCGCTAAGACAAGCTGAAAGGCTGGGCCGCATCAATATCACCCAAGGCACCAAAGGTGGTCGAGGAAAAGGTGTTGATCGCTGGGTACCTGTCGACCAACACCAGATCAGCCTATTAAAAGAAGCTGCCGAGCTACAAGGCCGAGCAGACAACCTTATCCCACCAGATAACGCTTATATACAATGGCGGGATCATGCTTACTATCATTGGCGTACAGCCAATAAAGACACCAGCATTAAAGGCTTTCACGACATGCGTGCCGCCTATGCCTGTGAACGTTATCTGGAGCTTACTGGATTTCCTGCGCCTGTAGTAACCGGAACACGCCAGGCTCACAAAACCCTGGATACCCAGGCCAGAGTTATTTTGTCTCAGGAATTAGGCCATAACCGGCTCGATGTAATTGCCGCCTATATCGGCAGTAGTAAATA
Organism: Gammaproteobacteria bacterium; assembly: GCA_042091155.1. Taxonomy (GTDB): domain Bacteria; phylum Pseudomonadota; class Gammaproteobacteria; order Pseudomonadales; family Azotimanducaceae; genus UBA4421. The sequence goes on from JBELHZ010000070.1 coordinate 11,529, forward strand.
AGGAGAGATTAATGATGCGACCCAGAGGTAAACATCAAGCAAGGCAGCATATGCTGCATCTAATGAAGCGTCGCCTAAAAGGCAGTAGGCAGAAAATTAACAAACATTACAACCAGACACTCTATATGTCTGATGTGTTATGGACAGGGTTCCAGGTCGGGGCCTACCAGTACCAACTCAAACATCTGAAGTGGTTTCTCGAAGAAGGCACCAAGTTTCTACTGCCATCAACCCGTTACCGGTATTGGCTTGCTGTAAAGATAATATTAGAAGCTCTTGATAAAGAGGATGAATGGACTGATCAATTACAAGGCCCTTGGGTAAGCCCCGAAAGTAATGGAAACACGGGCAAGTAAATCTTAGTGCTATTTGTTCTAAGGGCTCCGCCCTGGCCACAGGGCCATCCCGCCCTCGCCGGGAGGCAGATGGGCCAGCGAACTGTCCCATCCACAACAGGGTATATGGGTTATCCGGTTCAATGACTACTCGCCGCAGGCGGCTGCGTTCCTCATTGAGCCGATATATGCAAAATTATTAAAAATCAAACAACCTGCCTGTTGCAATCACCAATTGAACCCGCAACCCATAACGGATGTTTA
>JBELHZ010000071.1:0-11821 GCA_042091155.1 Gammaproteobacteria bacterium
GGGCGCTTGATGCGCTACGGCGACACCACAGACCCAACAGCGCACATCAAGGCGTTGCAGTCTTTTGGTCTTCAGGCTGCCTTTACACAAAAGGCAGATTTCAGAATGATTGAGGATCAAATCAATCAGGGCATCCCGGTTCCGCTGGGGTTCCTGCATAACGGTCCCGCTACTCACCCTGGCGGCGGCGGACACTGGCTCTGCTGTGTCGGCTATACCGAAGGCACGTTGGTTGTGATGGATCCGTTTGGCGACTGCAATCTCGTCTTAGGCGGATACATAAACAGCAACGGCAAACTGCTGCATTACAGCAGACTGAACTTTGGCCCCCGCTGGGAAGTCGAAGGAACTGGCTCAGGATGGGCCATCATTGCTAACCTCTGAAAGGAACCCCCATGGAAACTCAAACCCTCGTTATGGATTTTCTAAACTCACCCATTTTTTGGATCGTGGTCGCAGCTGCATCTGAAATCGTGGCGCTGTCACCTGCCCGCTCAAACTCGATTGTTCAGTTGGTTTTCCAAGCCCTGAACTCTGTTAAGCCAAAAAAAAAGTAGGGACCAACATCCCACCGGATGGCCGGTGGCTGTTTCGTTTCAACACACGCGGTCCAGTCGAGACTGTGAAGCGGATCGTCGCGGCCAGAAAATTCCACGCAACTTTAAGGCCAAAGATTGATGCTGAAATTTCTAAAATCACTGAACTTCTGGACGAAGAACAATCGGAAGACGGGAAAGAACCCGATCGGCTTCCAAACGGCCTCCGATATGAATACCTCGAAGAGCCCGAAGTCTTTGTCCAAGACGGAGTTGCCAAGCAACCAAAAAAAGTGCTCGGTGGGTGGATGCGAGTCAAAGCCCCTTGGATCAAAGACTGATCATTCTGTCTTGATCCGGCAGCTAAAACTTCATGAAGGCGTCCGGTTCAAAGCGTACAAATGCACTGCCGACAAGACGACTATTGGCGTCGGCAGAAACCTTGACGACGTTGGGATCACAGAAAATGAATCGGACTACCTATTGGCCAATGACATTGAACGAGTTTCTGTTTCACTGGCCCGTGAGATTCCATGGATACAAAACCTTGACGACGTGCGTCAGCGCGTGCTTTTAGACATGGCATTCAACCTTGGCATCAACGGTTTAATGCAGTTCAAAAAAACGCTTCGCGCTGTTGAGCTTGGCGAGTTTGAACGCGCAAGTCGCATGATGCTTGACAGTTTATGGGCCACGCAAGTCGGCAAACGTGCCGATCGGCTGTCCGTGATGATGTGCATCGGCAAAGATCCCCGCGAACTGTGGCCCCCGAAGTGATTTAATCCTTCGGGCCAAACTGTGGGCCAGGGTCTTTCTGGCCTCTCAAAATCGCGCAAGCACGACGATAGTAGTCATTTTTGATGGCCCCTTTCATCTCAAGATGTGCTTTAATTTTGCGCCAGTTATCCAAGGTGTCTGGGTCCATTAGTTACGGCGTGAACATCTTTTAAGGATAGTCGTGCGCTAGATTTTGGGAACGTTCACCCTGACAAACGGGGCGCACTTCAGGCAGCAGGGAACGGGGCTGGCGTTGTGGAGCGGAAGGATGAATGTCCTCCAAATGATTAAAGAGCAGATTCAGCGTCGGCAGCGTTTGTATGAAGCACAGTTGCTTCCTATCACTGTCTACCGTGGCGTGACTTACAAGCGCACTGCCTGACCAATTTGATCGACTGCCTGTTGCGCCGCATCACGCATCAGATGCGCGTAGCGGCTGGTTGATTGAGTGCTTTGGTGTCCCAATAGCTGGCCAACAACTCCAAGGCTTAGACCGTGGCTTAGGGCAAAGCTTGCGAAACTGTGGCGCAAGTCATGGATGCGCAAAAGTCCCCAAGTCGAGTGCAAACCGATTTCGGCCTCATCCAGCATGGCTAGCCACATTTTGCGGTGCCCGCTAAGTGGTCTGTCTGGAACGCTGCTAGGAATAATCCACAGGCTATTTGGGTTATGTTGTTTCAAATCCCTCAGAATGTTGAGTGCATTGTCGCTTAGATGGATTTGCAATTCCTCACCATTCAGGCCGCCTGTTTTGTGGTTCTCAGCGGGCACGGTTATAAACCGTTGATTCCAGTTCAACCACTCCCAACGGGCCTCCATAATGTTTCGCAACCTGGCACCAGTAAGAAGCAGGAGCCGGATCATTTGCGCGAAACGCCAACGCACGGCTTCTGGATCCCGGTCTGTCCAATTATCTAGTACAACCCGAAGGCGCTCCAGCTCTTCAGATGTGAGGTAGCGCTTCCGTTTTTTCTCTGGGTGGGCTTTGATTCCCACGCATGGATTTTCGCCATCAACCCACTCCCATTCTTTCGCAAGGTCCATCGCCTTACGAAGCACTTCAATAGCTCGATTGGCTGTGTTTGCGCTGGGGTAAGTGGTATGAAATCGTCGAACCTGTTCACGGGATAATCGGCAAACATGGGTCTTCCCCATTGTCGGCAACAAATGAAGCCGCCACAATATTTCGTCGTTGTGTCCTGACTTCTTTTTGTTGCCATGCTCTTTCGTGTAGCGCACAGCTAAATCAGAAACCGTTGGGGCTTCCCTTAAAGCTTGCCGCTCCCCTCCTGGATCCTTCCCCGAAGAGACCGCGCTTAAGACTTCGCGTGCCTGCTTTCGGGCTTGATCTGGTGTCATACCTTCCAATGCTGGATTGCGCCATGAGGCCACGCCTAACTTGTAATCGCGCTGAATGCCTTCTGGCGTCCTGTAGCGTATGAAAAAAGTTTTGCGACCACTTGATTCAATCTGCAAGAAAAAACCAGGCAAAGTCCGATCTTGTATTTTGTATCTTTTGCTTTTTGGTTTTGCGGCTTCTACTACTGTTTTGGTTAACTTCATTTCGTTCTCCCGTCCCCCGTATGTCCCCCAAACTGCTGGGATTCAGAAGGATCTTACGGGAAGCGAAAAACAAATTCCATCATTAATTTCAAATACTTAGGGATGTAGCGGGATGCAGCGGAAACCCTGGAATTGCCCCTCATAACCTGAAGGTCGTAGGTTCAAATCCTACTCCCGCAACCAAAAAAAGTTAATGAAAACAAAGACTAAGCAGCCCCTCCCTCGGGGTTGTCTTCGTTTTGTTTGGCCCCGTCCCCCGTATGTCCCCCAAGGTCATCGCGTCCCTTCCCCCAATGTTTTTCGCGGCGCGTGCGAATCCTATGGCAATTGCAGCAGCGCACTTCACACTTTTTGATTTCAGTCTTAATTGAATCGATGTTTCGGCCATCCGCGATGCCTCGACTAATCGAGAAACTTTTGCTGGCTGGGTCGATGTGGTCAAATTCCAGAACGCGCCAGTCTGGTTCTCCGCAATCCACGCAAGGATGTTCCTTGAGGTAGGCTTTCACCCAAGCGCGCACCTTAAGCATTCGTGCGTGGCGAGCCGCTCTCATGCGTCCCTTACGAGTAGTCAAGTCCACTGGACCGGCTAGCGGAGGACGTTTGCGCCTACCATAACGAGGTACGGCTGCCAGGTTGCCTCATGGGCTGGCTTAACTTTGAAAGACCTTTAGAAGACGAACTGCAAATTGAGCGTCAAGCGCGAGTGATACGCCAATGCGACGACGTTGAAGAATTGCAGCATATTTGCGAAAAAATTTTTAGATCCTGGGCGCAGCAATGCGACATCACCGCTCAGCTCATCAGGCAAGTTGCAGAACTAGAAGTGCAAGCTGGATTTGAAGAACCTGACACTGACTATGTTCAGTGGGCAAAAAGCCTGTACGAGGAAAAGGTTTAGTTTTGCAACAGCTCTCTGGCAATGTGCATTGCTTCAGAGCGAGTTGCATAGTGGCCGGCATAAACCACGACAAAACCGTTGAACGCCCAAGGCTGAAATAACGAGTGAACTCCCCATTGCTGAAGGATCACGCCATGGCAGGGAAAGTCTTGCCCCTCATAGCGACTGACTTCACTTCTTTGGTTCATTCGGCTTGTTTAAGAAATGTGACACGAACAGGCTTGCTACCCAGGAATCATTGCAATAGCGGCACATTCCTGCATAGCAAACCCGATAAGAATTTTTCAGTATTTCAATTGTTGGTTGGCGGGTCTTCATAGTTGTTGGGAATTCTTTTAGCTGACAGCAGCAGTTGCGAACAAGTCCAGGTTTCGCCGTGCCATTCCTTGATTTCGTAAGCAGGCCACAAAGAGTCTTCGACGCGTTTGACTATTTCGGCTGTGTGCTCTTGGTTCCACCCGTAAACATGAACGGATTGGCCGATGTTGAAACGCCAGCGGTTTTGTTTGAACCGTTCAAGTTTCACAGCTTGTCTTTGGATGTGCATGATTTTTGTTTGAGATTTGAGACTTAAGAACGATGGCCCGTAATTCAGTTTTGAAGCCCCAGCAATGATCGATCAAATGTGCTCTGTCAATTGCTTGCTCGATGGTGTCTGAGAGCCAAGCATGGTTTGGGTTGATGCAAAGACCTAAGGCTTGAGGCAGAAACTCATCTGCTCGCTGGCCGTAAGGAACAGAGATCCATTCCACTCCACGCATTAATCCATAGCCGTATATGGAACCCCGTCGCGATCGAGTTGCTGGCAGGCTCGAAGCTGGCCCATCTCGCAGTCGCGGATTGTCATGTCGGTCAGGGTGGTCGTGAGACACCACCAGGATGCGGCAGCAAGGGTGGCGCACAGGAATGTGGTTGCGAATGCAGCTTTCATTTTATGTAGCGGGGAAGGGTCAGGCTCGGGGTCGCCCCTTCGCCTGTGGTCTCAGTATAAGGGACAGACAGGCAGAATGGCCACATGTCTCCCAATCTTCCTAACATTGACATCAGCCGTATGGCTTTTATGGAGGCGTGCATCGATGGCCATTTATTCATCAGCAAGAAGCACGCACGCCACCGGTTTCGATCCAACATCTTGAGAGCTTGGGACCACCGCTGTGCATACTGCGGGGCTCCAGCAACCACGTTGGATCACGTTCGCCCAATGTCACGCGGCGGTTTAACCATTCCTGAAAATTTGGTTGCTTGCTGCTTGGATTGCAACAGGCACAAAGGAAGCCAAAACGTTTGGACGTGGTGGAGGGCTCAAGCCTTTTGGCGGGTTGATCGCGAGCTTGACGTTGTGGAATGGCTTGACGGTTTTGACTTCACTTTGTAGAGCGCACAGTCACGCGCAGCGTTTGGCCCTTCCTCTACAAAATCAGGAAATTCAAAACCGCAGCGAAACGAAGGCTTTGGCTTAGATCTGCCGTCGGCAGGATCATGCTCCAGATGCCGCGTCATGTTTTCGCACAAATAGCAGCTCCCAGAACGTCGCCGTGGAAGCTCTGGGAAATAGCTCAGATACATCTTGCCAGTGCGGATCTGCTGAATCGTTTGCCAAGAAACGCCAAGCTGCTCTGCGGCTGCATGATCGTTAACTTCAGTGCTCAGTAGCAACCATTTCACTCGGTCTGGCGAAATTGAAGGAGCTTTGCCGCGTCGCATCTTTTATCCTTGATTGGGGTTTAGTTGGGAAGTAATGCCGAATTGGCTTTGGCGAACCATCTGCGGCGTTGTCGCGGCGATCGGTTTGATGGCCGTGGCGCAATGGGCCAACTGCGCTTTTATCGCAGCTCCCCGCGCTTGGCCACTTTACGAACGCCATGCTGGAACGGCAGAAGGAAAAGAGATTGGAGCACGCCCACCGGCTTGCGCAGAAAGCGAGACTAAAGCGATTGCGGTTTTGATGGCGTTGCTGACAACTTTGATCTCGTTAAGCCGAGGAATGGATGACAAGAAGCCTCCTCGGCGCTGACGCTTAGCGCCACGGCCATGCTGAGAGTGATGGCAATGGCCTTGCAAGTCTCGACTTCGTCTGTTGTCATGTTTGCGGCAATGCTGTCAGTCATGACTGCAACCTCTTGCGCTTGTTCATCCGTCAACGCCGTCAAAGCCAACAGAAGCCCCATAACTAGGGCTTCGTTGTCAGTATGCGGTTTAGTCATTACTTAAAATGTGAAAAACAGGTTGCAGGCGCGTTCGCAAATTTCTTTCAGTTCTGCGACATTCACTTGCGGCATGTCTACGACCTTGACCATTTCAAAGGTCTTGCGGTTCATCTTCCAAGCCTCGATCAGATAGAGATCGTAAGCTTCTTGATACGTGACTCGGAGATGAGTGATCTTTTTGCCTGCTGGGCCTACCTGACGCCCAAAAACGAACTTGACTGAATTGTCATCTGTAACGATCTGACAGCGCGTCAGCGTCTTGATTTGGCGGGCTCCGCCTAACTGGCCAAGCAGTGTGTCAACGGTTGGGGTCAGTGTTGTCATTTCCTTTAGGGGTTGTGGAAGCATCGCGGCCTCCTTGCCCTCTCAGTATAGGAAGCTGACAGCGAGCTGTCCAATAAAGTAGAGATCTTTTGTAACCTGCGGCAATGCTCAAACCAAAGTGCTTCGAAATCAAAGGCTCCTTGCTCATCGAGCAACACATCACTAAGGACGGGCCAAGCCCGTATTTCGTCGTTTGGGTGCCTCATACAGCGCGGATGTTTTACGACCGCAAGGCAATGATGCGATTCATTAAATGGCCAAAGGGGACACCCTCACGGGAAAAAATTGACGAATGGCTGTTAAGCCTGGACGCGCCAAAGGCACCAGCTCTCGACATGGACGCAATCAAGCGCGAGGGGTTTGGCCCAGAAGCACATGGGTTAGACGAAACAGATCCAAACCATCAGACCAAGATGGTGACATGAACTGGACCAAGATTTTGGCAGATGCTGGCATCCCTGAGCCACCTGGCCGCGAAGACGTGCTCGCCAAAATTGAGGCCAAACCGTATGCCAGGGGCAAAAAAAAGCCCAAGGCAAAAGCCAAGGGCAAGAAGAGGTGAGGGGTTGTCACGCCTGGCAGCTCTGGCACTCCGCACTGTTATCCCCTCGGTTCTATTCTGGCTCAGTCCCAGTAGTTGCCAAGGCGAAACTCAGCTGCCCAATGACGGGCAATGTTCTCAGCAGCTTCTAACCGAACAGCCTTGGGGAACGCGTCATGCCAAGCCTGGGTCATTGACCCGTACTCGATGTTGTACTGCTTAGCGGCTGGGGTCAGGCAATAACGCTCAATCGCGTGGATCGCTTTGTCCAGCGAGAAATTGCCGCGCTTGTGGTGCTTGCTTAGGTTCTTGATGACCGGGTGCATGTAAGCCTTGATGTTGGTGGCGTACAGCTCAAGGTCGAAAGCAGCTTCAGAAAGATTCATCTGATCAATACCCGAAGAGTTGACGGGAGAAAGCGCGAAACTCTTTGGCGGTCAGATACTTGGTCTGCATGCCGTCAGTGATGAGGAAGAGTTTGCCTTCTTTGCCGATGTAGCGGAAGTCAGTCATTGCGGGGTGGGTTGCTTATGCTCTTAATATACTGGACAGACCAGGAGCCCGACACCTGGCGTTGACAAACTGTTACACATAAAAAAGCAGGCGTCTCACGGCCTGCTTGGTCCCCTCGTCCATGCTCACATTACGACCGGGCCTCCGATACTGCTATCAACATTTGGTAGGAACCCCGCGTCCATACCAAAAAGCAGTCCTCGTCATTACTGATAGAGGCGACCCGGTTGGCTCAATTTTAGGCGTATTGGGAAGCAGGAGAACTTTGTACTGTCCAGCGATGATTCAGGGTTTTAGTTTTACCACCAAGAAACGCACGAACCGTCTTGCCGTGCAAATGCCAGTCACGGGCAAATCGTTCTTGCTCGCCAAGCTTGATCCTAATGATGGGCTTGTTTGGCATTGAATGATCGACAAGCCGCCATTGTGGGAACTTGTCCATGTCCCATTTTGCGTCAAACGAGTCTTTTATGAACCACAGGTAGATGCCGGCAGATCCGTGCTTCTCATATCGAATCAAGCCATTTGCTCGAAGCCGAATCATCGAAGTATTTAAGTTGGAACGTACAGAGCCAAATCGTTCAGCCAGGTCAGAAAGAAAATAACCGCCTGTGCCGATGGCACTTAGATGCAGCAGGTTAATGACATCAAGCATCCTGTAGTTGTTTCGCAGGTGGTCGATGTACAACGAGTCATCAATCATGGGTAAAAAAAAGGAGGCATCGCTGCCTCCCAATAAAGGTCAAAACGGAATTTCGTCAGCTTGTGGAGCCGGTTGCTGTTGCCGCTGTTGTTGAGCGGCCTGAGCTGCTTGAAAGGCAGCAACGTTTTGCTGTTGCACGGTTAAGGCTGGGGGAGGCATTGGGCATCCTTCAGCCGTTGGTGCTGATGCAGCAGCCTGAGGGGCTGCCGCTTGATCTTCTCTTGGCGTGAACTTCTCAATCTGATCTGCTGAGATTTTTTCATTCACCTTAGTTTGTCCATCCTTTTGGCTTACATAGGTTTCAGGCGTTTCGACCCGTCCTGTCACCAGAACTGAATCGCCGCGCTTGACGTAGTTCCCTACATATTCTGCTGTCTTCCCCCAGACGGCAACTCGTACATAGCGAGGAGACTGCTCCTCTCCTTTTCGTTTGTACTGCCTGGCGGAAATCGTGAAATTGGCAACAATGTTGCCATTCTCAAAATACTTGAGTTCGGGATCGCGCCCGACTACTGATCCTGTTAGTTGTCCTGTGTAAGCCATTTTGAATCGATTTTTTCGAAGGTTAGGATCCCCTCAACGGGGTAAAGAACGCGGTTGCTAATCCTCACGAAAGGAGGACCAGTGCCCGCATGACGCCAATTAGCGAGTGTTTGTTCGCCCATGTGCCAGCGTTTTGCAAGGTGTTTAGGGCTCATAAATTTTTCCTCATGGACCATCCGTGAGTCCCTTCCAGTGGCTGGGAGGGGCGTTTTGAGGATTGCACCAACTTGTAACTCTGTTGCCCATAAAATTTCCGGCACCTAAGCCGCACGCCCACGGGGGAAAACCCGCAAACCCAAATCGCGTCACGCCTTGTTTTTTGGCGGTTCTGAACACGGTTTTCCTACTTATCCATCGTTCAACCCAATCCGTATCGGATTGTTTGGCGAATGATTGCATCGCCTTGTGTAAATGTAGTTTCATTGTTCTTCCTCCTAGAACGTTAAATTTGAAACCGGTTCTGGCACATTTTCCACCATTTCCGATTCTTGGGTAATTTCATCTATTGCGGTATTCAATTCTTGTTTCGCCTCGTTAATATCTTCAAGCTTTTCCCTATAAACTGGCGCGGCTAGCTTTTTATTCAATACTTCGACCGGCGAACTGTCGCGCAATTGTTCATTAGTGCTTATTTTTTGAGCAGGTATGTCATTACGTTGCGTCACAATGTCAACGTCGATAATTTCATCTTCCGTCTGCATCCCGCAGGATACTTCTGGGCAGTAAAGCCGAATCAGCCAAGTCGCAGAACGATACCTCAGCATCTGCTCTGGAATGCTTCTGTACTTTGGATTCTTTGTCCAGTTCTCAGCTTTTGCCATAGCCATTGAGACCGTCACTGATACCACCTGAGCGGGATCTGCTTTCATCTTTGCGTGACATGTCACTGCCAAACTTTCTCCTTCACCTTCCGTTGTCCAGCTCAGCGGACCAGCGAATGGGCCTCTTGTATTGGCTAGACCAATCAAGAACGACGCCGAAAAGCTTGGTTTGTTGTTTATCACTTGGATGTTTTGCAAGCACAAGAATGGGTCAACCTTGATCTGCAATGCCATTTGGATCGCTATAAAGGTGTCTTGCGGCTTGTTTTGAAAATGCACCGGCACCATCTTCGAGCCGGAGAACGCCGTTGCTACCCGCCAAAGGTGCTCAAAGGCGTTGGCGTTGGTTAGATAGTCAAGAGAACTTTGCTGCGCAATCGGCGCTGATGCGTCTGTAATCGTGAGAGCGTTTGATTCAGTCATTGTTCCACCGGGGTAGGTTCAGGGTTTCGATTTGGTCGCTGTAGCTGGGCCAGTTGTTTTCGCGCCGGCACTCTGCGAGCCGCGCCAAGTCTTGATCTGCCGCTCTGCCGCCAGCAGCCACCATCTCAGGAGACGCAACGTAAACGGCCACCGCGAAAGGTGGGGTCTTTTCGACAGCGATAAAAACGAATTGGGACGCATCGGGTGTGCCACGCAAGTACCAATTTGACTGGACGTGATAACGGAAATTGTTGACTGATTTAGCAAAGCCTTCAGGGCTGGCGTCAATCGTTGTCTTCAGGTCAACGACCATTCCGTCAACGTGCCAGTCAGGACGACATTTGCACTCTTGACCTGTGGCATCATCGGTCCACATGTAGGTCTGCTCTGCTTCACCTTCTAATCGAAGGATTGCGGATGCAGCAGGGTGACTCATGACACTTTCTGTCATCAGCCTTAGCAAGTCCACTTGCTCGTCAGTAAGCAGGGTTTTGCCTTTTGCGCTTGCCTGCCATGCTTTCCATTCCGCTTTACCTGCAGTTGTGCGCTTGTCAATTTTTGGCGCAACAACAAAATCGTTTTCGTAAACGTCAGGCTCTAAAACCATTGCGTGAAAACCGCTGCCAAGCTCCATCGCTGGAGTTGGCGCGACCTTTACGCGATTCGGGTCTACATACCTGGCCCAGAAGTGGCGACCAGATTTGTGGACTAAATCGAGTTGGCTTTTAGAAACGGCTGGATGCTGATGGTAGGCCGCATTCGAAAGCGGCGGTTCCTTCCGCATACTCGGGGTTTTGTCGGGGTACTTTGAGACCCTACTACATTCTCTCGGTTCCTGCCACATACCGCTACTTCCCTTTACAAGCCATTGATTTCAAAGGATCTTTCCCTATAAGATCGATTCGGTCAACCCCGATTTAGGCCGTTAAAGATGAAAGTAACTCTCAGGAAGTATCAGGAAGAAGGAGTAAGAAGATTGCGCCTCAGCTTCATGCAAGGCCATCGTTCAATTCTCTATGTGCTCCCTACTGGTGGCGGCAAAACAGTCATTTTTTGCCACATTGCTGAGCAAGCCGCGACTAAAGGAAATCGCATTGTGATTCTTGTCCACCGGCAAGAGTTGGTAGACCAAACCAGCATGGCACTTGATGCGCTGGGCGTGCATCACGGCATCATTGCATCACAGCATCAGATGGACCTAACGCACGCAGTGCAAGTCGCAAGCGTCCAAACACTTGTTCGTAGGTTGCACAAGATTCCACCTGACTACTTCCAACTTCTTGTTGTGGACGAGGCTCATCACGCAGTTGCCGGATCATGGGACAAAGTGATCGACAACTATCCAAAAGCCAAAGTCTTAGGAGTGACAGCCACGCCAGAAAGATTAGATGGGCGTGGATTGCGCGAAAAATTTAGCGACATGATTGTTGGCCCACAGATGGCCGAATTACGAGATGCTGGCCACCTAGCAAAAACCCGCGTCTTTGCCCCGCCAGTGAAAATCGACCTGTCGAAAATCGCGACCAGGATGGGCGACTATCACATGCAAGAGGCAGAAGAACAGATCGTCAAACCAACGATCACTGGTGACGTGATCAGCCATTTCAAAAAGTACATCAAAGACGGCACGGCAATCGCTTTTTGCGTGTCGATCAAGCACAGCGAAGCGATCGCTGATGCTTTCAATCAGGTAGGAATCAAGGCCGCACACTTAGACGGCGACATGAATAAAGACGAACGCCGCAAAGTTATTAGGCGATTAGGAACAGGGGAAATTCAAGTGCTGACGTCCTGTCAGATAATTTCAGAAGGCACCGACGTGCCATCTGTATCAGGATGCTTGCTGTTGAGGCCGACCCTCTCCCTGTCGTTGTACCTCCAGCAAGTAGGCCGCTGTCTTCGCCCCTCCCCTGGCAAGACGGCGGCCATCATTCTCGACCACGTTGGCAGCGTCGAAAAGCACGGAATG
>JBELHZ010000014.1:0-52901 GCA_042091155.1 Gammaproteobacteria bacterium
AATTGCGCGAGCAACAGGCCGTCGCCGCCATAGCCTGCGCAGGCATCCAATACGGTCAGACCGTTAAGCGTGCTGCCGCACGCTCTGGCCAGCTCTGTACGACTACCGCCAGTGCTCGCTCTGCGCAGCAGGTCAGCATTTGACGGCTGATAAGGCTGCGGATATCCGGGCATGCAAAGCCACATACCGGAGTGATCCAGAAACAGGGAGGCCTCATCGACCAAGGGAGCCCGTTGTGCAGCCTCCAAACGACACCAGGAGCCGTAAAACGCCGCCCGTTCCGATTGCTCGGGACGATGATAGAGCACCAGTGAGGCCCTATTCACGCGGTTGGGACAGCCGCCGGGTCATTTTTTCGCCAGGGCGAATCCCCCTCAACGTAAATGGGGAGCGCCATGTGAGCGGGCTGGGATAATCCTTGTGCGTGCATCTGTCGCACCCGTTCGATCATGGCGACGGCATTCATATCGTTCTCGGTTTGGCTGGCAAAGGGAATGGTCGCGTCCAGCCAATCGGGACGTGGCCCAAGCCCTCTGAGTTCCGTTAAGGGGACTGGCAGTGCGGTCAGCCAGTCTGGCACATCGGTATAGAGCCGGTCGTCATGCAGCAGCAAAAGCGCATCTTCTCCGGTTTGCTCATAGACCGCTAAGTAAAACGCATCTGCCCGACTGGGCACCACCGTCAGCCAATACCGGTGACCGTCTGCTGGCGATGGGTCGGCATTCTCTGGATCGGTGTTCCGGCGGTTGGCATGCAAGGCACTGCGCAACACAATCTCGGAGCCCGGCAACGGTACGACGCTCGCGCCGCTGGCCATGCCAATGCCCTGTGCAACAGAGGCCGCGATGCGCACACCAGTAAAAGAACCCGGCCCGGCACCAAAGCCAATAAGCTGGGTATCGCGCACCGCGATGCCGGCTTCTTGGTACAAGGCGTCCAGCATGGGCAGTACCTGCTCGTTATGGCGTCGCAACAGTTTTTCATGACGGCAGAACATCTGGTTCTGGTCCGCCAAGGCTAGGCTACAATAGGCCGTAGAAGTCTCAATACATAGGGTGACAGTCATTGAACGAGCATAGCCAACCAATGGATTTGGAGGAAGCGCGAGACGCATTATTCGCGCAACTTACCCCTCATTCCGCCAGCGAATGCATCCCCCTGACCCAAGCACATGGACGCATCACAGCGGAAGTGGTGAGGGCGCAGCTACCGCTCCCCCCTTTTCCAGCATCCGCAATGGACGGATACGCCTTGCGTCAGCAAGACGCTTCCAACCAGGAAACGTTTCGAATCGTGGGCCAAAGCCTTGCCGGACACCCCTTCACCGGCTCCATCGCGGCTGGCGAGTGCGTTCGCATCTTCACTGGAGCCGTCGTACCGGACGGGGCAGATTTGATCGTGTTGCAAGAACAGGTGGCCGAGATCGTCACTGCCGAGAACGACGACAAAAACGTTCGCTTTATGCCCCACAAAACCGACGAGGATTACATTCGCCCGATTGGCAATGACGTCCAGCTGGGGCAACAGATGACTGCGCCCGGCGATAGGCTGTCGCCCCTGTTACTCGGCGCGCTTGCGGCAGCTGGCGTCTGCGAAATTAACGTCTATCGGCGTCCGAAGGTAGGCATTTTCTCCAGCGGTGACGAGCTACGAGACCCGGGCACACCGCCTGAAGCATTGGCACTCGGTCAGATTTACGATTCCAACAGTTTCACTCTGGTCAGTTTATTGCGACACCTGCCCGTCGAACTGATCACACTGGATCGACTCCCAGACGACCCTGACGCGGTTGAAGAGGCGCTGGCGGAAGCCAGTCGGCGCTGCGACATGCTGATCACCAGTGGCGGGGTATCCGTTGGCGATGCCGACTTCATTGGCGCCACCATCGCGCGCTTGGGCCAGCTGTCTTTTTGGCGACTCAATCTGAAACCCGGCAAACCCTTGGCCTTCGGTAAAATTGAGGACTGCTGGATTTTCGGCCTGCCAGGTAACCCGGTGTCCACCATTGTGACCTGCCTGCTGCTGGTTATGCCCAGTCTGCACGTTCTGTGCGGCACGGTACCCAAGCCACTGCTGAGGATTTCGGCGACCTTGGCCAGCCCGGTGTCTCATCGTCCGGGGCGGGCAGAATACCAACGCGGCATCTACAGCCAGAACGCGCGTTTAGGCTCTGGGCTGCGCGTTAAACACACAGGCGATCAGGGCTCCAATCGCCTAAGCACCTTTGCCGGTGCGAATTGTTTGATTGAAATACCCAAGGATAGCGGCGACCTAGACGTAGGAGCAGACGTGAACATTCTGCTGCTCAGTGACCTGCTGACTTGAACAGCCAGCAGGGGTTTGCTGGCTAGCCCAGTCCCTCAGCGATGGCATGCTGAATGTCTTCGACCGCCCCGCTGCCGTCGATTTCAACGTATTTCAGTGCTTGCTTGGCGCTGTAATACGCCACCAGAGGCTGGGTCTGCTCGTAATAAACCGACAGACGCTCGCGCACGGTGCTCTCGGTATCGTCTTCCCGCTGCTGCAGGGCTTCGCCGGTAACGTCGTCCAGCCCTTCCTGCTTGGGTGGGTTGTAGACCACGTGATACACCCGACCCGATCCCGGATGCACCCGGCGACCGGTAATACGCTTGACCAGTTCTTCGTCTTGAACCTGAATCTCCACCACGGCGTCAATGGGAATGCCCGCATCGTCCATGGCCTGAGCCTGGGGAATGGTTCGCGGGAAGCCATCAAAGAGAAAGCCATTTGCGCAATCGTCGGCCTGAATTCGCTCTTTCACCAAATCAATGATGATCTCGTCAGAAACCAATGCGCCAGAATCCATGACTGCTTTCACGCGGTTGCCCAGCTCGCTGCCGGAGCCCACGGCCGCGCGCAGCATATCGCCGGTTGAAATCTGAGGTATGCCCAAGGAATCTTTGATGAATTGGGCTTGAGTCCCCTTGCCTGCACCGGGTGGTCCCAACAGTATGATTCTCACTATGTTCTCCTACAAATTGCCTGTACCGAAGCCTGCCTGCCCGGTCCCTCTACGCCCATGACTCATCCATAGGCGCGGCCGCGTACTGTACCTGAAATACGCCGCCCGGGAACACGGTTACCTGTGAGACGCTAGCGATTTGCCCCGGCGGCATAGCGCACCACCTGAACGATTCCTCGCAGGTAGCTCAGATGACTGAGCAGTTCCAAGCAGGCCAACCAGTCCGAGATGGTCACCTCAACCTTGATAACCGCCATATCCTCTTCCATCACTTCGCCAGACGCTTTGGCGATGGGCAAACCCTGATCCGCCAACAAGGCCGTGATGTCACGCAGCAAGCTCTCGCGATTCTTCGCCGTAATTTCGAACCCGCAACGCTGTGGAAACACCAGCTCAGCCCCTTCGCGATTATGGCGCCAAAGGCCCAAGGTATCTGCCAGGCCGGGCTCAGTCAGCATACGGTTGGCCAGTGAAATATAGCTGTGCTGGCCCAAGGCGACGGCAACGCAGAACGCATCCACATCAGCGTAGCCGTGCAAACTCGCCAAGTGCTCAAAGGCCTCATCAGACAACGTCGATGCCCCGGCCCCCGCCACCACGTTCTGCAAAATGCTTTTGCCGCGGCGTGCGCTTTTCATCTGGCTGTCGCTGCGGAAAAATGCCGCAACACTGGCCTTGGCACGGTGGCTGCGCATATAGCCCAAACGTGGCTCTAGCCATGCCCTATGAGGCCTGACCGGGCCACCAGATATGATTTCTACCTTTTCGCCGGTTTTGAGTGGGGTTCTTATGGGAGACAATTCGCCGTTGATGTATCCACCGGTACAGGTATGCCCCAGTTCTGTGTGAACCCGGTACGCGAAGTCCAGTACCGTCGATCCGGCGGCCAGATCCAACACATGCCCCCTGGGCGTGGAGACGTAAATACGGTTTTCGCTGACACGCTGAGCCAGCAGGTCGGGCAGGCTTTCGATACCGTTTAGGGTTTCGTGCCAATCAATGACCTGCCGCAGCCAGTCCATTTTTTCGGCGTATCCGCTGGAATCGGAATCGTCGCCGCCTTCTTTGTACGCCCAGTGGGCGCATACACCCAATTCAGCGTTTTCATGCATCCCGCGGGTTCTGATTTGGACTTCCAGCGAGCGGCCGTCGTCGAAGGTTATGGCGGTGTGAATACTCTGGTAGCCGTTTTCCTTAGGCACCGCAATGTAGTCATCGAACTCACTGGGCACATGGGGCCAGGTAGAGTGAATGATGCCAAGGGCGCCATAACAATTGGCAAGGTCATCGACGATAATCCGCACAGCACGCACATCGTGGACATCTTCCAGGGGAATGTTCTTGGACTGCATCTTGCGCCAGATGCTGAAAATGTTCTTCGCCCGGCCCTTGATTCGTGCCTTGATACCCGCCTGCTCGAGCCGCTGCTGAATGACCTGAACCAGCTCATTAACCTGTGCTTCGCGCTCTTGGCGACGCCGCTTCAGCTGCTTGGCGATACCGAGATAGATGTCCTCACGCAGGTAGCGCAGTGACAGATCCTCTAGCTCCCACTTGAGCTGCCACATGCCCATGCGATTGGCCAAGGGCGCAAAGACACTCGCCGCTTCTTGGGCGATACGCCGCTGACGAGCCTCATCATGATGTTTTGCGCCGCGCAGAGCCTGAACCCGCTCCGCCAGCTTGATCACCGCGACACGAAAGTCTTGAATCAGTGAAACCAACATGCGTTTGATGTTCTCCACCTGACGGTCTTCTTCGCCAGCGAGCGAAGGCCCATCAGAAACATCCAGCAAACTCGATGTGGCCAGGGCAACCACACTGGCGCAGAGGGTGGACGCCTCCGTGCCAACCTGTTGGGTCAACGCCGCTTCATCGAATCGATTCTTACGAAAGCCGGAATAGGTCAGTGCGGCCAGCACCGCCGGCTGATCCAACCTGAGATCGGCAACCATTTCCGCCAGCTCCAAGCTCTGCAGCAACAGCTCATCGCCATAGCCTGCGAGCCATTGGGTATTTTCCACCAGTACGGATTCGTCTAACCGATCATGGGCCTGACCGATTCGCGCACACCATTGCAAGGTGTCTACGCGACCATCGGGCAACAATGGAACTTCAGTACTAACGCTTACCATAAACCCATCACTTTCATGAAAAACACGCTCTTCGAGAGACCAACGCCCTCGTCACTGCACTTACGATCAATCCGACCCGACCACCGATGTACGAACAAATCTGCCGACGGTTTCTACGTGGGCGGTGCCAGGAAACATATCGTACACACCTACCTGTTCCAACACATAGCCCTTTGCTTTCAGCCGCTTGGCGTCTTCGGCAAAGGTCACCGGATTACAAGAAACATAGACAATCTGCTTGAGCGACGGGATACCCGCCCAACCTTCCAGATTTGGGCCGGCACCGCTGCGCGGCGGATCCAAAATCAACGCATCAGGCGACTGAGCAAAGTGTTCAAAGCGCGCATTGATGCTACTGCCCGTTGGCACCGTCCCGCCTGACTCATCCGTCACCGAAACCAATGCACCGCCCTCTCCGTATAGATCTTCGGCATAAAAGGCGCTGGCATGATCCACCCGATTCACTCGTGCGTTCGTCTTGGCCATCTCTACTGCCTCGTCGCTGGCTTCGATCCCCACAGCCAGTGCTCCCGCCCGGGCCAAGGGCAAGGTGAAGTTGCCGATTCCGCAAAACATATCCACGACCACGCGACCGCGCACATTGCCCAGATACCCCATTACCGTGCGCACCAACTCACGGTTCATGGGCGCATTGACCTGAGTGAAGTAGTGGGGATAAAAGCCAATGGTGAGTCCGTATTCCGGTATCTGATAGTGCAGAAGGCTCATCTGCTGCCGATTTTCAGCAATCGGCGTCAGGGTGTCGTAACCCTTGCTTTGCATCAGCACCTCGACTCGGCAATCTGCCTCGAACTCTTGCCATAAGGCCACGTCGGCGTCCGTCAGCGGCTGCAGGTGCCGCACAATAACGGCGCAGCCGGAGTCGCCCTGAGCTAATTCGATTTGCGGAATCGTCTTCGGATCCGACATCTTCGCAATGGCTGTTTTGAGCGGCGTGATCAGTTTGGAAAGTTCCGGCGTTAAGGTCAGACACCCATCGATGCGTGCCACACGATTACTGAAGGACTCACGAAAACCGACCAACACAGATTCACCGACCACCCGCACACCCATACGCGCTTTGCGTCGATAACCCAGACGCAGCAACGCCACAGGCTCACGCCAGCTATTGGGCTTTATGCCCTGGGCGACCAACTGATCGGCGAGCTGTCTTTGTTTGTGCGCCAACTGGGCGACAGGTGCCATATGATGGGTTGCACAGCCCCCACAGCGAGGAAAGTACTGACACGGAGACGGTACCCGGTCGCTGCTGAAATTCTCCAGGGGCTGACCGTCAGCGAAGCGTTGACCACCCCGGCGTTTTAAAATGCGCGCGCGCACGGTTTCGCCCGGCAGCGCGTTACGCACCCAAACCGGTCGCTCGTTATGGGTCCCGCCGCCTGACCCTTGCTCGGACAGGGTCGAGATTTCAATGTCAATTTCCGTCGGCTGCTTAGGCAAAATATTTCCTACTGTGAGTCATAGAGCACTGATGGCTTATTGTTGTAGCGGCGATGATTCCTGTCGCGAGGGAAACATCACAAACATTTATTTAGGGACCAACACTAGCGCTGAAACATCTTGCGACTGGTCAGTGGTTTGTCGCCCAACAACGGCGCGAGCGCCGCACGCATCAGCGTCTTAGCCGCATCCTGGGTCCCGGGCGCGGTAAACGATCGGGCGGCGATCTGCTTCAGTACCTGGCCAGAATACTGACGCGTGTCTCGGCTCGATGGGTCTTGAACTGCGTGGAAACCGGATTGTGCCTCAAAGCGATACTGAACGCTGTCGTCCAAGGGCTGGCCTTGGGCAGAAAAATCGACGCCGTAGCCCAGTTGCTGCAACAGCTCGAGCTCAAAAGTACGCAAGGTCGGCTGCAGGGGATCGTCTTCTTCCAATGATTCCAATACTTTCATGGAAGCCGCAAAAATCTGCGGATCTTGGGCGCGCTCCCGCAGCAGACGGGTCAGCAGTTCAAGCACATAGAAACCGGCGTACAGAGCATCGCCTTGGAGCGCGATGAAGTGATGGCTTTCGAATTTTTGAATGGTGACCAGATCGCTCCGCCCAACCCAAGACACCGTGCCCACACTGAAGGGCTGCAGGGCGACCTGACCTTGCTTTTTACTTCGATATCCGCGCAGCACACCGGCCATGCGGCCCTGTCCCAACGTGAGCATCTGCACGATGGCACTGCTCTCTTGATACGGACGAACGTGCAGAATCAGAGCAGGTTCCATTTGCGCGGTGGCAGACATCGGTATGCCTCAGTCGTAACCCAGATTGCGCATGTGCACCGCGTTGTTGGTCCACCCCTTGCGAACTTTGACCCACAAATGCAGCATGATTTGGTGGTCGAGCATCAGCTCTATGTCTTTGCGAGCCTCTTGACCGATCAGTTTTAAGCGCGCGCCACCCTTGCCAATGACGATGCGCTTCTGCCCATCTCGCTCGACGATGATGTCCGCATGAATGTCGATCACCTTGTCCCCGTGCTTGAAGTGCTCGATCACCACCGTGGCACTGTGAGGGATTTCATCCCCAAGCTGGCGCATGAGTTTTTCCCGGACAATTTCAGCCACGAGGAAACGTTCCGGCTGATCGGTGACTTCATCGTCGGCAAAGAAGTGCTTACCCAAGGGCAGACGCTGAAACACGTTGTCTCTGAAGCTGGCAACGCCATCTTCTTTCAGCGCACTCAAGGGCACGATCTGATCAAACAAATTCAACTCGCCCAGGGCCTGCATTTGCGGCAACAGCAGGGCCTTGTCCTTGATCAGATCGACCTTGGATAAAACCGCAAACTTGGGCACCTTGTGCGCTGAGACGAGCTTTAACACATGCTCATCCGCCGGCGTGGTCTTGCCCCCTTCGATCAGCACCACCAACAAATCCACATCCGATAGCGCCGATGTGGCGTTGCTGACCATGTAACGATTCAGCTCGCGTTCGGTTTGCTGATGAATACCGGGGGTATCGACGTAGATAGCCTGATCCGCTTCCTGTGTGTCCACGCCAATCAGATTACGGCGGGTGGTTTGCGGCTTTCGCGACGTGATACTGATTTTCTGACCGAGCACATGGTTCAACAGCGTGGACTTGCCCACATTGGGTCGACCGACCAAGGCGACGTAACCGCATCGTTGTTGCTTTGATCCGTGATCAGACATCGTTTTCGCCGGCCTCGTTGGTTTGCACTGGGGGTGTGTTACGGACATGTTTTTTGTTCTTCGGTGCCTCACTGGCCTGTTGCTGGGCCTGTTTCTGGGCGAGGGCCAAGATCAACACTTCGTGGGCTGACGCCTTCTCTGCCGCCCGCCGGGACGAGTCCTTGGCGACGGCCACCAAACCCAAGCTCACGGCTTCGCACTTCACAGTGTACTGGCGCTGATGATCCGCGCCACTCACCTCTTCAACGGTATACACAGGCAGATCCAAACCGTTTCCTTGCAACAGCTCCTGCAAACGGGTCTTCGCATCCTTCAGGCTCTCAGCATCCAGACCCTGCGTCAGGTCGGCGAAGAGCAGGCGCACCAACCGCTGGGCTTGTTCGATACCGCCGTCTTCATGCACGGCACCAATCACGGCCTCCAATGCATCGGCCAAAATCGACGCTCGCTGGCGGCCACCTGAGCGCAACTCGCCTACGCCCAACAGCAGGTATTCCGATAGATCGATCCGAGACGCTACCTGAGCTAGGGTTTTCCCTCGCACGAGTTGGGCACGCATCAGTGACAGCGCGTCTTCTTGTACATCGGGGTAATGCTGATAGAGCATGTTGCCGACCAAGTAACCCAACACCGCATCGCCCATAAATTCCAAGCGCTCGTTATTGGTTTTCGAATAGCTTTTGTGCGTCAGGGCCTGCTTGAGCAAGGCCAATTGTTCAAATCGATAGCCGATTTTGCGTTGGAGTCGATCCAAATCGACAGTGCTGGCAGTGGACTGGGCCATGGTGCTACTCGTGGGAGCCTTGCTCTAACCAGCCATTGCGATCAAAGGTGGGCAGATGCCAGCCGGGCTTCTTGTTGGCCCAAATGGCGACGGCCTTACCCACCACATTGTCCTGGGATGCCAGCCCCCAGCTGCGGGAATCTGCCGAATGATCACGATTATCGCCCAGCAACAGATATTCACCGGGACCCACAACCCAACTCTGGCTACGCTCGGGACGCCGGGTTCGATGGATTCGATGTTCGACGCCGGAAATCTCTTCGATGTATTCCCGGGCAGGAATGCCATAACGGTAGTCGGTGAAGTCGCGCACCAAGGTGTATTTCAGCCGCTGGCCGTTGATGGTGAGGGTTTTGTTCTCATATCGGACGGTGTCGCCGGGAATGCCAATGACACGCTTGATAAAATAACGCGGATCGTGGGGCGGTATAAAGACCATGACATCGCCTCGGGCTGGCTTGTCACCTTCCGTCAGCTTCAAATCCAACACGGGCATTTTCATGCCGTAAGCCATCTTGTCGACCAGGATAAAATCCCCGACTTCCAGAGTCGGCACCATGGATTCAGAGGGAATTTGATAAGGCTCCGCCAAAAAGCTGCGCAGCAGGAATACCACCACGAAAATCGGGAAAAACGATCGGGCGTATTCCACCAGCATCGGATCCTCAACCGCTGAGCTATCGGCTGCCTTCGCCACGCGACCCGCTTTGAAGAACCAGCTGTCTGCGGCCCAAATACCGCCAGAGACCACGGACGCCCAGAACAAGTAATACGGTAAATCGATATCCATAGTATCTACGCGCCCTACCGCTCGATCTTCAGCGCGGCCAAAAACGCTTCCTGCGGAATTTCGACTTGGCCCACCTGCTTCATGCGTTTCTTGCCTTCTTTTTGCTTTTCCAGCAATTTTTTCTTACGCGTGATGTCCCCGCCATAGCACTTGGCGGTTACGTTCTTCCGCAAGGCTTTTACCGTCTGGCGCGCCACAATTTGACCGCCAATGGCTGCCTGCAAGGCGACATCAAACATCTGACGAGGAATCAGCTCTTTCATTTTTTCAGCCAGCGCTCGGCCCCGGCTTTGAGCTTGATCACGATGCACGATACTGGCCAACGCATCGACTTTATCGCCATTAATCAGCATGTCGAGTTTCACAAGCTTGGCACTTTCAAAGCGCACAAAACCGTAATCCAAGGAAGCGAAGCCTCGGCTGACGGATTTCAGCCGGTCGAAGAAGTCCATGACCACTTCGTTCATCGGCATTTCCCAGTGCATCGACACCTGACCTTGGGAGAAATGCATGTTCTTCTGCACACCCCGGCGCTCCACGCACAGCGACATGACATTACCCACGTAGTCTTGGGGCACCAAGATATTCACTTCCGCGATGGGTTCACGCATCTCTTTGAAATTATTCGGCAAGCGCGACGGGTTATCCACCTGCTTCACCGATCCGTCAAGTTGAACCACTTCGTAGACGACAGTGGGTGCTGAGGTAATCAGGTCTAAATTGTACTCGCGCTCCAGACGCTCCTGCACAATCTCCATGTGCAGCATGCCGAGGAAACCGCAGCGAAAGCCGAAACCCAGTGCATCGGAGGACTCTGGTTCGTAGAACAATGACGCATCGTTAAGCACGAGCTTTTCCAGCGCCTCTCGAAACGTTTCGAAGTCTTCGGAATGCACCGGAAACAAACCGGCGTACACCTGAGGCTTAACCCGAGTAAACCCGGGCAACTGCTCCACATCAGGCGTCTTGGCACTGACCAAGGTATCGCCCACTGGTGCCCCGGTGATCTCCTTGATACCGGCAACCAAATAGCCCACTTCCCCGGCACCGAGGCTCTTATCCGGTTCACGCTTGGGTGTAAAGCGACCCAACTGGTCGATGGTATGTACCTTCTTCGTCGACTTAACAAGAATCTTGTCGCCCTTGTTCAAACGCCCCTGCATTACGCGCACGAGAGAGACGATACCCAGGTAGTTGTCGAACCAAGAGTCGATAATCAGCGCCTGCAGGGGTTCATCGTCAGATCCTTCCGGCGGCGGAATGGTTTCCACCAAGTGACCTAACAGCTCATCAACGCCCACGCCGGTCTTGGCGCTACAGGACACGATGTCCGTCACATCCAGCCCAATGATGTCTTCGATTTCACCGGCCACGCGCTCTGGCTCGGCCTGAGGCAGATCAATTTTGTTGAGTACGGGCAGCACTTCCAGACCCTGCTCGATGGCCGTATAGCAATTCGCTACGCTTTGCGCCTCGACCCCTTGAGCCGCATCCACCACCAGCAACGCGCCTTCGCAGGCGGCCAGCGACCGAGAGACTTCGTAGCTGAAATCCACGTGCCCCGGGGTATCAATAAAATTCAGCTGGTAATTTTCGCCGTCTGAGTGCTTGTACTGCAGGGTGACGCACTGGGCCTTGATCGTGATGCCGCGCTCTCGCTCCAAATCCATGGAGTCCAGCACCTGCGCCTCCATTTCTCGATCGGACAGCCCGCCACAACGCTGAATAAAGCGATCGGCCAAGGTCGATTTGCCATGGTCGATGTGGGCGATAATCGAAAAATTTCGGATGTGCTGGTTATTTGCCACGCGGCAGGTGCTCCTGATCGAAGGGGCCGCAGTTTAGCCCATACGGGGGCACCGATATAGCAAACAAAACGTGGGTTTTGCCCGAGTCAGTCGTAGAACCGACTCGGGCAACGTTTTGGCGAAGAACCTAGTCGTCTTCAGGCACACGCAGCGTGATGTAGCTGCGTCTCGCGGCATTGCCTTGTTGACGCAGGACCAGTACTGGAATCACGTCACCGGGCTCAGCCGCCTGAGCGACCTCGCGCAGCGACTCTGCATCATCGATGACTCGACCCTTCATACGCAGCACCACGTCACCCACCCGCATACCGGCTTCTTCCGCAATACCGTCGACCGCAACCACTTCGGCACCACCATCCACATCAAGCTCATTGAGGCGGTTGGCGGTCAGATCACGCACGGTAACGCCCAGCGCAGACTGCTGGCTGGCACCACCAGACCCGCCGCGAGAAGCGCTTTGGGGATTTTCCGGCAACTCGCCCAACACCACGCTCAGCGTTACCTCTTTACCGCCACGGAAGACCACGACCTCCGACGCTTCACCCACCGGAGTACGGCCCACCCAATGGGGCAGCTCGCCAGCCCGGGAAATCTCTTCGCCATTGAAACGAATGATGATGTCTTCGTCTTCAATACCGCCGGCTTCCGCCGGGCTGTCTGCCATCACACGAGCGATCAACGCCCCGCGCGGCC
The DNA here is from genome assembly GCA_042091155.1 of Gammaproteobacteria bacterium. Classification (GTDB taxonomy): domain Bacteria; phylum Pseudomonadota; class Gammaproteobacteria; order Pseudomonadales; family Azotimanducaceae; genus UBA4421. The sequence goes on from JBELHZ010000014.1 coordinate 12,364, forward strand.
GGTCCAAACCAAAGCCTTCGGCCAGATCCTTGGTCAGCTCCATAATTTCGACGCCAAGCCAGCCTCTGGCAACACGGCCGTTCTCCTTGAGTTGATCGACAACGTCCATAGCAATGTCGATGGGAATGGCAAAGCTCACACCCATAAAGCCGCCGGAATTGGAGTAAATCTGAGCGTTGATGCCAATCACCTCGCCATCAAGACTGAACAGCGGGCCACCGGAGTTACCCGGATTGATCGCTACGTCGGTTTGAATGAAGGGCACGTAGTCACCGGTTTGACGTGTCGTCAAACTGCGGCCCTTGGCACTGACGATGCCAGCGGTCACCGAGTAGTCGAACCCGAAGGGTGAGCCGATGGCCAGCACCCATTGACCGACTTCCACGTCGTCGTAGTTGCCCATCTTCAGCACGGGCAGATCTTTGTCCGCCTCGATTTTCAGCAGCGCCAAATCCGAGCGTTGATCGCTACCAATCAATTGCGCTTCGTATTCCGTGCGGTCACTCATGCGCACGATGATTTCCGCTGCCCCGTCCACCACATGATGGTTGGTCAGAATGTAACCGTCTTCTTCGATGATAAATCCGCTGCCCAGCGAGCGGCGAGGATTGGCAGGGCGACCGTTACCCGGGCCGCCACGACCATTTGGCGGGCCGAAAAATCGATAGAATTCTTCAAGCCGCGGGTCGTTAGGAGCCGCACCGCTCGGGCGATCTGGCTGTTCACCCACGGTGCTGATGTTCACCACCGCTGCTTCGTTGTTCTTTACGAGCTCGGTGAAGTCCGGCAAATCGGCGTGAACCGATGTGCTCAAGCCGAGGCAAAGAAAGCCTGCTGCAGACAAGCCCAGCACGGGTTTCCAGAGCAGATGTTGGATGCCATTGAATAAGACGCTAAGACTGGCTGAACCCATGGGGCGCACTCCTTCTTCGATTCGATTAATAAGGGGCACCACGCTAAGGGCATCCCCACGTTCTAGGCAAACAACGGTGCCGTTGATGCAAGGGTCATCCGCCGATACTGGGTATCACACCGGGTGCTTTCAAGGCGCGATCAACCTCTGGCAAGATTCTTTTTGCGATTTTACCGCCGACGACACAGGCCCCTATGAGGCCTGCGATCAAAATCATCGGCGTCGCCGAGTCATCGGCAACCGCCTGAAGCGACCAGATCAGCACCCCAAGCAGAACCAGCGGCACACCGAAGAAAGCCAATGCCAACCGATTCAGCACGTTGGATGGCAGCACCAGTTCACCAGACACCGCATCGGCAGGCGCGGACGGCATTGACCGGCAAGGCGTCGCGCAGCCGGAGCAGGCCGAATCAGCAGCGAAGAGCTGAAGCGGCTGGCCTTGGGCAACCAGTAATACTGGACGAATCAACTCAGGCATGTGGCGTTAAGCGAGTGACGACGAAGCGGTCACTATAGGACATGGGGGCGAATATGCCGATAGCGCGTGAGCAAGAAATAGCCTATCGCCTCAGCTCAGAACGCGGCATGCCTTTGTTGTACTTAGGCAAGCAACCGTCAATATCGAACCAATCCACCGCGTCGCAGACCCAAGTGTGCGCAAGCTCTTGGCTGGACAACGGTGTATCGAGAGATCCCAGCCGCAGAATGATGTGGTTTTTGTTGTCCCGTTTGGCATAGACCTGAGTACCGCAGCTTTTGCAGAAAAATCGATGCTTGCCTAGGGAAGATTCGTAGCTGCTGAGATTGCGCGCGCCTTTCAGGACGAAGTTTTCGACAGGGACTGACGCGACGCTGGAAAAAGCGGCACCGTGAGCTTTACGACAGGTAATACAGTGACAGTGGAGCACTTGGCTGATATCTGACGTGATTTGGTAGGTGACGCTAGCGCAGAGACAACTGCCTGCAATCATAACCTTCCCTTTTCAGTGATTCATTTGAGATTAATCGCACGATGCCTCACGACAGCTGCCGGGGAGCCTTACTGATGAATGCTTTCCAAATGTCATCCATCTTCGGCATCCACGCCTCTAGCACCGGCGTTTTGGCCTCAGCTGTCGAGAAGCCTCGGCTTGCCTGCAAATACCGAAACAGAAACGCCGAAACCCGGGCGTTAACGACACAATGTACCCAAACCTTTTTCTTCTGAAGGGTGTCCATGTAGCCCGAAAAGGCCGCAAAGTGGTCTTCACTTGGCGCGTCAAATGGAACAGGAATATGGATATAGGTCATACCCAAGGAGGTCACGATGCTGCCTTCTGTGGGTATCGCATGATCACTGTCCGGCATCGCAAGGTTTATTACGGCGTCGTAACCCGCTTCTGCGATGTCTTTGAATTGATCTTCGAGTGGCTGGCCAGAGGACGCGATGCTATCGGTCAGTCGATAATGGTTATAGATGTCCAAATCGCGCCTCCTTTGGATGCCGTTAGCAAGTCGCGCTACGTTTTTGCCGTTACAATCAGTATTAGAGGAACGAAGACGCACAACAACCCGTTTTATTTTTTTCACCTGTCGAAGAACGACATTCGTTTCGTTTTGCGTGTCACCTCACATCTTCATCTTCATCTTCATCTTCATCTTCATCGCCAATCATGGTCACAAGATGACTACCCCTCCCATCTGGAAAGTGCCGCGCTATACTCTCGGCCTACTTAACCCATAGCGGATCCTATGTCCCAACGATTCACCACAGACGTTTTGATCATCGGCGGCGGTGCCGCCGGCCTCACGGCGGCGCTAACGCTGTCGAAACACGCCCGGGTTACCGTGCTGTGTAAGGGCGATATCACCAGCGGTTCGTCCCACTGGGCTCAGGGCGGTGTGGCGGCGGTCACAGATCCCGAAGACAGCTTTGAATCGCATATTGAAGACACCTTGGACGCCGGTGCGGGCTTGTGTGACCCCGAGGTGGTTCGTGCCACGGTCAGTGCGGCACCGGAGGCCATCGCCCAGTTAGCCGAATGGGGCGTGAACTTTGATACCGAGGGCAATGCCCTACACCTCACCCGTGAAGGCGGTCATTCTTACCGGCGCGTGGTTCATGTGGCCGATGCCACGGGCAAGGCCATTACGCAGACCTTGACCGATCAGGTATTGGATAACGGCAACATTGAACTGGTTAACGATCGTGTGGCCATTGATCTGATTAACCTGTCGACCTTGGGCCGTCATCACAGCCGATGTGCTGGTGCCTATGTGCTCAACCGCACCACGGGCCGTGTCGAAGTCTTCCAATCGCGCTTCGTGATTCTAGCCACTGGCGGTGCCAGCAAGGTCTATCTGTATACCAGTAACCCAGACAGCTCGACTGGCGACGGCATCGCCATGGCATGGCGTGCAGGCTGTCGCGTGGCGAACATGGAGTTCAACCAGTTCCACCCCACCTGCTTGTATCACCCGCATGCGGGTTCCTTTTTGATTTCCGAAGCCGTCCGCGGTGAAGGCGGAATTTTGCGCCTACCCAACGGTCAACGCTTCATGCAGCGCTTTGACGACCGTCGCGAACTGGCCCCGCGAGACATTGTGGCTCGAGCCATCGACCATGAAATGAAGCGTATTGGCGCGGACTGCGTGTACTTAGACATCAGCCACTTATCGTCTGACTTTATTCAGGGCCATTTTCCGAACATTGCGCAAAAGTGCGCCGAACTGGGCATCGATATCACCAAGAACCCAATTCCCGTGGTGCCTGCCGCCCACTACACCTGCGGCGGGGTGGTGGTCGACGATCATGGACGCACCGATGTGCCCAACCTCTACGCGATTGGCGAGGTCAGCTGCACGGGGCTGCATGGGGCCAACCGCTTGGCCAGCAACTCTTTGCTGGAGTGTCTGGTCTACGGCCATCGAGCGGCAGAAAAGATCATCAGTGCACTGGATAAGCCTCAGAGCTTCCCCTACATACCGAAATGGGACGAATCCAAGGTCACCGATTCTGACGAGTCTGTCATCATCGCCCACAACTGGGACGAACTCCGACGATTTATGTGGGACTACGTGGGCATTGTGCGCACGGACAAACGCCTGATGCGCGCCCACCGGCGCATCGAGTTATTGAAACAAGAGATTCAGGACTACTACGCCACCTACCGAGTCACCAATGACCTCATCGAGCTGCGCAACCTGCTGCATGTGGCCGATCTTATTGTGCGCAGTGCCCTGAAGCGAAAGGAAAGCCGAGGCCTGAACTACAATCTGGATTACCCCGGTACAGAGGAGCGCACGTCGGACACCATATTGTCGCCCGGTAGTTTGGACAGTGTGTTGGTCGACTCCGTGGCCCAGCCGGGCAAGCGATAGGGTCTAGCGCAACAGTGCACCGCTAGGCGCCGCCGAGCAGCAGTCGCCTGCGAAGCGCGGCGTAATCGGCCGGCGACACCTCGTCCTTGAACACCCAGACCACATTTCCCTTGGGCTGGGGAAAGGCCACACACCAAGGGCATACCCAACACCGCAGCGGCGCGCCAATCAAGGGCGGCGAGTGGTTGACTAGCGGCTCCGTCTTGCCAGACTCGACGGCGTCCACCACCCCAGGCAACTCGACCTGTAGCAATTCATCCGTGCGGCATCGCCGCAGAGCGGTCGTAACGTAAACACAGGCCAAGGAAACACCGGTAAGACCCAGCAGCAGGTAAAGGCCGTAAATTGTCAGTCCGGCCCAAAGAACGACGCAGGCTTGCCGCATGCGCCCGGGTGAGAGAGTGAACGTGTCAGAGCACGCCGTCGTAGCGGATGATTTTGTCGACGAGGTCAACCACCTGCGGGTCTTGAGAAACGATACGGCCTTGCAACAGGTCGTACAGGTCGACGTCTTCCCATTCCAGAAGCTCTTCATACAACGCCTGTTCATCCTCTGAAAGATCGTAAAAACAGTCGCGCACAAACGGTACCAGCTTCAGTTCCAGTTCGGTGAGGCCACGACGACTGCGCCAATAAATGTGTTTCAAATCAACTGGAATCACTTATGTTCCTCAGGTTATTGCTTTTGCCTAAGGCTATCAGGCAGTCTGCGCTTCTTAATCGGTAAGACGGACACGACACGTGGACACATGGTCAGACGCACAACTCGTCAGCCTCGAAGGCCATGCGGTCAGGGCCTTTCTGCAAGGCTACCTTACTTGCAACAGCGACCGCATCGAAAAAAACGCGCCCACGCCTATGACACTGTGCAACCTCAAGGGTCGGGTGGTCGCCAACGGCTGGGCCTTGGGTGACGACGCGCAGGTCTTGCTGGTCGTGCACCGTACCGTGGCCGATGCACTGGCGGCGTTCCTAAAGCCCTACGCCATGTTTTCCAAGTGCAAGGTACACGCCCTGCCCCAATCCGTGCCGGTTGTGTCAACACCTGAGTCTGGCAATGCCTTCAGTGGCGATTGGTGCTTTGGCGCGGAGTTGTTCAACCCAGCGGACACCCGTGACAGCGACCAGTCTGCCATCATCGCCCAACGCTTGATCGAAGACCGCTTCGCTTGGGTCAGCGAACCCGTCGCCGGCAAGTTCCTCCCTCAAGTACTGGGCATGCACGATGTGGGCGCAATCGATTTCGACAAGGGCTGTTACTTGGGCCAAGAAATTGTGGCCAGAGCCCAGTTTCGTGGAGCCGTGAAACGCGGTATCGATCAGTTCGCTTGGCAGGGCGCATGCCCTGCTGCTGGGGATAACTGGGAAGATCCCGAGTTAGGCAAGGGAATCGTCATCAGCACCGCGGGTGTCGAGACGTCTGAGGGTGGTCAAGGGCTTTGGGTGAGAAGTATCTGAGCCAAAGCCGGTCTAGTCGCTCGGAAGGCCATCATGCCTCGGGTGTCCGCCGGCAAACTCATACCATGTCGGCTTGCCTGCGCAGAAGATTTCACTCTCCAGCTTAAAGTCTTGCTCATTGAACAGACCGGCTTCGATGATGAATCGAGTTGGCATCAACAAAATAAGAGAATTTGCGGGTTCCTTGTTCAGTGTGCGCTTTAGCTGTGATTCAAATGCTGAGCCATGCTGCCGAGTCAGGTTCGAGATGTATCTGGAATAGAGGCGGAACAGCATCTCGGTCGTGCTGTGGCCCAACTGTCGCATAATCCACTAAGGGGTTTCGCCCGCGGCTAACCGCCGCGTTGCTGCTGTAGGGCGGGTCTGTTAAGGCTATCGCATTGCCAGGCTGAAGTATCTAATGAGCTTTTTGCCAGTCCGGTTTGCCAGTTGCTGGTTGGTACAAAGGAGGGCTTTGGCCAAAACCTGACCCCATTGATTCCCACACCACTGATTCTCATTGATTCGACCGCTTTAGTTTCCCGAGTACGTAAAGCGAACGGCCTTGAACTTATTGTTGGAAAATTCTTGCCTATTTTTCTTGAGCTTCTCTTATTTTTTTAAGTTCTTCTACCATCGGATTTACTTCACCTTCGCTTTGTTCAAATGGACGCAGATCAATGTGACTCTTTTCGACTACTTCTTTGTCCATATAGGTATAAGTTGCTGTGACCGCAAACTGCTGGGGCAATGGATTTTCTGAATCGCCAAAGATATCCCCGCCTTGACCAAGTCCAAAAAACAGCTCTTGGTTTGGAGCAAAGCTATCAAGTGTCGATGAAAACACACTTGCCTCCTTCAAATTTTTATTTGATTGATCAAACTGATAAAAATCTCTGTCTAATTCGAGTTTTACCTTTAATGCAGGTGTCTTACCGCTGTTGTAGATTTTTAAATACATGAGTGATGTAGCGGGCCTCACTAATGGCTGAACAACCAAGTAAGGTCGAGACATCGCTTCAGTTTGCGCTTTCATCATCTGTACGGAGCGCTCACTCGTCTTAGACATTTTGAAAGTCAAGTATGCATAACCCCCAGTGATGAGGACGAGAGCCCCCGTCAGTATTTCGATGATCATAAGTTCTCCTGATGCCTAACGCCGAGCTGTGTGGAGAGCGCAGGCGGTTAGTAAGAATAGTAAGCACCCTTTTTCCACATTCTGAACAGTACGGTCACCCTCTGGTGTTGGCCGCAACGCTCTCTTTTGCCCACTTTATTCATCAATCAGTTACCCGTTGAATGAGGTGGGCACCTAAGATTCCGTGATTTGTCGCCTAAACTCGAGCGGTGACCGAGCGCGAGCGTCACCCATGTGTCGTCGATGTGATGGAACTCACAACAAGGTGGATTGTTGGCCGGTCTGATCGGGTGGCGGTGAACGACTCTGTGGATCCTGCGGCTGATACAGACCTAGGTGCGTCAGGATCTTGCGGATAACCTCCGGGTCTTCAATCGACGCTAATCTGTCGTTTTGCCAACTTTGCTGGCGCGGGAAAGGCGCGTTTTAGGTATTCGGTATGCACTCGCTGATCCCACCCACCCCCTGCACGTATTTCGAGCGTTTGGCACGCGGATCCGCAGGCAATGTCTACCAGCGCAAGGGTACCCAGCGCGTCGTCTTAAGAAAGCATGGGCATGTCCGCCAACGGATGCGGCTGCCCTTCTGCCTCCCAGTAGCCGACAAAATGCTCGTCCACCAACGACTGTGGTAGGTCGGCTATGTGGGCGACCGTCCACTGGGGCGTCAGGTCTTTGTCGATCAGCAACGCTCTGACCCCTTCGGCAAAGTCCGGTCGTGACAAACAGTTATTTGCCACGGCAAGCTCGGTCATGAAGCATTCGGCCAGATCCATCATCGGCCCAAGGCTGAGCTGTTTGAAAATGATACCCGCGGTAATCGGGCAACCCGCGCGCAGATTCGCCGCACCTCGATCCATCCATTTGGAGGTGCCTTCCAGCGCCAAAATGCTGTCTGCACAGGCACTGAGGCTGCTCAGGTCGATGCGATGGACGTGTACCGCATCGACATCGCTGTCGGGCATGTCACCGGCATAGGCCTGCCGGGCTAGGTAGCCTTCCAACACCTCGTCATTGGTCTTTCGCGCACCGCGCTGCCATGACAACTTCAGCAACCCTGCAACAAATTCAGCCCTCGCCTCATGCCCTATCACATGGGTGCCTATGCCCAGCGCAAGCGCGTCGGTGGCGTTGACTTGGCTGCCCGTCAGGGTCAGCAGTGCGGCCATCTTGGGTGCCAGCTTACGCATCACAATGGTGCCGCCAGCATCCGGGAACAGCCCGATGGTGATTTCCGGAAAGGCCAGTCGGGAACGTTCCGTCAGTACGCGATATTTTGATGCCGAGAACAGTCCGTAGCCGCCGCCCATCACAATGCCATGCCCCAGTGTCAGCAATGGCTTGGGGTAGCAGTGCATGATGTAGTCCAGCCGGTATTCGGCGGCAAAAAAGCGTTGGGGGTAATCATTGACCGTGGTCCCCGCTGCCAAGTTTTCTTTCGCGGCATGATACAGCGCCTGTATGTCGCCGCCTGCGCATAGGGCTTTATCGCCTTCACCGGTCACGATGACGGCTACCACCTCATCGCGCCCTGCCCAATCCAGCATTTTCGGCGTCATGGCCTCTACCGCATCCAAGGTTAGGGCATTGAGGGTTGTTGGCACGTTGAGGTGCGCTTGGGCAACCACGCTGCCGTCTTGGCCGGGGTGTTCAAAAAATAACACGTCAGTAGTACTCATAGACGGGGAAACCTCTCGGTGGATAAGCGCTGCTGTGGCAGCCACTGGATGGGTGTTAGACCTTGCTGTTGCAGTAAGTCGTTGGCGGTAGAGAAATGTTTGCTGCCAAAAAAACCGCGATGCGCCGAAAGCGGCGACGGATGCGGGGCTTTCAGCAAATGGTGCCGATCCGCTGCCATGTGTGCGGCTTTCTTTTGAGCATAGCTGCCCCAGAGCATAAAAATCAGCCCTTCGCGCCGGTTCGATAGGCGCTGCACGAGGGTGTCGGTAAACTGCTCCCAGCCCCGACCTTGGTGCGAGGCGGCTTGAGCGTGTTCCACACTGAGCACGGCGTTGAGAAGCAGCACACCTTGTTGCGCCCAATGCGTGAGATCGCCGGATGCGTGACGTATGTCAACAGGCTGCCCCAGATCTTGTTGGATCTCGGTGTAAATATTGCGCAGAGACGGCGGCAGCGGCTGGTCTTGCGGTACGGAAAAACTCAGACCCATGGCCTGATCTGGGCCGTGGTAGGGATCCTGGCCCATGATCACCACCCGCACATCGTCTACCGGCACCAGATTCATGGCGGCAAACATCTGGGGTCCCGGCGGGTAAATACGCTTACCTGCGCGCTTTTCGACCAGCAGAAATTCGCGCAGCGCTTGCATGTAGGGCTGATCGAACTGATCTCCCATCAGGCTCTGCCAAGACGGCTCTAAGTCCACCGATCGGTTCACCTTCGCCGACCTGTTACTGTGGCCGCATCAGCGGGAACAGCAACACATCGCGGATGGACGGTGCGTTGGTCAGCAGCATGACCAGCCGGTCGATGCCCAGCCCTTCGCCAGCTGTGGGCGGCAGGCCGTATTCCAGGGCGGTAATGTAATCCTGATCAAAGTGCATGGCTTCGTTATCGCCCTTGGACTTGAGATCCGCCTGAGCTTGAAAGCGTCCGGCTTGATCCACAGGGTCGTTGAGCTCCGAAAAGCCGTTGGCGTACTCTCGACCGCCAATAAACAACTCAAAGCGGTCGGTCACGTCGGGGTTGTGATCATTGCGACGGGCCAGCGGCGAGACTTCGGCGGGATACTCCGTGATGTAGGTTGGTTGTTCCAAACGCCCTTCTACCAGCGCCTCAAATGTTTCCATCTGCAGCTTGCCCAGCCCCCAATGGTCTTCGACCGTCACTTGCTTATTTTTCAGAACACCGCGCAGATGATCGACGTTGTCTACAGAGCCTTCGGCGACCCCGCCGAATCGGGCCAGCGACTCTGCCATGGTGACCCGCTGGGGTGACTTAGCGAAGTCCAGCTCAATACCCTGATACACAATCTGCTGACTGCCGCAGGCGCGTTGGGTCAGTTCCCGCATCAGTTCGTCGGTCAGATCCATCAGATCCCGGTAATCGGCATAGGCCTGATAGAACTCCAGCATGGTGAATTCCGGATTGTGCCGGGTGGACAAACCCTCGTTACGGAAGTTGCGATTGATTTCGTAAACACGCTCAAAGCCTCCAACCACCAAACGCTTCAAAAACAGCTCTGGGGCAACACGCAAAAACAACGGCATATCCAGCGCGTTGTGGTGGGTGGTAAACGGCCGTGCTGTGGCCCCTCCCGGGATGCTGTGCATCATGGGGGTTTCCACTTCCAAGTAGCTGCGCTGATTGAAAAAATCACGCAGGGACTGCATCACCATGGAGCGTGTGCGGAACACGCCTCGGGTGTCTTCGTTCACGATCAGGTCGACGTAACGCTGGCGGTAGCGTATCTCTTGGTCGGTCACGCCATGAAACTTCTCGGGCAGCGGCAGCATGGTCTTGTTCAGCAGCACCACGCTGTCGGCGTGGACGCTTAACTCACCCTTGTTGGTGCGCATCAGGGTACCGCTGACCCCGACGATGTCGCCCATTTCCCAGAACTGGGAAAAGTCTTCGTATTCGTCATCGCCCAAATCGTTCTTGGTTAAGTAGCACTGGATCTGACCGCTGACGTCTTGCAGGGTGACGAAACTCGCCTTGCCCATGACCCGACGCAGCATGACGCGTCCGGCCACCGCCGTGCGCGCTCCGGCTTCTGCCAGTGCCGCCTTGTCCTGATCTGCGAACTGACTCTGCAGCTCTGCGGCCAGTGCCTGGCGACGAAAATCGTTTCGATAGACCTTACTTTTGGCCAGCCAGGCATCCATTTTGGCCCGACGGTTAAGTAAGACATCTCTTTCTTCGCTCATGATTTTCCTTTTCAGTCGTGGTGACGCAGAGCTTAGAGCCCGGCCTTCAAGCATGCTTCCATAAAGGGATCCAAGTCGCCATCCAGCACTTTGTTGGGATCCGTTCGTTCAATTTCTGTCCGTAGGTCTTTCACCCGGGACTGATCGAGGACATAGCTACGGATTTGACTCCCCCAGCCAATGTCGGCCTTGGCGTCTTCGATGGCCTGCTGTTCCGATCGCCGCTGTTGCAGCTCCAGCTCATAGAGTTTGGCACGCAGCTGTTTGTAGGCGTTGTCTTTGTTCTGATGTTGAGAGCGCTCGCTCTGGCACTGCACCACGGTATTGGTGGGCAGATGCGTTAGGCGCACGGCGGAATCCGTTCGGTTGACGTGCTGACCACCGGCCCCACTGGCGCGGTAGGTGTCGACGCGCACATCCGACGGATTGATCTCAATTTCAATGTCGTCGTCGATTTCGGCAGAAACAAAGACCGACGCAAAGGAGGTATGTCGGCGGTTGCCGGAATCGAAGGGCGACTTACGCACCAAACGGTGCACGCCGGTTTCTGTGCGCAGCCAGCCGTAGGCGTATTCACCGCTGATCATGACCGTGGCGCCCTTGATGCCGGCCACATCGCCTTCGGAGACTTCCGTCACCGCCACACGGAAGCCGCGACGTTCCGCCCAGCGTAAATACATGCGCAGCAACATCTCAGCCCAATCCTGTGCTTCGGTTCCGCCCGAGCCGGCCTGTATTTCGAGATAGCAGTTGGCGCCGTCCAGTTCGCCTTGGAACATACGGCGGAATTCCAGCGTCGCCAGCTGGCCTTCAAGGCCTTGGAGCTCGGTAGACACATCGTCCAAGGCGGTTTGGTCGTTTTCTTCGCTGGCCATTTCCGCCAGCTCGCTGAGATCGCTGAGGCTGTCGCCCAGCGTGCTGAGCAAGCCGACAATTTGTTCTAAGGAAGCTCGCTCTTTGCCGAGCTGCTGGGCGCGTTCTGGATCGTTCCACACCTCACCATCGGCGAGTTCGAGTTCGACTTCCTGCAGGCGCTCACGCTTTTCTTCGAAGTCAAAGATACCCCCGAAGCGCACCATCGCGTTCTTGCAGGTCTTTCAAATACTCTCGAATGCCGGTGATTTCAGCCATGAAAATGTTCTTCGTGTTGCGGTTCAATCTGTTGTCGTTTGGGCAGACAAGACCCGATGGCACTGCGCCCCAAACGCGGCGTGCAGTCTAAGACATCGCCTCTATGTACTCCACCATGAGCTGCAACGTTTGCTGGCCCGCGTAGTCGTTGAGCGCGGGTTTGTAGACGACGTTGACTTGCTTGGGCTGTCCGTCCAGCGGTTTTTGCCGAAAGGCGATGGCGTCGATCAACTGATCGTTGAACCCCAACACCAGTTTCAAGTGGTCTTGACCCACCACCCGCTGATTCACCAGTGTGAACTCACCCGCAAACAGCGGTTCGGCAAAGCCGTTTCCCCACGGCCCGGCGTCGGCGAGCGTTGCCACAGTTTGAAGATTCAGCTGCTCCTGGTTCAGTGAGCCGTCGGTGAGCAGCACCGCATCCAACATATCTTGTGTCACTGCAGCTCTGACTGCCTTATCAAAGGCTTTTTGAAAACGGGCAAGGTGCACACGCTTGATGCTGAGGCCTGCGGCCATGGCATGACCGCCGAATTTCGGCAGCATGCCGGGCAACCGGGTGGCGATGCTATCGAGCACATCGCGGATGTTCAGACCATCGATGCTGCGCGCCGAGCCTTTCAACTCGTCTGAGGTATCCGACGCGTCGGCAAACACGATGGCCGGCCGGTGAAATTTTTCTCGCAGGCGCCCGGCAACAATACCCACCACACCCTGATGGAAACTCTCGTGATAAACCGCGATGCCCATTTCGTCCGGTGCTGGCGTGATTTGGGTCAAAATCATTTCGGCGTCAGCCACCATACCCTGCTCAATTTCTCTGCGGGTTTGGTTCAAGCTGTCCAGCTCTGCTGCCAGCTGACCGGCTTCTGCCGGATCGTCTGTGACCAAGCATCGAATACCCACACTCATATCCTGTAGGCGTCCTGCGGCGTTGAGGCGAGGCCCTAGGGCGAACCCCATGTCTGCTGCGGACAAGGTGGTGAGATCGCGCTTACCCACCCGAGCCAGCGCGGCAATACCCGGACGGGTCTTGCCCCGTCGAATACGCAGCAACCCTTGATGCACCAGAATACGGTTGTTCTGATCCAGAGGAACCACATCGGCGATGGTACCCAGCGCCACAAGGTCGAGATACTGGGCCATGTTGGGCTCGGGAATCTGGCGCGAGGCGAAGTAGTCGCGCTGACGTAACGTTTGACGCACCCAACTGAGCAGGTAGTAGGCCACACCCACACCCGCCATGGATTTACTGGCAAAGGCGTTGTCCCCGACGTTTGGATTCACCAAGGCATGGGCATCCGGTAGCACATCGCCGGGCAGGTGATGATCGGTGACCACCACATCAATACCCGCTTCGTTGGCTAGGGCCACTCCGTCCACGCTGGCGACGCCGTTATCCACGGTGACAATGACATTGGGTGCCAAGGTGGCGGCCAACTGCACGATTTCCGGGGACAGTCCGTATCCGTAGTCGAATCGATTGGGCACGAGAAAGTCCACGTTGACCGCTCCCATGGCGCGCAGGGCCAACAAGCACAGGGCAACGGAGGTGGCTCCATCGGCATCAAAGTCACCAACGATGAGGATCTTTTGATTTTGCTCAACAGCGTCTGCCAGTCGAGCCGCGGCGATGTCTATCTCTGGCAGATCCGCCGGAGACAGCAGGTTGACCAAGCCCCGCTCCAGTTGGCTCGGATCACTGATGCCCCGGGCGGCGAAGACGCGGTCCAGCAGATCGTCATCCAGACCAAGCTGTTGAGTTGGCTGACGCTGTTCGATGCGCATCAGAGACCTCTCAACTACAGCGCGGGCGCGACTCTCAGCCGCACGATGTCTGCTGCCACAATATCGAGGCCTTGCAGGCGCTCCAGCGCCGCGTTCATGGCGCTTTCGACAACACTGTTTGTCAGCAACACAATGTCGACCACTGGCTGCGATGCGCTGGCTTCGTGCTGAATGGCAGCATCGATGCTGATAGAGAATTCCGATAGAGCATGGGTTACCTGAGCAAACACCCCAGGCTGATCTAGGGTGGGTATGCGCAGGTAGTTGGCACTGGTGACTTCGGCCATGGGCAGAATGGCTGGGCTCGGGGCTTGGCCCGTCTCGCTTGCTTGTGTGTCAACGCCGATACCCTTGCCCGTCGAGACCTGTTTGCCGAGGGCTAACGCATCGGAGAGCACGGCAGAAGCGGTTGCCTCGCCCCCGGCTCCGGGGCCGCTGAACAGCGTTTCTCCGGCACCATCGCTGATGATTTGCACCGCGTTCATGACGCCGTTCACGTTAGCGAGTAAGGCGCTGCTGGGCACCAAGGCGCAATGCACACGCGCTTCAACACCGGCATCGGTATTTTGAATGATGCCCAGATGTTTGATCTTGTAGCCCAGCTCCTTGGCGAATTGAATATCCGCTACGGTGACGTGGCGAATGCCTTCAATATGCACCGCCGACAAGTCGTATTCGCCGGTGAAGCCCAAGGCCAACAAGATGGTCAGTTTGTGGGCCGCATCCACGCCATCAATGTCAAAACTTGGATCCGCTTCGGCATAGCCTAATCGCTGGGCCTCGGCCAGCACCTCATCAAAGGGGGTGCCGTTGGTTTCCATCTCGCCAAAGATGTAGTTACAGGTGCCGTTGATGATCCCGAACAGACTGTCCAAGCGATTTGCCGCCAATCCGCCGGTCATGCCCTGAATGATCGGAATGGCGCCTGCCACAGACGCCTCAAAGCGCAGCAGTTGCTTGCCAGACCCAGACGTCAGCTCATTACCATGGGCCGCTAGCACCGCCTTATTGGCGGTCACAACGGGAGTATTCGATGCCAGCGCCCGACGAATCAGATCCAGCGCCACGCCCTCTCCGCCGATCAACTCCAGAATCACATCCACGTCTGGGTCGGTCAGCAAATCATCCAGATCGGTACTGAATTGAGCACCCATCAGGTCCACTTCCGGCCTCGCCCGACGGCTGGCGATGCGCACGACACGCAGCGTCACCCCACTACGCTGGGCCACCAGCGCGCCGTTTCGGCGAATCAGTGCCAGCACGCCCTGGGCAACGGTACCGAGGCCGGCGATTCCTAGTTTGATTTCAGTCAAGGTGTTCTCTCTGGTTACTGTTCGAGGCGGATGCCCAAGCGCTGGGCCAACTGCGGCGCGGGAATGTAGCCGGGAAACATTTCACCGCTTTCGGTGACAAGAGCCGGGGTGCCGCTGACGCCCATGCGGCGGCCCAATTCAAATTGCGCGTCCACCGGATCCGTGGGGCAGACTCGTTCGGCAATGCGCTGACTGTTCTTGGCACGGGTCATCGCCATGGCCGGGTCTGTCGCACACCACACCGACCGCATGGTCGCTGCTGTATCAGACTCGAGGCCTTCCCGGGGATAGGCCAGATAGCGCACCTCGATACCCAGCTCTGCATACTGATCAATTTCGTTGTGCAGCTTGCGGCAGTAGCCACAGTCCACATCGGTGAAAATGTTGATCACTGCCTGACGCTCGCCCTTGGCCGGAAAAATGACCATGTCGGCGAGAGCCACCTGATCCATCAGCGCCTTACGGGCGACGGCCCGGCGCTGATCGGACACGTTGGTCAGATCTGAGCCAATGGCGTACATATCACCAACAATCATGTGCTTCCCGTCAGCAGTGATGTAGATGGTCGTGCCGTCTGGCAAGTCCGCACCGAATAAGCCATCGACCTGAGTCGGATAAACCGCCTCAATCGGAATGCTAGGGCGAATGGCCAAAAGCTGCGCTACGGCCTTGTTCAACTCTTCATCTGATACCGCGCCGGGTTCGTCAGCGGCTTGAACAGAAAGGGTTAGGGTGCTGATCATGAACAGCGAGGCGGCCAAAAATAATGCGTTTACCGCCTGTCGTAGCCGCCCCTGTAATCGTCGTGTCTGTCTGTTTCGCATGAAAAATCCTGTCATTAAACGGCGGCGCTCTGTGGCCATACGCTTAGCCTCGCGGATGGTGCTCTAACACGAGGTCTTTCAAACGCTGATTCGCCACATGAGTATAAATTTGAGTAGTGGATAGGTCGGCATGGCCGAGCATCATCTGCACTGCTCTGAGATCCGCGCCATTATCCACAAGATGCGTGGCAAATGCATGGCGAAGCGTGTGCGGAGAGACTTTTTGTTGGATTCCGGCGTGCTGGGCGTAGCGTTTTATGGCATGCCAGAAAGTCTGACGGGTCATCACCCGTCCCAGCCGGCTTGGAAACAGCATTGCCCCACCCTGGGGCAGTAGCTCAGGCCGTGCATCGCGCAGATAACGCGCAAGCCAGTTCAATGCGGCCTCGCCCGTTGGCACCAGTCGCTCCTTACCGCCCTTGCCCATCACGCGAACAACGCCTTGGCGCTGATTAACGTTTGCCAGTTCCAGCGTCACCAACTCGGTTATGCGCAGGCCGCTGGCGTACAACACTTCCAGCATCGCTCGGTCTCGCAAACCCAGCGGGCTTTCGACGTTTGGCGCGGCCAGCAGCGCGTCTACTTGCGACATGCTTAATGCGCCGGGCAAAACGCGGCCTAGCTTGGGGTGCTCTATCTGTTGGGTTGGATCAATGTCGATACGCTGTTGCAATACCGCGTAGCGGTAAAAGCCTTTGAGCGTACTCAGCCAGCGGGCTGTACTGCGCGGACTCAGCTTGCGCTGCTGTCGGCGACTAAGCACCTCGAGCAGGTCCGTCTGGTCTGCAGTCTCGAGGGAGCCTACCCCCGATTCCGCAAGCACTCGTTGCGTATCGATCAAATCACGGCGATAGGCGGCCAGGGTGTTTTCAGACAACCCTCGTTCCAGCCAGAGCATCTCCAGATAGGTTGTGACTTCGTTGGACTGTTTGTCGGTGCTGCTCATGGCCGGAACATCGCATATCTCGACCCATTTTTTAAGCACTGAAGAACGTTTCGCCGGCCAGAAACAAACAAGGCCAGCATTGCTGGCCTTGGTCGATGAGCAGCGTTGACCGCTACTTGATCTTTTCTTTGATTCGAGCCGATCGGCCGGAACGCTCACGCAAGTAGTAGAGCTTGGCTTGGCGAACATCGCCACGGCGCTTCACTTCGATACCAGCAATCAGCGGGCTGTGAGTTTGGAACGTCCGTTCTACCCCTACACCGTGTGAGATCTTGCGAACCACAAAGGCGGAGTTCAGGCCGCGGCTTTTTATGCCAATCACCACGCCTTCGAACGCCTGCAAGCGCTCGCGGCTGCCTTCTTTTACGCGCACCTGAACACTGATGGTGTCGCCGGGGCTAAAGTCGGGAACATCCTTCATCTGGCTGTTCTCGAGTTCTTCTATGACTTTATTTCTTCTCACGTTCTTTCTCCACAGTGTGCGGGCCAAGCTGCTGCGCACATGCTGTTAGTAGTTGCCTGTCCAGCGGATCAAACAGTCTGCCCGTCAACAAATCCGGGCGACGTTCCATTGTTCGTTGCAGAGCCAGTGACCGACGGTATCGTCTCGTACGATTGTGATCGCCACTCATCAGCTCTTGAGGCACGCTTTGCGAACCAACAATTTCAGGGCGCGTATAGTGAGGGTAATCGAGCGTTCCATCAAGGTGTGATTCATCAATTACTGACTGTTGATTGCCTAAAGTACCCGGCAAATGCCGAGAAATCGCATCCATCACCGTCATGGCGGGTAACTCACCCCCGCTCAGCACGTAATCACCCACAGACCACTCTGCGTCTACGTACTGGCTGACGAAGCGCTCATCAATACCTTCGTAGCGTCCGCAGATCAAAATCAAGCCCGGATTCGCCCCTTCGGTTAGGGCCAGCCCCTGATCAAACCGTTCCCCTTGGGGACTCATCAGAACGACCTTGGTATCGGCTGGCGCATCGGCCTTGGCCGCTGTCAGCGCCTGCCGCAATGGCTCCACCATCATTACCATGCCGGGGCCGCCACCGTAGGGCCGGTCGTCAACGGTACGGTGCTTGTCTTCGGTAAAGTCCCGAGGGTTGTAACGATTGAGCGTCAATCGGCCCGACGACAACGCCCTACCGAAGATGCCGTCGTTGCTGACCGCATCAAACATTTCCGGCAATAATGAGATAACGCCTAGCCACATAGACTGGACCTCATGACCAATCAACCTGCCAATTCACCACGAGCTGCTTTTGTTTGGCGTCTACCGAGAGCACGTACTCTTGCGTAAACGGTACCAACAAATCCCGTTTGGAGTCCTTTGCCTTGATCGACAAAATCGCATGAGCACCGGTTTCCATTAACTCTGTCACCTGGCCCAGCACATCGCCTTGTTCGTTGGTCACTTCACTGCCGATCAGATCGTGCCAAAAATACTCGTCTTGCTCAGGGTCCGGTATGGCGTCCCGTGCAACGCCGATCAGCGCGCCTGTGAGCAGCTGAGCTTCGTCACGATCGTCAATTCCGTTGATTTGGGCCACATAGGCCTCTTTGTGTGGCTTGCTGTCGCAGCTTGCTACCGGCGTCCACGGTGCGTTAGGCGAGGCCTGAATGTACCAGGGTGAATAAGTGAACAGGTTTTCAACCGGGTCGGTAAAGGAATGCAGTACCTGCCAACCGCGCACTCCATAGGGCCGACCGAGCTTGCCAACAACCACCATGGCGGATGCGGGGACGTTTTGAGGTGACGTTTGTCTCATGCGTTGTCGTCCTATGGCCTGTAACAATCGATCGGACACAAAAAAAGCGCGGCCGAACAGCCACGCTTTCTCAACGATCTCTGGAGTGAATCAGACGCCAATGCACTGCCTGCACGGAACGTCTAGACCATCAATGTGGCTAGGCAGCAGCCCCAGCATGGTCTTTTCGCGCTTGCTTGATGAGCTTTGCGACGCGCTCAGAAGGCTGTGCACCCACACCCATCCAATAATCTACGCGTTCCAGGTCCAAACGCAGAACTTCTGCTTGGCCCTTGGCTACGGGGTTGAAGAATCCCACGCGTTCCACGAAACGACCGTCTCGCGAAGATGAACGGTCTGCAACCGTGATGTGATAAAACGGGCTCTTCTTCGAACCGTGACGAGCCAGACGGATTGTTACCATAATGATCTCTATGAGTTTTACGAAGCCTTTGCCCGGCCTTTCTATCAGCCAACGACAACGACACTAATTCTTATTCCGGCTTCGGCCCCCAATGCTGCGAAAGAACCTTCCGCACCAAAGCACCTGCCTGAAAGGCGCGATATGATATAGCAACCGCTAGGCGGCGCAAGTACCCGAACGATCAGCGGCGGCGCATACCCGGAGGCATACCTCCCGGGCCGCCGGGCATCTGCATGCCGGGCATCCCCTGCATGCCACGCATCATGCGCTGCATACCGCCCTTACGGCTGACTTTTTTCATCATCTTCTGCATTTGCTTATGCTGCTTGAGCAGGCGATTCACGTCGGCAATCTGCGTACCGCTACCATTGGCGATACGTTTTTTGCGCGACCCGTTGATCAGATCGGGAAAACGACGCTCTTTCACTGTCATGGAGTCGATGATGACCCCCATTCGCTTGAACTGATTGTCGTTGACCTGGGCCTTTGCTGCTTCCGGCAACTGGCCCATGCCCGGCAGCTTGTCCAGCATGCCGGTGACACCGCCCATGTTGTCCATTTGCTCCAGCTGGTCGCGAAAATCTTCCAAATCGAACTTACGCCCGCTCTGCATTTTTTGCGCAAGACGCTGGGCTTTGTCTTTATCGACCTTGCGTTCGGCTTCTTCGATCAGCGACAGGACGTCGCCCATGCCCAGAATGCGGGAAGCTAAACGGTCTGGATAAAATGGCTCCAGCCCGTCGGTCTTTTCACCCACACCCATAAACTTGATCGGCTTACCGGTAATGGCACGCACACTCAGCGCCGCGCCACCGCGAGCATCACCATCGGTTTTTGCCAGCACAATACCGGTTAACGGCAAGGCGTCGTTAAATGCCTTTGCCGTATTTGCCGCGTCCTGGCCGGTCATGGCGTCGACCACAAACAATGTCTCAATAGGCTTCATCGCCTGATGCAGCGCCTGAATCTCCGCCATCATCTGCGCATCAACCGCCAAACGACCTGCGGTATCCAGAATCAGCACGTCGGCCAGCTGCTTGTTGGCTTCTTTCAGCGCCCGCTGCGCAATGTCCACAGGCTTTTCGTCCGCGCTGGACGGGATAAAGGTCGCCTGTACTTCACCGGCGAGGGTTTCCAGCTGAGCGATGGCCGCCGGGCGATACACGTCGGCACTGACCACGGCCACTTTTTTCTTCTCGCGTTCTTTGAGCAAGCGCGCCAGCTTGGCCACCGTGGTGGTTTTACCCGCACCCTGCAAACCAGCCATCAAAATCACCGCCGGCGGCTTAGTGGCCAAATTCAGTGCGTCGTTGGCATCGCCCATGATGTGCACTAACTCGTCATGCACGATCTTGATGAAAGCCTCACCGGGATTCAGCGCGGAGGTTACCGCCTGTCCAATGGCCTTCGAACGCACCTGCTCGATAAAATCTTTCACTACGGGCAGCGCAACGTCGGCGTCCAGTAGCGCCATACGCACATCACGCAGCGCATCAGCGATATTTTCGTCTGTTAGCCGGGCTTTGCCGGTAATCTGTTTCAGGCTTTGGGACAGCCGATCCGATAGGCTCTCGAACATAAATCTACAGCGCTTGTTTTGACGACGCAGAGTATAGCGCGACGAGGGCCACAGCGTTAACTCTGCGGACTAACTCGCCGCATAGAGCCGATCGAGGGTGACTGACGAACCGTCCTCCATCACCTGTCGGCAATGTTCTCTGCCCAAGGATCTCGGCTCCGCAACCCCGCAGGAGTGGGCGATGGTTTCCACCTCCTTCATCAACGTTTGGGCATAGCGCGCCACACGTTCGGCCTTATCCGTCACGACCAGCCCGCGCTGCAGTTTGGGATCGTGGGTCGTAATGCCCGTCGGACAGGTGTTTTGATTGCACTGTAGGGCCTGAATGCAGCCTAGGGCCAACATGAATCCGCGGGCGGACACGGCAATATCCGCTCCGGCACAAAGCGCCCACGCCACCTGACCCGGATTGGTCAGTTTGCCGCTGGCGATAATCTTGATGCGGTCACGTAGGCCATGACGAGTCAGTATGTCCGATACCGCGGGCAAGCTTTCTTTCAGGGGCAAACCCATGTAGTCAATCAAACTTGCCGGTGCCGCGCCGGTACCGCCGTCAGCGCTGTCGATGGTGATGAAATCCGGCGCCGAGGCTTTGCCCCGCTGGCCGATCAGCTCACACAGTTCATTCAACCACTGATAGTCGCCTATCACTGCCTTGAATCCGACCGGCTTGCCAGTGAGGTCTCGCACCTGAACTAGCGCATCAAGCAGGCTCTCGCCGCTGTCGATGGCAGGATTACGATTGGGACTGATCGAGTCTTCCCCTTCGGGAATCGCGCGGATTCGCGCAATCTCGCCGGATACCTTAGCGCCGGGCAAAATCCCCCCCTTCCCAGGCTTCGCCCCTTGACTGAGCTTGATTTCAAACATGCGAACCTGCTCGTGGGCGGCCACCGCCTTCAGCTTGACCGCATCAAGCTGACCGAGACTGTCCCGCACGCCGTAATTCGCCGTACCGATCTGAAACACGATATCGGCTCCGCCGTCTAAATGCGCCTGAGACAGCCCGCCCTCACCGGTGTTCAGCCAGACTCCGGCCTTCGCCGCTCCACGCGACAGTGCCTGAACCGCAGGCTTTGAAATCGCGCCGTAGCTCATACCAGAGACATTAAAAAATGCAGCCGTGGCAAAGGGGTTTGGGGTCGCTGGACCGATGACCAAGGGTCTGGGGGGCTGGGTATCTTGCTCTAACATCGGGTAAGCACAATTCACAAAAATCACCGTACCCGGTCGTTTGAGGTCTCGGGTTGAGCCAAAGGCCACAGTGGTATCTGCGCCCTTTGCCGCTCGATACACCCAAGAGCGCTCAGCGCGGTTAAACGGCAGCTCCTCGCGATCCATGGCAAAGAAATACTGCCGAAAAAACTCGCCTAACTTTTCGAAGAGATAGCGAAAACGAGCTAAGACAGGAAAGTTTCGACGCAGCGAATGCCGGGTCTGCGTGCGATCGACCACATAAAACACAATAACCGTTAAGAAGCCCAAACCCAGGAGCAGAAGAAACAATTCGGTCAGCAAAAACACAATGTCTAACACAAGATCCATCACCTGCTCCCATCGCTCGTTACTGTCATTTTAAACGCACCCCTTGGGTCTGTCCCAACATTGACCACTGCGCTTCACCGTGCGACGACAATATGCCACACTCGCGCTCTATTGATTCTCACAGGCACCTATCATTGACATCCCGACTTCGGCGAGAGCTTAGACGCTCGTGCTCCCAAGTGGTTATGCAGGTCCCATGAACAACATCATACTCAATACCCTCGGCACAACGGCCACCCTTGTTCTGGCAATTATCTTCTATGCGTCGGCTTTTTTTCTCCTCTGGCGCAGCCTAACACTGCGCCTGCAGCAAATTACTGAGATCAATTATGCGCCAGACAACGTCCTCACCACACGATACGCCCTGAGCGCTACCGCCATCGGGCTGCTTCTTCAGGTTGCTGTGACCAGCGAGAAATTGATTCAGAGTGAACCCACGACCACTCTGTCATTGGGTCTATTTGGCGTAAGCAATTTGGTGAGCTGCGTGATGGTCGCCGTCATCGCCCTCAGTGCCCTGCGGGTACGGGCTGAGAACCTGCTGCTGCTGTGTCTGCCTCTGGCCGCAGCAAACCTTCTGGCACTGGCCCTGCTGCCCGAGGGCCGTACTCAACCGATTTCGTTGGATAGCTCTCAAATCAGTCACATCTTATTGTCCATCAGCGCCTATGCGGCGCTGATGACCGCAGCGCTGCAGTCGATCCTGATCGGCGTGCAGGAACGCCGGCTGCGCACTCCGCAGACTGGGCTGCTGGGATTACTCCCGCCGATGGAGAGCATGGAAAAATTGTTCATCTTCGTGCTTTGGCTAGGTCTGGGCTTACTCACCCTCTCCATCGCCACGGGCATGTTGTTTTTGCAGAACATGTTCGATCAACGCTTGGTGCACCACACGGTGCTGACGACTCTGTCCTGGCTGGTGTATGCCGGATTTCTCGCAGGACATCACGTCTTTGGCTGGCGCGGAGTCACCGGCGTTCGATGGAATCTGGCGGCATTCACCCTGTTGCTGCTGGGTTATCTGGGCAGCAAATTCGTTATCGAATATTTGCTTTGAAGCGCAACTCATCCTGCGAAGTTAAATGGACATAAACGCGTTCCCGACCAGCTACTTGCTTATGAGCATTGGCGTGATGATTTTGCTGTCTGCGTACTTTTCCGGTACCGAAACAGCAATGATGGCGCTGAACCGCTACCGCCTTCGCCACTTGGTCAGGCGCGGGAATCGCGGCGCAAAAAAAGCCGACTCCATGCTCCAACGGCAGGACCGTTTGCTTGGCGTGATCCTTGTGGGCAACAACTTGGTGAACTTTTCTGCTGCCACCGTCGCTACCGTTATTGGCTTTCAGCTGATGGGCGACACCGGAGTCTTGCTCGCTCCTTGGATACTCACCATCGTTTTTTTGATTTTTGCGGAAGTTGCCCCCAAAACTCTGGCCGCAGAACGGCCTGAGAGCTGGGCATTCAAGGCCGTATTTGTCCTCAAACCCCTGCAAAGAGTGCTGATGCCTGCCGTGGTCTTGGTCAATGTCGTCAGTAACGCCTTGGTTCGCCCCTTCTTACCGTCCTCGGACGACGACGTCGATCAGCTGACGACTGACGAGCTGAAAACTGTCGTGGTCGAGGGCGCCACATCCGTGGGTGAGCGCCAGCGTATGCTGACGCGAATTCTGGATCTGGAATCCGTCACCGTGGACGACATCATGGTTCCCCGGGCGGAAATCGCCGCCATCAACATCGACGATGAATTGAATACGATTATGGCGACGGTCGCCGCGAGCCAACATACCCTGCTGCCGGTTTACAAAGACAGCTTTGACAATGTTTTGGGCATTTTGCACCTGCGTCGGGTTGCCCGTCTGATCTTCAACGAAGATTTCACCAAGGCTGACTTACTTCAGCTCACCCGAGAGCCTTACTATGTGCCCGAGGCTACACCGCTGCATACCCAGCTGTTTAACTTCCAGAAAGAACGACAGCGTCTGGCGCTGGTTGTCGACGAGTATGGGGATATTCAGGGGATTGTGACTCTTGAAGACATACTGGAGGAAATTGTTGGGGAATTTACCAGCGATTACGCCGCCAACATGCCTGAGATTTCGCCCCAAGAAGACGGCAGCTTCGTCATCGACGGCATGGCCGTATTACGCGACATCAACCGGGCATTGAAGTGGGACCTACCCATCAACGGGCCCAAAACCCTCAGCGGTTTTGTGCTGGAACATCTGGAAACCATTCCAGAAACCAACGTATGTCTGCGGGTGGGTGGCTACCAGATCGAAACGCGGCAAATCAAGGACAACATCGTCAAGAGTCTCATCATCCGTCGGCAATCAGCCCCTCAGCCTGAAGCCGAAGACTCTGATACCCAGGACTGACGTCTGGCCTATTGCTGCCTTCGCCGCGGGCTTTTCAGCCCGCAGCCCACTCAAGCCGGAACGTTTTAGGCAGCCGCCCAACGACGGTTCATTGCCGAAATGATGGCATTGAGGGCCGTTGTCGTCGTGTTGCGACTCAGACCTAGACCGTAGCAGCGCCCGCCTTCTTCTTTGTCTTCAATCGCCACGATGCACACCGCTTGGGCGTCGCTACCGGTGCCAATACCGACCTCCTGATAACTCAGAATCGTTACGGGTTCGTTGAGTGTCTCGCCCAGGGCTGTGACAAAGGCCTCAATGGGGCCAGAGCCTTCGCCGTCGATGGTTAGCACGTTTTCGGATACCGCGACACGCGCCACACAGCGCTGATCTTGCTCACGCCCGGGCAGCAGGTCGTAATCCACCAGTCGATAGGGTTCAGGATCAACCACATAGGTGTCCAACAAACACTGATATATCTCGTCGATCTTCACTTCCCGGTCGAGGGTTTCCGTCAGCTTTTGAACCTGACCACTGAACTCCACCAGCAAGTCTCGGGGCAGCGCCAGACCGTAGTGCTCTTCGAGCATGAAGCCCACGCCACCCTTGCCGGATTGACTGTTCACGCGGATGGTTTCTTTGTACGAACTGCCAACGTCTGCCGGATCAATGGGTAGGTAGGGAACTTCCCAACTGCTTCGATCCACTTGGGACATACCCTTTTTGATGGCATCTTGGTGTGATCCGGAGAACGCGGTAAACACAAGTTCGCCAGCGTAAGGGTGACGCTCAGGCACCGCCAGTTTGTTGACCGATTCGGCAACCGCCCGAATCTTCGGCATCTGCTGAAAATCCAACGTCGGATCCACGCCCTGACTGAACATATTCATGGCCATGGTGATGATGTCGCAATTGCCCGTACGCTCACCGTTACCGAACAAGGTGCCTTCAACGCGCTGAGCGCCGGCCATCAAGCCCAGCTCAGTGGCCGCTACGCCGGTGCCCCGGTCGTTGTGTGTGTGCAGACTGATCACCGCGCTGTCGCGGCGCGGGAAGTTACGGCAGAACCATTCGATTTGATCCGCGTATATGTTTGGTGTCGACATCTCTACCGTACTCGGCAAATTAATGATCATGGGCGCTTCAGGCGTAGCCCCCCATGTGTCGGCAACCGCCGTGCAAATCTCCGAGGCAAAATCCAGTTCCGTACCGGTAAAGCTCTCAGGGGAATATTCGAAGGTCACGTTGGATGTGAAATCTTTCAGTCCTTCGCGCACCAAGGCGGTGCCTTCAACGGCCAGATCGATAATGCCCTGGCGTGACATGCCAAAGACCACCCGACGCTGTAATTCCGATGTGGAGTTGTACAGGTGAAAGATCACGTTGGGCGCGCCTTCTAACGCTTCGACAGAACGCTCGATCAGCTCTTTACGGGCCTGACAAAGAATCTGTATGTGCACATCGTCCGGAATACGGTCTTCATCAATGATGCGACGAATGAAATCAAAGTCTGGCTGAGATGCCGCAGGAAAGCCCACTTCGATCTCGGCGAAGCCTATCTCGAGCAGCAAGTCCCACAAGCGCATTTTTTCATCGACACTCATGGGGTCGATGAGAGCCTGATTCCCGTCCCGCAGGTCAACACTGCACCAGCGAGGTGATTGGGTTAGTACCTTGCTCGGCCACTGACGATCCGGCAGATCGATGGCGCGAAAGGGTGTGTATTTTTCAAAAGGCATTGCGCCGGTGGCGCGACCGCTGATTGGTTGACTGCTCATAAACTTCACTCTGTATTTGCCAGTAAGACCCGGCTATTTCGCATTACGCAGTTGCAAAGGGTCTATAGTAACGAACATCCCACTCTGTGTGGGACTTCTTGATCATCTGGGTGGGCTTGGCCCTAGGGTATTAGTGTGTTTGCCGGGAGCCCGGCAGCAGAGCGAGAAGCACCAGAGAAAACGCGCCCAGCACTCTTTCCCGAGCGAACTCGGTAAGCGACTGAACGTTCCTGTGAATTGCGTTTTCCATGGCGGAACTATAATCCGTGACGAGCCGTTTGCAAACCCCGCAGCGCCCTAGCCGAGGACCACGTTAATCGCGTTGGCTGCTGCCGACGCTTTCGACCGGGCTTCCTCTACGCTTTGCGCCAATGCCAGCGCGACCCCTACCCGTCGCTCCCCGGCTACCTCGGGCTTACCAAACAATCGCACTTGGGTGTCTGGCGTCGCCAGCGCCTGATCCAAACCCGAAAATGACAGCGATGTGGAGTGTCCCTTGGCCAGAATCACCGCTGAGGCGGCAGGCCCCAGCTGGCGAAGACTGGGAATCGGCAAACCCAAAATGGCCCGGGCATGCAGCGCGAATTCGCTCAGGTCTTGGCTGATCATGGTGACCATCCCCGTATCGTGGGGCCGAGGGCTCACTTCGGAAAAATAGACGTCGTCGCCCTTAATGAAAAACTCCACACCAAACAGACCCCAGCCACCCAGTGCAGCCGTTACCTTGGCAGCGATTGCTTGGCTTTCTGCCAAGGCGGCGGCGGACATCGCTTGGGGCTGCCAAGACTCTTGGTAGTCCCCACCTTCCTGACGATGGCCTATCGGTTCGCAAAAGGTTGTGCCGTCGCGATGCTGAACCGTTAACAGGGTGATTTCGTAATCGAAATCAACAAAACCCTCGACGATCACCGAACCACTGGCTCCGCGTGCACCGTCAGCCGCGTACTGCCACGAAACGTCAATATCGTCCGCGGTACGAACCGTCGACTGGCCCTTGCCGGAACTCGACATCACGGGTTTCACGATACAAGGCATGCCAATGGCTTCAATCGCCTGTCTGTAGTCGGCTTCGTTGTTGGCGAACCGGTAAGCAGAGGTGCGGACACCCAGCTTTTCAGCAGCCAAGCGCCGAATACCCTCTCGATCCATCGTCAGACGTGCCGCTCCGGCAGTAGGAATGACATGCAGTCCGCTGCGCTCCATTTCCACCAGCGTTGGGGTGGCGATGGCCTCAATCTCAGGCACCACAAGATCCGGAGCTTCCTGCTCAATAACCTGCTTCAAGGCACTGCCGTCGAGCATATCGATCACATAACTGCGATGCGCTACCTGCATGGCTGGCGCATTGGCATAGCGGTCGACTGCAATCACCTCAACGCCCAAACGCTGAAGTTCGATAACCACTTCCTTGCCAAGCTCTCCGCTGCCCAACATCATGACCTTGGTCGCCCCTGCTGTGAGCGCGGTACCCAGTATCGTCGAAGCATCATCGCTCATTCGTCTCTCCCCAGTTGAATACGGTGATCGGGTTTTGTTCTAAGCCGGCAGCGCCGCAGGCTGTGCAATCGCACCGTCTCGAAAGCGCTTGGCATTTTGCACATAGTGAGCGGCACCCACACGAATGCCCTGAGCCTGTTCATCGGTCAGGGTTTTGACCACCTTGCCTGGCGAGCCCATCACCATAGAGTTATCGGGAATTTCCTTACCCTCGGTGATCAGCGCATTCGCGCCAATGATGCAATTTTTACCGATCTTTGCGCCGTTCAGCACAACGGCGTTGATGCCGATCAACGATCCTTCGCCAATATCGCAGCCGTGCAGCATGACTTTATGGCCAATGGTGACATGCGGCCCGATCACCAGCGGGTAACCGGGATCTGTGTGCAGCACCGAACCGTCCTGTACATTGGAGCCTTCGCCGATGGTGATTTGGTCGTTGTCACCGCGCACCACGGCGTTGAACCATACGCTGGCGTCCTGCTTCAGCAACACATTACCCATCACCGTAGCCGTATCCGCGACCCAGTAGTCGCCTTCGGCCCGAACCCCTACACCATCCAATTCGTACAACATGTTGTCCCCTAAACATCGAGTGATCGCTGCATGCACCTGACACGGT
Source organism: Gammaproteobacteria bacterium (assembly GCA_042091155.1). Classification (GTDB taxonomy): domain Bacteria; phylum Pseudomonadota; class Gammaproteobacteria; order Pseudomonadales; family Azotimanducaceae; genus UBA4421. The sequence continues at coordinate 40,660 of JBELHZ010000014.1, forward strand.
GGCTGCCCCTGGCGGACATGGTAATCAAGCCGAGGCAATACAACCACAGCAAAGGCGACCACCTCCCCAGAAGGCGTCACATATAGGTATACTGAGGCCATGAATTTTTGCAGTGCCTGCGGCGAATCCGTAGATTACAAGGTGCCGGAGGACGACACGCGCGAACGCGCCGTGTGCAGCAGCTGTGACACCATCCATTATCAAAACCCCAAGGTGATTGCCGGCACCCTGCCAATTTGGGGTGATCAGGTACTGCTGTGTAAGCGTGCTATTGAACCACGCCGAGGCTATTGGACGTTGCCGGCAGGCTTTCTGGAAAACGGCGAAACTGCGGAAACCGGTGGTGCCAGAGAGACCATGGAAGAAGCCAACGCCACGGTGGAAAACCCCCAGCTCTATACGGTGTTTAGCCTGCCGCATATCTCGCAGGTCTACATGTTTTTCAAAGCAGATTTGGTTGGACCGACGTTCAGTAGCGGTTCCGAATCTCTCGAGGTTGCGCTGTTTTTGGAACAGGATATTCCTTGGGACGAACTGGCTTTTCCCGTGATCAACAAAACGCTAGAGCGTTACTTCGCTGATCGCGCCGACCAAGCGTTTCCCGTGCACTACGAAAATCTTGAATTTCGCCGCCGCTAAAGCCTTCGCCTGACCTTCTGCGCGTTCCTAAAACAGACGACGCGCATTGCGGAACAGGCGCAGCCAAGGCCCGTCTTCACCCCAGCTCGGATCCTGCCAGACGTTTTGGATGCTGCGATAGACCCGCTCCGGATGAGGCATCAGCGCCAATACCCGACCATTGGCAGCGGTCAGTCCGGCCAGGCCGTCCGGTGCGCCATTGGGGTTATCTGGGTAAAGACTCGCCACTCGATGCTGCGCATCCACGTAGCGCAGCGCCGCCTGCTGCCGCTGCTCCAGTACCGCAAGATCGCCGTCGCGAAACTCGGGCCGCCCTTCACCGTGAGCAACGGCTACCGGTATAACGCTGCCAGCCATGTCAGCAAGCCACGGGCTGCTGTTGGCTTCCACTCGCACCATCACGGTGCGGCCTTCAAACTGTTCGCTGCGATTACGCACAAAGCTTGGCCAGTGTTCGGCCTCGGGAATCAGCGAGCGCAACTGCGAGAGCATCTGGCACCCATTGCAAATGCCGAGTGAAAGCGTGTCTGCGGCAAAAAATGCCGCGAATTGATCTCGCAAGCGTGCATCGAGCAGTACGCTTTTCGCCCATCCACCACCTGCGCCAAGCACGTCGCCATAGGAAAAGCCGCCACAAGCGACAAAGGCCTGAAAGTCCGCGAGCTGCCGGTCACCGGACACGAAGTCCGACATATGCACGTCCACGCAATCGAATCCGGCAGCACTAAACGCCGCTGCCATCTCGATCTGGCCGTTCACTCCCTGCTCACGCAAAATGGCGATGGTCGGCTGGGCCTTACCCCCAATTGCCGGCACTTCCGACGGGTCGAAGGTCAAATGTGCATTCAAACCCGGATTGTCCCTTCGCGAATCTTGCAGGCTGGTGAATTCTTCGTCGGCGCATGCGGCGGAATCGCGTCGCCGCTGCATGACATAACTGGTTTCAGCCCATTGTTGCTGCAATTCTCCCCGCGCCGCGCCATACAGCTCGGCGCCGCCCTGATGGATGACCACACGGTCATCGCTTCGGATGTGTCCCACCACCGTACAATTGGCCGGTGCCAATGCCTGCAATTCTTCCAGATCCCCTGCGGCGATCTGCAATGCAAAGCCGATTTCTTCATTGAACAGTGCGGCCAGAACGTCGCCGTCATCCGGCAACTGGACATCAATGCCCATACGACCCGCAAAGGCCATTTCCAACAAGGTCGCTAACAGACCCCCATCGGAGCGATCGTGCATGGCTAAAATTTTACCCTGACGTTTCCAATTCAAGACCAGCTCCAGCAGAGCCTTGAGCTGTTCCGGGTCTTCCACATCCGGGGCTTGATCGCCGAGCTGACGATACACTTGTGCGAGCACGCTGCCGCCCAAACGCTGATGGCTCGAACCCGACCCCAGATCCAACAGTACCAGCACGCTGTCATCGCGATCTTGAAGTTCCGGCGTAACCGTCAAACGGGTATCCGTCACCGGTGCGAAACTGGACACCACTAGGGTAACCGGAGACACCACGGCCTTGGCGTCGTCGCCGTCCTGCCAACGGGTTTGCATAGACAAAGAGTCCTTGCCCACCGGAATTGCAATGCCCAATGCAGGACAGAATTCTTCGCCCACCGCGGTTACCGCGTCGAAGAGGGCTTGCTCTTCCGCATTGCTTCCGGCGGCGGCCATCCAATTGGCCGACAACACCACCCGGCGCAACGACTCTATGTCTGCACTGACAATATTTGTCAGTGATTCGGCTACCGCCATACGCGCGGCGGCCTTAGGATCAATCAACGCCAGCGGACTGCGTTCACCCATGGCAAAGGCTTCTCCGGCATAGGTGCGATAGCCGGACAGAGTGACCGCCGCATCAGCCACCGGCACCTGCCAAGGGCCGATCATGGGCTGGGTCGCCACCATTCCGGTAATACTGCGGTCACCGATAGTGATCAGAAATTGCTTGCTGGCCACGGCAGGAAAATGCAGTACACGCGTGATCGCTTCTTCCAGACCAACTCCCGCTAGCGCCAATGCCGGCAGGCGCGCAGATTCTCGGATGAAATCTCGGGTCATCTTGGGCGGCTTGCCTAACAACACTTCTAAGGGAAGATCTACCGGGCTGTTATCAAAATGCTGGTCTTCGACCAGCAACTGGCCTCCTTCTACAGACCGCCCCACCACGGCATAAGGACAGCGTTCTCGTTTGCATAGAGCCTCGAAGGCAGCCAATTGATCGGCTTGAATACCCAACACATAGCGTTCTTGGGATTCGTTGCACCAGATTTCCAGCGGACTCATGCCGGTATCGGCACTGAGCACGTCTCTTAACTCGATGCGGCCGCCGGTATGGGCGTCGTGAATGAGTTCCGGCAGGGCGTTAGACAAACCACCCGCGCCCACATCGTGAATCAGCAAAATGGGGTTGGTCTCACCCATGGCACAGCAGCGGTCGATGACTTCCTGGCAGCGGCGTTCCATTTCGGGATTACCCCGTTGAACCGAAGCGAAATCCAGATCCGAGGCACTGCTACCGGAGGCCATACTGGATGCTGCCCCGCCACCGAGTCCAATCAGCATGGCCGGGCCGCCCAGCACCACCAAGGCGGTCCCCTCTGGGAAACCAAGGGCATGAACATGCTCGTCGCGCACACTGCCAACCCCACCGGCAATCATCACCGGCTTGTGATAGCCACGAACGGCCTCGCCTTCTACCGGCTGATACTCGAAGGTGCGGAAATAGCCGTTGATCGCAGGACGGCCGAATTCGTTGTTGAAGCTGGCGGCACCGATGGGGCCTTCCAGCATGATGTCCAGCGCAGAGACCATGTGATCGGGCTTGCCGGTGGACAGCTCCCACGGCTGCGGCAGCTCCGGCAGATTCAAATGGGACGTGGTGAAGCCGGTCAGCCCCGCCTTGGGTTTTGACCCGCGGCCTACCGCACCTTCATCACGGATTTCGCCACCGGCACCGGTCGCGGCACCGGCAAAGGGGGCGATGGCCGTCGGGTGATTGTGAGTCTCCACCTTCATCAAGATCTGCACGGGCTCTTCAGCAAATGCGTATTGCTGGGTGTCTGCATTGACCCATAACCGGTCGACTTGGGGACCTTCAATCACCGCAGCGTTGTCGCTGTAGGCGCTGAGAATGCCCTCGCCGTTAATCTGACGATGGGTATTGCGAATCATGCCAAACAACGTTTTCGTTTGCGGCTGTTGGTCAACGACCCAGTCAGCGTTGAAAATTTTGTGCCTACAGTGCTCGGAATTGGCCTGGGCAAACATCATCAGCTCGACGTCGGTGGGATCACGCTGCAGGGTTTGATAAGCGGCTTGAAGGTACTCAAACTCATCCTCTGACAGCGCCAGACCCAGGCGAGCATTCGCCTCTTGCAGGGCAGCCAATCCGTCGCTCAACAGTGGCACTGACGCCACGGGCTTGGGTGACGCCTGGACAAACCACTCATCGAAAGATTCCGCAGACCAGCACTGCTCTGTCATGCGATCGTGCAGGGCCTCCAGATCCACGGCGCAAACGTCGGCTCCTTCTGCCGTGTACCAACGCACCCCCCGTTCCACACGAAGCACACTGTCGAGTCCACAGCGCGAAAAAATATCGCTGGCCTTACTCGACCAAGGTGAAATCGTGCCGCTACGGGGCAGCACTGTGGTCAGGCGTTGCCCTTGTTTGGGAGGCAATTCCAACGTTGGTCCGTAGCTCAACAGCTGCTGCACTTGAACAAGCTGGGAGTCGTTCAACTGGTCCCCCAGTTCCAGTAAGTGCACAAACTCCGCATAGACGATGGCGGGTACTTCGACCTGAACCTTGGCCAAGGCGAAAACGGACAGGGCCGCTGGGCCATCGAGAAGTAAGGGAGACACAGAGCCAGACGTTAGGTTCAAGGTGCTTGCCTATAGGGGAATGAGGAGACGCGAATAATAAACCAATGTGACCGAGGAATCAGTGACTCCTCGCCGGACGGGCTCCGGTCAGCGTCGTTTCGAGAAGAAGTGGCTCATTCGTTGGCCACAAACATCGCTCAGCACACCTTCAACGATCTCGAACCGGTGATTGATCGAGTGGTTATCAACCTTGGGATGGCTGATCAATGCCCCTGCCTTGGGCTCTCGAGCACCGAAGACAACCCGCGCGACTCGGGCGTGTACTAAGGCACCGACGCACATCAAACACGGTTCGATGGTGACGTAGAGAACCGCTCCGGGGAGTCGGTAGTTCGACTGCATCTGGGCCGCCTGACGCAGGGCAACAATCTCAGCATGAGCGGTTGGGTCGCAGCCGGTGATGGGCTGGTTAAAGCCTTGGCCGATCAATTGCCCATCCAGGACCACAAGGGCTCCGACGGGCACTTCGCCCACCGCACTCGCCGCATCAGCCAAGGCCAAGGCCTTGGCCATGAGCACCTCATCCTCACTGACTGGATCATCTAAGCCTGCAACTTCGTATTGACGCTCGAAGCCCTTGGTTAATAACCCCCACGCACTGTTTGCCACTCGGGATTGATGTGCGGCAAAGGCGTCGGCACTTAAAAAGGCCTCCCGCACGCTGAAACACTCGGGGTCGACGGGATCAGGCACGACATCGAAGGACAGACAGCCGGCTTCCGCCCGGGTCAGCGCCACATGCTTGACCAATGCCTCTGCGGTGGCTTCGCGCTGGGCCTGAGGCACTCGTATTTTGCCTTCCAATGTCACCATGACGTCTGTATCGATTGGGGATGAGCGTAAATGCTACATCAAGGTGCCCGCCGACACAGCTCATGACAGGTTTTCCATGGCCCAACTTCATGCGATGCTGGTCGCACGTTTTATCTAATGGAGAGAGAAATGAGCGAAGAACAAGCAATTGTCGTCGAACGCCACGGCCGCGTCATGGTGATTACCCTAAACCGTCCTGATGCCATGAACGCCATCAACGGTGCACTGTCCAACGGCTTGTGGACAGCCATCCAGGAGCTGGATGCTGACGACTCATTAGCCGCCGGCGTCATCACCGGCAGCGGCCGTGCTTTTTGCGCGGGCATGGATCTGAAAGCCTTTGCCCGGGGCGAAGACATTGGCCCGCTGAACACCTTCGTTCGATCTGGAGCGAACAAGCCCCTAATTGCAGCGGTCAACGGTTTCGCTCTCGCCGGTGGCTGCGAAATCATGCTGACCTGCGATCTTATCGTCGCAGCCAAGGGCGCAAAAATCGGTATCCGAGAGGTCAAGGTGGGATTATTCGCCGCCGCAGGCGGCGTATTTCGACTACCAGCTCGGGTTGGGTACGCCAAAGCCATGGAAATGGCGCTCACCGGCGAGCCAATTACCGCTGAGGAAGCACTGGACGCGGGCCTCCTGAGCTCGTTGACCGAAGCCGGCGAGGCGCTGCCCGCAGCAATTGCTCTCGCAGAGCGCATTGCCGAAAACGCGCCTCTGGCGGTCAATGCATCCAAGGCCCTAGTGCGCGCTGCGGCCATGGGCATCGAAGAAGACAAGCTTTGGGAAATGCAGATACCGCTGCAAAAATCCGTGTTTAGCTCCAATGACGCGAAAGAAGGTCCGGTAGCCTTTGCTGAGAAGCGCGCGCCGAACTGGACCGGTACCTAGCTCTAAGCCCTGATCGCCAACAACCCACACGGGGGCCAATGGCTCCTGTGTTGCGTTTGCGCCGGCGGACTCGATCAGTCGTGCGCTAACCCGTTCACCAGACCCACGATGGCGGCCTCTGGCATTTCAATGCCATCCAGACACTCGATATTGACCGAGAACTGACTTGGATCGCGACGACGCCGGTGATGGGTATAGACACCGCAGGCAGAACAGAAGTAATGCTCGGCGATACGTTTATTCCACTGGTACAGCGACAAATACTCTTGGCCTGCAGTCACCTCGAGATCCGTGTCCGCGACCGCCCTCATCACGATGCCCTTTTTTCGACACAGTGAACAATTGCAGCGATAGAGTCCTTGCTTTGGATCGTCCAGCTGCACGGTGAACCGTACGGCTTGGCAATGGCAACTGCCCTGATACGTCTCCATCGCTTTCTCCTCATTACTCACTGCATATGGGAGAAGCCTGCCAAAAGCAGCCGGGGTATGCACTCAGTTTACGGCGACAATACTGCTACCGGTTGTCCTGCGGTCACGGTTTGCCCTTCGGCAACCAACCTTGGGATTTGAAAAGCAGCGTTCTCTCGCGCTAATCAGGCGCTGTGCGTCGATAAGATGGCGACCAGACGGAATACTTGCTCGATAGGTAGGTGGTGATGTCGATCAACTGCTGTACGGTCATCACGTCGTTGTACCGAGGCATTTTCGACTTGCCATCCTCGGTAACATGCCTTGGATCCGGACCGCGAGAAAGCTTGTGGGACGGGTTGATGATTGATGTGACTAGGTCGTCATAGGTCTTTACCTTGGTGACTTGTCCTCCAAGTTGAACGTAGATCTCTGGATTAGCCCCAGTTTTCATACGTTGCACACCATCCTCAACGTAGTGACAACTGTTACACCCCAGCGCGACAAAGGCTTTTTTCCCTCGTTCCACATCACCGGGCGGCAACGCAAAGTTATCTTTTTGATTACCGCAGCCCGACAGCAGTAAGACCGCAGCCAGTAACCCACACAGCGTGAACACCTTAGTCATGATCCCTCCTCATTTGATCTGGGTCCGGCGTCCGTTGTCGTCGTTATACGCCACCGATCGCGCGGTTTCAGTTATCCCAGTTCGGAAAAACAAAAATCACGTTACCAAAACCCTATCGGCTATGGACCCTCAGAAAGAACCACTGTGATAAGTGCCCCGCAAAAACCACAAATACTGCACGCGCTACCTACAGGTGCCATTGTTCACCTGCCCACAGATCGAAAGGACTACCAGCTCAACCCCACCAAACTCATTTACCAGGATTAATGTGCGATCCAGTACGCCTAGCCGTCCTAGGTGACCCAGCACTGTGGTTTTTCCACTGCCAAGAAATCCGGTTAAAACAGTAATTGGGATTCGCGTTTCGGAGGCTTTTTTCATAGAGAAGACCTATTATTGAGAAATAAATGGACTGGCGTTTATCGTCGATGTTGGCCTGCAGAAACGTCTTCGAAAACCCACCCGTGTTACTTGGTAACATATTTTGATCGGTACTCCATTCGGCTTTGGAGTACGCTGCTGCAGCCCTTTTTCTCCAACATAGGAATACTCATGGCAACACTGACTTTCATGACCCACACCATCTTTGATCACGGCGCCAGCGGGCAGTTGGGCCAGGTACTGGCCCAGTACGGGATTACCCGTCCGCTGCTTTGCACCGACAAAGGCCTCGTTAACCTCGGCATGGTGACGGATCTCGCCGCCAAACTGGGCAACGACGCTGGACTGACAATCTTCGACGGCACGCCAGAAAACCCAACCCAAATGGCTGTGGAGGAGGCGGTTGAAAAGTACATCGAAGCGGGCTGCGACGGTGTTGTGGCTCTGGGCGGCGGATCGTCTATGGACCTCGCTAAAGCCGTTGCGCTCGCGGTAACCCACGAAGGCGATTTATTGGAATACACCGCCGGTCTGGGCGGCGCGGCTAAAATTGGTCCCGTGGCCCCGCTGATCGCTATTCCAACCACCTCTGGCACCGGCAGCGAAGTTTCATCGGGTGCCGTGATTATCATGAAAAATGGTGAAAAGCTGATTCTGGCCAGTCGCAACTTGGTTCCCATGACAGCGATTTGCGACCCATCACTGACACTGGGGCTTCCCCCAATTCTCACAGCGGCCACGGGCATGGACGCCATGACCCACTGTGTTGAAGCATTGTTATCGCCCCAAGTGAATCCGCCCGCAGAGGCTGTGGCCTGTGACGGCATCGAACGCGGCATCCGCGAAGGGCACCTGCTTCGGGCAGTAAAAGACGGCAGTGACGAAGACGCTCGCTGGCATATGATGATGGCCGCAGCTGAGGGTGCCATGGCCTTCAGTAAGGGCTTGGGCGCGGTCCATTCGATGAGCCACGCCTGTGGCGCTGACCAAACGCTGAGGCTGCATCACGGCACGTTGAATGCCGTGATTCTGCCCACCATACTCGACTTCAACCGCGACCACGTGGGCGACAAGTACACGCGCTTGAATGCGGCAATGGGCCTCGATAGCAGCGCAGATCCAGCGGCGTTTATTCGCGATCTGAACGCGGAATTGGGTCTGCCCGCGAACCTTTCCGACATGGGGGTGAACGCAGATTCAATCCCGGACTTGGCCAGCCATGCCGCCAAGGATGTCTGCACCTTCACCAATCCACGACCGTGTTCGGCTCAGGAGTATGAAGCACTGTATGAAACGGCGATGGGCTAGAAATACGGCCACCGAGGCGCACTAGCCCTCCACATCATTCGGCACGGGCAACAGATCAGGTTTTGCCCGCGCCGCATTGCTGACGGCGCTGGCGTAAAGCCTCGGTTCCGATCTAGTGATCGCAGTCGCAACTCCGGCACAATCGGAAATTGAGGATGTGAGCGGTCATAACACAAACGCCACCCAACAACGTCAGAAGCTTTTCTCCCATCTCACCCAAGACGTCGTGCCCGTATACCGCGGCAAAAACCAACATCAGCAAACCGATCAGAGCCCAAGACAAGACCCCGAAGGAACCGTGACGCCTGCAGCCCAAACCAATACCGACAACGCTCGTCGGCAGCACCAAGTAAATTAACGTCAGATGGAAGTCCTCTCCGGCGAACCAAAAGGCCGTTAGCTGAGGCACCATGATGACCGCAAATGGCAAGGCAACGCAGTGCAGGATGCAAAACATCGACAGACCGATTGCCGATTTATCCAACACACCGGTATAAACCATCAGGAAGCGGACTCAGTTGCCGGACATTCTGTGCAAACGCATTCGATTTCCAGCTGATTGTTGGCTAATCGAAATCCCGCCTCTTCCGCAGCCTTTTCCACCGACGCGACGACCGTTTTAGGAATACTCACTTCCTCAACTTTAGAGCAGGATTTACAGATCAAAAATTGCGGTGCCTGGTGGGAATGCTCACAGGTAATGTGGGAACAGGCTATGTACTTGTTCGTCGTGTTTAGACGGTGAATAAGATCATTTTCTTCCAGAAAACCCAGAATCCGATACACCGACATGGGCAACAGCTCATAGCCCAGCTCTTGACGGCAGTAATCGGTTAACGCATAGGCCGACAGAGCTTTTTTGGATTTCACCAACCCCTCGAGCACTTGGGCACGTTTTACGGTGAGCTTCATACCACTTTCAGCGCACAGCTGCTGAGCACGCGCCAGAACGGCCTGATCTTGTCGTTGATTGATAAGGTTTATCCTCTTGAGTAAATGTTACTTTATAACAAAATATGGAGATTAAGTGTCAACTATCTGGCGAACCGCCACCAACAGACTTGGATACACGATAGGCCTGCAGCGCGGGTAACACCGTAACGACCAAGGTCGTCAGATAAATCAAAGACAAGGAAAATAAATTGGAGGAACTGAAAATGTGAGAGGACAGCATCAAACCTAACGAGCGCACCAACAGATCATTCGCAACAGCAATGCAGAGCAACAACCCCAGCACAGCAAGCACAATACCCGTGGTTACGATAAGCAAAGACTCAAGCAAAAGCAGACCCACAATGTAGAACGATGGCGCGCCAATACTGCGAAGCACTTCAATCTCACCACGTCTTTCGCGCATAGATGCCAGCAGCATGGCATTCAAACCCAGCAGTGAAGAAGCAAAAACCAAAATCGAAATACCCAGCAGCACGGCTTCGACATTCCCGACCAACTCCCACAGTTGTGTCAACGCCACGCCGGGCAGAATCGCGAGCAAGGCCTCACCAGAATAATTGTCGGCCCAACGCTTTACCTGCAACGTTGCGATGGGTGAGTCGAGCCCAACAAGCACTGCTGTAACCGATCCAATGGCCGGGTGATCGTGTGCATGCTCTTCTTCGGCTTGACCTGTTTCTTCGTGTTCCGAATCCGACTGGTGTTCGTCGTGGGCTTCATGGTCGTCATGGTCGTCATGTGCTTCATGGTCGTCATGTGCTTCATGGTCGTCATGTGCCTCGCGGTCGTCGTGGGCCGCCTGTTCCGTCAGGGAATCACTACGCTCGCTCGCCCTACTAGGCCCTGTAACCGCAGCATTTGGGTCCTCATGCAGCGCATCAATGGCTGACAGATTCACAAACAGCGCGTTGTCGATGGGTGTGCCACTGGGTGCAAGAATGCCTCTCACTGTGAGAGGTAGCTCATCGTGGTGAGTAAAACTGACATCCGCCACGCCATGACTCAACACGATCGAGTCGCCTAGCTTGTAAGACAACTCCGCCGCAACACGGGAACCCAGCACAATGTCCGTTAGCCCATCAAATTCTGAGCCCTCCCGAAATACCAGCGCCTGTCGGTTCGCGTACTTGTAGCGTGTAAAGAACTCCTGAGTGGTACCAACGACACGGTAGCCGCGATGGGAGTCTCCAAGGGAAATGGGTACCGTCCAGTCGACATTTTTTTGTGCTTGAATTTGCTCTAGCGAAGACCAGGACACGTTCGCCGTTGCCGTACCTATGCGAAACACCGAAAGCAGCAGCAGATTCACCTCGCCGGTTCTTGCGCCAACGATCAGATCCACACCAGAGACCGTGCTGGCAAAGCCGTTGCGCGCCTCTTGCCGTACGTGTTCAACACCGAGCAGCACAAAGACACTGATCGCAACAGACACGACGGTCAGTAAAACACCGCTGAAGCGATAAAGCAGACTGCGCCAAGCAACGCCTAACAACGAGGAAAAAATTGCCACTATCCCAGGCCCCCAACTTGGTTGAGTTCCGCCAGCCTGACACGCCGATCAAACAACTGGCCAATGGTTGGGTCGTGACTGACGAATACCATGGCGCAGTCCATATCGGCCAACACATCGAAGAGCAGAGCCAGAAACGCATCACGATTGTTGTGATCCAATGCCGATGTGGGTTCGTCTACAAGCAATAAGGACGGTTCGTTGATCAAGGCGCGCACGATGGCGACGCGCTGCTGCTGACCGATACTTAACGCCGCCGCCTTGCGGTGGTGCAAGGACGACGGCAAGTTAACGCGCTCGAGCAGCTCTATTGCCCGCTGCCGCGCTGCTTGGCCGCACGACGTACCGAACTGTGCCGCCAGCAGCACATTTTCCAACGCAGAAAGATAGGGAATCAAATTGAACTGCTGAAAAACGACGCCCAGATGCTTGGCACGGAATCGGTCGCGCTTGCCTGCCCCCAAGGCCGACATTCGCGTGCCCAAAATATCGACCTCTCCACGCGTGGGCAGCTGCAAGCCAGCGAGCAGGCCCAGCAGCGTGGATTTGCCGCTACCCGATTCGCCTTGCAAAAATACGCGTTCGTTTCGCGCCACTTGCCAAGCGGGAATACTCAACACCGGCAGGGAACTCCCCTGAAAGGTGTAGTTCAAGTTTTGTAGATCAATGGCGTCGGAGAGGGAATTGATTGTCGTCACAGTGCTCATCAGCAAAAAGCGGTGCTAAGATGTTACAACGTAACTTAGACAGGCTCAAAACAATGAACCGACTCTCCTCTACGATGTTGACCTGCATCGCCGTCGTGCTCGGCAGCGTCGCG
>JBELHZ010000072.1:0-11541 GCA_042091155.1 Gammaproteobacteria bacterium
GGTTTATGCAGACTCCGCAGGCTTTGGGCTCAGCTTGGCCTTTGTGGGCTTGATGCTTGCCCTATCACGCGTCTTCGACGGCATTACTGACCCGGTGATCGGCTTTCTCTCGGATCGAATACGTACCCGCTGGGGACGCCGCAAACCCTTCGTTCTCATCGGCATGCCGATTTTTATGCTGGGTGTCTGGCTACTCTGGATTCCCCCCATTGAATTTACCGAGGTCACCTGGCTGGGTATGACGTTCAACACCGGCTATCCCTACCTGCTGGGAGTGCTGGTGATTATGTACGTGGGTGCCACCATCAAGGATGTACCCTATTCGGCCTGGGGCGCTGAACTGGCCCAGGGCTATAACGAACGAACCTTGGTGATGAGCTGGAAAGAAGCCTTTACGGTCTCAGGCTCGCTGATTGGCGCGATGTGTCCTGCGGTTATCGTGTTTTGGGGCTACACCAAGCCCACCGACAACGTCTATTTTCTGACCATTGCGCTGATGTTCATCATGCCAATTCTGGTCTTTAACCTACTTTACTCGGTTCCAGAACATCCAGTAAAAGAGCAAAACACCAGCCGTTTGTCTCTGCGCGACAGTTTTCGCTACGTTTGGGCCAATGAGCCCTATCGCGTTTTGGTGATCATCTTTTTGTTCTCAACCATCGGATCAGCGATGACCAACTCGTTGAGTTTTTTCTTCGTCAAGCATGTGCTGCTTGCCGGAGACCTGTACGGTTTTTATCTAGCCCCTTATTTCATCTCGCAGATTGTTGCCATTCCTCTGTGGTTTAAGCTTTCCGCCAAAATCGGCAAACACCGGGCCACCATGGTCGCTATTTTCTGGTACGCCCTGTGGTCTTGCTTTATTCCCTTGATCGCCATTTCGCCGCAAGCATGGTTCGACGCCTTTGAACTGAGCAAGGTGCTCTCATTTTTGCCCGACAGCTGGCTGGCGGGCATGAACGCACAGTTCGACGGCATTCCGACCGGTAAATTCGCCTTCTTCATCGGCGTGATGTGTCTGAAAGGCAGCGCGATCGGTGCGCTAAGCGCTCTGCCCTATGCCATGGCCGCTGACGTGATCGACTTAGACAGTGCGCGCACGGGCAAACGCCAGGGGGGTGCCTATTTCAGCATTTGGACCATGACTCGAAAACTGGCCTACGCCTTGGGTTTGGTTGTGGGCACAACCGCCGCCACCATCGTTGGTTTTAATTCCCTTGCTGATCCCATCGGCAACCCCAACACCGCCTACTCTCTGATCTGGCTGGCCTGCTTGTATTCCATCGTACCCGCGCTGTTTAAGTTTGTTGCAGTACCCATGCTTTGGCGCTACCCGCTGACGGAAGAAAAGCTCCGGGAAGTGCAGGAAGAGATCGCGGCTGGCAAGCAAACAGCATGACAAAAAGGTAGATCATTGGACTGGCAACGCTATCAGCAGCAGCATCTAGACGCATGGCACCAAGACGGGGCCGTGGTCGTGCCGAATTTTTTCACCGCCGAGGAGATCGCTCCGATCGGCTCCGATTATGAACGCCTGTACGGCCGGCAAGGTGCTGGAGACGGCAAGACGTTGCGCATTGATACCGGCGGGCCTGCGGGAGCCTTTCATCCTAAGCAATTTGTTAATCTGGACACTCTGCCCTTCGATGCCAGCCCAGAAATGAATCTGATATCGCTGCATCCTGCGCTAATCAAACTCGCCCAGGATTTATTGGGCTGTGAAGAGATCCACCTTTATCAATCCCACACCTGGGCGAAATTCACCGGCGAAGCAGACTACGACCAGCCGTTTCACTGCGACTACGGCAACCACACGCTGACCGTCCCCGCAGAAAACAGCAGCGAAAAAACCGTCAACTTCGTGATTTACATTTCGGACGTTACCGACGCCCTGGGCGCCATGCACTATGTGCGCAGAAAAGATTCAGACCGGATCTTAGGTGCCGGGGCGATAACGGCACCGGCTGACACGCAGCAAGAATTACAGGCCAAGACACGCTCAGCGGCAGCACCCGCCGGGTCCCTGGTGGCCTACTGCATCGACACCTTTCACCGCGGCACGAATATGATAGAGCCCAATGGAGTGCGGTACACACTGACGGTGAGTTTCAAGCGTGCGGACAATGCCAATATCGGCTTCCATGTCTGGCAGCATGCCGTGGACAGGCCGTGGCATCATGTGATCGATCACGCCAGTCCTGAACAGCTCGGCTGCCTGGGCATTCCCCTACCCGGCGATGGGTTTTGGACGACCCGAACCCTAGAGCAGTGTCAGACCCGCTGGCCGAATTGGGACATGGCAGCCTACCGCGCGGCGCTGAAGGCCTCTGGCTAACCCAGAGGCCTCTGGCTGATTCAGAGCCCCATCAGGCGCTTACTTGAAGTCTGCAGCGCTGTGCCGTTCTACCACTCGGGTCTCTTCGGGACCCCAGGGGCGATTAACACGACGACCGCGATCTACCGCAGGCCGGGCTTGGATTTGGTTCGCCCAGCGCACCACATGAGTGTATGACGCCGCTTCAATAAACTCTTCGGCACTGTAGAGATTGTTGATCACCAGCTGACCGTACCAAGAATAGTTCGCGATATCGGCAATCGTATAGTCGTCACCACACAAAAATTCGCGCTCTGCCAGCGTTCGATTCAGCACATCTAACTGGCGTTTGATTTCCATCGTGAAGCGATCGATGGGGTACTGCATTTTGAACGGAGCATAGGCGTAAAAGTGACCAAAGCCTCCGCCCAGATAGGGAGCACTGCCCATCTGCCAGAACAGCCAAGACATACACTCGGCGCGAGCTGATGGCTCAGTCGGCAGCAAGGCACCAAATTTTTCGGCGAGATAAACCATGATGGCCCCAGACTCGAACACCCGGGTTGGCGTTGGCGTGCTCAAATCCAGCAGCGCTGGAATTTTGGAGTTCGGGTTAATGTCGACAAAGTCGCTGCCAAACTGTTGGCCTTCGCCAATATTAATTGTATAGGCGTCGTACTCTGCTCCGGTATGGCCTAGATCGATGAGTTCTTCCAGCAAGGCCGTGACCTTGACTCCATTTGGCGTCGCCAGCGAATACAGCTGCAGCGGGTTGTCCCCGCGGGGCAGTTCTTTGTCGTGAGTGGACCCTGCGATCGGCCGATTGATGTTGGCGAAACGTCCACCGCTCTCGGTATCCCAGGTCCAAACCTTGGGTGGAATGTATTCGTCTGTAGGGGTTGGGTTGTCATCACTCATAATTACTCCTCGTTACTCGCTTTGTAGATCGATGCCACCTGCTGCACTTCTGCAGCAGGCCAGTGTCCGGTATTCGCGGGATCAAGACAATCCAGGGACATGCCCATCCTCAGTTGGCGCACCGCGGGCAGCATCGTCTGCTGCCATCAGGGCATCCGCAAGCACCTCCATCATCTGCCCCCGCGCGGGGTGGTTGGAAGCGGTCAGATCCTGCATTTCGTCAGGATCCGCTTGCAGATCAAACAACTGCTCTTCACCCTTGGCATTTCGGGTGTAGCGGTACTGTTCGGTAATCACCGTGCGCGTTTTCGCAGGTATCGGTGTCAGCTTAGCGGTGATGGTGGCGATATCGTCTTCAACCAGCACATGATCGCGCACTCGGACGTCTTCACTGCTCAGCATAGGTTTGAGGCTGTGCCCTTGAATGCCGTCATAGCCGCGCAGTTTGCACAGCTCCAATATCGTCGGTGCAATGTCGATGCTCGATGC
This sequence comes from Gammaproteobacteria bacterium, assembly GCA_042091155.1. Taxonomy (GTDB): domain Bacteria; phylum Pseudomonadota; class Gammaproteobacteria; order Pseudomonadales; family Azotimanducaceae; genus UBA4421. Next base: position 3,722 of record JBELHZ010000072.1, read on the forward strand.
CAAGCCCTGAACACGTTGGGCGGGCATGCTGGGGGCGCTGATGACCAGGGGCACTTGAAGGGTGCCGCGATAGTGCATGAAGCCTTTTAAGAACAAACCGTGGTCCCCCATCATGTCGCCGTGGTCACTGGTGAAAATCACGATGGTGTTATCTCGCACACCCAGCGCATTGAGCTGCTCCAGTATGCGACCGACACCCTCGTCTACCATTTCGATCATGCCGTATGTCGCGGCGATGGCCTGTCCCAGCAACCGATCGTTACCGTAGCCGCAGGGTGCGACCCAGTCTCGCTGGTCTGCGGGGTGCAGGCGTTGGAAGGCGCGCAAATGCGCTGGCGCATGTGTCAGCGGGTCGTGTCGGCTCTCAGGCAGGGGCATATCGGCGGGATCGTGTCTGTCGAACCATGGCCCGGGTGGACTGATCGGATGGTGAGGATCCGGGAAGGAACACATGGCCATCCAGGGTTCGCTTCTTTCGCTGCAGGACTGAATGAAGTCTTGGGTTCGCTCGGTGACATACCGGGTGGAGTGAAACCGTTCATCATAGGGTGCTTCGTAGATTTGCCACCATTCATCGCTGCGCTTTTGACCCGGCGCGTTGGCATCGTGAGGGGCTAACAGCGCCTCACGGTTCGCGCCGTGTGCCAGTGCCCACTGCAAGTGATGACCCGTCACCCGAGCCCCGTGGTCAATAGACAGCTCGATACGCTCAAAGCCATAAAAGTCTTCGGGGTCCTTGGGCGGCTTATCGAGATAGCGTTCGTAATCCTCAAATCGGTCCCAGCCCGCTGGCTGATGATCCAGCATGGCGCCCTGCCCACGAAAATCCACCACAGAATTTCTGCTCATACCGTGTTGCAAATGAGACTTACCCAGAAGCGCCGTGCGATAGCCATCGGCCCGCAGCTGACGAACAAACGTATTGGCATGCCAGTCGAGAGAGCGGTCGTTGAAAATCACGCCATGGGCTGTGGGCATTCGTCCGGTCAGAATCGTCGCTCGATTGGGCATGCACACGGGATTCGACACCCAAGCGTTTTCAAACACGCAACCTGACGATGCCAGACTGTCTAAATTGGGAGTGCGTACCGTTGGGTTGCCCATAAAACCCACATGATCAGCCCGATGCTGGTCTGTCATGATCAGCAGAATGTTTGGTTTCTCGCTCATTGCTCTCCCCGACTGCCTTTCGATCAGTGTGAGAGAACGCGCTAGCTCAGGTCAATCCTTGCGTCATGAGCCGATTGCGGTTAACCCAGAGCAAAGGTCATGAACGACTGCCGCTGCACTCGCACCGCAAGCACATCGGCTGTCGGGCGATCGACGACCTTGTTCAATCCCGAGGGCAGTCCCGCTTGGGTGATCAAGGCATTGGCACGCGCTAATTTCGCCGTAGCGGACAGATCCTGAGATCGAGCCGCGAGGGTTTCGCGCAGCCGCTTACCTGTCTGATCATGGTTGACCTGCTGGACCGCGGTTTTTGAGCCACTCAGGCCTTCATAGGTACCCCTACCCCGCACCGTTTTCGGCGCGCCCAACCCGTCCCGGGCCGAGTGTTCGGCGGGCAGAAGTGCAGAATTGGATGACAGCGGTAGCGACATAATAATAAAACGGCCAAAGACCGGGCAAGTCTAGCCGATTTTATCTTCTTTTGCGTAAAAGCGGTCATGCAAGCGGCAATGGTGTGCCGCTTGTACCCAACCCGTTGACGTCGGTCCCTACCAGCCTGAGCGACCGGGCTCCCCCTTATAGGGACCCACAATTTCATCCGTTACCCAACCACCATAAAAACCACCCGCTTGGGCACGCACGGTCTCACCTGCCACCACACAGCGGCATTCCGCCGGATAAAAGGCGTACCAGCCTGCGACTTCCGCGAAGGCTTGGGTGGGCTTGGGATAACGCCACGCCAGACGCTGGTCTTGGTAGCGAAAGTATTCGGCCTGTCCTTTCCATTCGCAGTACGAGGCTCCATCCACCGGTTCCAGCGCAACCTTAAGGGCGCTGGGTGGCAGATAAAACGTTGGCGGGCTGGCAGTTTCTAACACCCGCCTGCTGTTACTGCAGGTCGCCACCAAGGTACCGTCAGCGGCAAACACCTGCACTTCACGCGGATCATCGACGATGGCCGGTGGTCGGGGATAGTCCCACACTGACTCTTCACCGGGCCCAGGCTCCAGCGCGAAATCCGGGCGCTTCTGACCCGTATGCTGCCAGCCGTAAGTGTTGGGTTTGTCGCTCATTCGTTAAACTCCATGGGAAAGTGATTCGAGTTATTGGGCAGGCTCGAAGCCCTCGCGAAGCACAGGCTGCACCTTGGCCACGGACAACAGCGATTCAACGCAATCTCGAATGGACTCGTCTAACGGTCGGAACGTCGCCCCGGTGACTGAGCAAATTCGATCATTGCGCAACTCGCACTGTGCCCAGATGGCCCGCATTTCGGCTTCTCTGGCCTGAATACGTTCTGGAAAGTTATCCGTGACCTCGGGCGTCGCGTGTCCCAGCTCAGGCAGCAGGCGATCAATGGACGCGCAGACATCCTCAACGTTTCGTGTGTCCGTAGACCAGGCAATGTATCGCTCACCGTTTTGCACGTTGACGTTTTCCAGCAGGCGAATATGACAGTCGGCATCGTCACGAACGTCCACCGTCATCCAGGGGCGGTAGGCACCGTTTTGGAAGTACTTGCCGAGCAGCATCATTTCAATATTGTGCTGCCATGGCCCCATGTCTTTCTGATGGGCTGACAGGATCGGCCCCACGTTGTCTGCCGGGCAAACGCGAATACAGTCCCAGCCGCCGTGCGCCTCGGCTGCGTCAGTGAACAGCCGCTCGAGTTCTACCTTACCCATGGAATAACCTTGGCCGCGCTCGGTGGTGCGTTTGGGGCTTTCCTCATCGGGATAGCGGTCTTCATAAAATACCGGCCGTCGCACCAGCTCCTGCAAATCCGCCTCGGAAATGATAGCGGCGATGCTGGATGTCACGACCACCCGGTTCACTGTGCCCGAATTGTTGATACTGGCGATCACATGTTCGCAAACGCCGCGCATGTATTCTGGGTCATCGTAGGTGCTTACGTGGGAAACATGGCAAACGCCCTGACAGCCGCTAAAGACATCGTCAAAGCACCCGGCCTCGTCCAAGTTGGCCGAGTGCAGGGTGAGTCGACCCGACGCATAGCCCGGCATCTGCCGCAGAAAATCGGTTTTGGTCCCGTCGTTGGTGTCCCGCACGCAGGCTCGCACGCGGTAGCCCCGATCCAACAGGCCGCGGACGACCCAACCACCGATAAAGCCTGCTGCGCCGGTCACCGCCACTGTGCTGCCTTTTGGAACTGGTGCCATGATGTTCTCTCCCTGTTTGACAATGATTCGAATCAAGCGAACGAATAGGCGTAACCATAGCCTATCGCCGAACAGCTCACTAGCATCCCAGCCTCGCCGCTGGGCCCAACGCTTACTCCGCTATAAGCCGTGGCATTTCGGTGCCCGCTGTCTCTATAATGTTTGCTCACGCGATCCGCTACTGTCGTTTACGGCACCACAACAGGGGAAAACTGATGAGTAAAAAAGTCGATTGGTATTACTTCCGCGGGGGATGAACCAGCTGTACCCGAGCATCCAAGTTTTTGGAAGCAAGTGAGATTGAGATCAGCGAAACCATTCCGGCAAGCCGAAAATTGCAGCGAGAAGATGCCGCTGCGCTGTTGGCCAAGGCGAAAACCATGGTGGTTTCGAAGGGTAAGAAAGTGACGGAATTTGCCGGCGGCAGCAAGGCGACCGACGAGGCGCTGGATGCCATGCTTGGCAGCACCGGAAATCTTCGAGCTCCAACCGCCGTGGTCGGCAAGCACATCATCGTGGGCTTCAACGAAGACACGTACTCTGACGCGCTGACGTAGCGCAGCGTACCAGTGATCGGCAGTCCAGCCGGTCACTGCCAATTGAAGGTAGACGACTATGAACGTAACCGAAGCCGTTGCATCGCGACGCTCGATTCGAGCCTTTTTAGATACCCCGGTCAGCGATACCCTGCTGCGGGAGCTGCTGGAAAAATCCGCCAGAGCACCGTCCGGCGGCAACGTACAGCCTTGGCAGGTGCAGGTTTTGAACGGCTCGCGTTTACAGGATTTTCAGCAGCATCTTGCCCAGCAAGATCCACGAGAAAAGCCGGCTTACGAAATTTACCCTAAGGATCTGCCTTCGCCGTACCGAGACAGCCGTTTCAAAGTTGGCGAAGACATGTATGGCCTGTTAGGCATCCCACGAGACGACAAAGCGGGACGTTTCGCTCATCTTGCGCGTAACTTCGAGTTCTTTGGTGCGCCAGCTGCTTTTTTCTGCCTGATCGACCGAACCATGGGCCAACCCCAGTGGTCAGATCTTGGCATGTTTTTGCAGACCTTTATGCTGTTGGCTCAAGAGGCTGGCCTAGACACCTGTGCTCAAGAAGCCTGGGCTACCCGACCCCAGGCGGTCACATCGTTTCTACAGACCCCCGACAATCTCATGCTGTTCTGTGGCATGGCCATTGGCCATCGGGACCCCGAAGCACCGGTCAACGAACTGGTGTCAGACCGGTTGCCGCTGGATTCTTGGGCCAAATGGGCCTAGGCCCATGAATTTCTGCGCGCAGATCTCAGTGAGTGCCCCGGCTAAGCACGGCTAACTGAACCTACGCTCACCAGCGAGGCAGACCATCTCCGGCGAGCTTTGCACATCGAAACGCCGGTCGAGTACTGTCGATACGAAGTGCCACTGATTACGCATGGCCTGAGGCGTTAACGTAATCTCCGACCACCCTCGGCGGGACGTATCCACGTCAACCAAGCCCGGACTGGCGTCTTTCAGCGCTTGAGCCAGCTCTTCGGCGGGTACCGGCAGATAATTTTCCATGCCCGGGCTGCTGATACCTGGTGTACCCACTTCGACTCCGATCGGCCGCTGCTTGCTGTCGCTCAGATCAAACGCCCATGCATTGTGCGTGTCTCCGGCTAGCGCAACGGTATTGGCCTTGGTGTCTGCGAGCATTTGCGCGATACGTTCTCGACATGCGGGATAGCCGTCCCAAGCATCCAAATTCAGAGGCAGCCCCTGCGTACCCAACGCCTGCATGAACGCCGCGTATTTCTTGCGTTGCTCAGACATGTCGCTTTCGGCAAGCGCCGCATCAGAGATTTTTGGGACGCCGACATTGCCCATCAGCACCTGCTGGCCCAATACCTGCCATGTCGCTCCCCGGCTCGTGCTTTGCGCGACCGAGTCGCTCAGCCAACGCTCTTGTTTCGCCCCTAACAGCGTGCGGCTTGGGTCCTGGAGATTGGTTCTGAACGCATCGAGATCCGGTTTTCGAGGTTCATCGGCGTCGATTTGCGGGAGATATACCATGTCCTTGCCATACTCAAATCCCCGATCACGACCTTCTAGCCGCGTATCCAGCATGATCAGATCAGCCAAGTTTCCGACGGCGAAGCGGCGATAAATCGGTCCCTGGTCGCCACTGGCATGAGTTCGAATAGGCATCCACTCGTCATAGGCCTGACGAGCCGCCCGCATGCGTTGGTAAAAATCGCCCTCACCGTCGTTGTGGTTCTCTGCCCCGTCCTGCCATGTGTTATTCGCCAATTCGTGATCGTCCCAAACACAGATAAAGGGATGGCGTTGGTGAACCGCCTGAAGGTCCGGATCTGTGCGATAGAGGCCGTATCGCATCCGATAGTCTTCCAGTGCGATGGTTTCATGTTCTGGCACCACATTGCGCTTCAGCACGTTACGGGCGTAATCATTGGCGTAGCCCGCCTCGGGATACTCATAGATATAATCCCCCAGATGCAGCACGACATCCAAGTCAGTATCGGCCATGTGTCGGTAGGCGTTGAAGAAGCCCTGCGGGTAATTGGAGCACGAGGCCACGCCCATTCGGAACGAAGGCACTTGGCCTACGGGCAGAGTTTTGGTTTGTCCGGTTTCGCTGGTTACCCCGAGGCTGCTAAAGCGATAAAAGTAGGATGTGCCGGGAGCCAAACCCGTCGCATCGGCTTTCACGATGTAATCGCGCTCGGCCACAGATTTGGCCTCACCCGCCGAGACGACTCGCGTAAAGGCTCGATCCTGAGCGATCTGCCAGCGTACATTCAACGTCGTATTTGGATTCTGCGGAATGACGCGAGTCCACAAAATCACGCGGTCGGAAAGCGGATCCCCGCTGGCAACGTTATGCGTAAAGTAAGCTGGAGCAGCCTGCTGCTTTGCGTAGCCTCGGGTCGCCAAGGCGCTCAAGCCCAAGCCTTGAAGCAATCGGCGTCGGTTGATTTGTGTCGTCATCAGAACCCTCCCTAGGATTACCTGCCAAATTCGGTTTGCGAGAGTCTACTACCTCAGGAGCCAACAATTGATGACAATCGTATTAAGGTTTGATGTCTTCTTCTACCCGCGCCCGGACGCCCGGGTCCGTCACGGCTTTTCAGGCAAACGCATCACCTCCAAAAATTCGGGGATACGCTTACCCAACTGGAAGAAACCCTTACTTGCGTGGGGCCAGACGAATCGATCGTAATCACGCATTTGCATGCGCAAACCAATGCCCTTGCAGGCCAGTCGCTTGCGTAGACCCTCCACTCGAATTCGCGTTGGGCCTACGGGCAAATACGCGCAGATCACTTCGTCCATCCGCTGTTCGACCAGCCAGTCAATCAGTGCATCGTCCCCTAGGGTATCTGATGCCGTGACAACCGGTGATTGTGTCCATCGATCCGCCATGCGCTGCCTCGCGTCTTCCAAGGCAGAGTTCACAAATTGCTCAACGACGCCGCTACAGGCCTCCAGCGCGCTGCGCGGTGAAGCCGACAGCACCGCGACGCCCTCTGGCGTTGCCGACGGAAGCCATGTCAGGTCCTCTTCGGTCACTAACATGGTGGTTCGACCGCGGTTACACCGATAGTCGGAACAGTCGTTTTCTGCGGGCGCCGGCCAAGGAATTTCGGTCTTCTGCAGGGCTTTGGCCGGTAGGCGCTCGGCAACGGTAAACGTCGTCGACGCCAGCCGATTCAGCCCCAGCGCCCGATCGCTTCGACCCGCCAGGCGCTCCTCGGCGCAGGTACGAATGTTCGTGGGCGTTGCTAGGTAGCTTTTGCCTGCTGTGTGCAGGCCGGCGACCCAACGCCAACCCAACGTGTTGCTCGCTGGATCTCCGTCGATTAGGTGGCGTACAAAGAAATCGGCCCCCAGTTCCCAGGGCAGACGCAGAGTAAACACCCAAATTGAGGCGAACCACATGCGCGCGTGGTTGTGCAGGTATCCGGTTCTTTTCAGCTCATCACACCATTCGTTAAAGATCACGATGGGTGTTTCGCCTGCGATCGCACGTTGGTAGTCGTCAAAGCTTCGTCGGCTGGCTTGGATATGCTCTAGGCACGCTGGCAATTGATGCTGGTGTGATGGCCAAAGCAAACTGCGGTGCTCCAGCCACCCTTTCCAGTAGGATCGCCAGAAGACTTCTTGAACAAATTTGAAGGCTTCATTGGGTGAGTGCTGATCAAGAATCTGTCCGAGCACCTCAGTTTCGTCGACCATGCGATGCCGCATATACGGTGACAAGACCGACACATGGCTGTGTCGTCCTACCCCTCGGTCGGTGTTGCGATGGGTTTGATAGTCACGGCCACCCTTGGCAATGAAGGCAGAAAGGCGGTCTAGGCCAGCGGCGCGAGACGGCACGAGCGGCCAGCTGCCATCGGTCGGGCCATCCCAATCGGGGGTGCTGTACGAGGATCCCAACGTCAACTGATGCATAGTTTTTTCCTAGCCCTAACGGAT
>JBELHZ010000073.1:0-11390 GCA_042091155.1 Gammaproteobacteria bacterium
TTGCATCCGATCGATCTAGCCGTCGTTGTCGCCTATGTGGCGCTCATCACCTTTGTGGGCATCCGCTTTACCCAACGCGTCAAAACCGCCAAAGATTTTTTTCTCGCCGGTCGTTCGCTGACCTGGTGGGTGATCGGCTTATCGATTATCGGCACCAACGTCGATACCAATGGGTACATTGGTGCCTCTGGCAACGCCTACAGCATTGGTATTGCCCAGGCGAACTTTGAGTGGATCGGCGCCATTCCCGCAATGATCATCGCAGCCCTAATCTTCATCCCCCTCTACTGGCGCGCTGGGGTGTACTCCATCCCCGAGTATTTGGGGCTTCGCTACAACCAGGCAGTACGAGTGGTGGCTGCCAGCATCGTTGTGACGGTTTCTGTCTTCGCCATGGGCGTGGCCATGTGGGCGCTGGCGATCACCCTGCAAACATTCATTGGCTGGCCTATCTGGCTGGGTATTTTGGTCTCCGGCACCGTTGTCGGCCTCTACAGTGTGGCTGGTGGCTTGGGCGCGGTAGCCATCACGGACAGCATTCAGGTCTGTATCATGTTCGTCTGCGGCCTGATCATCGTCGGCATCGGGATCAGTGATGCGGGCGGAGCCCAAAGTTTCGTCGCCAAGCTCACCGCCGAGAACCCAACACACTTGCAGGCTTACTTGCCCTCGGATCACGAGAGCTATCCGTGGCATGGGGTCATCTTGGGTTTGGGACTGGTGCTATCGCCCGCTTACTGGGTGGGTGGTCAGGCAATTTTACAGCGCACCCTTGGGGCAAAGACCCAATGGGACGCCAGCGCCGGCATGATGTTTGCCGCTGTCGCGAAAACCTTCGTGCCGGTGCTCATCGTCTTTCCTGGCCTGCTGGCACTGGTCATGATGGCGGAGATCGAGTATCCGGATATGGCCTTGCCCTGGGTGATTAAGAATGTCCTGCCCGTCGGCGTTTCTGGACTGATGTTCGTGGCCATTATCGCGGCTCTGCAGTCGTCTATCGACTCCAGCATCAACTCAACCGCCCTGATCATTACCCGAGACATTCGCCATGTGCTGATGAAGAACCATAACCCGGAAGCGGATCTGAAAATTGGACGCATACTGACCTTGGCCTTGCTGCTCAGCGCCATGTGCATCGCCCCCTACATCGGCAATCTGGGCGGTATCTTCAATTTCTTACAGTCCTTGCTGTCATTGTTCCAAGGCCCGATGCTGGCACTGCTGTTGCTAGGCGCCATGACCAAACGAGCCACCGGCACAGCGGGCATCATTACGCTGGTCAGCGGCGTCATGCTGGCAGGCATTTTGTCTTGGGTCGTGGAATTGAATATGCTCTACGTCGCCTTCTTTACCTTTTGTTATGCGGTGCCGGCCCTGTGGATTGTCAGCGGGTTTACCAAACCCCACAGCGACGAGCATCTGCAAAACCTGACCTATTCACCCTGGGCGAACAGCAACGCCAAGAAGCCGTCCGCTGTTTAGGAGACATTGACATGGAACTACCGGTTATTTGGGCGAACTACATTTCCATCGGCTTGTTTCTGGCCTTGGGCGTCGGCGTGTGGAGCGTTCCAAAGTCCGCCGTCGTGCCGGAGGAATACGCCGGGGAAACTTGGCGTGATCTGCGTTGGTGGGCGACGGGTTTGATTCTTTTCCAAATCGCCCTGTATACCTTCTTCCGTTAGTGACTGGCCTTGGAGGCACGAACCAACATCGTCCTGATTGGTATGCCCGGTGCGGGCAAAAGCACGCTAGGCGTGCTGCTGGCCAAGGCCTTGGGCTACGATTTCCTCGACACCGACGTACTCATTCAGCGTCGGGCAAGCCTCACCTTAACTGAGTATCTGCAAAGACACGGTCATCAGGCCCTGCGGCAATTGGAGTCCCAAACCATTGCCGACCTTGATGTTCACCAAACGGTGATTGCCACCGGCGGCAGCGCGATCTATGGCGAGTCGGCCATGCGGCACTTATCCGCCTTCGGCAATCTTGTGTACCTGCGCTGCCCGCTGTCCGTCTTGGATCAGCGTATTGGCGACATGAACGAACGTGGGATAGCCGCCCCGCCCGGTCAGGGCCTGCACGAGGTCGAGGCTGAGCGGGTACCGCTGTATGAGCGGTACGCCCACGCGACGTTGGATGTGGGCGACCAGTCCATGGAAGACTCGCTAGGCCAGCTGCAGACCTTGATGAAAAGTCGCTGGCCGAGGGTGCTCACCCGCGATTAAACACGCTGGGGTTCTCTGCGCAAGTCTCGCTTTGGTATACAAAAGGGGGCTGCAAATGGATAATCCGGGGCTTTGCGCAAACGTGCGCGTGGATCTTTTTTGTCCGCTGACCCGACGGTCGGTGTGACGGGGTCAACCGTGCCACCTAGGCGTGATCGCAACTTTCACCAAATTAAGGATCATCATGGGGGATATCGAAAAACTGGCGGGATCTGTGGCATCGCTACAGGCATCGTTTGAGGAACACCGTTACATCTGCAGCGACGAAATCGCTACGGCCGTGTTTCTTGCCTACCAGCTGCGCAAGCCCATTTTGATTGAGGGACCTCCCGGCGTCGGCAAAACCGAGCTCGCCAAAACCGCAGCGGAAATGTTCGCGCTGCCGTTGATTCGTTTGCAGTGTTACGAGGGATTGGACGAATCCAAGGCCATCTACGAGTGGAAGTATGGCAAGCAGTTGCTCTACACCCAGGTGCTCAAAGAGGCGCTGAACGAAGTACTTGGCGACGCCAAGGGCTTCCGCGAGTCTGTCCAGGCGTTGCACAATTTTGGCGATATCTTCTTCTCCGAGGAGTTCCTAGAACCCCGACCGTTGATGAAGGCTCTCAAGGAAGAGGACGGCTGTATTTTACTGATCGACGAGATCGACAAAGCCGACCACGAATTTGAATCATTGCTGCTGGAAATTCTTTCCGACTTTCAACTGTCGATTCCTGAAATTGGCACCATCAAGGCGGCAGCGGAACCTCCCTTGGTGTTTTTGACATCGAACAACACGCGAGAAATTTCTGATGCGCTGAAGCGCCGGTGTCTACATCTGTACATCCCATTTCCAGACGTCGACATTGAGCAGCGCATCATCGGTGCTCGGGTACCTGAGATTCCTCCAGCGCTGCAAAAGCAGTTGGTGGCCTTCATTCACGAACTGCGCAACCTCGACCTGAAGAAGATGCCGGCGATTTCCGAGACCATCGACTGGGCACGCACCTTGGTGCTGCTGCACGCCGAGGCGCTCGATCCCAAGATGGTCAAGGACACATTGAACGTCATTCTGAAATTTCAGGAAGACATCGATAACGTCAAAAGCGAAGTACCCGCGCTGACCGCCAAGGTTTCCAACTAGGTTTTCCCATGGGCATGGATCGCACCATCAGCAACTTCATTCGCGCACTGCGCAACGCCGACGTGCGCGTTTCTACCGCCGAAACTCTTGACGCCATCAGCGCCGTGGAGTTGGTGGGCTATAAGGACAAGGAGCATTTGAAGCGCTCCCTGTCCATGGTGCTGCCGAAAACCGCAGACGAGAAAGTCACCTTCGACACCTGCTTCGATCAATTCTTTCGTTTTCAAGACGTGCGTGGCGAGTCCACCAACAACAGCGAAGACAGCGGCGAGCAAGAGGGTGAAGAAAGCGGTGAAGGCGGTGATGGTGAAGGCGGCGGCGCCGGCGGTGACCCTCAAGCTCAGAATCGCAGTAAGAAAAAGTCCAAGGCCAAACGGAACAACCTGTACGAAGAAGAAGAAGAGGCCGATCTGGGGCCAGGAGAGATAACCGACGCCCACTCGCCATTAGGCAAGTTGTTGATGGCGGATTCTCGGGTAGAGCTTGCGCAATCCATGGCCGAGGCCGGTGAAGCGACTAACGTCCGAGAGATCCAGATTTTTACTCAGAAAGGTTTGTATGCGCGGCGCATCATGGACCATATGGGTCTGGCGGATTTGAACCGAGAAATCAGCGACCTGCGCACAGACTCTCGGGTGCCTGCACGCCGCCTAGGCCAACAGCTCAAGCAGCGACGCGATTTTTTGCGCGAACAAGTTCGAGACTATGTTGAGCAACAGTTCATGCTCAACGCGGATGTGTCGGGCAAGCGCCTGCGCGAAGAGATGCTGCGCTCGGTCAAGCTATCGAACATCGAGCACCGCAACTTCCGCCTGATCCAAGAAATGGTTTACAAGATGGCGAAGAAGCTGAGCACCCTGCACAGCAGACGCCGAAAAATCTTCAAGCGCGGCCAGCTCAACGTTCCCAAAACCTTGCGCAACAACATGTCCTACGACGGCGCTATTTTTGATCTGTATTGGAAGTCGGTAAAAGTCGACCGGCCCAAGGTTTTCGCTATTTGCGATGTTTCTGGCTCGGTTGCCAACTACGCCCGCTTCATGCTGATGTTCTTGTACAGCATGGACGAAGTCATGCCCAAGGTACGTAGCTTTGCGTTTTCGTCCGATCTCGCCGAGGTTACCGAACTGTTCAATCGCAACAAGCTCGAAGACGCCATCGCGAAAACCCTGCACGACTACAGCGGCGGCTCCACCGACTACGGTCAGGCACTGTTGGATTTCAAGAAACTCTGCTTGGACGATGTCGATAACCGCACCACGATCATTATTTTAGGTGACGCACGAAATAACCACGGTGAAGCGCATGCCGAGGTACTGAAAGAACTTTATGACCGCTCCAAGCGGATTATCTGGCTGAACCCAGAGGCCAAACTGGCTTGGAACACCGGTGATTCCGAAATGCGCAAGTACGGGGCCTACTCACATCAGGTGGAGGAATGTAATTCGCTGATGCACTTGGAGCGGGTGGTCAGCAACTTATTGAGACAAACCGGCTAATCTGAGCGCCTGTCGTATTGGAAAGGCTTCGCTTTTCCGCCAAACTCACCGTGACCCACAGCTCTGGATCACCTTGACTAAGCGCACGTCCCCCAACCGCCAGTTGGCTAAATTTTTCCTGCTCGCCTTTACCGGTGTCGCGGTATTAATGCTGACACTGCACTACGCGGGCAGTGCTCTCAGCGGCAGTGACGGCGATATCTCTGCGGTGGACGAAGACGCCAACAGCGTTTCGATCATCATTCGTGAAGAACCACCACAGCTGAACAGCGCTCGAGCCACAGACTCGATTTCAGGCATGGTGCTGGGCCATGTGATGGAAGGCTTGGTGCGCATGGGTTTGGACGACCGACTTGAAGGCGCCGTTGCCGAGCGCTGGGAGGTCACGCCCACAAAAGCCACATTTTGGCTGCGCAAAAACGCCAAATGGAGTGACGGCCAACCGGTAACGGCAGCAGACTTTATCTTTGCCTGGCAAACCGCCCTGAAGCCCGAGACCGGTTCCCAATACGCCTTTCTACTCTTTGCTATCCAACATGCCGAGGCCATCAATCAAGGCACGCTACCTGCCAGTGAGCTCGGCGTCAGCGCACCCGACCCGTATACGCTTGTAGTCGAGCTGGCGAGGCCTGTGCCCTTCTTCGATAAAACACTGGTATTCCCGACCTTTTTGCCCATCCGAGAAGACTTTTATAACGCCACCAATGGCCGCTTTGGCGCAGACGCGGATCAGCTGCTGTACAACGGGCCGTTCCAGATCAGCCGCTGGGTACACGGCTCCAGTATGACCTTTGAACGCAATCCGTATTTCTGGAATCAGGATGAGATTCATCTGGACACCATTCATGTGCCCTACATCACATCAGATGCGACGGCCTCTCTGAATTTTTTCAAAGACGGTAAGATCGCTATCACGGGCCTGCAGGCCGAAAATTTGAACGAGGCCATGCGCATGGGCTGGCAGATTCGTCAGCATCGCGACGGCACCGTCTTCTTTCTGGAATTTAACCACCGAGCGGGCCGGGTCACCGACAACGTCAATCTCCGTCGCGCCCTACAGCTGGCCCTGGATATGGACGAGATGGTCTACAAGGTGACTAAGCTGCCGGGCTACGAACCCGGCGTGTCGTTGTTCCCTGGCTGGCTGATGGGCGAAGAAAAACTCCTGCGCCAAGAATATCCACCGGAAAAAATCACCCCTAACGAATCCCTGGCGAAACAGTACCTGCAAAAAGCACTACAAGAGCTGGGCCTTAGAGAAGCACCAACGGTGGTGCTGCTCACCGGTGACAACCCCATTTCCAGCGTGCAGTCCGAGTGGGTACAGCAAACTCTGAAAACCAAGCTGGGCATCAACGTGAAAATCGACAAGCAGATTTTCAAGCAGCGGCTGGCGAAAATGACCTCCGGTGAGTTCGACATCGTTCTGGCCGGCTGGGGACCCGACTACAACGACCCGCTGACCTTTGGCGACCTGTTCGCTTCTTGGAATAAGAACAATCGCGGTCGGTACAATAGCCCGGAACTGGATGCCCTGATCGACATCGCCCAAAGCCGGCTGGAGCCCGCCGTGCGCATGAGGGCCTTCGGCGATATCCAGCAGCATCTGATCGATCAGGCCGTCTTGCTGCCAATGTATGAGCGCGGGGTTACCTACGTGGTGGATCCCAGAATCAAGCAGCTGAAGCGCCGCGTCATTGGCCCAGACCCCGACGTCAGCCGCGCCTACATTGACACCCCTGGTGAGTAAGTCATGCCAATAAACCGTCAAGATGCGTTGTCATGCTGAAATACTTTGCCAAGCGTTTATTTCTCGGCCTAGTGACCATTTGGTTTATCGCCAGCGCCACGTTTTTTGGTATGCACGCGGTGCCCGGCGACCCACTGGCTGGCGACAAAGCCATGACGCCTCAGATACGGGCCAACCTCGAAGCGAAATATGGGCTGGACCAGCCCTTGGGTACTCAATATTTGATTTATCTGGGCAACATCGCCCAAGGCGATTTCGGCATCTCCTACACCCAAGAAAACCGGCGGGTGAACGATATCATTCGCGAACACTTTCCCATCTCCGCCACGCTGGGCATTTTGGCCATCGTCTTTGCTGGCCTGGGCGGTGTACTGTGGGGCGCCCTGACCGCCCTGTACCGCAACCAGTGGCCCGATGTGGTCATCATGTTTGCGGTGATTTTAGGCATATCGGTACCCAGCTTTGTGGTGGCCGCCATCAGCCAATGGTCCTTAGTCGGCCTGAATTTGGCCGCAGGCACCACGGTCTTACCCATCGGCGGCTGGGGCAGTGTCTGGCATATGCTGGTGCCCGCGCTGGTGTTGGGCCTATCCACCATGGCCTACCTCACCCGCTTGATGCGCTCGTCCATGCTGGAGGTGGTTGGCACAGACTACATTCGCACGGCCAAGGCCAAGGGCCTACCGGCGACACAGATTTTCAGTCGCCATCAGCTGCGTAACGCCATCCTGCCCGTCATCACAGTACTCGGGCCGGCGATTGCCGGCATCACCACGGGCGGATTCGTGGTGGAGATCGTGTTCGCCATACCGGGTCTGGGGCGCTATTTCGTACAGGCCATTCAGCAACTGGACTACACCGTCATCATGGGCACCACGGTGTTTTACGGTGCCTTTCTCGTGTTTATGGTGATCTTGGTGGATCTGTTCTATGGCCTCATCGATCCGCGCGTGAGGGTAGACCAATGAGTTCGGCGAACCTGAGCCCCACTGACTTTCAGCCCTTGGCTTCCAGCGAAGCCGTGCAGCAGATCAGCCGCCCGTCCCTGTCCTACTGGGCCGATGCCTGGCGACGCCTGCGTGAGAATCCTCGAGCCATGGCATCCTTGGGACTGATCACGTGTCTGCTGGCCTTCGTCAGCATTGGCCCGGCTCTCTGGCAGGTCGATCCGTCAGCACAAGACCTGGATCAGATCGGCATCGGTCCCGGCGCTGATCGCACGGTTACCCTCGCTGCGCCTTTCGAGCCGTGGAACCCTCAACAACAGTCTGTGACCCTCGCCGACAATGCCTTGGGGCTCACTCTCGCCACGCCAGCCAATACACAGGCGGTACGCTTGGCCTGGACCGCCACAGACGCAGCCCGCCACCGCCTGTACCGCAATGTGTTTGACCCTGAAACAACCGGCAGCCTGGGTTTGCCACTGGTGGATCGGGATCAACCTTGGTTTGAAGACCGTCTTGATCTACAGCCAGGCACTTACTACTACACGCTCGTGCCGCTGAGTGCAGACGGCGTGGAGAACGACGGTGCTGTGACCCTGGCGGTTGACGTCATCCGCGTCATTTCCATTGCAGAAGCGCTCGGACGCGGTTTGATTGATGCGCAGGACAGCGTACAACTGGGACAGCGTCTCACGCTGGCCTGGCACCCGCTGGGCACCGACTATCTGGGCCGAGACATGCTGGCTCGACTGATGTATGGCGGTCAGGTGTCGCTTTTCATCGGCATTTTTGCCCCCTTGGCCTTTGTGTTTCTCGGCGTCATTTACGGCAGCGTGTCGGGCTTTTTAGGCGGCGCGACCGACCAAACCATGATGCGCTTTGCGGACTTCGTGGTGGCCCTGCCCTTTTTGCTTTTCATGATCTTGTTCAAAGTCATTTTTGGCATCGGCCCGGGTGAAAGTGGCATTTGGCCCATGTTGGTAGCCATGATCATTCTGCTGTGGCCTGCACCCGCTCGCTTGGTGCGCGGCCAGATTCTGCAGATCCGCGAAGAGGGCTATGTCAGCGCCTCACGACTGCTTGGCGGCACCACGGCTTACGTGGTCGGCCGGCATATGCTCCCCAACACCATGGGGGTGATATTGGTCACCATTACCTTCCAAGTACCCAGCGCGATTTTTACCGAGGCTTTTTTGTCGTTTATCGGCATGGGTGTGGCGCCGCCCACACCCTCTTGGGGCGCTATGTGCAATGAGGGCATCAAGTCCATGCTGACACGGCCGCACGAACTGATGTTTCCGGCCATGCTCATCAGTATCACAGTGCTGGCATTCAATCTGCTTGGCGATGGGCTGCGTGACGCCTTGGATGCGCGCATGCGCGGAGCCGAGTAATGATCATGCAGCTGCCCCCTGCCCTAGGAACAAACCCGAGACGCACTCATGTCTGAGCCCTTACTCAAGGTCGACAATCTGCAGGTGGATTTCCAAACCTATGGCGGTGTCGTTCAAGCCGTACGCGGTGTCAGCTTTGACGTGCGTGCAGGTCAAACCCTCGCCATCGTCGGTGAATCCGGCTGTGGGAAATCCGTCACTGTGCAAAGCCTGATGGGGCTGATCCCCATGCCGCCGGGCCGCATTCATCAAGGCAGTGCAACATTGCGGGGTCAGGACATTTTGGCGTCCAAATTCATCGACGGTGACGACATTCGCGGCCGCGAAATCAGCATGATTTTTCAAGACCCGATGACGTCGCTAAACCCCACCATGAACATTGGCAGTCAAATCGCCGAAACCTTGGAGGTGCATCGAGGCTACAGCAAAACAGAGGCCTTCAGTCGGGCCATTGAGCTGTTGGACATGAGCAAAATCCCGGAAGCGGCCAAACGGGCGAGGCAATATCCCTTCGAATTTTCCGGCGGCATGCTGCAGCGGGCGATGATCGCCATGGCCATCGCCTGTGAACCCGCGATTTTGATCGCCGATGAACCCACCACTGCATTAGACGTAACCATTCAGGCCCAGATTCTTGACCTGTTGGGTGACCTACAGAAAGAAACGGGGATGGCCATCATTCTAATTACGCACGATTTGGGGGTGGTCGCACGCATGGCCGACGATGTGCTGGTGATGTACGCTGGCGAAGTGGTGGAAAAAGGCCCTGTGGACGACATCTTTTATCGCTCCGGTCATCCTTATACCCAAGGTTTGCGTCTGGCCATGCCGTCCAACAGTCGGGTGAGTACGGCTGAGAATGAACAAACCTTGGTAGCCATTGACGGATCGCCGCCGGATTTATTCAATCCGCCCAAGGGCTGCGCCTATCACCCGCGCTGCCCCTACGCCATGCGCGTATGCGCAGAGCGAACGCCCCCGGTCGAAGCGCTTGGTACGGGGCACCACACCCAGTGCTGGCTGCACCACGAACAAGCCGGAGTGCTGCCTGAGGGTCTCACGAGCAGAACAGGGGCCAGCAAATGAAACCCTTGGTCGATATCAATCACCTCGTCAAATACTTCGACATAGGCTCGAACCAGCGCGTGCACGCGGTAGACGACGTCAGCTTTTCCATCAACCCCCAAGAAATCGTGGGCTTAGTCGGGGAGAGCGGCTCGGGCAAATCCACCCTAGGCAAAACCCTGCTGGGCCTTCACGACAAAACCAGCGGCAGCGTTTCCTTTGCGGGCCAGCAGCTACCTCAGCGTTATCAGGCCAAAGACTTTCGGGCCATGGCGCCGAAAATGCAGATGATTTTTCAGGATCCGTATTCGTCACTGAACCCTCGGATGACCGTGGGTGAAATTGTTGCTGAGGGTCTCCGCCTGCAGCCAGAGCTCAGCGCCGGCGACGTGCAAGAGCGTGTCTGCCACTGGTTAACCCTGGTGGGCCTGAGTCCCGATCACCGCTCGCGCTACCCGCACGAGTTCTCCGGTGGACAGCGACAACGCATCGGTATTGCCAGAGCACTGATTTTACAGCCCGAGTTTGTCGTCTGCGACGAGCCCATCTCTGCACTGGATGTGTCGGTGCAGGCCCAAGTCGTCAATTTATTGGGCGAGTTGACCCGAGACCTTGGCCTTACGCTGCTATTTATCGCCCACGATCTGTCCATGGTTCGATACATCAGTGATCGGATGGCGGTCATGTATCTGGGCGGCTTGGTTGAGGTGGGCTCTTCGTCACAGGTGTTTTTCGAGCCCAAACACCCTTACACCGAAACTCTGATTGCTTCCAATCCGGAAGCGGACCCGGAACACGAGCGCCAACGGCCGTCCACCACCATACAGGGTGAAATTCCTTCTCCGGTCAACGTGCCCGCCGGTTGCCGCTTTGCCAACCGGTGCCCCAAGGCCATGGCCCATTGCAGCAGCATCACCCCTCAGCTCAAACCCATATCGTCAGCGCCGCAGACCCCAGAGGCGCCTCGGCTGGTTGCCTGCCACCTTTACGACTGAGAACGGACTTTTCTAAAAACAAAAAAAACCCTGAAGCAAATGCGTCAGGGTTTTAAAGCAGTGGACCCGGAGGGGACAAATGCCCCTCGATCCGCTGTTTTGCGATTAGCTAATCGTCTTAGAAGCGTCGACCGCCGCCGCCACCGCCACCGCCACCAGGGCGTTGCTTGCTTTGCGCTTCGTTGACGCGAAGTGCGCGACCTTTGAAATCCAGACCGTTCAGCGCTTCAATCGCTGCTTCGGCACCGTCTTCCATTTCGACAAATCCAAATCCTCGTGAACGTCCTGTTTCGCGATCTGTAATAACAGATGCAGACGCGATGCCGCCATGTTCACCGAACAATGACTGCAGATCTTCATCGGTGACCGCCCATGCGAGGTTACCTACATAT
>JBELHZ010000074.1:0-11225 GCA_042091155.1 Gammaproteobacteria bacterium
GCGCGACTGTAAAAGCGCCAGACAAAAAATCGGTACAGTACTCTCGTCAGCCACGGCGACGACAAACCCAAGTTACTCAGAATGTTCTCAGGCTGCACATGAAAGGACATCACAACAGGTTTACCTTGCCTGCGCGCTTCGGCGATGGCTCCATGCCCAAGAAAAAACGGGAACTGCACATGCAGCAGATCTGCATCCGCCATCACCTGCCGCAATCGCTTTCGATTCGGCAGAGCCAAGGGTGCCTTCATCCGGTCAAGTATGAAATTGATCCCCGGAATCCGCAGCGGCACGAATCCAATGCACTGAGTGTGCAACGGGTCATCGCCCCCCTTGGCCAGTAAAATCCGGAAGTCAAAGCGGTCTTGCAGCGCCGCAACGAAACGCCGGGTAGATACCACCGTGCCGTTAAAGGGATGGAACCACGGATCAATGACCATGGCGATTCGAGGTTTGGAAATGTTAGGCTTCTTCTCCAAAGCGAGTCGTTTCCTTTGTCTCGTCTAGCCGCTCAGACCGCTCACTGCCCTGATCCCGGCGCGATATCAGATACCTCATACTCTTTGATCGGCATGATCAGCTTATGCCATGTGCTGGGCTCTACGGGGCCAGAGCCAACCGCAAC
The DNA here is from genome assembly GCA_042091155.1 of Gammaproteobacteria bacterium. Classification (GTDB taxonomy): domain Bacteria; phylum Pseudomonadota; class Gammaproteobacteria; order Pseudomonadales; family Azotimanducaceae; genus UBA4421. The sequence goes on from JBELHZ010000074.1 coordinate 626, forward strand.
CGCCCGGTTGTCCGAGAACGTACCGAACACCCGATCCCAGATAATGGCTGCACAACCAAAATTCGTATTGCTTTCCGCTAAATCCAGCGAGTGATGGCAAATATGATACTGGTTGGTGGTAAAGACCCAGCCAATCAGGCGGCTGTTCGTCGCCACATTACAGTGGGCGATGCTCGCTTGCGTGATCAACAACAACGAAGCACCCAAGGTCGCTGCACCGATGCCAAACGTCAATTCCAGCAAAACTCCCGGCAGCAGCAGGAAGAAATATTCTAAGGGATGGTTCAAGCCAAAATTCAACGCCCCGAGTTTTTGGAAGGCGTGATGGGCACCGTGACCTGAGGCTCGCCACACGGCAGACCATTGGTGTTCCGCTCGGTGCACCCAGTACCACAACAGTTCATTGAGAAAAAATAACGCGAACATCTGAACCAACAACGGCCAATGGTGGGGCCAGATGTTGGTACCGAGGCTCTCGCGCAGCGCTTCAAGAGGCGGACTCAGCACCTGAGTGTAGAGGTCGCCTACTGAGCCGGACACCATAAACAGAATCAAAACCAGCACGACGCTGCCAGACTTCTGCTTACCCTTGATTCGCCACTCGGTTCTGGCCGGGTACAGGTGTTCAAGCACCCCCAGTACCAGTTGTACAGCCAAAATACAGCCGACATAGAGCGCGGGGTTGGTTGGCTGGGACAGCCATAGGCCAATGACAGCCAACAAAAACGCCGGCTGAAGACCAAAGTACAGCACACGAGCTACCGAACTGTTCGACGTTACCGATTGACCCAAGGACATCGTTTGCTCCTCGCCACCAGATGTACCGCGTTCACCAAATCAACGGGCAGTAGGCACGCCCTCGATCTGTTCTCGTTTGATCATGACACCGCAGCGCCAATAATGAAAAACACCCCAAAGCAAAATGACGATGGTGGTTGCCAAACCCCAGCGCAACCCATCCTCACCATGAGTCTGAGAGAAGACGTCACTGAAAAAGCCAACGGTAAACGGACCGAGACCCAAGCCGATAATGTTTGTGATAAAGAGATTGATCGCAGCAGCAACCGAGCGCATCTCCAATGGCGTGGAATTTTGAATCAGCGCGAACCCCGGAGCCACGTAAAGCGTGCCCAACATAGCCGGTAGCGCATAGGCGGCAATGGCCCCCATGGGTGTCGTGGCCATAAACGTCAAATAGAGCATGGGAAGCGTAATCAGCGACGAAATAGCGACAACCCAAGGCAGCCACTGTTGACCACGCCTCGCCGCCATAAAATCTGCAATGCGGCCGCCGAGATAGATGCCGATGGCGCCACCAACCCCGATCAGCAGAGCCAGGTAAGAACCCACCTCGCCGGTGCCCATGCCGTGGATGCGCACCAAATAGATGGGCACCCAGATCACCGATGCGTAGCCGGCAAAGGACACCAGCGCACCGGCAGCAACGATATGCCGCAGCACGGCACTGTGCCAAATGAAGCTGACCACTTCCCTAAATGCAGGGGCCGGGGTTTCCTGTTTCAGCGCCTCCGAATAGCCTCTGGGCGGTTCCGTCACCGTGTAGCGCACCAATATGGCCAGTAAAATTCCAGGCAGGCCTACGACGACGAAGGCAGTCCGCCAGCCGTACCATTCGTTGATCCAGCCGCCAACCAAGAACCCGATAAGAATGCCCCAGTTAATACCCGTACCAAAGATCGCCATGGCTGTAGAACGTTTTTCCGGCGGGTACAAATCGGCGATCATGGAATGTGAGGGCGGGTTGGAACCGGCTTCCCCCACGCCAACACCGATGCGCAACAACAGCAGCTGCATGAAATTGTTTGCCGCGCCGCATAGGGCTGTCATCAGACTCCAAAGAAAGACAGAGAACGAAATCAGATTGCGGCGATTGTTGCGGTCAGCCCACATGGCCATGGGCATACCCAAGGTCGCGTAAAAGACCGCAAACATGATGCCGGTGAGCAACCCCAGTTGGGTATCCGTGATCAACAGCGACTCTTTAATCGGCTGCCCCAAAATACCCATAATCTGGCGATCGACATGGCTCGAGGTGAACACCAGCACCAACATAAAGAGGGTGTATTTGCGTTGACGGTCGGTTACTTCTTGCGACATAGATGCCTTCTTACAGATAAAACGAAGGCAGCCCCGCAGGGACTGCCTGTATGTGAATGCGCGGATCTAACTCAGAGGCCTCGGGCCTGCTGACCTAGACCGCTACGTAAGCTCCAGTCCTTTCAAATCACCCTTGGCGCGCCAGTCCGCCATCAGGTCAAAAAACTCGATAGGGCCACCACCGTAGGTATTGTTCTGCGGCTTCGTATTCACGTTACCTTCGTTATTGTAATAACCGGGGGTGCATTTCTGCTGAAAATCCGCGGTCAGTCGGGCTTTGTCGATGATCGTCTGTACCCACTGTCTTTCCGCCGCTTCGCTCGCCTCGATACGCGTCGCACCCTGAGCTTTCGCGGTGCTCAAAATATGCGCCAAGTGGACGCTCTGTTCATCCAGCGAATAGGTATAGGTCGCGGTAAAGCCAGATTGGGCGGGACCAAAAAAGAAGCTGTTGGGGAATCCGCGGCTGTGCATACCATGGAATGTGGACAAGCCATCAGACCATTTCTGCGACACCGTCAGTCCATTCACTCCGTTGATCTGGTAACCCGCGCGGCGGGAATAATCCGTGCCAACCTCGAAGCCCGTCGCGAACACAATACAATCCACTGGGTATTCTTGGCCGTCAAAGACGATACCGTTTTCCGTGATTTGATCCACGCCTCGACCATCGGTGTTCACCAGGGTCACATTCGGGCGGTTGAACGTGGGTAGGTACTCGTCATGGAAACACGGGCGCTTGCAGAACTGGCGGTAATACGGCTTCAAGGCCTCTGCGGTATCTTCGTCTTCGACGACCTCAGCGGCTCGTGCTCGCACACCCTCCATTTTCTGGTAATCGGCCAGTTCCATCTCCCGCGCCAAATCCATAAAGGTTGTCGCCTTCTGCGTCAGATACTTCTTCATGCCCAACCGATACAAATCCGGTGACAGTGGCGACATCAACGCCCAAACAGCCAGGCGGGTTTTGGACGGTGCCTTGTCCTGCAGGCTGCCGAAGAGCAAGCGAAAAGCTTCTGTCCAGCCATCGGCAACCAGGTCTTTCTTCACTGGCGCGCCGGTCATAATCGACTCGAAGTTGCGCCGACGCTCGTCCTGCCAGCCAGCCTCTTGGCTGTTCATCCAACTGGGATCCGTCGGCTGATTGTTACGCACATCAACAGACGACGGTGTGCGCTGGAAGACATACAGATGCTCTGCAGCCGCGCCCAAGTGAGGCACACATTGCACAGCGGTCGCACCGGTACCAATGACCGCCACACGCTTGTCTTTGAGGTTTGTCAAACCGCCGTTGGAATCACCGCCCGTGTAGGCGTAGTCCCAGCGACTGGTATGAAAGGTATGTCCCTTAAATTCGCTGATACCGCGAATGGCAGGCAGCTTAGGTCGATTGAGGGGACCATTTGAGTGCACGACATAGCGGGCCTTCAGCCGATCCTGTCGATCCGTGGAGACCATCCAACGACCCTGCTCCTCATCCCAATCCGTAGACGTCACCAGCGTCTGCATCAACGCACGCTCGTTCAGACCGTAGGTTTTTGCGATGACATGGCAATATTCCAGAGTTTCCGGCGCGTTGGTGTATTTCTGCTTGGGCACGAAACCCGTTTTCTCCAGCAGAGGGAAATAGACGTAGGCCTCGATATCACAGGACGCACCGGGATAACGGTTCCAGTACCAAGTGCCACCAAAGTCCCCGCCTTTCTCGATGATTTTAAAATCCGTAATACCGGCATCGTGCAGCCGCGCAGCGGCCAACATTCCGCCAAAACCGCCTCCGATGATGACGACTTCAACCTCTTCTTCGATCGCCTGGCGTTTCAGTTCGGTATCGATGTAAGGGTCTTCGACAAAATAAGCAAATTCGCCGGTGACTTCTTGATACTGGTCATTGCCATCGGCTCGGAGACGCTTATCTCGTTCTTCCTGATACTTGCGTCCCAGCGCTTCAGGATCAAAGGGCATCGATTGGGTTTTGGCGTTCATGGCGAGCACTCTCAGTAATTTTAGAACAGCGAATTTAAGAACGGACAGACCATACAAAAAAGGCAGCCTTAGGCCAATGCATCAGATCAAGTTACTTGCCGAGCCATATCCTTGGTTCCGCTGGTTTTCTGGCTGATACCGTTATAATGTTGATCATTAATTTTGTATCCCTTGGCCAAGGACAGATAGCGATGACACTTTTCGTTCGTTGGATTACCCGCCTGACCGTTGCCGTTGTCGTCCTGCTTTTTGCTGCTTTTTGGTTGGTCTTTTTTTCCGCGCGACCACCGTTGACCACAGATCCCGCCACCTTGGCCGGCGACGGCAGTGCCATCAACTACTGCAAACTGCCAACACTTGATGGTTCTGGCAAACGGGCTGCCGACATCCCCAAGGGCAACACTCCGGGCTGCAGCTATACCCACTTTCCGCTGCCGATTCTGCGGGAGTGCACGGAGCCGTTGGCGGATGGAGCAGTGGATATTCGCGGTCTGTGGCGGGGTATCAGCGGCAAGGTCGGCCATGTGGAACGGGTAGAACAGTGCGGCGACCGCACGGTCGTGACGAGCAGCGGTATCATTCACGACAAAGGCCCGAACCTGACCGGTGGTCTCAACAGTAATGACACCGAGGGCATGGTGATTTTTACCATCGGCGACCGGGAATATTGTCCCCGCACATCGGCCGGAGTCACTTGGGAACAGGGCGTATTGAACTTTCGCGTTCTTGGCTGGGGACCTGTCGTCGTGAAGCGATATCTCGACGGCGAACATCTGATCTGGGAGTACGCCGATGGCAGCACAACCCGCATGGAACGGTTGTGCACTCTGCCCGCCGAGCACATCAAACCCGTCCCAAGGGGACCACGCTACGCGCTGTTCGATTAACGAACGAAAAGGAAGCCTAATGAACTGGAAAATCTGGATTTGTGTACCCATCGCCTATGGGCTGTTCAGCCTGTGGTACTTCAACTGGCAGGGGCCAATAACTCAGCCGGAAGTTGAGCATTTCATGGCCCAATTTGCCGAGCAGGAAGGCAGCCGCTATACCGAAGAAGCAACCTTTCGAAGGTTTTTGGAGCAGGACGATGGCAGCGCGTTTACCATGCTGAATCAAGTACAGATATACGAAGACGATATTCCGCACCCGGTTACCGGCGAGATGATCCCTGGCAGAGCACTGCTGGCCAACTACTTCGAACCCTTCGCTTGGGCGTTGTTTATGCGCGGTGGCCATCCCGTATTTCAGGCACGCACCGTGGGCGGCTTTATCGATTCATGGAACGCAGACGATAATCTCAGTTTTTCAGGCACCGCCATGATGCGCTATCGCAGTCGTCGGGATATCGCCGAACTGGTCATGGACCCGAAATTCGCCGACGGTCATATTTACAAGATTGCGGCGATTGAACGCACCGTCTCCTACCCCACCCAGATCATAATGAATGGCTCGATGCCACCCCACGTCTGGGTATTCGTGGTGTTGATGCTGCTGGCCTCGCTAGCGCAGAATGTTGCTCACTGGCGTCAGCGACAGAATCCGTCAACGTCACACACTTAATCGACCCCCGCGAACTACCGTCTTTGAGAACAGATCCATGAACATCGTTTGCTGCCAGACATTCGGACCACCACAGAACCTTCAACGGATTGAAATCGATGCGCCGGTTCCACTTGCCGACGAGGTCCTGGTCGATGTGAGCGCAGCAGGTGTAGGCTTTGTCGACGGCTTGATGGTTCAAGGTCTGTACCAAGTAAAGCCCCCGCTGCCCTATTATCCCGGCAGCGAGTTTGCGGGGGTGGTCGCGCAGATAGGCTCCGACGTCACTGGGCTTACCGTCGGTGACCGAGTTCTGGGTATCGCCAACAACGGAGCCTTTGCAGACCAACTCACCATCACCAGTCATAAGCTCGTGAAAATTCCCGACAACCTCTCCGCAGACGTCGCGGCGGGATTTTTCATTAACTACGCAACGGCCCTATACGGTCTCCGCGATTGCGGCAAGCTTCAAGCCGGCGAGAACATCCTGATCTTAGGCGCAGCCGGCGGCGTTGGCAGCTCTGCCATCTGCGTGGCCAAGGCCATGGGCGCGACGGTTATCGCAGCCGCATCCAGCCCGGAAAAAAGACAGGCGGCGCTGTCCTTCGGCGCAGATCACTGCATCGATTACACCGACCCAAATTGGCGACAGGAATTGAAGGCGCTCACCGGCGAACAGGGTTTAAATGTGGTGTATGACCCGGTTGGCGGTGATAAGGCCGAGCCCGCCTTTCGCTCGCTGGCACCCGGCGGGCGCTTCCTCGTCGTCGGCTTCGCCGCCGGCGAAATCCCAAAAATCCCCCTCAACTTGGCCCTGCTCAAACGCTCGTCCATCGTTGGTGTGGATTGGGGTGGAGAAATGCGCGCCAACCCTGCCATCAATCAGGCATTGATGACCACGCTGATGCAGTGGATTGCTGACGGCAAGCTGCACCCCGCCCCGGTACAAAGCCGCCCAATGCGGGATTATCAACAGAGTCTGATCGATCAATTAGGTGGCCGAATTGTTGGCAAACTCGTCCTAACAAACCCCTAGCCTAACGCCGGATACCTCACGCTCCCTCTCGATTTGACTCTAGCGCAACACGCGAAAACCGAGCAATATCCAACGACACAGATCAGAACATCTCATTGAATTGGAGGGGCCTTTCAATGTCTGTAGAACGACTAAACACCCAACAGTGGGCAAAAAGCTGTGCCGAGGATGGCGAATTCATGTTGGCGGCACGCTACTGGGATGGCGGCCTCAGACTCGTCATCGGCGCACAAACCCTCGAACTGTCCGTTAGGTCAGGCATGCCAAGCCCGGGCGCAGACTTGAGTGGTGGTGTCATCGAACTCTCCGCCGACCCGTCGGTTTGGGCAAAAATTCTCGCGGCTGTACCCGAGCGATTTCATAACGATGTGATGGCCAATGTGATGCAGGGCCAAGGCATCGAGCGTAACGCCGATCCAGTCGTATTCGCCCAGTACTTTGCGGCGGCGGCTCGCGCCATCGAGCTACTCAGGCCCGCCACCAATGCGGGTGAGGCCATGACCCACGACCTACAGCCCGAGGGCACTTTTAGCGCCCCGGTCGGTCGTTACGTACAGCTCGAATTGGCCGGAGCGAAACACCGTATTTACTTTGAAGAAGCCGGTACCGGCATTCCGATCCTGCTGCAGCACACGGCTGGTTGTCACAGCAGTCAATGGCGGCACCTCTTTGAAACGCCGGAAATTACCGATCGCTTTCGCCTCATTGCCTATGACCTGCCCTACCACGGTAAATCGCTGCCCCCGGTGGAAGAAGACTGGTGGGAACAGCAGTACTTGCTCAAGGGCGATTTCTTGCGCTCCATTCCCTTGGCGCTGAGTCGAGTACTGGGTTTAGACCGTCCGATTTTTGTCGGTTGCTCAGTAGGCGGCTTACTCGCGCTGGACTTGGCGCATAAGCATGCCGAGGATTTCCGCGCGGTGATTTCGCTGGAGGGTGCGCTGGCGATTCCGGGCAAACTCGAACACAACACCGAACTGTGGCACCCCCAGGTCAACAACGAGTACAAAGCAAGGCTAATGGACGCGCTAATGTCCCCAACCTCGCCCAAGCGCTATCGCAAGGAAACCGCCTACGTCTACTCCTGCGGCTGGCCACCGGTCTTTTTAGGCGACTTGAACTACTACCTCGAAGACTACGATCTCACCGCCGTGGCCTGCGAGATCGACACCCATCGCGTCGGTGTGCATATTTTGTCGGCGGAATACGACTGCAGTGGCACCGCCGAATTGGGACGGGCGGCCCACGAGGCTATCGCGGGCTCAACTTTTCAGGAAATGAAAAACGTCGGCCACTTTCCCATGAGCGAAAACCCCAAGGCCTTTTTACAGTACCTGTTACCGACCTTGGACAAGGCGGCAGTCGATTGAGCGACCTAATTCACGGGCAAGGACAGCCATGAAGATCGCCATAGAACTGGGGCCCATTCGGCCGGAATCACTCAAACAGACGGTGGAATGGGTGCAATTCGCTGAGAATCTCGGGGTCGACATGGCCTTTGCCGCAGAGGCCTGGTGGAGCGACGCCGTCACGCCGCTTGCCTACTTGGCAGACAAGACTCATCGCATCAAACTTGCCACTGGCATCATGCAAACCACGGCGCGCACACCGGCCATGACGGCGATGAGCGCTCTTACCCTGCACGACCTCAGCGGCGGCCGATTCGTCTTGGGTTTGGGTGCCAGCGGCCCCCAAGTCGTCGAAGGTCTGCACAGCACCCGATACAGCAAGCCACTGTCGCGACTGAGAGAAACCGTTGAAATCTGCCGTATGATTTTCGCCGGCGAGAAAGTCCAATACGAGGGCGACATATTTCAGATGCCTCTGCCCGAGAGCGAAGGCAAACCGATTAAAATCGATCACGAGCCCGTCGAGATCCCCATTTACCTCGCCACCCTAGGCCCCAACGCTTTGCGTTATACCGGCGCCGCCGCCAACGGCTGGCTGGGTACATCGTTCTCGCCGAATCACCCCGGTGCGCACTTCGACCACCTCATTGAGGGTGCCGAGAGCGCTCAACGTCGGATCAACGATCTCGATCTTTGCGTTTCCGTGCGGGTCGAATTGGGCGACGACATCGATGCCATGATCGCCCGTCGCAAGCCAGCGGTCGCCTTCAATATGGGCGGCATGGGCTCTGCCAAAACCAATTTCTATAACGACGCCTTCAAACGTGCGGGCTACGCAGACGATGCGCTGGCGATCCAACAGCTGTGGCTCGACGGTAAGCGCGAAGAAGCAGCCCAGCGGGTGCCCACAGACATGGTCACGCAGTTCCAGGCCCTAGGAGATCGCGCCATGGTATCGGAGCGACTGGGCAAGTATCGCGATGCCGGCGTCACCACACTCAAACTTGGCTTAGACAGCGCTGGCCCTATTGGACCCGCCCGATACGAGCTGTTGGAACAAATTGTCGATATCACCAGAGGCCTTTCATGAAGTTATACATGGTTCCGCTAGCCCCCAACCCCACCAAGGTTATGCTTTACATCGCCGAACGCGAAGCACTTGGTGTGCATATGTCTATTGAACAGATTGTGGTCAACACGGTAAAAGGTCGGCATAGAGAGCCCGAGCACTTAGCGCGCAACCCCTTCGGCACCGTACCCGCGCTGGAACTGGATGACGGCACCTATCTGGTGGAATCCTTGGCCATGATCGACTTCCTAGAAGACAAGTTCCCCGACAACACAATGTATCGAGGCACGCCGGAAGAAAAAGGTAAGGCACGAGATCTGGAGCGGGTTATCGACCTGCGACTGGGCGGCCCCATGGGGGCCTTTGGCCATGCCACCAACTCACCGCTGGGTCGCCCGCCAGAACCGGAAAAGGCCGCTCAGTATCTGGAGTCCATGCAAACACCGCTGAATTATTTGGAAACGCTGCTTGAGGACGGACGTCCGCTGTTGTGCGGAAACCAGGTAAACGTCGCAGACTGTACCCTGCAGTCGTTTCTGCAGTTCACCCGCTTCGTTGAAGCGGATGTGTTCGGCGACCGCCCATTGCTGCGTGCTTGGGACGAACGCTATCGAGCGAGGCCACCGGCACAGGCCGTACTCAAGTGGTAGCCCCGGCAGCGCGCGCCTGCTAGGAAATAGCCGCCACGCGAAAGCCCAGTCTTGGAAAATGCACGGCGACATCGCCGGCACGAGGGTCCGTTCGCTGAACGACCAGTTCGTCCATTGACGCAAGCAGCAGCGTCCCGCGGGTTGGCTGGAAGCCGTAATCGATGGGCAACACCTCTATGTCGTCGCCAACAGCAAACTGGGGCTCAGAGGTTTCGGATGTCACAGGCGTTACCGCTGGCTGGCTGTTGAGAGCAATTTCCACCGCTGCGTCACCGGAAATCGTCGTCGGGTCGCCATGACCGAAGGCTGCCATTCTTTGCATCCAGTGAGTCAACGCGGGCAGCACGTCCAAGTCGCTTTTCAGCACATCGTTTTTGTAAACAAACCAGCAACAATGGTAGGTCGAAAAATCCAGAATGGTCGGCGACTCGCCGCCCAAAAAACTCGCCGAGGACAGTTGCGCCTCCAGACGTTTCATATGCTGCAGCCAATGCGGTTCGGCAATGCTCAAATCCATACCCAGTTCCGTCGAGCCCTTACTCAGCTCGGCTCGGTCTTTCATGAACGCTTCAGCAACGGCTGGATCACTGAAAAGATCGTTTGCAACCATGGCTCGAGGCTGAAAAGCGACAGCAACACTGGCCTTGAACAAAAACGTATCGGTCCAATGAACAGCGGCAGTCAACCCGGCGATCTGCTCTTGGGGATAGATGGGCTTGTCGGGAAAGACACCATCGAGGAATCGGCAAATAATCCCGGAATCGCAATAAATGTCTGCACCGTGCTGCAGTACTGGCGTCTTTCGATAGCCGCCTGTTAACGCCATCAGATCCGGCTTGGGCATAATCACCGG
>JBELHZ010000075.1:0-11019 GCA_042091155.1 Gammaproteobacteria bacterium
GCACCCGTGGCCAAACTGGATAAGGCACCGGTCTACGAAACCGGGGATTACAGGTTCGAATCCTGTCGGGTGCACCACCTTCTTCTCGTCCTTTTGAGATTCGCTCCTTGCTTGCCTGTTTCAAAGCGGATGCAACTTTTCAGGGGGATATCATGCGTATCGAACACACTTCCTTGACCCGAACCGCCAGCGCCATTCTTGAAGGAGCAGGCGCTCCTCGCACACACGCTGACGCCGTAGCCCATCACTTGGTCGAGGCGAACCTCAAAGGCCACGACTCCCATGGCGTCGGCATGATCCCTTCTTATGTAAAGGGCATGATCGACAAACAAGTCGACCCCAATCGCCACGCTGAAATCATCAAAGACAACAATGCCATCGTCTCCGTAGATGGCGGCACCGGCCTAGGCCGCATTGTGGGCTTCGAGGCCATGGACATGGGTATTGAGCGGACCAAAAACTTTGGGATTGGCTGCGTCGCCCTCGGCAATGCTGCCCATTTGGGACGTATTGGCGCTTTCGCCGAGTACTGTGCCGATCAGGGACTGGTGTCCATGCACTACGTGAACGTCGTAGGTCATGACCCCATGGTGGTGGCCTTTGGCGGCCGTGATCGCCGGTTCATCACCAACCCCTACTGCTGTGCGGTACCTCGCCCGAATGGCGAGCATGTCGTGCTCGATATGGCGACAACCACCGTAGCGGCAGGCAAAGTACGAGTCGCTCATATGAAAGGCACTGCGGTACCCAGCCAGTCCTTGGTGGATGAAAACGGACTCGAAACCACAAACCCCGGCGTTATTTTTGGCAGCAATCCGACCGGGGCCATGCAGCCCTTTGGCGGACACAAAGGTTACGGCCTGATGGTGATTTGCGAACTGCTCGGGGGAGCACTCGGTGGCGTGTTTACGATGCAACCAGAACATCCTAGGCGTGGCGCGACCCTCAACAACATGCTGTCCATTTTGATTGACCCAGAGGCCGTGGGCGATCTAGCCTCCTTCGATCAAGAAGTCGGCGCGATGATGGATTATATTTATGCCAGCACCCCCGCGGAGGGGGTTGATCACGTGAGACTACCGGGCGACCCTGAAAAGGAGAGCACCGCCATACGGATGGCCAACGGCATCGACATTGATCCTAATAGCTGGAATTCAGTATTGAACTCTGCGGAGCATGCAGGTTTAGACAGAGACAGTATCGCGGCCTTAGCGCATCTATTGGACGACTGAACCACAGCCAACCGCTCGCAGACCCGTAAATCAGAACGACAATTCAGACCAAGGAAGGCAATGCACCCGGACGAACAACCACCCGCACCAGAGAAAGAAGAAAAATTCCACGTTTGGCGCTTGCTAGGCGTGATCTTTCTCGTTTGCGTGTCCCTTGCCGTCGCAGCGGCCCTTGTTGACTGGGCCATCATAGGTCCATTAGAAGGACGGGCCTACTAACCCTCGCCCGCGACAGGCGAACCCTGAGTCAAAACATCATGCATGCCCGGCTCAACTTAAGCTGATAGGGCGGCGTCCCGGGCAGCCACTTTCTCTCGTATCTGTGGGATCAACTCGTTGCCATATTCAATGGCGTCGTTGAACGGATCAAAGCCGCGGATCAACACGCCGCTCACACCCATGTCGTAATACGTCGCGATCGCTTCAGCAACTTGCTCCGCGGTGCCGACCAGAGCCGTGGAATTACCACTGCCCTGCGCCGCGGCGGCAATGGGCACCCAAAGCCGTTCATCCTGAACTTCGCCGCCATCAATCAAACTCATCAAACGACGTGCGGTTTCCGCCTCGGGTACTCGTGACTTTCCGCCGGCTCCAGCGGCCTCCACCCCAGCTAAAATGCCCTTTGCCTTACGCCACGCCTCTTCTTCTGTCGCGCCGATAATCGGCCGGAAGGATAGATTGTAGGCCGGCTTGCGTTGGTATGCGGCGGCTTCGGCATTGATCCGAGTCATCAGCTCCTGGACTTGGGCCCGGGGTTCACCGAACAGTGCGTAGGTGTCGCAGTGCTTCGCACCCACCGGAATCGCAGCATCGGACACTCCGCCAAACCAAAGCGGAACATGGGGTCTTTGATGTCCCTGCACGTCAGTAGAAGCCCGGCTGACTCGATAAAATACACCCTCGAAGTCAAACGGTTCCGTGGCATTCCAGACCATTCGCATCACGTCTAAGTATTCGTCTGTGCGCTGATAACGCTCATCGTGGGGGGTGTAATCGCCATCTCTCCGCTGATCTGCATCCACACCACCGGTGATGATGTGCAGCAGCAAACGGCCCTCGATCAAATTGTCCAACGTCGCAACGCGTCGCGCGGCTTGAGTCGGGGAGGAAAAACCCGGGCGGTGGGCCAACAAAATTTTAATGCGCTGGGAGTGGGTCGCCGCGTATTGCGCGATACCAAAACCATCCGCAGAACTGGACGAGTGGCCAATCAAAATGGCGTCGAAGCCCGACTGCTCATGCGCGTGAGTGAAGGCCTTAATATAGTCGCGGTCCACCCCGCCACCAACAATGTGCACAGTTGCCGCATCCAGGGGTGGCGTTACCCCAATCATTCCCAGCACGTTTATCGGCATCGTTCCCTCTCTCCCTGTCCAGATCCCTCAGGAAGTGAACTACAAGTGAGGGCGCAAAACAATGCGGCAGCGATTCGCCCGCTTTAGCAGTTACTGGCTAGGAATCACCGGCACTGCTGTGTTGATCGAATGCCTCCAACAGCGCGCTGATGGCTCGAAGCTGAGGCTCATCGCACTTTTCGAGCTGTGAAACCAAGTCAGCCGGTTTTAATCGATTACGGCGCGCGCCGATGCCCCAGGCCAACCAGGCCGGTTCGACCTCGAAGTAGCGTGATAGCTCCAACATCTTGCCGCGGGTCGGCGTAACTTCATCTTTTTCCCAGCGCAGTACCGCATTGGCCGTAACACCAATCTCGCCGCCCAACTTGCGCAAAGACAACCCTTTTGACCGTCTCAGCTCCCGTAATCGGGCAGAAAAGGAACGGCCCAAATCGCCAGAATCTCCAAGCCCCGGTCCCATCGCTTCTATTGAATCTGCACCCAAGGTTTTTCGATCGTCTTTCGGCCGGCCTCGCGGGTTGCTGGCTTTGAGTGTCGACCCCTGAGTGGGCGCTGCGTTGTCAGGAGCATGAGCGCTCCTTGATTTGTCATTTTTTGGGGTTGCCATGGTCATCGGTTCGTCCTTTCGCAGATCAGCTCCCCCAAAGGGGGGCGCCGACATGATTAACGACGGTTTGCATAAAACGCATACCGCTAGCTCGCACAGTGCTTAGGCAACAAGCAGCCTAGCAATGCACGCCAAGGAGTCTCTCTCGCTACTTGGGTAGAAGCAGAATTTTCGGAGGAGTGGTAACAAAAAGTGGATGAACGCGCATTTTCGGCTCAAAGCACGTTCAGATCGACCCGTTGTTGCGAGCAACTACGTGAGACCAAGGCATCCGTTTGCCGAAGGGCTACGCAGGGTTTCTGCAAGAATCGCAGGCATGGCACAGGCGTCGTCTGTGGAGTGGCGGCCGGAGACCGTGCTGTCTAAAAATCGATCAAAGCGGCGGGCGGTGGCTACTGCTTCAGCCGCCAGGTGACGGGGCAAACACCTCACATAGATCTCATCCCAAATCGATAAACTCAGATAAACCACGCCACCGAATCGAGTGACCGCCCAGCCAGCTCCCTGCAAGCCGCTCTGCGCATGGTGAAAGATGCGATTCATTGAGGCGAAGCGCTCGGGTTCGTCTTCCATAATTTGGCGAAAAAATGCCATGGTCGCCGCCGGCGCATCTACCACGAATATTTTTGCCAAGCTGGTTTGCCCCGCACAGACAAAATCAGGCGCGCGGCTTTCAGGTTGAGCCAGGAATTCATCCGCTGCGTTTTGAAAGAAATCCGCAAGTTCGGGAGCAAAATTGTCGTGGGGCGTGTTAAACATTGGGGCTGTTCTTCTGGAGAAAACATGCCGATTATCTAGAAAACACCACCATTCGTCCGAAATCTTTACCGATTTACGCCAACCCATTGCCGTTTCGTGATCCCCATCACAATTTGTGCGGCAAACTCTTCGCCAGTTCTTAGACCCACACGCCAACCTATTTTCTCTTCACACATCCTGGATCTTCCCGTGCTTAACCTGTCGATGTCCTATGTGGAAATTCTTATGTTATTTACAGAGCTTAAAGACTTAATCTCCCGAAACACGGCACCCGATCTCGAAGTACATGGCGTCGATCCCAGTATTTACCTCATTTTTAGCTGCAAGGCTGATACCAGAGCACCCATCAAAGACAGTCGCGGCAACAATCTCACCTTTCGCAGCCGAAGCAAAGCCTTCGATGCGCTAAGAGAAATCGGCGTGAAACGCGCTGACTTTGTGCACAAGTCAGCCTTCGATGAGATGGTCGGTGTCGGCGATGGCACCCCAACCGAGCACAGGGAGACGGTTAATCTACAGGGCACTGGGAAATGCTGAGCCTAAGGCACAGCATCGAACCTCCCATTTTCCGTCGTCCACAACAAGCGTGTTGATATGCAATCCATCGGAGAACGAGTACACCTGCGCAGGCTAGACATTGGGTGGTCTATTGAAGAGTGCGCCTATCGCATCACAATTGAGGCCAACAGCCATACGACTCCGGAGACTTGGCGACTCTGGGAGCGCAGCTCAGACCATCAAGCCTCAGACAACGGCCTAATAGCGCATGTGGACGCCATTGCCACACTACTCGCTGTCGACAAAGGCTGGCTATGCAATGGAGACGACGGTCTTTCGGAAGAGGCCATTGGGGAGCCGCAACAGGCTGATGTGTTGGCATTTCCCAAGATTGACCATTAACGCCACCGACACCCCGTCTCGATTTCAGGGTAATTTGGAATATCTTTATTCGTTTATGTTATTTAGGATAACTGCCGTCGATTAGCTTTCGGGGGAGAGTCTTTTTGCACGACGTGCGCACTAAACTGGCCACCGCCGCGGTCTTGGTCTTCTTAGTATATTTCGGCAATCCGGCCCTTGCCTTGGTTGTCGGGACGACCCTGTCTCTTACGCTCAACCGCTCGCCAATCGCTGATGGCAGTCGGTATGGCAAGTATCTGTTGCAAACAGCCATCGTTCTACTCGGCTTCAAGCTCAACACCACCCAGTTGCTGGACATCAGCGGCTCATACACCCTGCCCATTGCAGCCTATGTCTGTCTGACCGCTTGCGCTGGATTGGTGTTGGGAAAATTGTTCCGCACCGAGAATGAAACCAATGCACTGATTGCCTCAGGCACGGCGATCTGCGGTGGCACGACCATTGCCACACTATCTCCAATCATCGGTGCACGCGCCGAACAGACTGGCGCGGCACTCTGCATAGTCTTTCTGCTCAATGCGGTTGCACTTTTGACCTTCCCAACCATCGGACACTGGCTGGATCTTTCCCAGGAACAGTTCGGTGTTTGGGCAGCGCTGGCCATTCATGACACCAGCTCTGTCGTTGCGACCGCCCAGCTCTATGGTGATCGGGCCGCGGAAATAGCGACAACGGTCAAGATTGGCCGCACACTGTGGCTCATCCCACTGATCATCGCTGCGAGTCTTTACCTGGGCACACACCAATCCAAAATCCGCATACCAAACTTCGTTTTTGCTTTTCTGGCGGCATCTCTGCTGGGTTCCTGGCTAGAGATTTCCAAGTCCGTTGTTATTTCCGTGGGGCAAATCAGCAGCGCGCTGCTGGTCATGGCGTTATTTTTTGTTGGCACAGAAATCACCAGGGAGACCCTCAGAAGCTTGCGGCTCACCAGTGTGTTGCAAGGGATTGCGCTCTGGCTACTCGTTATTCCCGCCGTTCTTTGGGGCGTTTTAACCTGGGTAAACTAGAAAAGCCAACTGACCAGGCCAAACGTCGATACGGCCCTATCAACTTTGCATAAGCATAGCTAAAACGAGTATTTCACCCTACCGCCGCAGATCCGTATCTTGCCGGCATGAACTTCCGCAACCTCAAAATCGATTTCGTGGGCCTCGTTACCATTGGAGTCTTCATGGGATACCTCTCCCTAGGCTTTATTGCCTAGCTCAGACCATTACGAATCCATCTGCCAAAAAAACAGCCCTGCGACTAGCTGCCCCCTGAGCATATCAAGCTGCCTCGCGTATTCGGCATAGGTGAACGCTCCATCAGCCAAGCGGCGTAACAGAGAGACGCGCGCCGCTAGATGCGATTTGTAGAGTTCATCAAAGGGTTGGGCATTTTCTGAATAACTGTCTTTGACACAGGCCTCGTAGACCGGCGTCAATTGGACAACAGCTTGACGAACAGCTTTATCCGGAATGCGGTTATCGTTCAACCCTTGCACGCTAGCGTAGCCTGCAATCGGAAAAACCTGGCTTCTCAGCAACAGCAAATCAGCAGAAAGCTGAGAGGCGCTAGCGTGGTCGAGCACTTTAGCAAAGCAGTCGTTCATCGGCTGGCCTTGAGCTACTGCTTGACCTCCCATGACCGCTAATGCAACCGCTACAGGCAACATCGCCCAGCGTGTAATGTCCCCCAGAAAACCGCCGACGATTTTCATTTTAGATTCACCCCTTGAAAGCTTGCGTTGTCGAAGGTTGGGGTTAGTCGGTCTAGGTCACTCGAGAATCTTGATGAACGGTCGCTATTTCGAGATGCGCGGTATTTTTTGTGGTGAACAAGACCCATTGGGGCTCAGCACTTGCACCCGTTTCGTCAGCGGTTTTCAGAGCCATCAAAAACTCGTACCCGTTTTGATGCGAACGAGCTGTGTTCAGGCGGTTATGTTCAGCGACACGCAGGGCTCCACATTGGCCGCTCATTTCGATTCATCCCAACGTTTTACGTTCGCTATGAGTGTGGCGGCATTCGTGTTTCTGCTGGAGTTCTGGGTAGAAAACGCCTCAGGCTTCGCCGCGGCACTGTGGAGCTCGCTCGACAGTGCCGCCTAATCTTAGCGTCGTATATCGTAGCGAGCGACCCTGTCACCGTGCGCGGACCCGAACCAGATGTTCTCGCCGACTGGCATGGCCACAGTGCCGAAGCCGAAGACAGTGCTGTCAAAACGCCAGACGTTTTTCTCGCTCAAGTCCTCAGGATCAAGTTCATGAACTGAAAACGGCAGAAAACAATTGGTTGCGTCAGGCGGGCATCCTTCAATGTATTCCATAATGCTCATATCGTGTTTTGCCGCCCAAACCGAACCCGCGGCAAAGGTCAGATTATCTGCCCTACCGCCTTGATGGATGGCCAGCACCTGGCCAGACGCAAGATCCAGCTTTGTGGTTTCACCAGAAAACCAGTAGTTCACAAAGAGGGTATCCTCATCGGGATTGATCACGATGCCATTGGGGAAACTCCCCTGGGATCCTGCAACCACCTGAAAGCCATCGCCTGCAGACCACGACCAAACCACCCCGGTGTCCTCACCGGCCACACCCGCAGTAATCAAGCCATCAAAAGGTGTCATACGGTTGTACATCTCTGTGACATAGAACGCGCCATCGGTGGTTAACGCAACGTCATTGAACATGGGTAGACGGGCACCCGATTCGATAACAGGAGACTGAACGCAACCGCGCCAAACAAGCTGCCAACTCGATTCGGTCGAAACAAGCTCGAATAATTCCACGGTCTCTTCTGGCAAATGATTGGTCACAGCGACCATCTGTCTGCCATCGGTGCGCTGCTTGATGTCCAGCCCATGGGTAGAGAAATCCAGTGTGCTGCGCTGGCAGCGGGCATCGCCCCAGGTATTTTCCGCCAACACGATATCAACCGCGCCATGCTGCATGGTTGAAAGTTCAATAATCGACATCTCATTCAGCGTCGATTCCGGGATACCGCCGAAGCCTGTGGCCAGAAGAAATTCATTGTCTGGAGTCAGCGCCAAATCCTCTGGATTTTTAAAACCACACCAAACCGTAAACGTGCCATCTGCAGCACAGGGCTCAGCTACCACTCGCGCCTGCGGCTGCTTCAACTCTTGTTGTACTTGCGCACCTGAATCCGAGCCGCAGCCCCCAAGCACGCCAACCGCAGCCATCGCTGCAAACATCATTCCTCGCATCACGCCCCCCTTGGTCATTCTCTTTTTCATGTTTCTACACACGCCCTCAATGTCCATCTTTTTCCATACGCAGCGCACGGCTTAACGCGACCATTTTACGATGCAGACTCACGTCAAAGCCGCGACACAGCGAAGCACTTCGTTTTGGTAGGACTTGCCGCGCTCATTAAACACATCGATTGGGTTGAGGGCCGTCGGCACATAGGCAAATCCGATGCGCTGGTCTGGATGCCACTGAAAGACCGAACCACCTAGCCCAAACCAGCCATAAAACCCATCTCTGCCCACGCTCATGCCTGCCTCTAAGGGGCCCTTTGCCCCATCAGACGCCTTAAAGTGTGCCAAACCGCCTTGGGTGAACCTATTCTTCATAATGGTCATCGTGCGCTCCACAGGGTCTGCATGCAGTGCATCTAAGGCAGTTTGGCCCAGCACCCTATGGCCCTGAATCTGCCCTCCGTTTGCCTTCGCTGCCGCGAGCTTGGCCAGTCCTCGCGCCGAACACTTGGCGCCGGCTGACGGAATCTGTGCCTGCAAGTACTCGGGAGAATCGAACACCCCAAAACCCTCTGTCTTGATACCTTTTATGGGCAAGGCCAACGCGGGGCGCCGACTGCCGGACACAGCCGCCAGAACTCGCCTGCCCCGCTTAAACAATTCGCCCGGGGTAAGGCCGATGCGCCGCGCCTGCGAACCCGGCGAGAAACTGTCCAACAGCTGAGACATCAGCCGACGGGGCTGCACTCTACTCAGCCTGCGCGCTTCATTTGCGTTGATATCAAAGTAGACATCAATGCCCAACGGTTCGCTGATGTGTTCACGTAAATACTCACCCATGGTTCTTCGGCCAGGCTCTATGCGCCGAAAGATTTCATTCACGATCCAGCCCCGAGTCACCGCGTGGTACTCCCGAGGAGAACTACCCTCAGGAAAACCCAGCGGATGCCTTTCCAAAATGCTACCAACGCTGTTTTGTTTGAGTGCAGGTGTTTCCAGCTGAGTCGCCAATAAAGACGTATCAAGCTGCGCGAGGCCCGCTTCGTGACGCATCACGTCGGCAACCGTCAGCGCATCTTTGCCCCCGCCCGTAAATTCCGGCCAATAGGTCGATACCGGTTGAGTGAAATCCAACAGCCCCTGATCGACTAGGGCAGCCAGCAGAATCGACTCAATACTTTTGCCGCTACTGAAAACATTGACTAAGGAGTCGGCGGAAAATTCGTCGTCGCCAGAGCTGGCCCACAGATCAACCACCCGCTTTTCACCCACATAGACACAAAGCTGTACGTTTTTATCCTTTGCCGGAGACAAGCTCCGCTGAAACAAATCACGAACCGATTCGAACCCCGGTCTTACCTCGCCATTAATGCGCATGTTTGGGTACTCCCCTGTGTGATCGGCCTACTGGTTGAGTTGCGCAGGCCCGCATCCCAGCCCAAAAGCCACAAACCGTATTGATCCGAGTAATTATCTGTCTTTCTGTAATTTGACGCAGTGTCGCACCGCACCTAGCACATCATCTCCACCACCACTGCGTAAGGCCCCGCTTTGTTGTTGGAACCCAGGAAGTGGGTTGCACCCTGCTGCAGGCCTTGTGCCGCAACAAAGTCGGCAAGGACTTGCTGCCAGTTGTTCGCGAAAGGCAGACTGAAATCTAATGTCTCGTTGGTCATTTCCAACACCTTCTCATTCATGTTCGCCTTGCCTAACGATTGCACCAAACGGTCAGCGTACAGGTCAGCCACCAGCACGCTGCCAGACTCGGCGCGCTGTTTCACCATCGCCAATGTAGCCGCGACTTGCTCAGCAGATAAGTAAAGCGACACACCCTCCCACAGAAACAGTGTTTTGCGTGAGGCGTCGAAGCCTGACGCCGCGATTTTGCTGAAGAGATTGTCAACGCTAAAGTCAACGGGCACGAAGTTGACGTTCTCGCAGCGGATGCTGGCAGCTTCAATCATCTTACGTTTGTGGCCCTGAACGATGGCTTGGTCGACCTCAAAGACCGTCACGCCACTGGCAACCAAATCACCATAGGCACGGGTGTCGTAGCCCGCACCCATTAGGACAAACTGATCCACCTGTTCCATGGCCCGAGCGATGATGGCGTCGAAATGCAGGGTACGCGCAGCCACCATATCGGCAATGTTCTCATCACCTGCTGTGGGTATTCGCGGATACAGCAGAGGTTGGCCGGCAATCCGCGCCTGCACCCACAGCGGCCACAACACCAACCACAGCCCGAGCTTCGACGTATTCGGTAGCACGGACATCAACGCTGCCGTGGCGTCATCTTGGCGCAACCCGAACACATGCATAGTCCATCGGCCATTGATGATTTCGATAGCCGTCTGAGAAACACCGAGGCGTTTGCTCACGATGATTTGCTTATAGGCCGTTAGCAAAAGACCGATGATCGCCAAAGGAACAAAGACAATCTGCAAAGGAATAAAGATGGCGTAACTCAGATATTTCATGGGCATCAGCTCTTATCGCGCGTTTTTTTCAGCATAACACCGCACCCCCCATGCCGTAGTTTAGGGTACTAATTAGTACCTGCTGTGAAAGAGCTCTTCCGTGGCGTGAAACCGTCGTAGCGGCGAGACGCGTCTACCTAGCGACCTTATTAGCTAGCGCTCATGTGTCGTAACGCGCAGCCGCGTTACTCGGCTCGAACCAAGGGACCTAACCAAGTCCGCTCACCCCGCATACAAAAAAGGAGCCTAAAGGCCCCTTTTTGTATGGCGGAGAGAGAGGGATTCGAACCCTCGAAGGTTTTAACACCTTACACGCTTTCCAAGCGTGCGCGATCGACCACTCTGCCACCTCTCCGAAAGATGGTGGCAACCCATCCAGCCTTACCCAAAGCCCGACGTCGCTGTTACCGTTGCTCCCTTCCAGGCCTGGCGGAGTTCACAACATGTCGCCTTC
>JBELHZ010000015.1:0-48980 GCA_042091155.1 Gammaproteobacteria bacterium
TGGTGTCGGTGAAATCATCGAATGCCCAGATGGTGCTTACGCCAAAACGGGGGCGGGGCTTGAAGACAGGCAGTCCCGCGATGCCGTCGTCGTAGTGAAAGGGTTGGGGAGTCTCGCCCGGGTGAACCAAAATTGACAACGCCGCGGACAGTAAAAAATTTGGCGGCAGAAGCTGGTCGATCAGCTCAAGGGCAGCGGGGTGTTCAATGATTTCAGCAATGGACGGGGCCTTGGCAAGCAGCGCATAGACCCGCTCTGTGTGTGTGCCTTCGAAATTGTTCCGACCCAGGAACTTACCTTGGCAGTAAGGGGCCAGTTCCTCCCGAATGCGCAACATCAAGTCGTCGCTCATGATATTTTCGATGATGGTGTAGCCGTCGTTCTCGATTTCGGCCAAGCGGATGTCTGCGCTATTTCCCATGTCTTCTCCTGTTTTACGGCGTGCTAAGGTCTTTGCGAACCGAATAATCACACGACGGGAGAGAGAATATGCTGCGTAACCTTGAAAACAAAGTCGCTTGGGTCACAGGAGCCGGCACAGGTATCGGTGAAGCCGGCGCAATCGCCCTAGCAGAAGCCGGCATGCACGTGGTTTTGTCCGGCAGGCGAATGGAAAAACTTGAACAGGTGGCGGCAAGCTGTGGTGGTGCCACCAGTATCGAAATGCTTGATGTGGCGGATAAAGCAGCCGTTGCCGATGTGGCTCAACGCATCGTTGAAACCCACGGGCGTATCGACGTGCTGGTGGCGTCGGCAGGCATCAACGTAAAAAACCGCAATTGGCACAATGTCAGTCTCGACGACTGGGATTCCGTGATCCGTATCGATTTAGACGGCGCGTTTTATTGCTGCAAGGCGGTGCTACCGACCATGAAGGCCCAGGGTGAAGGCCTGATCATCAATATCTCGTCTTGGGCGGGTAAGCATGTGAGTGTGGTGACCGGGCCGGCTTATACCGCTGCCAAGCACGCCATGAATGCGATGAACGAAAGCATCAATATGGAGGCCGGTGTGCACGGTGTCCGCGCGTGCGCGGTTTGTCCCGGCGAGGTGGCGACCCCGATCCTGGACAATCGGCCGGTACCGGTCTCTGCTGAAGATCGGGCGCAAATGGTACAGCCCGAAGACTGTGGTGAGTTGATTCGGTTTTTGGCGCAAATGCCCAATCACGTCTGCATCAACGATCTGACCATCAGTCCGACCTTCAACCGAGGCTATGTGGCGCAAGCGCGAGGGCTCGAAAAGCTCTAGCGCGGAACGCCTCAGCGGACGACGTGGGGAATGTTGGTTCAGTTCATTGCACTGATGGCGGGCAGCAACTGCTCGACCATCAGTTGCGTCTGTTCCACCATGTCGGCGGCGCCCATGGCGATGGGTCGCAGGATGAATTTGTGCGCACCGGCGCGATGAAAGTCTTCGACTAAGGCCATCATCTCGTCGACGCCGCCAACGGCGCTGTAACCCTCGGGCTGTTTGCCCAGTCGCTTTTCCAGAACCGCATGGTGTCTCTGCACGACGGAATCATTGACGCTGCCAAAGCGAAAACCAAAACCGGCACCGAAGTGATCGTCGTCAATTTTTCGATCCAACTCGGCGGCGCGTTCTTTGATGGCGGTGATCACAGGTTCGATTTCGGCCGCAGTCTCAATACCCGCTTGCCAACCGGTACCCCAGCGGGCGGTGCGCTCAATGGCCGCTGGCGCAGAGCCCCCGACCCAGAGGGGCATGGGGCGTTGCACGGGTTTTGGGGCAATGGTGGCGTCTTCCAGCCGATAGTATTCGCCCTCAAAATTGACGCTGTCCTCGCTCCAGAGCCGGGCCATGATTTGCAGGCCCTCGGCAGTGCGCTTGCCCCGGCCTTTGGTGTCTCGGCCGGTGGCGATAAAGTCCCGTGAAAAGGCGCTGCCCACGCCGAACGCTGGCAGCAGTCGCCCGTTGGACAGTACGTCGATGGTGGCGCAAGCCTTGGCCATCAGTACCGGGTCGCGCAGGGCCATGCTGGCCACGTTCATTCCGAACTTCAACCGCTTGCTGCCACCGGCCAAGGCGGCCATGACGCTCATGGTTTCCAGATTGGGTGTCTTCTCGATGATGCGGTCGCTTTGCCAGATGGAATCCACGCCGCCGTTGTCGCACAGGCTGACCCACTCCCAAAAGCCGTTACCATCTTCAAACGTGAAATTCGCGATACCAATGCCTGCGCCGATGGTCATGATGCTCTCCGCTGTTCTGCCTAAAAGCCCGCCAGCTTATCAGTTCAACTGTCCCCGTATAGTGCGACGAATGGCCGGGAGCGGTGGGGGTAAGACGTGTCAACGTAGTCTGAGAAAAGCCAAATGCGCTAACCTACCGAATTAAGCTTTCGCATCAAGTTAAGGGGATGGTCTTCATGAGTACAACGCCAACAGGCGACAACGTGGGCTTGGTTGGTGACGTCGGTGCGACCAACGCTCGTTTTCGTCTGGTCAATCGACGGCTCGAGTGGGCCAGCGATCTACTCGTGTTGCCGACCACCCAATTCAATGAGGGTGCGGATATGTTGCTTGCCGTCGGTGCCCACTTTGAGGTCCCGCGATTTGCTCAGTGCGTGTTGGCGGTGGCAGGGCCGGTGAGTGGTGCTGGTTCGTCTGTGCGCGTGATTAATACTGGCCTAACGTTCACCCAAGTCGCGGCTCAGGAAGTATTGGGCGTGGCTCCTGTTTTCTACAACGATTTCTTTGTGCAGGCTCAGGCAGTACCCCACCTCAATGAGCTGGTACAGATCGGCGGGCACAAGGATGCGGTCGGTGTTAAGGCTATTCTTGGTCCGGGGTCAGGTCTGGGCATGGCAACCTTGGTGCCGAATGAAGCCGGCAAGCCGACGGTCTTGTCTTCGGAAGGGGGGCACGGCGATCTTGCCCCTGGGTCTTTCTTGGAGGCAGAGCTTTGGTCTGTGCTGGCCCAGACGCATCAGCATGTGAGCTGGGAGACCGTGCTCAGCGGGCCAGGGATCGTCAATTTGTACCAGGCCATGAGCAGTGTTTGGGGCGTTGAATCGGCACCGAAATCTGCCGAAGAGATTGTCCAGCAAGGTTTGGCTGCCGAACCGCTATGCCATCAGACACTGGAAACTTTCGCGGGTTTGCTGGGTGGGGCCGCGGGCAATCTTGCCCTAACTGTGGGGGCACGCGGCGGCGTGTACATCAGTGGCGGCATTGCACCAAAGTTGGCAGACATGCTGCCAACGAGCCCGCTGCGCAGGCGTTTCGATGAACGCGGCGACTTGTCGGATTATGCGAAAGCTATCCCGCTGTATCTGGTGATGGATGAACAGCCCGGCCTGTTGGGCGCGCGACAGATGCTGACAGACGCTTAGCCTAGTCGCCGCTTTGGTTTCGGCCCCTATCTTGTATCTGTTGTCGGCGTGAGGCGACTTGCTCGGATGGTCGTTGGTTTTTTGCGTGGGCGCGGTTCGCGTGATTTTCGATGGCGAGACCTTCGCTCAAGGTTGCCGCCCAGCCCTCATCCATGATGCGTCGTATCTCGCCCCGGGTGACGGGTTCCGTCGACACGATGTCACGGGCTAGGCGTTCGCAGGTGGGCAGCAGTTCATCTGCGCTGACCACCTTGTTTACCAAGCCCCAGTCACAGGCCGTATCGGCATCAAGGTAGTTTCCGGTCAAACTTAATTCTTTGGCTCGATTGATTCCGATCAGTCGAGGCAGTCGTTGAGACAGTCCCCATCCGGGCACCACGCCAACCCGGGCGTGAGTGTCGGCGAAGCGAGCGGCGGGACTTGCGATCAAAAAGTCGCACATCAAGGCGATTTCAAAACCGCCGGTAATCGCGAAACCATTGACCGCACCGATCACAGGTTTACCCACATTGGCAACGGCTTCGCCTAAATCCCGATCGGTTATCGCGTCGCTTTTGCTGGACTGGGTTTCACCGCCCAGTTCTTTCAAGTCGAGGCCAACGGTAAAAGCGCGCCCGGCACCGGTCAAAATGATGACATGGGTGTCCGCGTCGTCGCGCAGCTCGTGGAAGGTTTCTGCCAACGTTTGTCGCAGCGCGCCAGATAGCGCATTGAGTGCCTCGGGTCGATTTAGGGTAACCGTGGTAACGCCCTGATTTTTCGCAATCAATACCAAATCCGTTGTCATCGTTTGTGCTCCTGCTGAGTAACCGAAAAATGTTATCGAATGTTGGAGTGTGAGCACACTGTGAGGATCGCGCAAATGGACTGATTCGAGTCTGCCCGGGGTGGTTCTGTTTGTCAGATCGGCGTAACTTGGTCCTATCGCCTGTGATCAGCAAGGGCGCTTTTAGGAAAGTCATGAACAGGATTTTACGAAGCAAGGGTCGCCTAAGGGGCGTTAGCGCCGCCGCGACCCTGTTGGTGGCCGTGCTATCGATTGTTGTGTCGGCAGCGCAAGCTGATCAAGACGACTATGCCGATACGTGGGGTCCGAGTCTTGATGCTCCCCTACCCTTGCTGGCGGCTTCCGATCAAAATGGTGTGCGACAGAATCTGGCGAGCCTCACCGGTGAAAATGGCCTGCTGGTGTTGTTTAACCGCTCCGCGGTTTGGTGACCCTACTGCAAACGCCAGTTCGTGGAACTGGCTTCGTGGCAAGAACAATTTGAAGGTCTGGGCATCAAGGTCGCCGGTATGACTTACGATTCGGTCATGGATTTAAAGGCCTTCCACGTCAAAGTATCGCTGGGTTATCCATTGCTGCACGATGAAGCGGCTGCGCATGTGACCGCTTTAGGTATTCTCAACGAGGAATACCCCGAAGGACACCGCGCTTTTGGCATACCTCATCCGGGCGCCTTGCTGTTGGACGCAAATGGTGTGGTGCGCGGGAAGTTCGCCATCGCCGGCTATAAAGAGCGACCCTCGTTTGAGGTGATGCTTCAGGCGGCATCGGGGCTGGTTCAGAAATAATTGAATCGCCTTGGTTCCGTCGATGTCGGTTTGGGAAGATAAATGTTGGTGTCGTCTATGTTTCAAGGTTGATTTACATCAGCGGCATTGTTTTCATTGCGACAGAACCACGTCTACAAGGATCCGAACACCGATGAAAATGCTCCGTCGCCTGCGCACGGTTAAGGTTGGGGATTGTTTGGTGCTGGTCAGCGCGGTGCTGCTCAGTGGATGCGCCAGTATCGTTGGTTCGTTAACCAGCGGATTGGCGACTAATTTGTCGTCGGCCATCTTGGAAAGCGACGATCCGGTGATGATCCGTGACGGCGCGCCGGCGTATCTGATTTTAATCGACTCGCTGTTGGCGGGGTCCCCTGACAGCCCGCAATTATTGGCGCAGTCTGCCGAGCTGCATTCCGCCTACGCGGGTGCCTTTGTGGAAGAGCCTGAGCGGGCGATACAACTGCACTCCAAAGCCAAGACCCAAATGTTGTATGCGACCTGTCTGTCGCTCAAAGACGCCTGCGGATTGGAGCGTCGCCCGTTCCAAGAATTTTCCGCCTGGGTTGATGCCCAAGGCCCCAAAAGCGTGCCAACCCTTTATAATTTGGGCAGCATTTGGGCTGGATGGATTCAGGCCAACAGCGCCGACTTTGGTGCGATCGGTCAGTTGGGTCGCGTGAAGGCGCTGATTCAGCGCGTGGCCGAACTTGAACCGGAATACGCCAATGGCGGCGCATTCTTATACCTCGGGGTTTTTGAAACCCTACTGCCGCCTGCCATGGGCGGTCGACCGGAGCTGGGCAAACAACACTTTGAGCGAGCACTGGAAATTTCCGAGGATCGAAATTTGATGGTGAAAGTCATGCTGGCAGACCAATACGGTCGTCTAATGTTCGATCGGGAACTGCACGACGGCTTACTGCAAGAGGTGATGGCTGCGGATGTTCAGGCACCCGGGCTGACTCTGATGAATACCGTAGCAAAAGAAAGAGCTCAGCAATTACTGGACAGTGGCGATGATTATTTTTAGGAAGCAACAGATGCGCTTTTCAAACAACTGGGCGGCAAAGCTTGGGACGATGATTGCCCTTTTGGTACTGGGGGTGACGGCCCAAGCGGCGACTACGCTGAAAATCGCCACGCTCTCGCCTGAGGGCACGGGCTGGATGATCGAGCTGCGTCAGGCAGCTAAGTCCATCCGCGAACGCACCAACGATCAGGTCAAGCTGAAAATTTATCCCGGTGGCGTGATGGGCGACGATAAGGCCGTGCTGCGGAAACTGCGGGTCGGCCAACTACACGGCGCGGCCATGACGTCAGGTGGCGTGATGCAGCCTTATCCAGACATCGCGCTCTACAACCTGCCCTTGGTCTTTCGTGACTCTTCCGAAGTGGACTACGTTCGGGCGCGGCTGGACGAAAAGCTGATGGCCGGTCTGCGTGAGCAAAAGTTTGTCGGCTTTGGCTTGGCGGAAGTGGGCTTCGCCTATCCGATGATGAAGGATGCGGTCACCTCTGTGGCAAGTTTTCAAGATCGTCGGGTATGGGCTCCGGATAATGATCCCGGCGCGCTCAAAGCGTACTCGTCGTTTAATATCACACCCATCCCACTGCCCATTGCCGATGTCCTGACGGGCCTGCAGACCGGATTGATTGACAGTATTGGATCGCCACCGATTGGTGCCATCGCACTGCAGTGGCATACCCAGGTCGATTACGCCTTAGAGTTACCCTTGATGTACGTCTACGGCCTGTTTGCCATCACCGAACGCGCCTTTAGTCGCATGGACGAGAGCGAGCAAGCCATTGTCACGGAAGAGCTCAGCGCCGCAGTTGCCCGAGTTGATGCAGCGTCGAGAAAGGACAACGAAGCAGCGAATCAAGCACTGGTCGATCAAGGTCTGCAATGGTTGCAGCCCTCAAATGCAGAACGCGCCGAATGGTACAGTATTGCCGATGGTGCGAACCAACGACTGAAGGCGAACGAGTACGTCTCTGAAGCCATGTTTGATGAATTGATGGCATTGCTGCAGGAGTATCGCAGCGCTCAAAACGCCAATCCGTAACATGAGGCCACCGCTGGAAATAGAAGCGGGGTCACCGTTGATTCGAGCACTCGCCATGCTGCGGCGAATCGAAGACGGTATCTTGGTGATGCTGCTCATGACCATGATCGGTGTTGCTGCCAGCCAGGTAGTGTTGCGCAACTTCTTCGATGCGGGGCTGTATTGGGGCGATTCCTTGGTTCGGGTGACCGTATTGTGGGTTGCGCTGGTGGGCGCCATGGTGGCGTCACGGGATGACAGTCATATTCGTATCGATTTGCTCAGTCGTTTGATCAAGCCCAAGGATCAACAGTGGTTGGTCAGATTGACCCACTTGTTCACCTGTGTGGTGCTTGGCTTGTTCACCTGGGGCAGCGGTCACTTTGTGTATTACGAATACGTGGATAACGCCATTGCCTTTGGCGATGTGCCGGCTTGGATTTGCGAGATTATCATGCCCATTGGTGGCGGTGTCATGGCCCTGCGTTATCTTCTACTGACGTTTAAATCATGATCTGGCTTGGTATTGCGTTACTGCTTGCCATGGCGGTGCTTGGCGCACCGTTGTTCGCTGTCATTATGGGTGCCGCGATGCTCGGCTTTTACAGTGCCGACATCGATCTGGCGATTATCGCCATTGAGCTGTATCGCATTGTCGACACGCCATTATTGGTCGCGTTACCGTTATTTACCTTCAGCGGCTATTTGTTAAGCGAATCCAACACCTCCACTCGACTGGTGAACTTGATGCAAAGCCTGTTTGGCTGGTTGCCCAGCGGATTGGCCGTCGTCGCCTTCGTGGTCTGTGCGGTCTTTACCGCGCTCACCGGCGCATCCGGTGTCACCATCGTCGCCTTGGGTGCCTTGCTCTTACCCGCCCTGAAACAGGCGGGCTTTACCGAGAAATTCAGTCTCGGTTTGGTAACGACATCCGGCAGTTTGGGCCTGCTTCTGGTGCCTTCGGTGCCGCTGATTTTGTACGGTGTGATTGCCCAACAGATTGATGTCGGCGAGTCCTTCACCATCGTCGAGCTCTTCGTAGCCGGGGTAGTGCCCCTGTGTTTAATGCTGTCGCTGCTGATTGGGTGGACGCTGTGGCAACACCGTGGCGGGGTGATTCCGCGCATACCGTTCACCGCAGAAAATCTGCGTAGTGCGCTGTGGGCTGCCCGCTGGGAAATGCCCCTCCCCTTTGTCGTACTGGGTGGTGTCTTCGGCGGCTATTTTGCGATCTCCGAGGCCGCAGCGGTGACCGCTGCCTACGTCGTCTTGGCCGAGGTTGTACTTTATAAGGAGGTCGCTTGGCGTCAGCTGTCTAAAGTTGCGGTGGAATCCATGGTGATGGTCGGCGGCATCTTGATGATTTTAGGCATCGCCTTGGCCTTCACCAATTTCTTGGTCGATGCCGAAGTGCCTCAGCAACTGCTGGTGTTCATCAATCGCTACATCGAAGATCCGTTGAGCTTTTTGATCTTGCTCAACATTCTGCTGCTGGTTCTGGGAGCCATGTTGGATATCTTTTCAGCTCTCGTGATCATGGTACCGCTACTGTTGCCGGTAGCTGTGGGCTATGGCATTCACCCGGTGCATCTGGGCATCATCTTTCTCGCGAATATGCAGATCGGATATTTCACACCGCCGGTGGGTATGAATTTGTTTATCGCCAGCTATCGGTTCAAGAAGCCGTTAACGGAGCTGTATTCTGCGACGCTCCCGTTCTTGCTGGTGCTGCTGCTGGCGCTGATGCTGATCACGTACTTTCCACAGCTGAGCCTTTGGCACCTCGACACCTAACGAAGCACTGTTTATGAGCAATCACCCCTTTGATTTAGCCGTTGACGGCCAAGGTCTCTACGACATCACGTCTGAGGTTGCTGCGGCGGTGGCGCAAAGCGGTGTGAGTGATGGGCTGGTAACGGTTTTTATCCGGCACACATCAGCCAGTCTGCTGATTCAGGAAAACGCAGACCCAGCCGTGCAAGTAGATCTACAAAATTGGTTGTCGCGTTTGGTGCCGGAGCTGGATTCGCTCTATACGCATACCGAGGAAGGCCCGGACGATATGCCTGCACACATCAAGGGCGCGCTTACCGCCGTGCAGGTCTCGGTGCCGGTGATGCAGGGTAAAATGGCGCTGGGTGTGTGGCAGGGGATTTATCTGTGGGAACACCGACACAGCGCTCGAACACGGTCTGTCGTCGTGAACGTGCTCGGCAACGCTTTGACGAATTAGAGCGTTTCGCGAATCTCGTCCATCCACTTCTTGTGGCCATCTGGATCGAGAATCATGCTGGAAAAATACTGCAGTAGGTCTTTGTGGGTTTGGTTCAGCTTGGCTTCCACCATGGCCTGTTCGCCTGCTTTGCTGCTGATAAAGGTAAATACCGTGGTTAGGTCTTCCTCTTGGCCCAGCACGGCTTTGATTTCCGCAACCACCAAGTCGTGCAGTTCTTCGAGATCCTCTTCCTCAATGCCGGCTTCACCCGGCGACAGTACGACGTTAGACCAGAGCGTCGCGACATAGACCTGATACAGGCTGCGGTCGATAAAGCGCTCCACCACCGTCGAGCGTTCCTTGATGTCCGCAAAGACGGGTTCGAAGGCGTAACTGAGTTCGGTTGGGTTAAGCATGCGCAGATGGTGCCATACCTGCGGTGTCAGCTCTATGGCCAGCGTAGTGGCTGTACAACTTTCGACCCAATGACAAGATTGCATCAACGTGCGGCGCTCAGTAGTGTGATCCGGTTAAAGGTCAACAAGGGAGAGAGACGGTGTTGCAATTCGATCGGGTGAGTTTGGATGCTGAGTCCCAAGTGCTTCGTCAACAGGTGCGGGACTTCATAGAGGACAATCGTGCTCATTTACCCAAGCCGAATTCGGATTTTGTGACAGGACACGACCCGGAATTCTCACAGAAACTGGGGGAGCAAGGCTGGATCGGCATGACCTGGCCCGAAGCGTTCGGTGGCAGCGATAAAACCAATTTTGAACGTTTGGTGGTAACGGAAGAGCTGCTTGCTGCCGGCGCGCCGGTGAGCGCCCACTGGATTGCCGATCGCCAAAGTGGTCCGCTCCTACTGCGTTTTGGCACCGAGGAGCAGCGCCAGAAGTACCTGCCGGGGATTGCCCGTGGCGAAAGCTATTTCTCGATCGGTATGAGCGAGCCGGACACCGGGTCTGACTTGGCCTCTGTGCGCACAACGGCTACCGCTGAAGGGGACGCGTACCGCATTAATGGCACCAAAATATGGACTACGGACGCCCACCGTAATCACTACATAATTTGCTTAGTGCGCACTGATACGGCCTCGGAAAACCGCCACGCCGGTTTTTCTCAGATCATTGTTGATTTGAAAAACGATGGCGCCAAGGTGCGGCCGATTCGCAACATGGCGGGTGGTGAAGATTTTAACGAGGTGGTGTTCGACAACGTGCTGGTACCTAAGGATCGCATTGTCGGCGAGCCGGGTAATGGCTGGCAACAGGTCACATCCGAGTTGGCTTATGAGCGCAGCGGGCCAGAGCGGTTTTTGTCGTCCTTCCGAGTCTTCGTCGAGCTGGTGCGGATCTGCGGTGATAATCCGTCGCCGCACCAAGCAGCAGCCATTGGCCGTATCGCATCCCATTTTATGACGCTGCGGCGCATGTCATTGTCTGTCGCAGGCATGTTGGAGGCAGGCAAGGACGTGGGTGTGGAAGCGGCGTTGGTGAAAGAACTGGGCAATAACTTTGAAAAGGTTCTGCCGGAAATTGCACGCTTGGTGGTGCCCGATCTCAGTGCCGTGGATGCAGAGCGGCAGCGCTTATTCCGGGAAACCTTTGAAGAGACACTGATGCTGTCACCGTCGTTCACGTTGCGGGGTGGTACACGAGAGATTCTGCGCGGCGTGATCGCCCGCGGCTTAGGTTTGCGGTAAGGGGCGCGGGAGAAACATCATGGATACACAACAACTTATTATCGACACCGCCGAAAAAATCTTCGCCGATCACTGCGACAAAGCACTGTGGGATGCCACCGAACAAGGGGCCTTTCCCACCGAACTCTGGCAACAAATTGTCGACAACGGATTTCACCAACTCGGTGCCGCGAACAGCGGTACCGAGACCCGAGACCTGTTTGCCTTTCTGAAAGTGTGTGGACGCTTTGCGGTGCCATTGCCGATGGCTGAGATCTTGCTCGCCAATCAATGGCTGGGCACACATGCACCAGCAGAAGGGTTTGCCAGTATTGGCGCGCAAGCGGCTGACGGCCTTGTGCAGGTGGCGTGGGGTCGTAAGGCCACGACAGTGCTTGGCATCGCCTCAGACAGCTACGAGGTCAGCGTGCACAATGCGGCCACCGTTAGTGGAGAAGGCACTAACTTGGCGGGAGAAGCGCGAGACACCTTGGTGGTCGATGCAGCAGATCAACAAATCCAGCTCACGGATGCGCCCTATGCCCAGCTTGCGCTCGCCCGGGTGAATTCGATGGCTGGCTGCCTCCAGGCAGTGCTGGATCTTGGCCTGCAGTTTGCTGCCGAGCGCAGCCAGTTCGGACGCTCCATCAGCAAGTTTCAGGCGATACAACACTCATTGGCCGTGGTCGCTGCCGAGGTGGCGGCGTCCCAACGGGCGGCTGATGCCGGCGTTGACGCCATGGGCAGCGAGCGCTTCGAGCAGGAGGTGGCTGCTGCCAAGGCCCGTGTGGGTGAGGCGGTGGGTATTGTCGCCGAGCAAGTGCATCAGGTGCACGGCGCGATGGGTTATACCTACGAACATCGCCTACACCACTTCACACGCAGACTCTGGGCTTGGCGGGACGAGTGGGGCAACGAGTTTTATTGGCAAGCCAAGCTGGGCCAGCATTTGGCAGGCTTGGGTGCCGACAAGGTATGGGGTTATATCGCCACGCCGAGTTAGGGTTTGACCTGCTCCGGCGAGGTAGTAAGGGCGCTCAAGCGTGTTAGGCGCGGGTCGTCCTGACCCAAATAGTGAGTGATCACACCGCGAACAAAGGCAAGGTCTAAAGTGCCTGCAGCCTGCATGGCCTCCAGATCGGCCCAGTCCTTGGTGCGATCAAAAAACACCTTGAACACCGCCAGATCCTGACAGCTGATGAACGGCAGCTGGGTGCCGGCAAAGTCTTCCCAGTGTATCCGCTCCAACAGTTGGTCGTGGTAGGCGGTGCTGTTGAAAAAAAGATCCAGCGGGGTGTTGTCCCACCACAGTCGGTGCTGCAGATCGCGCCTCAGGCGTTTGATATCCGTCTTGTTCCACAACACGTTGGCGGGCAGTGCCGCCAGTACCGATTCAATCTGCTCTTGGCCAACGAATAAGTTCACATCGATATCGATGGTGCCTCGTGCGCTACCCGTGCACCACGCCAGCGCCAACGCTCCGCCAAAAGCATGAGGCACCTGGGCGGCCGCCAAGGCGTCATGGCAGGCTCGGATTTTTTCCACTAGGTTCATCGGCTTGGGCTCAGGCCGTGTGCGGAAAAATGGGCAGTGTCACTGCTTTGTCGTGGCGAACAGGGAATTGCTCGGCCAAGGCGAGTACGTCGGCCAATTCCTCGCCCCTTGGTACGCCATTGCTGAAGCGGATGCGGGGACGCAGCGTGATGTCCATCGAGTAACCGCAAGCACCAATGATTCGCTCCAAGGTTGCCGTGGTCGGGCATTTTGCGCCCTTGAGATAGGCACTGAGTGTGGCGTGCGACGTGTTCGCCTGCTTGGCGAGCTGGCGCAGACTTAAGCCACTGTCTTGCCATGCTTTGCGCAGCATTTTGCTGGCGAGGCCGTGAGAAGAATGGGTCATTGAGGCATCTATAATGGTATCCAATTGAATACCATTATAGGAAGGTAGTGTGCTGTCTGTAAACCCCGTAAGCGCCTTGGACAGCGCTAGAAGTTAACGATCATCTTGCCGGTATTGGCGCCGGTGAACAGACCGATAAAGGCATCGGGTGCCCGGTCGATACCCTCGTAGACCGTTTCCTTGGTGGTGACTTCACCGCTGGCCACCCACTTTTCCATATCGGCTCTAAACTGGGGTGCCATATGCGCGAAATTGCTGACGATGAATCCGCGCAGTGTGAGACCTAGACCGATGGCCATGGACAAGTTGTTTGGGCCTGGGCGGGCTTCGGTGTCGTTATAGGTGGCAATGGCGCCACACAGCGGAATACGTCCGTTGGGCCGCATGCACATAATCGCCGCCTGTAGATGCTCGGCACCCACGTTGTCGAAATACACATCGATACCCGCAGGCGCTGCTTCTTTCAAATGTCCGACGATGCTGCCGTCGTTGTAGTTGAAGGCATAGTCAAAGCCCAGCTCGTCTTTGAGCAGTTGGGCTTTGTCGTCGGAGCCTACGCTGCCGATTACCGTGCAGCCCTTGAGCTTGGCAATTTGCCCTACGATGCTGCCCACTGCGCCGGCGGCGCCGGAGACAAATACCGTCTCGCCATTTTTTAACGCGCCAACTTCCAGCAAGCCCACATAGGCCGTCATCCCGGGCATGCCAATGGCACCAATGTACTGGGACGGCGCGGCAGCGATGTCGCCTAAGCGTTCAATGCCTCCGGCCGACGCGGTGAAGGCCTCACGCCAGCCCCAACTGCTGGAGACATAGTCTCCCTCTTTGAAATCTGGATGAGCGGAGGCGGTGACCTGACCAACACAGCCGCCGGTTAGCACGTCACCGATCTGAAAGGGTGGTACATAGGATTTGCGGTCGTACATGCGTCCGCGCATGTAGGGGTCGACGGACATGCTGACGTTTTGTACCTGTATTTCGCCGTCCTTGGGTTCTGGGACGTCGATGTCAATGATTTCAAAATCGTCTGTCTTAGGCATACCCACCGGGCGGGACTTCAGAGCTACTGCGCGTGCTTTCATCTTTTCTCTCTTGGTTTGATGGTCTGGTTGATTGGTAATGCGTGTTTATTCGTTGCTGATATCGATTTCTTGGCAGGTAATGAATTCTAGGAGGGCTGCTTGACCGTTGCGGGTCGCCTCGATGCCGCGTTCCAGTGCCGCCACGATGTCGTTGGGGTCCGTCACCCGCTCTCCGTAACCGCCAAAGGCTTTCGCCATGTCGGCGTAGTGGCCGGATATTTCAATGGCCCCGTACTTTTCTTGGGATACCGGCATGATCGGAATTTCGATAGCCATAGAAAAATTGTTAAACAAAATCGACAGAATGGGAATGTTCTCGCGCACGGCGGTTTCAAAGTCCATGCCGGTAAAGCCGATGGCCGCATCGCCCCATACGTTGATGCACAGCTTCTCCGGCGCCGCCAGCTTGGCGCCCATGGCCAAACCCAAGCCATAGCCAAGTTGGGTGGTCTTACCCCAGCCGATGTAGGACAGCGGCGTGGTGGATTCCCAAAACGGCGTGGTCTGATCCCGCGGGCTGCCCGCGTCATGGGTAATGACCACATTGTCTTTATCCACCATGCGATCCAATTCGGCGATGACCCGATAAGGATTGATTGGCGTGTCGTTGCTGGTCAGCTTGGGAAGCCATTCGCTGCGCCATTCGGCCTTGATCGCCGCAATCTGTTCGGGCTCGTTTTGACGTTGTTCGGCCGGTGTTTTGGCGTAGCCTTCCATGGCCGTGCTCAGGGCTTGCAAGGTGAGTTTGGCGTCGCCAATCAAGCCGTGTTGGGCAGGAACATCCTTGTTCAAGTCCATGGGGTCCAAGGTGGCGTGAATGATGGTTTTCGAACCGTCTTTGTTGGCAGGCATCGGCACGCCGAAAGCCGTCAAAGCAAACGACACGCCGATGCCGAAGATGACATCGGCATCCGCCAAGTATTTTTTCACCTGCCGTGCATTGGCCCGACCACCGCTGCCCAAGGACAGAGGATGGTTTTCTGGAAAGGCGCTCTTACCTTCAATACTGGTGGTGACGGGAATGTTCCAAGCCTCAGCCAGTGCCTTCAGTTCATCCCAGGCCTTGGCATAGTGCACACCTTGGCCTGCGTAGATCACCGGCCGCTGGGCAGTGGCCAGGGCCTGTGCCGCCGCCGCAATATCGTCTGGCGCGGGTGCCGTCTTAGCGCTGTAGGACGGTACGTAAGTCCAGTTATCCGGTACTTCTTCGTTCATCACGTCCAGCGGCACTTCCAGCATTACCGGCCCGGGCCGACCGTTACGCAACTGGAAAAAGGCACGGCGCAGCACTTCGGGCACGGCCTTGCCCATGGTGATGGGCTCTGCCCACTTGGTAATATGCTGCATGTTCAATGTGGAATTGAAGTTCGGATAGTAGTGGGCCAAGCGGCGGGGGTAGCCGGCGGGAATGACCAAAATGGGTACCGATTCGGAGTAGGCCTGCGCCACGCCGCCAAAAGCGTTTTCCGCCCCGGGGCCATGCTGCATACAAAATACGCCGATCTTGTCGCCGGACGAGAGGCGGGAATACGCGTCAGCCATATGCAGACCAATGCGTTCCTGACGGACGATAACGGTTCGAATATCGAGTTTCGCGGCAGCTTCGATAAGTGGGTTAACCGGATACGCAAACAGCGTATCGATTCCTTCAGCCTTCATCGCATGGGCGATGGCATCAACTACGTTCATGGTGCTCTCCTCCAGTAGAGGGTGCATGTTGCCAAAGTGCGGGCAGATGAGCCAATGCGGAAAGCGGTTGACGTAATGTCATCTTGTTGCGGTCGTATCTCTCTCCTACCTTCGTCAGACGGTTTTGGCGTGAAAATGTGAGTTTGCTGAAGAACGAGCACAAAAAAGGGCGGTAAACCGCCCTTTTTTTTCGCCCGGACAAACCGGACAACGTTAAACCGTTTAGAACTGGTTCATCGTGTTGGCCGCGCCGCCTGCCAGCAGGGCTTTTTCGCCAAGGAAGTACTCTTTATGGTCGTCGCCCACGTTTGAGCCGGCAAGATCTTGGTGCTTTACGGAAGCTAGGTTCTTGCGAATTTCCTGACGCTGTACGTCGCGTACATAGGCCAGCATGCCCAGATCACCAAAGTAACCCTCAGATAGCACGTCAGTAGACAGCGCTGCGGTGTGATAGGTCGGAAGGGTGATCAGGTGGTGGAAAATACCCGCTTCGCGAGCTGAGTCCGCTTGGAACGTACGAACCAGCGCGTCGGCTGCCTCAGAAAGCTCGGTGCCGTCGATGGCGACATCCATCAGAGCCATTGGATCTTCGGCTGGGTTCGGGTATGCAGATACGTCCTTACCTTCGGCCTTCCATTCGGTGTAGACCTGCTCTCGGAACTTCAGTGTCCAGTTGAATGATGGTGAGTTGTTGTACACCAGTTTGGCTTCTGGGCGCACTTTACGCACTTCGTTCACCATGGCGGCAATCTGCTCGACGTTCGGCTTCTCAGTCTCGATCCACAGCAAGTCTGCGCCGTGTTCTAGGCTGGTGATGCAGTCGAGTACAACGCGGTCAAAACCGGTGTCTTCCTTAAATGCGTATAAGCCGTTGTCCAATCGCTTTGGCTTGGCCAGCTTGCCGTTTGCGCGGATGGTGATGTCACCGTCCTGCAACTCGGAAACGTCTTCGATGATTTCGGTATCGAGGAAGTCGTTGTACTTGCTTCCAAGGTCTCCGGCCTGAAGGGAAACTGGCACCTTTTGGGTTAGACCTGCGCCCAACGAATCGGTACGTGCAACGATGATGCCGTTGTCGATACCCAGCTCTAGAAAGGCGTAGCGTACTGCGTTGATCTTGGAGACGAAGTCTTCATGAGGGACCGTAACCTTGCCGGCTTGGTGCCCACACTGCTTAGCGTCAGAGACCTGATTCTCGATTTGAATGGCACAAGCACCGGCTTCGATCATGCGCTTTGCCAGCAAATAGGTGGCTTCTTCGTTACCGAAACCTGCGTCGATGTCCGCGATGATTGGCACGACGTGGGTATCGTAGCTGTCGATGCGCTGGATGACGGAGTCTGTGTCACCGCCATTGGCCCGTGCTTCGTCCAGTTCCACGAACATGTGGCGCAATTCGCGAGCATCAGCCTGCTTCAGGAAGGTGTAAATTTCTTCGATCAGGTCAGATACCGATGTCTTTTCGTGCATGCTCTGGTCAGGCAGCGGACCAAATTGTGAACGTAGTGCGGCAACCATCCAGCCAGACAGGTAAATGTAGCTGCGGTCGGTGGTCTGCTGGTGCTTCTTAACGCTCATCATGACTTGCTGAGCGACGAAACCGTGCCAGCAACCCAGTGACTGGGTGTACTTGCTGGAATCGGCATCGTAGTTGGCCATGTCGCGACGCATGATGTCAGCCGTGTATTGGGCGATTTCTAAACCGGTTTTGAAGCGGTTCTGCAACTGCATACGAACGGCGTATTCAGCGTTGATGGCGCTCCATTCTTGCTTGGCGCCAATGGTCTGACGAGTCTGTTCGATAAGGTCGAGATAAGACATGAAAGTTCCTCGATTGAAGTTCACGGGTTTGGGGCGCGCTTCTTTGACCCCTTGGGAGCAAAGCAGCTCGGTAATGGCGCGGCATCCTAACCGTGAGGGACCTCGAATTAAAAGGAATAACTGACAAGCAATATATTCTTGACGGGAAAATCTCCTGAGTGCAAAGGATACTTCTAACCGGTTTGGTCAGGGGGTCGCGCCTCAATCCAGCCTAAACCTCAACTCCCCTAGCGCTCCAAAGCCCCCTCGATAGTCGCCTGGAGCACCCGGGTGCATGTTGCCAATGGACCCGGTCATCAACACATGGCCGGCGGCAAGGTTGTAGCCCTGCGCCAGCACGGTGTTGATCAACCAGACCAGTGCGTTCAGCTGTCCCTTCATGACAGTGCCCGCCGGGACACTGTGTAGTGTCTCCTTGGTGTCGCTTAGCCGGGTTAAAGACACTTCCAAGGTGTCCAGATCCAGTTGAGCCGGATTCACGCCGGCCTCGACGGCAAGGCAGCCATAGGATGCGGAATTACTGGATATCAGATCAATGCTGGACGGACGCTGCTGTAGGTTCGGCGCCGCCAGTTCAATCATGCCTCGGCAGTCACCCACTGAGTCGAGCACGGTGTCTAAGTCAACGGGTTCGGTAATGGCCTGGCTCAGCGTAAAGCCGAGTTCGGTCTCCAGCAGTATGGGACGGTCGGCGTGAACAGCGATCTGCGCATTGGTGCTTTTTGCCCCGTGTTGAAACAACGCGCCGATGATGGGCTCGTCGATGCCCATGGCTTGCTGAGCCGCCTGTGCGGTCAGGGCGGCTTTGTAGCCGTAAATGTCACCCCAGCCTCCATGGGTTTGTAGGCGTGCGATGAGCTGATGTTGCAGATCGTAGGCCGCTTCTGCCGTGATGTCCGGTTGTGTGAGGCTGATGTTTTCGATGGGCTTGGCCGCTAGTACACTCTCCAGGGTGGCGTCGAGCCATTGATTACTTTTTGCTGTACTCATGCGGTGTCCTACTCGTATTTCCTAAGAATGTGCGCCTTTTTGTGCGGGTTAGCCACACAGTTGCGTTAGTATCACGGGCGTGGACGAAAGGCACAATCCGGTTGTTCGCCCATCTGTCTAATGATTTGTCCGAGAATCCAACATGTCTGAAATGTCGCCCAGTCGTGCGAGCAAACTGCTTAAGGTGTTAGACCTGAAGCA
This sequence comes from Gammaproteobacteria bacterium, assembly GCA_042091155.1. Taxonomy (GTDB): domain Bacteria; phylum Pseudomonadota; class Gammaproteobacteria; order Pseudomonadales; family Azotimanducaceae; genus UBA4421. The sequence continues at coordinate 18,537 of JBELHZ010000015.1, forward strand.
GATCGAAGAAAACCTCTATCAGGGGCAAAACGAAACCGAAAACGGCAGCCGTTTGTTCGGCGGTCAAGTATTGGCTCAAGCGTCTGCCGCTGCTTATCGCACTGTGGACAACGTGCATCTGCATTCGCTGCACGCGTATTTTTTGCGGCCGGGGCGCGTGGATCTTCCGGTTCTTTATGAGGTAGAGCGTGTGCGGGATGGCCGGTCGTTTACCACGCGCCGAGTGGTTGCCATTCAAAAGGGCCAGGCCATATTCAATATGGATGCTTCATTTCAGGGCGACGAAATCGGTTTGGAACACAGCGCTCCGATGCCCAATGTGCCGGTACCCGATGAACTGCGTGAAGACGTCGAAGTGGCTCGCGAGCTGGGTGGGCCGAAGGCAGACCCGCGGATGAGCCCCATGGCCAAGGTGGATCGCCCGTTTCATTTGCGCTCGGTGTTTAAACTGGGTAGCGACGCTTGGGGTGAAGATCGCTTTTGGAATCCGACGTGGATCAAATTTCGCGAGGCGGTTTCGCTGCCAAATGCTATTGATGATCCAGAAGAAGCTGCCTTCCGGTTACAGGCGTTGTCTCGTTGTTTGATTGCGTACGCATCTGACATGGGCTTAGTCAGCACGGCTGTGTTACCCCACCAATCCGGCACCAGTCGCGGTGATGTGCAAATGGCCAGTCTGGATCACAGTTTGTGGATTCACCGCAGCGCATCACTGGATCAGTGGCTGCTGTTCCACAAGCGCACGTCCACAGCTCAAGGTTCCCGAGGCATGGTGCACTCGGAATTTTTCGGTGAAAACGGCACCTTGGTCGCCTCCATGACCCAAGAGGGGTTGCTGCGCAAACGTCGGGATGCCTCTTAGTCCGCTAACAGTCAGAGTTTGGACGCAGAGTTCAGAGACAAAGATCAGAGCGCGCCGCTGCGGTAATCCCATTCGACCGGTGTGAATGCGATGGTTTCGCGCTGCATGGCGTTGGCCAACGCTGCTAGCGTCTGATCACTGAGCGGTATGTGGGTTGCATCTGCTACTGCCTGATTCCAAGTCGGGTCTACCGAATGCCATTGGCCATTGCGTAAAATTTCGTTCCAGGCATGAAAACGGAAACCGGGGCTGGGCAGCGCGCTGTAGGCAATGCCATACACCGTGCGACTGGCAATGCCTTGGGTTCTGGCCAGCGTGGTGAATAGGTCCGCAAAATCCACGCATTCGCCGCGTCCGCGTTGCAATGAACCCAACACGGAACCCGCTGGCTGGTTTTCAGCGTAGAGCAACTGGCTGCGGGTGAGATCGATTAACTGCTGTGAAAGCGAGACCGGACCGGTGGGTTCTAGTGTCCCTTGGGGAGCCAGCAGATTGAGAATTTGCGGGTGCCCCACAGGTAATGTCAGCGATGCATCGAGAAAGCCGGGTGCCTTATCGTTAGCGATTTTTGGGCTGGCCGTGGCACTTAGTGTGTCCGGCAGGCCTTGCTGCTCCAGCGTCAGCGGCCCCAACGCATTGAGCGCCAAGGTCAACGTGCCGAGGGTGTCGGGCCTGAGCAGGTCGGCTGTCAGGGGCGCGACAGCGGTATTGGCTGTCCATTGAGCTGTTCGTGGAACGATCAATTGATGCAACTCGTCTTGGCGGTGCTGGGTCAGACGAAAGCTGAACTGATGCGGCGCGGTGAAGCGGATCAATCGTCGCTGGGTATCCAGTTCGGTCATGCTGTCATCGTCCTCGGATCTTAGGATGAAGCCCCGAGGGCTCCGCTGATCGAGCTGGTGTTCGCGCTCACTCACGCGCAGCCGCTGTATGTCCAAGTACCGGGATGTCACTAAGCTGCCGATTGGGGTCTGTCCCGTGAGCTGTTGTTCTAAACTCAACTGATCATTGAGTGTGAACGTCCAATCGTGGGTGCTGCGTTCTGTGGTTTTGTTTGCCGTCGCGCCACGTCCCGTTGCGGCATCTTCTGTCGCCGCATTTCGCTGGATGCTGGCCGCATAGCCGCCGTGGATTTTTTCTAGGGAAACCTGTTGCTCTGCCGTCTGGCTCCGACGTTTGAAGTCAGCGCTGATCAGGGCGTAGGGCGAACTGCCGGAAAATACCATCACCTGAGTGGAGGTAAACGTCGGCGCGTTGAGCATGTTGACCTTCAAATTTTGGCTCAGTTCCCAGTGGTCGTCTGTTGTTCGCCGTGTTGACGTCTGCAGATAGCCAACGGGTTGGCCTTGCTGCAGCACCTCATAGGTCCGCTGCCCCAGCTGGTTGCTCATTAGGCCATCCAGCTCGCTGGGGGCGAATTGGGCAGTGAACCAAAACAAGCCAAGTGCCGTGGTCACGGCAAAGCCGGTTATTTTCCGGTGCGTCAGCATGAATTGGTGTCTACCGGCCGGAACGCTGGGAAAAGGATTCGAAATTTATGTCGGCAAACATGGTTTTTCCTGCACTTACCTTTCACAATTGCGGGCCGGTCAGTTTAGATGCCGGCTTCATTCCTCATACTTAAGGCAGTAATGGATAACGAAACCACGGATTTTATTCGTCAGCGTATTGAAACGGATTTGGCAGAAAACACCCTGACGCAAGGCGTGATCACGCGATTTCCACCGGAACCGAACGGATTTTTGCACATTGGCCACGCCAAGAGTATCTGTCTGAATTTTGGTGTTGCCCAAGAATACGGCGGCGAGACGTTTCTGCGCTTCGATGACACCAATCCGGTGAAAGAAAGTCATGAGTTCGTCGAATCGATTCAGCGAGATGTGGCGTGGCTGGGGTTTCAGTGGAAGGCGATTACCCATGCGTCGGATTACTTCGAACAGATTTATCAGTTTGCCGAAGCCCTGATTCGCGATGGCAAAGCCTACATCTGTTCTTTGGATCCTGAACAAATGCGGGCCTCTCGAGGCACATTGACCGAGCCCGGGGAGAACAGTCCCTACCGCGACCGACCGGTTGAGGAAAATTTGGATCTGTTTCAGCGCATGCGTGCCGGTGAGTTTCCCGATGGCAGCCATGTGGCGCGACTGAAAATTGATATGGCATCCCCCAATCTAAACATGCGCGACCCGGTGATTTATCGCATTCGCCATGCGACCCACCAACGCACCGGCGACGCCTGGTGTATTTACCCCATGTACGATTTTACGCACGGCATTTGCGACGCTATTGAGCATATTTCTCACTCGCTGTGCACGCTGGAATTTGCCGATCACCGCCCACTCTACGATTGGGTGCTGGACAATATCGCCATTAATTACCACCCGCCACAGATCGAATTTTCTCGCTTGGGTCTGGAATATACGGTAATGAGTAAGCGACTGCTGCACCGTCTCGTAGACGAGCAGCTGGTCAGTGGTTGGGACGACCCTCGCATGCCGACATTGGCGGGTTTACGCCGACGGGGTGTGCCTGCCAGTGCGATTCGGGAGTTTTGTCAGCGTATTGGCGTGACCAAGCAAGACAATGTGATTGAGATGAACCTGCTGGATTTTTGTATCCGTCAGGATCTTGAGGCCAGTGCGCCTCGGGGCATGGCGGTATTGAACCCGCTGAAGGTGGTGATTACCAATTACGAGGGCACCGAGATTCTCGATGGGCCGTGGCATGCGCAGAACGATAGCCTGGGCCGACGCGAACTGCCCTTTGGTGCGGAAATTTTCATTGAACAGGACGACTTTGCGGTGGAGCCACCGCCCAAGTGGAAACGACTGTCTCCGGGTCAAATGGTCCGCCTGCGGTATGCGTATATCATCCGGTGTGACGAGGTGATCGAAGACGAGCAGGGCTGTGTTGTGCAGCTGAACTGCACCTACTTTGCGGATTCTAAGAGCGGGCAAGACACCTCGGGCCTAAAGCCCAAGGGTGTGGTGCATTGGGTCGACGCTGATGCAGGCGTCCCTGTCCGGGTGATGGACTACGGTCGATTGTTCAAGGTACCGAACCCATCGTCGCAAACCTTTTTGGATGACATCGACACGGAGTCGTTGACGGTGTTCGAGGCAGTAGCAGAGCCTGCGATGATGAGTCATGAGGCCCAGCGCTTTCAGTTCGAGCGTCAGGGCTATTTTTGCAAGGATCTACCCAGTGCCGACGGCACCCCGGTGTTCAACAAAACCGTGAGTTTGCGCGAAGGTTTCTAGTCAAGGCAAAGGGAGTCGATATGCTGCCAACCTCGGTTACCGTGATGGAAGTGAGTCCGCGAGACGGGCTGCAAAACGAAGACGTCTTGGTGTCCACCGACGATAAGCTGCGGCTGATTGATCACGCGCTCGCTGCTGGCAGTCGACGCATTGAGGTCACCAGTTTTGTGCATCCACAGCGCGTGCCGCAAATGGCCGACGCGGAGGCGGTATGTGCCGGTCTGCCGGAACGTTCCGATGTGCGGTATACGGGTTTGGTGTTGAACGAGCGAGGCTATCGGCGGTTGCGTGACACTTCGCTGGATGAGGCTGGTCTGGTAGTGCCTGTGAGCAATACCTTTGGCGAGCGCAATCAGGGTCAGAGCGTGGCCGACGCGGTTGCCATGGCTCGTGAGGTGATCCGTGACGGCAAACTGACCGGTTTTCCGGTGCAAGTGACCTTGGCCGTAGCCTTTGGGTGTCCCTTTGAAGGCGAAGTGCCCCTGGCCAACCTGCTCGCGGCGGCAGAAGCCCTGTTGGATGCTGGGCCAGTGGAAATCGCCCTTGCCGATACCATCGGCGTAGGCGTCCCGTGGCAGGTGCAACAAACTTTTGAGGCGCTGGGCAATCTGGCGGGTGATGTGCCCATGCGAGCCCACTTTCATGACACCCGTAATACGGGGATCGGCAACGCATATGGCAGTCTGCTCGCCGGTGTTACAACACTGGATGCCAGCATTGGTGGCATCGGCGGTTGTCCCTTTGCCCCTAACGCCAGCGGCAATATTGCGACGGAGGATTTGGTGTACATGCTCAATCGCAGCGAGGTTCATCACGATTTGGCCATGCAGCCGTTGTTGGAAGGCGCCGCGTGGCTTGAACCGCTCTTGGGTAAGCGATTACCGTCCATGCTACTGAAAGCCGGTGATTGGCCCACGGCGAGTGCCGAGCAACTGTCGATTACATGATGCGACAATGTCTACCCGAGGACTGACACATGACCGCGAGCAACGCAGATTTTTTTGGCCATCCAATGGGGCTTCGAACCCTCTTTCTGACGGAAATGTGGGAGCGCATGTCGTACTACGGTATGCGCGCGTTACTGGTCTTGTACATGACCGGTGCAGTCAGCACTGCCAACGCCGGCCTCGGTATGAGCCAACTCGAAGCCCAAGCCATCTATGGTATTTATGTCGGTATGGTCTACTTCTTAGCCGTTCCCGGAGGCTGGCTTGCGGATAATCTGTTGGGCCATCAGCGGGCCGTGCTCTATGGCGCCGTTGTGATTGCGCTAGGTCACCTGACATTGGCAGTGCCCATTGAGTCCAGCCTGTTTCTTGGGTTGGGTTTGGTGGCCATTGGCACGGGTCTGCTAAAGAGCAATATCTCGACCATCGTCGGTAAACTCTATGCAGACGACGATCCTCGTCGTGATGCGGGTTTTACGATTTTTTATATGTCGATCAACATCGGGTCCATGGTGGGCTTCGGTATTTGTGGGTATTTGGGCGAAAAAGTGGGTTGGCATTGGGGCTTTGGTGCGGCCGGTGTCGGTATGACCTTGGGCGTTTTGCAATACGTGCGTTCGCGCCATTTGCTAGGCGACGCGGGCCTAGAGCCCAACGCCATGCCGGAAGAACGCCGCAGTCGGCTCAACCGCTGGGCACTGCTGGTGGGATTGCTGACAGCTGTCGTGGTGCTGTTATTCGGCTCGGGTGTCATCGAGGTCAAGGCCAGCGTCTTCGCCGAAAACTTCGCCTACTTTTTGACCACGATCGCCGGTCTTTACTTTCTCTACCTATACGCCTTTGCCGGGCTCAGCGCAGCGGAGCGTAAAAACGTGCTGCTGCTGTTTTTGCTGTTTATCGCCGCAGCGGCTTTTTGGTCGGGATTCGATCAATCCGGCGGCTCCCTGAACCTGTTTGCCCGCGACTACACGGATTTGAATTTCATGGGCTTCGACATGCCGGTGTCTTGGGTGCAATTTTTCAATCCCATCTATGTGGTGTTATTTGCGCCGCTGTTTGCCGCGTTTTGGGCTTTTCTTGGTCGCCGTAATCTGGATCCATCACTGCCGCTGAAGTTTGCTCTGGGCTTGGTGTTTATGGGCTTGAGTTTCTTGGTGATGCTGCTCGCTGTCGGCGTGGCCCTGGAATCTGCGCCGATCGGTCTTCAGTGGCTGCTGATTACCTACCTGCTGCAAACCTTTGGAGAACTGGCACTGTCGCCGATCGGGCTGTCTGCCTTCTCACGCTACTCGCCCAAACGTTACGTGGGCCAAATGTTTGGCCTGTGGTTTTTGGCTTCGGCCATTGGTGGGGTGTTGGCCGGTCTGCTGGGGGGCGAGGCGACCGATGGCGGTCTGCAAAGTATGTCGCCGATTTTCTCCTACATGATTCAGTACTACTTCGGCATTGCGGTGGTGCTCGTGATTCTCGCCTACTTCTTTCGACAAAAGACGGAGGAGGGACGCTCTTAAGCAGAGTAATCGATCAAGTGTAGTGTTTTGCCGATGAGTGGTTATGCGTTCATGGCCTAAATGATTTGCAATAGGGGCGCTTATTTAGGTGCTTCTTATGCAAGTTGATATTCGACCCTTTAAACCGACCGATGCTGACGAGCTCCAGCGTGCGGTGCTCACTTCTGTTGGTCATATTGGACCTTGGTTGGACTGGTGTACCCCAAGGTACACTCGAAGTGATGCAAGGGATTGGGTTTGTGAAAGCATCGATCTCTGGGCGCAGGGTCTGGCTTTTCGATGGGTAATAGTTGGTAAAGCTCGGAGAGATTTCTTGGGCTGCGTCGAGATACGCATGTCTACTTGCGAGGAACATGTTGGCCAAATGGGGTATTGGGTGAGGCGTCAGGCGATCGGTCAAGGGGTGTGTAGCCAAGGGGCGGCTCAAGCCTTGGATTGGGCCTTTAACTCTTTGGATTTGCAGCGAGTCGAGCTGTTTGTCCAGCCGTCGAACGACGCAAGCATCGGTGTAGCTCACAAACTGGGTGCAGAACTTATTGATCAGCAGCACGATCAGATTTTCTATAACGGCCAGAGTCAGGTCGCCAACCGTTATCAGATTGAGGCGGACTCCTCGGCTTGGGCTGACCTGGTGCCCGCGCGCCGCCGCCGCTGGCCGCTTATGCCGGAGTATCCCAATGGCACAGGTGATAGGCTTTCTGCTGGATCCGAGGCGAGTTACGAATTCAGAAGTTCAGCAAAAAAAGCCTGAGCATAGTCGTCAACCCAGCTTTCGAGTTTCCAGCTCTTGATGTAGGCGGTGTGGCCGCCGCGTTCGGTCAACTCAACGTTGATCGAGGGCGGCAGTGCGTCATAGTGCTGGGGTGGAATGATGGGGTCGTCCGCAGCTGCAAGGATGGTGGCATTAACGCCGTTCAGCCGGCGACCGCGCAAGTCGTAGGCGTCGTAATAGTCGTCTAGGCTTGCAAAGTCGGTGTGGTCGGCGATGAAAAATTCCGTCAGTCGTTGAATGTCGCTGACGCCGTTCATGGCCGAAAAATCGTACTGATCCGGGAAGGCCGCTTGCTTTTGTTCCCAAAGTGTTCGCCACTTGCCCATGAAGTAGCGCTCGTAAATCACGCTACCGCCAATTTGATTCACCGTATGCTGGGGACTGATGGCCGGACAAATGGCCAAGGTGCGCAGCTGGGGTAGCTCGGCGGCCAGTCTCAGCGCGAAATTGCCCCCCATGGAAAACCCCAGTAAGCCCGCCTCGCTGCGGTCGAAATCGTTCATCACGAATTGCGCGGCTGCCACGACCTCGTCGGTCATGGCGGAATGAAACAGCCCTGGGTTGAGGTTGGCGGTATTGCCGTGATCCCGCAGGGTCAGTCGGACCACATGAAAGCCGGCCTCATGCAGTGCGTGGGCGGCGGAGACCACGTAAGTCGATTCGGCGCTGCCAAGCCAGCCGTGAATAATCATCACCAGAGGGGCATTGGCGTTACTGGCGCGATCGTATTGGGCGGTGAGATGTTGGCCCTGCACGTGGATATCGCGCAGCTCGGATTGGCGTTCAAAATCCGAAAGCCACGCTGGCTTAAAGAATTTTCTGCCCACGCTGCTGACAATGGTTTGTAGGTTTGGGTTCGCTAGGCCCGTCGCGGGCCGAAAGGGTTTCAAGGGTGTCATTTGTTAGTGGCGACTCTCATGAAGGGTTTGATCTGAATGAATTCGAACGCCGGTGAAGCCTGCCTTGGACAGCAAGGCCACTATGCCTTGGGGGCCAATTAAATGGGCAGCTCCAACCAATACCAGATAGCTGTCGGATGTCTGCAGATATCCCCGTACTTTTTTTGTCATGTTGCGATTGCGTTGCTCGATCAACTGCTGATTGAAGGCCTTGGTTAGGGGGTTATCGCCTGCTTGGCTTTTTAGCAGCGCGCCAAGAGCGTCGTCATCGCCGTTGAAATAGGCTTTGATCAGGTCGCTGGTTGTCGCCTGTATGTCGTCGAGTTCATCCAGCGCCTGCTCCAGTACCGCCACTTGCACGTCCAGTGGCTGATTGAACAGCAGCTTGAATTGCAGGTCTAAGGTTTCCAGCTGCAAAATTTGCTCGGGTCGGCGTTGACCGAGTTGGCCGAAGTAGTGGTCAACACCGAAGGCTGGGTCGTATCCCATGGCGGTGAGACCCAGTACGCCAAGCTGCTGGAAAGCCAGCATGGGTTTGAATGCCTGCAGTTGGCCCACGGGCATGCCATAGAGCATGCCCGCCTGAACCAGTCGGTCGTAGGTGTCCTCGGGCAGACTTTGGCGCAACGTTTGTTCCGAGAGCCGGGCGTATTCCAGAGTCTTTCGTTGAACCTCGGCAGGGGGGTATCGGCTCAGATCCACTTCGAAGACCAGTTTTTCGGTGGCGTGGTAGGCATCCTCATACTGTTGGGGTAGGGGATACAGACTTTCTTTGAGAATGTGGACGGTCCCCGCGAGATAGACCGTGGCATCACCGTTTTGAAAGCGCCACAAATAGAGTGGGGTGGTATCGTTTTGAGGTAGCAGTTGCTGGGCTGTGGCGATGGGTATGCTGTCCATAAAGATCAGCTCGCAGACGCCGTTCGTTGGCGGCTTGTCAGAGGTGCGCTGGCATTTGCTCAATGCGCGTTGGGCTGCCAGTACCCGGTTCGGCTGTGTTCCGCTGCTGTACAACGTCGATGGATCGCTGGTGTGGTGAGCTACCGAAACGTAGGCTTGCAGGCTTGGAGCCATCAGCGCCAGCACTAGGCTGGCCAGTTGAATTACTCGCCCGATTCCTGTTCTGTGGCGCATCACGACGATCACGCCTTCGCGTCGGCGTCCAGACCGAGGTTTTCCGGCTCTTCACCAATGGCGCGTACTGCGTCCATTACCCGGGCGGCAATCTGGGCGAGTAACTCGGTGTCTGCACCCCGGATCACCACGTGCGTACCGTAGCGGTCATCGCGCAAAAACGGATAGCTACCGATGTCTGCATCCGGGTGGTCCTGTTGGATCTGTGCCAGGGCGTCAGCAATGGAACTCTCGCCTGTGTAGGCGCGGACGGTATGGCTGCGTATGACGAAACCACTGCGCAGCTTGCCTTCAAGGGTTGAGAGCATGCCCTGCATGACTCGGGGAATTCCTGCCATGACGTAAACGTTTTCCATGGCGAAGCCTTGAGGCCCGCCGCTGGGGTTGTCGATCAGCGACGCGCCTTCGGGTACCCGGGCCATTAACAGACGCGAAGCCATGATGTCATCGGGTGCCGGACGTTGACGGATTCGCTCGGCGATCTCTGGGTCTTGGATAACCGGCACGCCAAACGCTTTGGCAATACATACCGCTGTAATGTCGTCGTGGGTCGGGCCAATGCCGCCGGTGGTGAAAACGTAATCGTAGGCCGCTCGCACTTCGTTGATGGTCGTAACGATGATGGCCTCGTCGTCTGGAATCACCCGTGCGTGGTGAACTTGGATGCCCCAGTCACCCAGGGTGGTGGCGATATGGTTCAAGTTTATGTCTTGAGTGCGGCCCGAGAGAATCTCGTTTCCGATGACGATGACGCATGCGGTGACGGCTGGGTTCATGGCGTTCCTTCTCGATTAGGCAAACTGCGATCTTAGCAGATGCGGCGATAAATCAGTGGCAGAAGGGTGTCCATTACCGGTTTTTGAATTCAGGTGTGCGTTTGCTGGCAAAGGCTTTGCGCCCCTCGCGATAGTCTTCACTGTTAAAGCACGCATCGACCATGGCTCGAACTGCCTCGACTTCATCGTCCCGGCTGTCTCGTTCCCACGCATTGACCGCGGCCTTGGCGGCTTTCACGGTGAGCGGGGCGTTGTTGGCGATGGTTGTTGCGTAATCGATACAGGCGGTTTCGATTGCGTCCCGTTCGTGAATGAAGTTAATCAGACCCATCTCGTAGGCCTCACTGGCGGGCATGAATCGGGCCGAAAACATGATGTCTCGAGCACGGCTTGGACCGACCAAGCGGGCGAGTTTGGCGAGACCTTCGTATTCGTAACCGAGACCCAGTTTCGCTGCGGGTATGCCGAAACGTGAGTCCGGCGTGGCGAAACGCACATCGGCCGATAGCGCGGTTGCCAGTCCACCGCCGATGCAGTACCCCTCGATCAGGCCGATCAGCGGCTTTTCGATTTTCGCCAGCCAGTGGGTTGCCCGACCCGCGATCACGCCGTAGCTGGCCCGCTGTTCCGCATTCGCACGCGATGTATCGAATTCTGAAATATCCGCGCCAGACACGAAGGACTTGCCGCCAGCGCCCCGCATGACAATGACGCGCACGTCATCATTGCTGGCGAAGTGTTCGAGGATATCGCCGATGCCTTCCCACATTTCCAGTGACAGGGCGTTATGCCGCGCAGGATTGTTGAACACCATCCAGCCGATACCGTCTTCGATTTTGGCTTGCATGCGGTCGGTTTGAAGGGTCAGCTCGTGTTCAGATGCCATGGATTCCTCTGCTGTCGGTGGTAACGTGGAATTATCTATACTGCAGAACACGTTAGCGAACAAACAGGGGGACGAATGGATTTTTCACTCACCGAAGAACAAGACCTGATTCGCGATGCCGTCAGCAAGGTTTGCGAGAATTTCCCCGATGAGTATTGGGCGCAAAAGGATGCGGACCACGAATTCCCATGGGACTTTTACAACACCATGTCGGAAGCTGGTTGGATCGGTATTGCAATACCCGAAGCCTATGGCGGTAGCGGCCGTGGCATCACCGAGGCCAGTATCGTGCTCGAAGAGGTGGCTGCGTCTGGTGCGGCCATGAACGGGGCAACCCCCCTGCACCTGTCCATGTTTGGCATGGAGCCTGTTGTCAAATATGGCTCAGAGGAAATGAAGCAAAAATATCTGCCTGCGGTTGCTCGGGGCGAGCTGCATGTTGCCTTCGGCGTGACTGAGCCGGATGCGGGAACCGACACCACATCGATCAAAACCGCCGCGCGCAAAGAGGGCGATCACTACATTGTGCGGGGCCGTAAGGTTTGGACAACTAAGGCGTTGCAGTCCGAGCGGGTTTTGCTGCTGACCCGCACCACACCCCGTGATGAAGTGGAGCGTCGCACCGACGGCATGACCTTGCTGCTCGCAGAGTTGCAGCGCGACGAGGTCACCATCTCGCCCATCGACAAAGTCGGCCGGAATGCTGTTGCGACCTGCGAGGTCGTCTATGACGATTTGCCCGTGAGCGTTACCGATCGGGTTGGCGAAGAGGGCAAGGGTTTCCAGTATCTGATTTCCGGTCTAAACGCCGAACGCATTTTGATTGCAGCCGAGGCGCTGGGTATCGGGAAGGCGGCTTTGCGCCGTGCCGTCGGCTACGCCAATGAGCGTGTGGTCTTTGGCCGGCCCATTGGTAAAAACCAAGGCGTGGCGTTTCCATTGGCTGAAGCCAAAATGCGATTGGACGCGGCAGAGCTGATGATTCGCAAAGCGGCTTGGATGCTGGATAACGGTTTGCCCTGCGGTGCCGAAGCGAACATGGCCAAGTGGTTGGCTGCCGATGCAAGCTTTCAGGCGGCAGATCAGGCGATGCAGACCCATGGCGGTTTTGGCTACGCCAAGGAATACCATGTTGAGCGCTACTGGCGCGAAGCGCGGCTGATGCGCATCGCGCCTATTTCTCAAGAGATGATCTGTAACTTCGTGTCCGAGCATGTTCTTGATCTGCCGCGATCCTATTGATGGTGGCCTAACTAAGCGAGCAAAACATGACAGATAACGCTCAGATCATCCGAGACTTTATCGCCGCTTGGTCGCGATTGGATCCGGTGGAGCTCGCCAGCTATTTCACTGCTGATGGCTGCTACTACAACATGCCAACACAGCCGGTCAGGGGGCGAGATAACGTGCAGAAGTTTATCGGGGGCTTTATCGCCAATTGGTCAGCTACCGACTGGGAAATTCTGCACTTGGTAGCGCATGACGATTTGGTGTTTTGTGAACGTGTCGATCGCACCGCATTCGCATCAGGAGGCGTGGATCTGCCCTGCTTGGGTGTGTTCGAAATGTCCGACGGTAAAATCAAAGAGTGGCGAGACTATTTTGATCTCAACACCTTCATGCGCGCGGCGTCACAGTCTTAGCCAAGTCAGTTGCCGAGTAGGTGAGCGACCCGCGCCTGCACTGCGGGCACGATGGTGTCTTCGATCCACGGGCGCTGGTTGATCCAATAGGTGTTGCGAGGACTCGGGTGCGGTAAGACGACGGTATCCGGCCAGCGGCTTTGCCAATGTTCGACCAGATTCCCCAAGGTCGCTCTTGGTTTGTTCATATGCCAATTCACGGCATGGGCGCCTACGAGTAGGGTGAGCTGCACATTGTTGAGTCTGCTCAGTAGCTCGTTCCGCCAGCGCTTTGCGCATTCGGGTCGCGGCGGTAAATCGCCACCCTTGCCCTTACCCGGATAACAAAATCCCATGGGCAGAAGCGAGAAGTGATTGGTGTTGTAGAAGCTGTCTGGGCTGACGCCGAGCCATCTGCGCAGCCGGTCACCGCTGGGATCGTCAAAGGGTATGCCACTGCGATGGGCTGCTGTGCCCGGGGCCTGACTGACGAGTAAAATCGGCGCCTCGGCCCCAAACTGAAACACCGGTCTGGGCTTCAGAGGCAGCTGTTCGGTGCATACGGTGCAGCCCCGAACCTGTTGCACCAAGGACGCGGTAGAGATTTGGCTAGCGCTCAAGCTACAGGCCCAGCAGGTCTGCTCGATCGAGCAAGCTCTGAGTGATCCGAATGCTGGCGGCGTCCACCATCACGCCATCCACGCTGATAGCCCCCAGCCCGTCCTGCTGCGCCTGTTGGTAGGCGGCTCTTTGTTTGCGCGCCACTGCAATTCGTTCGGGAGACGGTGTGAAGACGTGTTGAATGGGGTCTGCCTGAGATGGATGAATGGCCCACTTACCGGCCATTCCCAAGATCTGAGCGCGTTTCGCTTCGAGTACCAAGGTATCGATATCGTTGAAGTCAGCCAGAGGACCGTCAATAGGATCGATACCATTGGCCCGGCATGCGATGGTCATTTTGAAACGCGGGTAGTGCCACAGGTCGCCGGCATAGCCGTCAGTGCTGCCAACCGACGCCAACTGCATTTGCTGGCTGGCGGCGTAGTCTCCGACGCCAAAGATCAGGGTTTCGATGCGATCGGAACACGCGGCGATCTCTTCTGCCCGCATTAACCCGTCGACCTCTTCGATTAAACACTCGATGCCGATACGTTTGCTCAGGCCCAGCTTACGCTCGAGCTGATCCAGCAGTAGATGTACAAAGCGAACGTCGCCGATGGATTTCGCCTTGGTCAAAATGATGGTGTCCAGATGTTCTCCGGCTTGGGTAACCACATCAATGATGTCGTCATGGCACCACTGGGTTTCTACGTCGTTGATGCGCAGGCTGACGGTGGGTGCAGCCCAGGGTTGCTGGTTCAGTGCCTCGATGACTGTCGCTCGTGCGTCGACTTTGGCGTCCACTGCGACCGCGTCCTCCAAGTCGAGGAGCACTTGGTCTACGGGCAAGGTGGCGGCCTTGGCGATCATTTTTTGGGAACTGCCTGGTACCGATAACGTGCTGCGTCGTGGACGACTGGGTTGCTTTGCCATGGTGTTCTCCCGTGTCTATTGCCTTGGGCGTCTCAAGGCTTAGGTGTGTTGGCGGATAAAGTTGCAGACATGGCGGTCGAACGACTCTGCGCCATCCATGTTCACCCCATGACCGGCGTCAATTTCTACGATGGACAGATTGGCCATGTGCTTTTCAGCCCAGGTCTTGTTGTCAGCAAAACGCCGCTCCTTCACGCCGTAACACAGCAGCGCAGGCCTCGGGTTCGTCGCTGCCAGGTGTCGAATACTGGTGAAGGGGTTGGTGAACTCAAGGGTATTGGCCACACCCTCTGGCTTTATATTGGCGCAATCTTCCATGAGCTGTTCTTTCACCAATGCCGGCAAGTTCCGCGCGCGGCGAGGGTGCACGGGTATTCTGTCTATGGCAGCGAGCCCGCCTTTGCGGATGTTGTTGGCGGACTTGGTTGCTGTGTCCCGCCACTCCTGAATTAGGGCGGCATCCGCTAAGGCCGAGTTGGAGTTGGTGAAAATGTGCGCGTAAACCTGTTGAGCAAATTCGTGCGCGTAGCGAATGGTCAGGCCTGCACCCAGCGAGTAACCGCAAACAAACCAGCGGTCGATACCCAGTTGCCCGCGGATGTGTTCGAATTGCGCAAGATACGCCTCTGGTGCATAAAGAGAGGTATCAGCCGGCGCCGGCGAACCGCCATGACCCCAAAGCTCTGCAGTCACGGGTTTGCAAACGCTGCCAAGGGCGTCAAGGTTTGCTAGCCACTGGGCTTTAGAGGATAAAAAACCGTGCACCATGAGTAGATAAGGCCCGGTGCCAGGATGTACTTTAAAGGCGAGTCTGGGCGAGTTTTCGGTGTATTGCATGGTGGTGTGCTGAGCCAGAGCCTGAATTCGACATGCTAGCATGGTGTGGCGTTGGTGTTTGCGCATGAGGAGAGGACATGACTTACGACTTACTGATCAAAAATGGAACCGTTGTGGACGGTTCAGGCAATCCCGGTTACCGCGCCGACGTGGGGGTCAGCGGCGGCAAAATTGCAGCCATCGGCCGGATTAACGAACGCGCGAAACAGACCATTGATGCCGAGGGGCATATCGTGTCGCCGGGTTTCGTCGATGGTCATACTCATATGGATGCCCAAATTTTTTGGGATCCGATTGGTTCTTGCTCGTCTTACCACGGGGTCACCAGCGTGGTGATGGGTAACTGTGGTTTTACCCTAGCACCCTGCAAGCAAGAAGACGCGGACATGGTCTTTCGCAACCTGGAACGCGCAGAAGACCTCTCAAGAGACGCCATGCTGGAAGGGATTGATTGGCGCTGGGAGACCTTCCCGGAATTTTTGGATGTCATCGACGATCTGCCAAAGGGCATCAATTACGCCGGTTACATTGGCCATTCGGCGCTGCGTACCTATGTTATGGGCGAGCGCGCGTTCTCCGATGCCGCAGGCGAGGACGACGTACGACAAATGCAGCATCTGGTGAAGCAGGCCATGCATGCGGGTGCCATCGGCTTTTCAACTTCTCGTACCTTCAATCACCTGACCGCAGACGACCGCCCTGTGGCAAGTCGTATCGCCGAGTGGGACGAGGTGCGTGCCATCGTGAATGCCGTAGGGGAAACCGGTAAGGGATTGTTTGAAATTGCGGGTGAAGCACCGGGACGAGACCCGGCGCGTATTGCCGAATATCATGGCCGACTCAGGGATTTAGCCGTGGAATCCGGTGTGCCTCAGACCTGGGGCATGTTCAGCGTGCGTGCCGCCCCAGATCTGTGGCGTCCTTACTTCGATTTGTTGGATGAAACCGCGGCGGCAGGCGGGCGAATGTTTGCCCAAGTGCACAGTCGCGCGCTGTCGAGTCTGTTGTCATTCGAAAGCAACACACCGTTCGATACTTGGGAATACTGGTCAGATTTTCGCCAGTTACCGCTGGCGGAACAGGCCGCCAAAATGCGTAATCCTGAAATCAAGGCCAAGCTGATTGAGGTGGCCAGTCGAGAATATACCGGGCCGCGAGTGGTGGGAGCCGAGGCGCGGCCACCGGAGTGGGATTACATCTACCCGATGGATGACATGGTTTACGACAAGCCATCCATGGCAGAGCTGGCGCGCGCCAAGGGCGTGCACCCCGTGGAACTGATGATCGATATGGCGCTGGAGCGTGATTTGAAAATGTTCTTCCGTCAGCCAATCGCCAACGAAGATCAATCCCAAGTGTTGGATATGATGAAGCATCCACGCTCGGTGATTACCTTCTCCGACTCTGGGGCGCACGTATCGCAGATTATGGATTCGTCTCTGCAAACGCACTTGTTGAGCTACTGGGTACGAGAGAAACAAGCCATGACACTGGAAGAGGCGGTGAAACAGATCACCTACAACACAGCCACCATGTGGGGCCTCCACGACCGCGGGTTGATACGAGAGGGAATGGCGGCAGATCTGGTGGTGTTTGACGCGGACACCATTGGTGCGCGTATGCCTGATGTGGTGCACGATTTGCCTGCGGGTGCGAAGCGTCTGAAGCAGACGGCGGACGGCATTCTCAACACGGTTGTGAACGGTGAAATTTTGCTCACGAACAATGAACACAGCGGGGCGGTGCCCGGTCGTTTGTTACGAAGTTAGTAAAACAGTGAGGAATTGCCGCCGTGCTCTTGCGTGTGCTTCGAGGCTGGTGCAACATTCCGCTCCCTCGAGTGAGTCTTCACGCGAGACAGCGCACCTGTAGTTCAACTGGATAGAATACCAGGCTTCGAACCTGGGGGTTGCAGGTTCGAGTCCTGCCGGGTGCGCCATATTCCTGATATTCCGTCAATCTCGGACTTCTGCTCGCTTGATCAACATCGCTGGTAAGCGATGTTGCGCTCACACCGCCGAACCGGTGGTTCGTCGTCTGCCGGGTGCGCCATATTCCTGATATTCCGTCAATCTCGGACTTCTGCTCGCGTAGCTGAAATTCTGCGATACCCGCCACGTATCGGAGTTGATGCTCGTTGACGCACTTCATCTGGACACGGCATTGTCTGTCTTAACGTCTTGTACCAGAATCGACGCCGTTGCTACTGATATGTCGGCGCAAGTCACGTCGACTCAATGTTGTCGTTTTTATGGGGAAGACCATGTCCGATCGAGTTGTCAGCCGTGTTCCAAGTACTGCGTTTGCATTGCTGGTCTTCGCCGCATTGCTAGGCAGTTGCAGCAGCGCAGACTTTGCTAAATTCCAAGCCGATGCCGATACGTCAGCTCAGCCCCGCCAAACCACGCCGTGGCCCAGCTATGCGGGCACTGGCAGTGCACGCTTTACCGACGCCGCCTTGATTTCATCGAGCAATATTGATCGGCTGAAGCCCGCTTGGTCTTTCCGCACCGGTGACGCGAACTCAATTTTTCAAAACACCCCCATACTGGCCAACGGCCTGCTGATCGTTTGCAGTCCGTTGAATAAGGTGTCGGCACTGGACCCTCTCACCGGCGCTGTGGTTTGGAACTATGACGCCGAAATCGGCGAGGGACCCTATCCCAATCAGGCGAACTGTCGGGCCTTGGCTCAGTGGTCGAGTAGTGGCGATACGGCGAAAACCCAGTCAACGTCTAAGGGAGACTGCACGAGCCGTTTGTTTCTCGGTACCAACGATGCGCGTCTGATTGCCTTGGACGGACAAAGTGGCGCCGTGTGCTCGGACTTTGGTGACGGCGGCGAGATCAATCTGGTGTCTGGCATAGGCAAGCTGTTGTGGTCCCAGGAATACCAGGTCACTTCACCGCCGGCTGTCGTGGGTGATGTGGTCGTGGTGGGTTCCGCGGTATCAGACAACCAGCGGATTGATGCACCCAGTGGTGTGGTCCGGGGTTTTGATGTTCGCACGGGTGAACTGGTGTGGGCTTTTGATCTGGCACCGCCCGATTTCGATTACACGACAGGGTTGGTCAGCGAGGCGGGATACGCCCTGGGCACGCCCAATGTTTGGGCGGGCTTTGCGGTGGATCAGCAGCGAGACATGGTGTTTTTGCCCACCGGTAATCCGGCACCGGATTACTTCCGTAATGAAGGCCCTGATATGGCCTATTACGGTTCCTCTGTGATCGCCTTGCGGGGCAGTACCGGCGACCTGCTGTGGCACTTTAAGACCGTCGAACGGGACTTTTGGGATTTTGATGTGCCGTCGATACCGTCGGTTGTGGATCTTCAGCTTGATGGCGAGGCGGTACCGGCACTGATTCAGAGCACTAAGATGGGCTTTATTTTTGTGCTCAATCGCGAAACCGGCGAGCCCTTGATTGACGTGGAACAGCGGCAGGTGCCGCGTTATGGGCCATTAAAGGATCAACTGTCCCCCACTCAGCCGTTTCCGCCGGAAGCCTTTCAGGTATCTCGTGGCTACGTAGCGGGTCAATCGCCTCTCGGGCTATGCAGCCGTTACGAGGAAGAGTCTCAGATCGGCGATGTGTATACGCCGATTACCGAACAGTGGACTATTGGTCTGCCCAGCAATATGGGCGCGACAAATTGGGGCGGCGTGGCAGTAGACGCCCAGCGTGGTTTGGTTGCGGTGCATGCGAACAGCCTGGCATTTCGTACCAAGCTATTGGATCAATCCAAGGCGCCGCCGGAGTTGATTCGCACAATGAACAATACGCAGCTGCCCTTGGACGAGCGTCGTGAGGCCTATTTTGCCTTCCGGGATTTCTTCGAGTTAGCGTCCGATGTTGAGGTCGGTGTGCAGTCGGGCACAGCCTATTCGATGGCGCGTCATCTAATGTTTGACCCGTTCCTTGGTATTTTGCCCTGTGCGGGGTTTCCGCTGGGCGAGGTGCTGGTGATTGATTTGAATCAGCGCAGGCAGATGTGGCGGCAACCCCACGGGCAGTATCCTGGCTTCCTCAACGGCTTATTCAATGTGGGACTGCCCCAGATAGGTGGCCCCCTGTTGACCTCTACGGGCCTTTTTTTCCTTGGCTCCATGTTTGACCGTTCGCTGCGAGCCTACGATGTGGACAACGGCGAGCTGCTCTGGAAGCACGCTTTGCCGGCACCTGGGGTAGCGACGCCCATGAGCTACTCGGTAAAGGACGAGCAAGGCAGGGTGCGTCAGTTTGTGGTCATTGCGGCAGGCGGCGATACCCGTGCGCCTGTGGGTGGCAGTTCGGATTATGTGGTGGCGTTTGCGATTGAGGACGAGGGTTAGGCGAACAGACAGACCCTGTCAGCACAGGCTGGCCTTCACTGTTTGCACATATATGGCTGTGCTAGGCTTTTGCTCCGTTTTGGACAGAGCGACGATTTCATGAGCGACGAAAATACCCCGAATGTCTTCAACACCATTGAAGAAGCCCTGACGGCGATA
This sequence comes from Gammaproteobacteria bacterium, assembly GCA_042091155.1. Lineage (GTDB taxonomy): Bacteria > Pseudomonadota > Gammaproteobacteria > Pseudomonadales > Azotimanducaceae > UBA4421. Next base: position 38,065 of record JBELHZ010000015.1, read on the forward strand.
CGACAGGGTGAAATGATCATGGTCGTCGATGACGATGATCGTGAAAACGAAGGCGATCTGATCATGGCCGCAAGCAAGGCGACGCCTGAAGCCGTCGCTTTCATGATTCGTCACACCAGCGGCATTTTGTGCACCCCGATTCTTCAGGAACAGGCAGTGAAGCTGCATCTTGATCCCATGGTGTCGCGCAATGATGCCCCGATGAGCACGGCGTTTACGGTCTCGATTGACTACAAAGAAGGCCTGACAACGGGGATCTCGGCAGAAGAACGAGCAGCGACCACTCAGGCGCTAACCAACAGCAATGTAACGGCAGATGACTTTGTTCGCCCCGGGCATATTTTTCCCCTAGTTGCGCGACAAGGTGGTGTGCTGGTGCGCTCGGGTCACACCGAGGCGGGAACCGACTTGGCGACGCTTGCGGGCTTGCCGCCTGTGGGTTTGTTGGCCGAGCTGGTCAACGACGATGGCACCGTGCAGCGGATGCCCGATCTCATGGCCTTTTCCCGCGAACACAAGCTGAAAATCATCACCATTGCGGATTTGATTGCTTACCGCCAGCAACGCGAGCAATTGGTGCAGCGCAGCTACGAGTTTGCCGTTTCCACGGCCATTGGCGACGCCCAAGCCTATGGGTACAAAACCAAGTTCGAGGATGCAGAGCATATTGCCTTGGTGTTTGGCGACATCCATGCCATGGAGTCTGTGCCTGTGAGGATTCACCGCGAAAAGCTGGTGGAAGATCTGTTCGGTGCCCAAAGCGACGAGCATTCGGACAGTCTGCTTAATACGGCCATGAAGCGCATCGAAGCGTTGGGCGGTGGTGTACTGATTTATCTGCGAACAGGCTTTGTGGGTGTTCCGCTGGAAGATTTTGAATCCCAAAGCCGAGAAGACGAGCGACGCAGCCAATGGCTTGAAGTCGGCGTCGGTGCGCAAATTTTGCGAGATCTGGGGCTGAGTAAAATCCGACTCATCGCCGGTCGTTCCGTCGACTATGTGGGTGTGGAAGGTTTTGGCCTGACCTTGGTCGATACCGAGATGCTCTAGCCGCACAGCGGCTCTCTAGCGCCGGTATTGGAAAATGGCCTCCTGATCTTTCTGTCCGACATAGACGATGCGTAAATCTTCGGTACGCGTACCGCAAACTCTGCAGCGCAATTTCGAACGCATTTTGTGTACTTGGGTCTCTGCGCCCAAGTGTTTGATGAGTTTTTGTACGTTCAGCTTGGTCTGCCGCTGACAGGCCTCGCAGACTGCGTAGAGATTAAAGCTGTCGATCAAATCACGAAGAGATTGCATGGTTAAGCGCCTGTTCAAGAAATACTGCTAGGCGCACTACTGTATAAATATACAGATATAAAAATCAATCAAATTGTTAACTTTTAGTTGTCACAATTTTATTTTCAGCTCATGTCGGCCGCTGGGCGGATAGCCGGGGGCAATGATGGCTTGGCGAACCAAGCATTCAGTGCGACATTACCAATCGGTTCTTCAACGGCAAGGCGACCATGACAACAACAGCCCAGGATTCATCACTGCCCATCGCGATCACCATGGGCGATCCCGCCGGTGTTGGGCCGGAAATTCTGGCGCGCACGATGGCATCGACAACCGAAGCGCCCGATGCACTTCAGCGGTCCGATACCCGGTGGATTTTGGTCGGCACACGCTGGGCTTTGGACAAAGGCGCGGCGTGTATTGGGCAAGCCCTGCCCCCATTGAACGTTATTGACTCTCCAGCGGAGGCTGAACCCGGGTGGAATTTGCTCGATCTCGGCATGCCGGAGTCCGAGGATTTTCGTTTTGGCCAAGTTCAGGCCCGCTGCGGCGAGCTAGCGGTGCAGGCCGTGGAATGGGCGGCGACCCGCTGTTTGCAGGGTGAGTTGGCGGCGATGGTGACCGCGCCGATCAACAAAGAAGCCATTCACGCCGCAGGCTATGTGAACGATATTGGTCATCAGGAAATTTTGGCACGCCTGGCCGGCGTAAGCCAAACAGCCACCATGTTGATGACCCCGGGTTTGCGGGTAGTGCACCTGTCGACCCACAAATCCTTGGCCGAAGCCGTGCGTTTTGTCACCGCAGAGCAGGTATTGGGCAAACTGCACTTAATCCACCAAACCCTGAGTCAGTGGGGCTTGCACAACCCACGTATCGCCGTAGCGGCCCTGAACCCGCACGGGGGAGAAGGCGGGCTGTTGGGTCGGGAAGAAATCGAAGAGCTGTTGCCGGCGGTGAATCAGGCCCAGCAAGACGGAATTCAGGCCACGGGCCCACTCCCTGCCGATTCAGTATTCAATCGAGCCATTGCGGGCGAATTTGATGTGGTGCTTGCTCTGTATCACGACCAAGGACACATCGCGATCAAGGTACACAATTTCCACGAATCCACCACCGCGACGCTGGGTATACCGATGGTGCGCACGTCCGTAGATCACGGCACAGCCTTCGATATTGCGGGTCAGGGCATCGCCGATGCCACAGGCATGCGCGCGGCCATAGCCGCGGCTCAGGCCATCGTAGCAGCGGACTTGGTTGGGTTGTCCTAGCACGGGCAAACAGCCGAACCTTTTTTGACCTTTGTACCGAGCACTGCAGGTCCTCTCAGCGCCCACTTTAAATTTCCGCTTGGTCAACTGACGATTACATATTCTTTTGCCTCAATGCCTATGGCACACTCGAAGGTCAATTAAATGTTGGGGAGTCGACATGAAAGCAGCGGTGTTTCGTGAAGTAAATGTGCCGATGGAAATCGAAGAAGTAACGGTTTCCAAACCCGGTCCGAGAGAAGTTCTGATTCGTACGAAAGCTGCGGGTATCTGTCACAGTGATATGCACTTTTTCAACGGCAGCTACCCCGGCAAATTACCCATGGTTTTGGGCCATGAAAGCGCTGGCATCGTAGAGCAGGTCGGTAGCGACGTGCACTACGTCAAGCCCGGCGACCATGTCATTACCTGTTTGTCGGTCTTTTGCGGTCATTGTGAGCAGTGCTTAACCGGCCACCTGTCCCTCTGCCAAGAACCGGAAACCAATCGCACCAGCGACGAGGAACCCCGCCTGAGTCAAAGTGAACAGCCGTTAACGCCGTTTGCTCAGTTGGGCTCGTTTGCTGAAATGATGTTGGTGCACGAACACGCGCTGGTGAAAGTGCGTGAAGACATGCCCATGGACCGTGCGGCCCTGATTGGCTGCGGTGTCACCACGGGTATCGGTGCGGTGATTCATACCGCGGCCGTGGAACCTGGGTCTACTGTGGCAGTGATTGGCTGCGGTGGTATTGGTTTGTCCGCGATTAACGGTGCCGCGTTGGCTGGTGCTTCGCGCATCATTGCTGTGGACATGGTGCCGTCAAAGCTAGAGCTTGCGCGTAAGTTCGGGGCAACGGATCTGGTGGACGCCAGTGACGGTGAGGCCGTCGAAAAAGTGAAAGAGATGACCGGCGGTGGTGTGCACTACTCCTTCGAGGCAATTGGCCTGAAAGCCACGGCGGAAGAAGCATTTCGGATGTTGCGAGCCGGCGGTACCGCCACGGTAATCGGCATGATTCCTCCAGGGCAGATGGTCTCGCTACACGGTGTGGATTTCTTGGCCGAGAAGAAAATTCAGGGTTCGATGATGGGCTCTAATCGCTTCCGCGTGGATATGCCGCGCTTCGTCGATTTTTACTTGCAAGGCAAGCTGCATTTGGACGATATGATTTCCAACAGAATTGCACTGGCCGACATCAATGAAGGTATGGCGGCGCTGGAAACGGGTGAAATTGCCCGCAGCGTGATTATGTTCGACTAACAACCCGACTGAAAAAAGGATTCGACGATGCGTTGGCTTTCATTTTTACGCGATGGCAATGAGACCTTTGGTTATGTGGTTGTGGGTGGTGACGGTAGCGAAGGCGTGGTCGACGCTGGCGCGCGCAGTGAGTTTGTCTCTCTGCGCGAGGCCATTGCCGCAGATGCGTTAACGCAGCTGACCGGCAACTGCGGCGATCAGGCCGATGTCCCATTGGCAGATATTGACTATCTGCCCACCATTACGGATCCCGCGAAAATCATGTGTGTGGGGTTGAACTATAAGGCTCACCAAGAAGAAACCGGCCGCGGTGGCGAAGGCTATCCAACGATTTTTGTGCGTTTTGCTGATGCACAAATGGGGCATAACGCACCCATGGTACGACCGCTGGAATCGACCTCTCTAGACTTTGAAGGCGAGATTGCCCTAATCATCGGTAAGGCAGGCCGGCGCATCAAGCCCGCCGATGCCATGTCTCATGTTGCAGGTTTCTCCATTTATAACGACGGCAGTGTGCGCGACTATCAGCGCCAGACCAGTCAATTCACACCGGGCAAAAATTTTGCCAGTACCGGTGGGTTTGGGCCGTGGATGATGACAATGGACGAGGTTGGTGATCTGGATGCCATGGAGATCACCACCCGTCTTAACGGCGAAGTAATGCAAAACGCAACGTCAGATCTGCTCGTGCATGGATTTGCCGAGATTCTGGAATACTGCTCCACCTTCGTGGAACTCAAGCCCGGCGACGTGCTGGTAACCGGCACTCCGGGTGGCGTGGGAGCCGCCCGCAAGCCGCCAGTCTTTATGGATGAAGGCGATTTGATCGAAGTAGAAGTCAAACCCATTGGCACGTTGAGCAACCCCGTGGTTGCCGAAGTCGCGTCTTAGTTTGCGCTTGAAAAATATCGTGATGTGGCGTGGTTGCTACATCGCAGTGCTGGAGAGTTGTTAGTTGTGAAGTTTGGTATTGGCCAAAGCGTGCCCCGCAGTGAAGACCCGCGTTTGATTACTGGTGGAGGTCAATACACCGACGACATCAATCGACCGAATCAGCTGTATATCCGTATTCTGCGGTCGCCCTATGCCCACGGGCACATTACAGAGCTCGATATCAGTGCCGCGCTTGGCCGGCCCGGTGTTGAGGCGGTTTACACGGCGGAAGATTTACAGGGACTCGGTGGCCTTCCCTGTCGTGCACTGCTCAAGAACGCCCGGGGCGAACCGGCCTTCATTCCGCGCCGACCGATTTTAGCCGAACGCAGGGTTCTCTTCGTGGGACAGGCCATTGCGGCAGTCATCGCTCAGACGCCGGAGCAAGCGCTGGATGCTGTCGAAGCCATTGAACTCAGCGTCGTCGATTTGCCCGCCTGCAGCGATCCTGCCAAGGCGCTGGACCCAGACACCCAGCCCATGCACGAAGGGCAGCCGGATAATCTGTGTGTGCATTTTGAACAAGGCTCTGCGGCAGATGTGGATCAATCGCTGGCGTCGGGTGCGCATGTGGTCAGCGTCAAATTAGTCAACAATCGGGTCGTACCCAGTCCGCTGGAGCCACGTGCCACGCTGGTGGAACCGACAGACGACGGTTTTACCCTGTACAACCCAAGCCAGGGGGCCCTAGGTCAACGCGCTGTTTTGGCCAGTATTTTTTCCATGTCATCGGCTCAGATCCGGGTGGTTTCGCCAGACACCGGTGGTGGTTTCGGCGTACGCGGCGAAGTGCATTCGGAAGTCTGTGTGGCGGCCTTTGCTGCCATGGCCTTGGGTCGTCCAATAAAATACACCGGTGACCGCTCGGAAATGTTTCTCAGCGATAATCACGGCCGCGACAATCTCACGGAAGTGACGGGCAGTTTCGATGCTCAGGGAAATATTTTGGGTGTGCGGGTAGAAACCACGGCAAACCTTGGGGCCTATTGCTCCAACGCCGGGCCCTTTGTGCCCACCATGGCCGGTGGCCGTATTGTGGGTTCGGTGTATCGCATTCCCAGTCTGCATCAGTCTGTACGATGCGTGTTCACGAATACCATGCCAGTGGGCGCCTATCGCGGTGCCGGTCGGCCTGAAGCCTGCTATGTCATGGAGCGTCTGTTTGACGCAGCTGCTCAGCAGATGGACATGGACGCCATAGGGCTGCGCAAACGCAATTTTATCGCGCCGTCTGATATGCCTTATCAACTGCCGTCCGGCGTCACCGTCAGTAGCGGGGAATTCAGCGCCACACTGGATATGGCGTTGCAGCGCAGCGATTGGGAGGGCTTTGCCAAGCGCGCAGACGCCAGTGCTGCCCAGGGCTTGCTGCGGGGTCGCGGTATTGGCTTTTATGTGGAATCCAGTGGCGGAGGCCCGGAAGAAGAGGCCGCGATCAGCGTTGGCGAGGACGGTCGTATCGACGTGGTGGTGGGGACTTTCTCCCACGGCCAAGGCCACCGAACAACTTATGCGCAAATTCTCAGCGACACCTTGGGTGTCGATTTTGAAGACATCAACATCATTCAAGGCGACACCGAAGTCGTCGCCTTCGGTGGTGGCACGGGTGGTTCGCGCTCATCCCAAATGGGTGGTGTTGCGGTGAAACGTGCGGGCTTGGCCTTGGTGGATGAGGCCAAAAGCATCGCCGCAGAAATGATTCAAACCGCGGTTCAACGGGTGGAATATGCGGACGGTCTGTTTACAGCCGCGACCACTGACGCCCAAGTGTCTCTGCAGCAAGTAGCCGAAGCGTCTCAGCAGCCCCAATTTGGTGGCCGCAAGCTGGCGAAAACTCTGCGCTATAACCGCGGTGGCGGCTTTACCTTTCCTAACGGCGCGCATATCGCGGAAGTGGAAATCGACCCGGAGACCGGGGTGGTGGATGTGGTTCGCTACACCGCCGTGGACGACTGCGGTCGTGTGATCAATCCGCTGCTCGCTGCGGGTCAAGTGCATGGCGGGGTGGCCATGGGCATCGGCCAGGCATTGCTGGAAAATGCGATCTACGACGATGAAGGCCAATTACTGAGCGGCAGTTTGATGGACTACGCCATGCCTCGCGCGACGCATATCACCGATATGGACGTAAGCTTTCACGAAGTCTTGGATCCTAATAACGAACTCGGGGTTAAGGGCATCGGTGAAGGCGGGGCCTGTGCTGCGCCATCAGCCGTAGTGATTGCCGCGATCGATGCGCTTAAACATCTGGGTGTTACGGCACTGGATATGCCGATGACGCCTGAACGTATCTGGCGAGTGATCAGCAACGCCCAGTGACGTTAATGTGTCCGAAGCGTGATCCGGTCTGCGCGGGCCTAATGTTATGACGAATTGGCATCACGGTAGTTCTGCCATAAGGGTATCTTTGCGATTCTAATACAGGAGATTCTGATGGAAGACTTCAGTGGCGCGGACCTGATTGCTGATGCATTGGCGCAGATGGAGGTGGAGCATGTCTTCGCCATCGTCAGTATCCACAATATGCCGATTTTGGATGCCATTAACCGATTGGGTAAAACCCAGATTATTGACGTTCGCCATGAGCAAGCCGGCACCCACGCCGCAGACGGCTACGCACGGGCCAGCGGCAAGCTGGGCGTGATGATTGCCTCAACCGGGCCGGGTACATCCAATACTGTCACCGGATTGTACGAAGCCCAGTACGGCTCCTCCCGTGTCTTGGTGATCACCGGTCAGGCTGAGACGGCCTTCTATGGCAAGGGTCTGGCCTATGTGCATGAAGCAGAAAAGCAGGTGCCCATGCTCGCATCGGTATGCCGCCGGGTTGAAAGCCCGCGTTCACCATCGCAATTGGGGTCGGCCCTGCAGACCGTGCTTAACGATATGTATACCGGGCGAGGCGCGCCGGGCGCATTAGAGATTCCAATCGATATTCAATACGCCAGCAACCAGCCGGTCACGCTGACGCTGCCGAATAACGGCCAGTTTGTGCCGGATGAAAAAGGCTTGGATCATGTGGTTGATGCATTGTCTCAGGCCCGTCGCCGCATACTGCTGGTGGGTGGCGGGGTCATCGCAGCCGGCGCCCATGCCGAGGTGCAGGCGCTTGCTGAACAGCTGCAGATTCCTGTGCTTACCACTGTGGATGGTCGTGGCGTCATGCCAGAAGATCATCCTTTGTGCATTGGCAACTATTACAACTCGGCGGGCATGTACAAAGCGATTGGCGATGCTGATCTCACTCTAGCCATAGGGACAAAGTTCGCTGTTGGTGTGGACGGACAGTTTGCAGCGCAAACGCCCCCAGGCAAGCTGGTCCACATCGATATCGACAGCAACATGATTGGCCGAACCCATCAGGCACATGTGGGCTTGGTGGCGGATGCGCGCATGGCATTGCTCGGTATCAATCAGCGTATTCCCGAGTTGCAGGCCAACGATGCCCAGTTCTCAGATAAGATTTTGCATGCAGGCGACGGTATTCGTCAGGCCATGCGAGGGCGATTGGGTACCGACTGGCCGCAGGTGATGGACTGTATTCGCGAGAAGCTGCCGAGAGAATCCGTGTTTGTTCGCGATCAGACCATTTCCGCCTACAACTGGGGCAACCAGCAGTTCCCCATTATGGCGCCGCGAACGTCGATCAATCCGACCTCTGGTGCCATTGGTCCGGGTTTTCCCATGAGCGTGGGTGCGGCCATCGCCTCCCAGCGTTCCGGGGACGCAAAGACGTTGGTGATTCATGGCGACGGGGGCTTCATGTTCCATGCCACGGAATTGGCCACCTGCGCCCAATATCAGGTGCCCTTAGTCATTTGTGTGTTCAACGACTCCGGCTATGGGGTGCTGCGTTATTTGCAGCAGAACCGCTTTGGGCGCATCAACGAAACCGACTTAGGCAAGGTGGCTTTCGCACAGATGGCGCAGAGTATGGGCGTGCCCGGTGAACGTGTGGCCAGCGTCGATGCCTTCGCTCAAGCGCTAGATAACGCCTTGGCAGCAACAGGGCCCTATCTTATTGATGTGGATATGGAGCACTTTGCGCCCATGGAAATTTCCGTGATGCCGAAACCGAAAAGCTAACGCTCGAACGATTCCGGACGGCTGGCGGTTTGGCTAAGGACGAACCGCCGCCACGGTTGAGCCAGAGCCTTCAAAACGCACCTGAAAAATCCGGCCTGTACGGTCGTCTGAAATCAGCAGGCTGCCGTCTGGCGCAACCATCACATCGTTGGGTCGGCCCCAGGCGTCTTCTCCTTCAAGCCATCCCGTTACAAAGGGTTGGTAAGCGGGTTGGCCGTTTTCACCCTCGGTCATCACAGCAACCTGATAACCCACCTTGGACGAGCGGTTCCATGAACCGTGTTCGGCAACAAACAGTCCGCCACGATAGGCCTCGGGAAATGCGTCGTCGGTATAAAACGTCATGCCCAAGGGTGCAGCGTGGGCTTGTACGCGCAGCGCTGCGGGTACGGTGGTATCCGGTCTCGCCGGATCGTCACCAAATTTAGGGTCGTCGATTAGGCCGGCGGGCGCGCTGGCATCATTTGAATGCACAAACGGATAGCCGTAGTGGGGCGCACTGTCGCCAACGTCCTGAGAATCGGCAGGAATAATATTGAGTTCGTCAGCGGGGATGTCGTCGCCCATCATGTCCCGACCGTTGTTGCTGACCCACAGGTCACCGGTCTCCGGATGCCAATCCATGCCGACAATGTTGCGAATACCCTGAGCGACAATTTCGCTGGCTCCGGTTTGCGGGTCCATCCGCAAGATGGCCGCGAAGCGCGGATCGTCGGACAAACAGGTGTTGCAAGGTGCGCCGACGGGGACATAGAGGCGTCCCTGACGATCGAATTTGATGTACTTCCAGCCGTGATGACTTTTCTTGGGCAGTGAATTGGTCACCACATGGGCGTCTGGGTTGGCGGTGATGGATTGATCGATATCGTTCACGCGCAGCACAATGTTTTTTGCGGCGATGAACAAGTCGCCATCATAAACCGCAACACCACTGGGCATGGTCAGGTCATCAAACAGGGTAACGACTTCTGGCGACTCCGCTGTCAGGGCATTTTTCACCGCGTAAACGTTGCCGAGCTTTCGTGTGCCGATGATCAGATGGCCAGCATCGGTTAGGGCCATCTGACGCGCGTTTGGCACGAAGAAGGGTAGGGTGTGCACGCTGAACCCCGGCGGAACGGACAATTTATTGGTGTTGCTGGCGATACTTTGGGCGGCGGATAGCGCAAGTAACATTAGGGGCAATATGAGGCGGTACAGGGACATAGACAAACCCGAGCGTAATGAGCAAGAAAGGTTCGATAAAGTGACATAGGGTTCTGGCGGGGGCAACAATTCACTGTGCGACGGGGCTTACCCAGCAGACGGATTTTTTCACTTGGCTCGTTCGAGTTTTTGCTTCACAGTGCCGCGCTATGACCGCCCTTACTGATGCCGTTAAAGACAAAATTCAAACCGCCTACCGCACTTGGTTGGCGGCACGGGACTTCAAACCTCGAAGTGGTCAGCGGCAGATGATCGCCCAAATTGCACGCAGTCTGTCAGCAAAAGATGATCGGGTGGCCGTAGTCGAGGCCGGTACCGGCACGGGCAAAACGGCTGCTTATTGCTTGGCAGCCATCCCCGTTGCCCAAAGCCTCAACAAAACCATTGTGCTCAGTACCGCGACGGTGGCCCTGCAAGAGCAGGTCATTCTCCAAGACCTGCCGGATATTCAGCAGCGCGCGGGTTTGAAATTCAGTCTGACTCTGGCCAAGGGGCGGGGGCGTTACCTGTGCCTGAAGCGTTTGGACGACCACCTCAAATACCAAGATCAGCAGGAAATACCGATATTTGATGCCACGGATGAAGACCATACCGTGCTGTATCAGGAGATGCTCAGTCGCTTTTCTCAGGGCCAGTGGGATGGCGAAGTCGACAGCTGGGCAGAGGGGATGTCCGATTCGGCGTGGTCTGGTGTCACCACCGATCACCGAGGCTGCAGTAACAACCGCTGTTCGTTTTTTAAGCAGTGCCCGTTTTTTCGTGCCAGAGCCAATCTCGAAGGCTCGGACGTTATTGTCGCGAATCACGATTTAGTGCTGGCAGATTTGGCTCTTGGCGGCGGGGCCGTGCTGCCCGAGCCAGAGGACTGCATTTATATTCTGGACGAAGCCCACCAC
>JBELHZ010000016.1:0-48152 GCA_042091155.1 Gammaproteobacteria bacterium
TTTGTGGACGCGGCGGTAATCGACAATTGGCGTGCAAAGCTCAGCGAACAGGATGCGGTGGTCGAAGCGTTGCAATCCCAGTCTGTCGCTCGGCGGCAGGCGGTGGGCCGCCAAATTGCGGAGATGCAAGCTAGGCTCTGGCGCATGGAGGCTCTGGCCTCCTATATGCACGAGTCATCGGGCCTGCCACAAGATGAATTTGATTTTGACGCCCCAGTTTCTCAAGGCGGCCCGTTGAGCGCTAAGGCCGAAGTGCTAGGCGTAGAGAATCTCGATGATCAGCTATTCAACCTGTCCGAGCGCTTAAAGCAACGTGAGACCGAGCTGAGCATATTGGACCAGGTGCTGGTTGGCGTTTATACCGAACAAGGTGCCACGCCTGTGGGAGCGCCGATTGTGAAAGGCTGGATGTCGTCACCCTTTGGCGAGCGAGTGGATCCCATCTCTGGGAAAAAGGCCTGGCACGAAGGCATGGACTTTGCTGGAGCGAACGGCTCTGACGTGATCGCGGTTGCAAATGGTGTCGTGGTCTTCGCTGGTCATAGGTCAGGATACGGCAAACTCATCGAGATCAGTCACGGAGAAGATCTTCGAACGCGCTATGGCCACCATCAAGAGCTTCTTGTGCACGCGGGTCAAAGCGTGAAACGAGGCGACGTGATCGGCCGAATGGGCAGCAGCGGTCGTTCGACCGGGCCTCATGTTCACTTTGAAGTGCTGAAATCGGGAAAACCCGTGAATCCAGCCCGTTACGTTAGCGCTCGCTAACGCCGCCAGATAAGAGGCGCCAAGGCGCAATTGCTCTTTCTGTTTCGGTCTACTTTTTGAAAATCAGTCGACAGGTCTGTATAGATCTGACGGCGCTATCGCTACAATGGCTTTTTTTACAAACCGCAGACTATGGCAAACTTTCTCGCCCGATTATTTGGCACGAAAAATACTCGCGAATTGAAACGCATGGGACGGTTGGTGCAGCGCATCAACGACCTCGAGCCCCAATTTGACGCCGAGACCGATTTGGTCGCTCACACAGCGGCGCTCAGAGAGCGCTTGGCTGCTGGCGAGACCTTGGACGAGTTGCTGCCTGAAGCGTTCGCGGCGGCACGGGAAGCAGCAAAGCGCACCAAGGACATGCGGCACTTCGACGTCCAGTTGATTGGTGGCATTACGCTTCACGAGGGGCGGATCGCCGAGATGCGGACTGGCGAAGGCAAAACCTTGATGGCCACGTTGCCAGCCTATCTGAACGCCTTGCCCGGCAAGGGTGTCCACGTGGTAACGGTAAACGATTACCTCGCCAAGCGAGACGCGCAGTGGATGGCACCGATATACGAAGCGCTTGGGCTGCGGGTCGGGATCATACAGTCCGGTCAGCCGGCCGCAGAAAAAATGGAGGCCTATCAGGCCGATATCATTTACGGCACCAACAACGAATTCGGGTTCGACTATCTGCGCTCCAATATGGCTTTTACCGCCGAGGACAGGCTTCAGGGCGAGCTCTTTTTCGCCATCATTGACGAAGTCGACTCGATACTGATTGATGAGGCGCGTACGCCGCTGATTATTTCCGGGGCCTCCGAGGAAAACACATCGCTGTACCAAACGATCAATCAGATTCCGCCCCAGCTGGAAGAGCAGGCATTCGACGATACGCCTAGGGTTTTTGGTGAGCCAGATGTCGAGCCCACTGGTGATTACATGGTGGATGAAAAGAATCGACAGGTTGAATTGACCGAGCTCGGCCACCAGAAAGTCGAAGACGCCCTGATTGGTTTGAATCTTTTGCAGCCGGGCGACAGTCTCTACTCGTCTGCCAATCTGGGCCTGCTTCATCATGTTCACGCCGCGCTAAAGGCTCACAAGCTCTACAAGCGTGACGATCAATACATGATTACTGCGGGTGAGGTGGTGATCGTTGATGAACATACCGGTCGTGCGATGCCGGGTCGCCGGTGGTCCGACGGCATACATCAAGCCGTGGAAGCGAAAGAGGGCCTAGCGATCCAAAACGAAAGCCAGACTCTGGCATCGACAACCTTTCAGAACTACTTCCGGCTGTACAACAAGCTCTCAGGTATGACGGGTACAGCCGATACCGAAGCATTTGAATTCAAACAGATTTACGGGTTGGACGTTGTCGTGGTGCCCACGCATCGACCAATGGTTCGAGACGACCGAAATGATTTGATGTATCTGACATTGGCGGAAAAATACGACGCCATTGTGGAGGACATCGTTGCCTGCATAGAGCGCGGTCAACCCGTACTGGTGGGTACCGCATCCATTGAAAGTTCCGAGTTACTTTCTGCCGAATTGAATCGTCGTAACATCAGCCACAACGTGCTCAACGCCAAGCAGCACGAGCGTGAGGCTGATGTGGTGGCCGACGCCGGTCGTCCTGGTACGGTGACCATCGCAACCAATATGGCAGGGCGAGGTACGGATATTGTGTTGGGTGGCAGCCTAGAAGCCGAATTGGCCAAAACGCCTGACGCCCCTGACACAGTCGTAACCAGTGTCACAGCAGACTGGCAGCGACGTCACGACGCGGTGCTCGAGGCGGGCGGGCTGCACATCATCGGTACAGAGCGTCACGAATCTCGACGCATTGATAACCAGCTTCGTGGCCGCTCAGGCAGGCAAGGCGATCCGGGTTCCAGTCGTTTTTATCTGTCCTTGGACGACAACCTGATGCGCATTTTCGTATCGGAGTCGATTCGCAACATGATGCATAAGCTGAATGCGGAAAGTGGCGAGGCGATTGAACATAAGATGATCAATCGCTCCATCGAAAATGCTCAGCGCAAAGTAGAAGGCCATAACTTCGATATTCGAAAAAATTTGTTGGAATACGATGATGTGTCCAACGATCAGCGTCAGGTGATTTATCAGCAGCGACGGGAATTGATGGATTCCCAAGACATTTCCGAAACCATCGAAGGTTTACGAGAGGAAGTGGTATACGACTTAGTGGCCCAGCACATTCCCCCCCAAAGCTTGATCGAACAATGGGATATCGGCGGCCTCGAACTGTCATTGCAGAACGAATTTGCCAGCGTCCAGACCCTTGGACGTTGGTTGGAAGAAGATGAAGGCCTAGATGAGGAAGGCTTGGCTGCGCGAGTACTCGCTCAGATTGAGGAAGAGTATGGGGCTAAGGAAGGCCGTTGGCGGGAGGCCGGCATCGACATGCGGTTGGTCGAAAAACAGATCATGCTGCAAATACTGGATCAGCGATGGAAAGAGCATCTCGCGTCCATGGATCAGTTGCGACAAGGCATACATCTAAGGGCCTATGCGCAGAAGCAGCCGAAACAAGAATTTAAGCGAGAGTCCTTCGAGCTCTTCCAGGATTTGCTGCAAAACATCAAGTTCGACGTCGTTCGTATGTTGTCGCGCATGCAAATTGAGAACCCGGAAGAAATTGAAGCCCAGGAACGACTGCGTCGCGCCGAAGCCGCACAAAAAATGAACTTCCAGCACAGCCAAGCGAACGCGGCGGGCGATCAGGGCGCGGCGCAACCCAAGGAGGCACCAAAGGCAGAAACCTTTGTGCGAGAGGAGCGTAAAGTGGGGCGTAACGAACCGTGCCCTTGTGGTTCGGGTAAAAAATACAAACAGTGCCACGGTCAGCTCTGACCGTGACTCGATGCCCAACGATCGACGGCAGGAGGGGCGCCAGTGGCGGTGAACTTAGTCGAGCCTGAAAGCCTGATGCCAGTGCCCGGGGTGCGGTTGGCTGCGATACGTACGGGTATTAAGGACGCACCACGCGACGATCTCGCCTTAGCACTGTTTGACGAGGGCACGGTAATTGCGGGGGTGTATACGCAGTCTGCCTTCGCTGCACCACCTGTGGCGCTTGCCAAGGAACGTCTCACGCCTCGCGCGTGGATCGTGAACAGCGGCAATGCCAACGCGGCGACGGGTCAGCCCGGGCGCGCCGACGCGATAGCCGTTTGTGATGCTGTGGCTCGGGAGCTAGGTCTGCAGAGCGATGACATACAGCCATTTTCCACGGGTGTTATCGGTGAGCGTCTGGACGTTTCAAAAATTTGTGCCGCAATTCCGGCGCTTGTTCAGGACTTGAGTCCAGATCAGTGGTTAGGCTATGCCAAAGCCATCCTGACCACCGATACCGTCACGAAGGCGGTGAGCAAGCGGGTCAGTCTCGACGGAACCGACATCATCTTAACGGGTGTGGCCAAGGGCTCCGGTATGATTAAGCCCAACATGGCAACAATGTTGGGTTACATCGCGTGTAATGCCTCTGTGGCTCCTGACGTGCTGGAGCGGATGGTGCAGGAAGTAGCGGACGGAAGCTTCAACCGAATCACTGTGGACGGTGATACCTCAACCAATGACTGTTTCATGCTCGCGGCGACGGGCATAAGCGAGATGGCGGCGATCACCAGCGTGACGGACGAGCGATATGTCATCCTCAAACAGGCCGTGCTGGAGGTCGCCCAGACCCTAGCCCAAGCAATTGTGCGGGACGGCGAGGGGGCAACGAAGTTTGTAACCATTACCGTGGCCGGTGGAAACCATGCGCAAGAATGTCTTGAGGTTGCTTACACGGTAGCGGAATCGCCATTGGTCAAAACGGCGCTGTTTGCGGGAGACGCAAACTGGGGCCGGTTCTGTATGGCGATAGGCAGAGCCCAAGTTACTGAGTTGGACCCGAATCGCGTCAGCCTGTGGCTCGATAATGTTCAAGTGGCCTCTGGAGGCCTGATGGCCGATGACTACACCGATGACGCTGGTGCCTCTGTGTTGGCTCAAGAGGAGTTTCAAGTGATGATTGACCTTGGCCGGGGAGACGCCACTGCAACCGTGTGGACCACGGATTTATCCTACGAGTACGTACGGATCAACGCCGAGTATCGAAGTTAGTTTTTCTGCCTTAGGCGGTTGAACCCGCTACAGATCGCGTTCGGGGTCGCCATCCTCGAAATCCGGTGCGGTTGCCGCAGGTATCCGATGATCTTCCGCTGCCCAGCTACCCAAGTCGATCAGCTTGCAGCGTTCAGAACAAAAGGGCCGGTTGGTGTTCGTGGCTGTCCATTTCACCCCCTGGTTGCAGGTCGGACAATTGACAATTCTTGCGGTGGTCATAGCGCTAAAAGCTCCTGATGGAGTGCATCGACTTGACGATAAAGGTGGACCAAATCGCCATCGTTGGTCAGTGTTCGAGACGCCTGTGCCAGGCGGTCATCGCGTTTTAACTGAGCGGCGACTATGGCTTCAACTTGGCTTCGCGAATTGTCGTCCCGGGCCATGGTTCGAGAAATTTGTACGTCTTCAGAGACATCGACTACCACAATCTCGTCGCACCAGCGTGCCTGACCGGATTCAAGTAGCAGAGGATTGACCAGCAAGCAGTATGGCGAGGTGCTCTCAGCGATCTGGTCTTGCAGGTATTGACTGATCAACGGATGAAGCAGGCCCTGCAGCCACTTTCGTTCCTCGACCTTGGCGAAGACAATGCTTCGTAGCGCTGCGCGATCAAGCGTGCCGTTTGCCTGTAACAGCTGTTCGCCGAAGTGTTCGGTTATTTTTTGCATGGCCGGCATCCCCGGTTCGACCACTGCACGACTGGCCAGATCCGCGTCGACCACGTCGATGCCCAATTCAGCGAATCGATCCGCTGCCGCGCTCTTACCGCTGCCAATACCACCCGTAAGACCGACTAGCATGAGTTATTCCCAAAACGTCTAGAGTAGCAAAGGCGCGGCCTTATTGTCCCTGAGCTAGGACTGAAACAGGTCCCCCATGGCGAAAATGGGCAGATACATGGCGAGAATCAAACCACCCACGACGAACCCAAGCAACACCATCAGCAACGGCTCGATCAACGGCAGCAGGTTGCTTACCGTACGGCGTAATTTTTCCTCATGAAACTCTGTGGCCTGCTGCAACATATGATCAAGCTTTCCGGACTCTTCACCCAGCCGGATCATTCGTTGTAGCGTCGTGGGGAAGCAGGGCTCGGCTGCCATGGCATCGTGAAGCCTGGTGCCGTTTTCCAGCTGAGAGACCAAGCCGTTGACCGCGCGCTGAAAAACGCCATTGCCACAGGCATCAGCGGCAAAGGGCAAGGCTTTGTTGATGGCGACACCAGCACCGACGGTTGCGGCCAGAGTGCGGCACATACTGGCGGTATTTGCACACTGGCTTAGATTTCCAGCAACGGGGGCGCGTAACACCAGTCCGTCCAGCAACAGGCGGGCAAATGTCGAATAGCGATAACTCCAGAGCCCCATCATGGCACTGACCACGGTGCCGAACAGCCACCATTTTCCCTGATGTTCTATCGTTTCAGACAATTGGATCACCCATTGAGTGATCTCGGGCAGTGACCGTTTTTGCTGGGCAAACATGGCGGCGAACTCTGGCATGACAAAGGCCAGTAGCATCCAGGTAGCGGCGGCTGCAGTGGCCAGAATCAATCCAGGCTGCATAAAGGCCTGCCGAATGTGCCGGCGAAAATGCTGGGCGCGCTCGTAGCTCTCCGCCAATGCCGTAAGTGCAGGGCCAAGCTCTCCCGCCGCTTCACCGGACCGTACCAAGGCTAAGTAACCGGCATCGAAAGTGTCCGAGTGCTTGGCCAAGGCATCGCCGAGATTCAAACCGTCGCCGAGGCTGGCTTTCACAGCGCGTAAAATCACCTGCAGGCGAGGCGTGCTGTCCGCTTCCAGAGTGTCCAACGCGTCCATGACCGGGATGCCTACGGTGAGCAGACTGGCAAGTTGGCGGCTGAAAAAAGCCAGCTCTTTTTTGTTGATTCTGGCCTTGCCGCTTGGAGCCAGCCAGCGAACTCTCCGATCGGCATGTGAGCCGTGCTCGCGGCCCTTCAGAATGATGTTACGGACACCATTTTGGGCCAACAGCCCGTTGGCGTGGTCATAGGACGATGCTTGGATCCTGCCGTGCTGGGGCAGTCCTAGGCTGTCGGTGCCGTGCCAGCCATACCAGCGATCGTTCCGACGGTTTTGAAGTTCGCGGCTCACAGTGCGCCGGAATCCGATTCAGCGGGAACCACGCGATTCACTTCGTCTAGGCTGGTATCGCCAGCCTGATAGCATCCCAGTGCCATGTCTCGAAGGCCTTGCGTGTTCGCGTTGGCATGCCTGACACTGGGCAAGGCATCACCCAAGCCCTCCGGCTCACACAGTTCGAATATACCGATACGGCCCCAGTAACCTTGCAGGCAATGCGTGCAGCCGGAGAGGTTGGCTTGATATCGGCTGCCCACCCCTTGGCGGGGATTCGACGCAGAGGTCGTGGCTGCAGGTATTTTGCAATGATCGCAAAGCAGCCTGAGTAGCCGCTGGGCTAAAATGAGCGTGACTGATTCGGCAACGTCCCGGTTGCTGAGCCCAAGCTGATTCAGACGCATGAGGGTCGCTACGGCGGATTTCGTGTGCACTGTCGACAGCACCAAGTGACCGGTTTGGGCCGCCCGTATGGCCATGGAAGCGGTGTCGGCATCCCGAATCTCTCCAACCATCAGTACGTCCGGATCTTGGCGCAGCAGAGCGCGCAGTGTTTCCGCAAATCCCAGTCCTATTTGGGGCTTGATGCCGATCTGATTGATACCCGCCATGGGTATCTCGATAGGCTCTTCCGCGGTAGAAATGTTGCGGTGGGGCTCGTTCAGCTGTTGCAGGGCACTGTATAAGGTGAGTGTTTTGCCGCTCCCGGTGGGCCCGGTGACCAAAATCAGGCCTTGGGGTTTTAACAAGGCGTTTAGAAAATCACGGCGCTGGGCGCCGGACAAACCTAGGTCGCCCAAGCCCAAGATACTGGTGTCGTTGGGCACCAGCCTCAAAACCAATTTTTCACCCCAAAGCGTTGGCAGGGAGCTGACCCGTAAATCAAGTGGCTGCTCATCGCCGTAGGCGGTGAAGCGGCCGTCTTGAGGCAGACGCCGTTCCGCGATATCCATGGCGGCCATGACCTTGATCCGAGCGCAGAGCCGGTGCGCGATATCGTCAGGCGGGCTGGGTACGTATTGCAGTAAGCCATCTACCCGCAGACGAATCGTCAGCCCGTGTTTTTGCGGTTCCAAGTGGATGTCGGATGCTCGTCGCTTAACCGCTAATCCAAACAGGGCATCAACATAGGCCGCCACCGGCGCATCGTCGCTTGGACCGATGAAAGCAGTTTGTAGAGGTGGTGTTGCCATGGCATCGCTTCGTCGCGGTTCGTGAAGGTTGTTTTAGACCACGATAGCGCGCTGAACGAGCATGGCGAGGCCGACCGGCTGATGCAGGCGTAAGGGGCGGCTCAGTGTGTGCAAGAAGGAGGGGACGAAAATATTCGTTTTTGCGTTCAAAGCATGGGGCGATCACTGACACAGCACAGCGCCGGCTCGTATTTGAGCCCCGAACAGGCTGTGGGACAGTGGCGGGCATTCTGTTACTGACGAGGGGCGAAGGCTATGCAGGAAGCAGCTCAAAACACGGGTCAAGGGCAGAGGTCACAAGAAACAAGTGCGCAATCGGACTCTGAGGTTGCGGCAGTCTTGCGGGATAAGATTCAGGGCCGATTGTTTCAGAGGGGGTTTTCCCTGATCGAGCTGATGATCGTTATCGCTATCATCAGTGTGGTCACCACGTTTGCCATTCCCGCGTACCAAAACTACGTGGTCTCGGCAAACAGCACCAAGCTCAATGTTCATTACCGTCAGGCCATTAGTTGGGTGAGAACCGAATTGGTGCGCCTACAGTCCCGATTAGCCGCCGGCGAAGCAGCCGCCGATCTCGAAGAAGATTGGGATGAGGCCGGTGAATGGGTAGCGGCGTTATTGGCTGATGTTGCCGGGGCAGAGGCTGCATCACCCATGGGCGGGCCGGCATTTGTTGCGGCGGCTGACGATGCCGCAGCAGACGCTATAGCCTTTGCCGTGCAGGGAGCCATGAGCGATGGCAGTTTGCGGGTTGAAATCAGTCGGCCGATCTATGGCAACTTTGAGGACGCCGATGTTACCGCCCTTTGCTGGGGGGCAGTGGCGTGCGACGAGGGTGCCGAGTGATTTGCAATGCGTGGGTGTGCCGAAGGCTTGCTCGCGCCGGGGCGAAGAAAGCCTTAGTATCACCGAGATGGCGGGCGCCAGCTGCCGACCTGATGGTGATCCAACTCATAAGGGGCATCCATGTTCGAAAAATCCATCCGAGGACTTCGGCGTGGCCTGACTATGGGATGCGCGGCACTGAGTATGTCGACTATCGGAGTGCAAGCGATGACGGACGATCTCACAACATTGGCCCCTTGTCCGCAATCACCGAATTGTGTGTGTAGTGACGAGGATCCAAATTCCAGCCAGTACATCGCGCCCTTTATCAGTCAAATGTCAGGGGCAACACCAGACACCGCCGATGCTCAGCGGCTGCTTGCCGCCATTGCTGCCTATCTTGAATCTCGTTCGGAATTTCGCATCGTGAGGCAAGACAACAACAGTTTGCAGATTGAGGCGCGGTCGCGCCTTCTGCGTTTTGTAGACGACATTGAGATGCGAGTGCGTGGTAACGGTGTGGTGGTGCGTTCTGCTTCTCGCGTGGGTTATTCGGATTTGGGTAAAAATCGGCGACGACTGGAATCCATTCGCCAAGCGATGATTACCCAAGGCTTGGTGCGATCAGACAACTGATGACGAATACCTGTGGAGCAACGAGTTTGCAGAGCCAGAACCTGTTTGAGAGAAGAAACCTGTCGAATGAGGTCATGGAGATACAATGACGGAAGAAGAGCCGGCTTCGATTCACATAGGACACCTAGAACAAAAACTGGAGCGCATGGAGCGACAGATTGATCAACTACGAATTGAAGTAGAAAGCATTGCAACGTCGCCCATGGCATCCCAGCTTTCTGGGGAGGAGGCAGTGAAAGAGCTGGGCTACAGCTTGCGCGCCGAGCTTATGCGCCTGCAGCACGAACTCAATCGTTGTGAGTCTGAATTACTTCGCTGCAGAGCCCAGGCGGACAGCACTGAACCGCATGAATGCCAGTGATTAAATACCTATTAAAAATTACCAATCTGACGTAGCCCTCGAGCAAAACAGGCAGTACTCTTTAGGGTGAAGAAAAGGCCCTCGCAAAGGGCTAATGCTAAGACCCAAAGGAAGGTGGAAGCCATGAATATTAAGAATCTCGTCAAACGCGCTTTGATCAGCAGTCTACTTGTTGTGACCAGCAGTACCCATGCATCCCTCAACGTAGGCGATGTGGCACCGGACTGGACGCTACAAGCGACCGACGGACAGACCTACCAATTGTCTGAGCTTCGCGGCAGTCATGTTGTTCTGGCCTTTTTTCCTAAGGCGTTTACCGGGGGCTGTACGATCGAATGTAAGTCCGTGCGAGACAGCAAAAAGCAGGTGCGTCGTTTTGACGTTCAGTTCTTTATGGCGAGCACCGACGATTTGGAAACCAACAAGGCCTTCGCCGATCAGAACAATGCGAACTTCCCCATCTTGTCCGACAGCAGCAAGGGGGTCAGTGAGTCCTACGGTGTGCTGGCATCCATGGGCTTTTCCAAGCGTTGGACGTTTTACATTGATGCGGACGGCAAGGTATCCAAGATCGACAAAGACGTGAATCCACGGACTGCCGGCAGAGATTTGCTGAAAAATCTGATCGCACTCCAAGTGCCTGTTCAGTAGGGTTTCACCGCTTCTGAGAGCCCAGCCGAACTCGATTTCGAGACTGGCTGGAGACAAACGAATAGCGATAAGGAGTAGCGTATGAGCGTCATGATTACATTGGAGCTGCCAACTAAAACGGAATCTATGGACGAACTGCTGAAGGTCATGAAGGGTGCCCTCGTCGATACCCGTGGCTATGCGGGCTGTCAAAAAGTCGAAACCTTTATTGATCAAGAAAGCCAAAACGTCTTCTTGGTGGAGCAGTGGGAGAGCGCTGAGCACCAGCAGGCTTATATGGGCTGGCGGGTAGAAACCGGATTTATGGACGCGGTGGGACCACTTTTGGATGGTGCCCCGGTTGCTCGAGTATTCGATATCAAGAGCGATATCTAGCGCCCTACGGAGGTGGCTATGCAACGCAAAGTCTTTCGCAGCGGGCCTTATGCCGAACTGATCGCTCAAGCGGTGCAGGTCGACAATATCCTTTATCTCTCTGGCCAAGTTGGGGTTGATGCCAGCGGTGCGGCACCAGACAGCGTGATAGAACAAACCACCTTGGCCTACGAACACGTCAAAGCGGTGTTGGCCGAGTTTGGTGCCAGCCTCGAGAACGTGGTTGAGGAAACCGTATATGTCACCGACATAGCGCAAGTAATGAATCAGGTTCAGGAAGTCTTCGCTGCCCGCGCCGCCGCCTACGGCGGGCGGCCCGATGTCACTCAAACGCTAATCGGGGTGTCGGCCTTGGTGGATCCCTCTTTCAAAATTGAAATCAAGTGCACGGCTCACCTGTGACCGCGCGAGCCAAACTAGCACTCCTCTGACGAACCGGGGCCTTGCGATCAATCTGACCGACTCACTTCTCAAGGTTCATTTTTAAGAAAGGCCGTGACCTCATCGTTAATGAAGGTGGCGTCTTCTGCCGACAGACCGAGCCCCGCCATATGTCCCCAGAGAGTCGGGATAACCGCCAACCTCACATTCGGAATAAGAGCCGCTTCTGCGGTCAACGCGTCGATGTGAAAGTACATGTCAGTCGCCGCTGGCATGTATAACACCTCAGCCTTGATGGACCCCAGGGCCTTTTCGGCATCACCGCTGAAGCCCGGTGTTGCCCCAATATCATTGGCCTGCCAAGTGTTGGCCAGGCCAATCAGATCATTCGCGTCCCAGCTCAGCACGAGGTTTTGCATAAAGGTGATCATGTCTTCAGGTGACTGCAGGCCAATTTGTGTGTGCAGTTCCTGCCGAAACCATTCTTGTGATGTACCCCAACTGGCCCAGTGCGTGCCGCCAGCTTTCAGTCCCGTCGTGGGTGGCGTCGTGTACTGCCCCCGGGCAAATGTTTGATCGGCTTTGATTGCCGCTTTAAAGCCTTCTAAACGAATAGCACCGTGGGGGTACTCGACGGCTGAACCGGCGATGCCGATGGCCTTATCCATGAAATCAGGGTGGCTGACCGTCCATTGGAATGCCTGCTGGGCGCCCATGGAAAAGCCGATTACTGCCTTTATGTGGTTGATGCCAAGTTCTTCGGTGAGCAATCGATACCCGGCGGCAATGTTGTCGCGAATGGAAATT
This sequence comes from Gammaproteobacteria bacterium, assembly GCA_042091155.1. Lineage (GTDB taxonomy): Bacteria > Pseudomonadota > Gammaproteobacteria > Pseudomonadales > Azotimanducaceae > UBA4421. Next base: position 12,228 of record JBELHZ010000016.1, read on the forward strand.
TCGGGAAAATTAGGGCCGTCAAAGGGTGGCGGGGTGTTGCTGGGCGAGCTCGACAGTCCGTTTTGGAACATGTCTGTGGCTACAATGAAATACGTCTCCGGATCCAAGGCGAGGCCTGATTCGATCAAAAAATCGAAGCCATGATGATCTCCAAGGTAAGCCGAAGGCACCAAGATGGTGTTGTTGCCCTTGAGCTCGCCGTGAGTCACGTAGGACAGTTTGGCTGCAGGAAGCACGACGCCGCTCTCCAAGGCAAAGTCGCCGAGCTCAAGTATCTTGTGTTCACCTGAGGCGATGGCCAACGGCGCGGAAAATAGCGTGACAGCGGCGACGGCGAACAACTGCCGATACAGCCGCTGCCATCGGCCTAAGCATCGGCACACCTGTGTACCGTTCGTAAATTTTTCCAAATGCCTCAAAGCGCGAACAACTGCCATGCTGATTCCTGATGTTTTGCTGGGATGTCTGCGACCCCTTTTGCCATGGTGCGCAAAACGGGTCAACTAGAAGGTGAGCTCGGTTGTGCTAATAATGCATCCGTAATGAATTACTGCGGAGCAGACGATGAGTGTTGACGAAATACGACTGGCAGCGGCGCAAGCCGTATTGCATACGGCGGTTGATCGGGGTGATCTGAAGGTCGCCATGGGTATGGTGGGTGACAGCAGCGGCATTTTGATGACACACGCGAGCGGCCACTCCGATGCATCGGCTAACGAACCCGTCGAGCCTGACGCCATTTTTGCCATTGCATCGATGACCAAGTTGGTGACGACTATCGCCGCGTTGCAGTTAGTGGAAGATGCCAAACTCGATCTTGATGTGCCCGTCGACGCCTACCTTCCCCAGCTCGCTGGGCTTTCTGTCCTTGAGGGCTTTGACGGCGGTGGCGCGCCGATATTCGTCGATGCCCATCGGGCACCAACGGCTCGCGAACTGATCACGCATACGTCAGGTTTTGTTTACAGCATTTGGAACGAGGACGCTTTGATTCTGGAGTCTAAGGGGCTGTCATCTGGGGTTGGATCGGGTGCCAAGATGTTGGACGCGCCGTTGGCTTTTCAGCCGGGCACCGCATGGGAATATGGCATCGGCATTGATTGGCTGGGTGTGCTGATTGAGAAAATTTCGGGAAAGCGGCTAGAGCCCTACTTTCAAGACCATATTTTGGGTCCGCTAGGTATGACTGATACTACGTTTGAGCTTCAGCAAGGAAAGATCAATCGCGCACTGGTCATGATGATGCGAGTAAATGGTGAACTGGTGGAGTCCAGTGCGATGCAGCCAGAAGCGACGGATCCCGGCTCAATGGAATTCTATGGTGGTGGAGGTGGGCTCTTCTCCACCTTGAAGGATTATGGCGTGTTGCTAACGGTACTGCTGAACGACGGACGTCACGGAGACACGACGTTGCTCCGCAAAGAAACCGTGGATTCGATGTTTGAAAATCACATTGGCGTACTTGAGATCACGCCAGTCGACGCTCAGATGGCCCCGCTAAGCAACAATCTCGACATGGGTTTTGGATCACTTGCAAAGTGGGGGCTTGGGTTTTTGCTTCATCCCCAAGGTACAGAAAACGGACGTTCGCCAGGATCCGCTTCCTGGGCAGGTTTGTTCAACTCGTATTTTTGGATTGATCGGGAAAACGACCTGTTCGGTGTCTTTGCGACACAGGTTCTGCCCTTCATGGACACGGAGTCGGTTGCCGCGCTGACCGCTTTTGAACGCGCGCTATACGGTATTGGCGACTGAACCAGAGCCTTTTTCCTGTGTGGACACAGATCGCTGGCCCGCCTAGGCCAGCGTTTGAGCGACAAGCACGAGCACCACAGAGCTGGTGATGAGCAGGCCGATAACGACAAACCGAAGGCCGTCCAATCCGACCTTGGCCCAGCCGCCCAACTGCAAAATCACATGCATGAGGGTGGTTAGAAAAGCCACGGTCAACCCGAAGCCGAGCAGGGGCAACAAAGCAGGTAACTCGTATACGTCGAGCACGGCTGCGGAAATCGCGATCACCAGTCCCAGAATCGCGATATTCGGCAGCTGGTTCGCAAGCGTGGCAATGACTGCGTCTTTCGCGGTCAGCCACGTACCTGCGCCGACAAGTGCAAGCATGACGAGGGTGAAGACAACGGCGTTGGATTGCGCATAGGCGCCCAGGGTCGTGTTGCCAATGGCCAGATACCCAACACCAAGCAAGGTCGTCGCCATGGCGGCCAGACGAAATACTCGTTTAGGCTTGGCTGGCGTCGGCAGTTTCTCGGTCATTGGTAGGAACACGCCAAGCATGATGGCAACGAAACCTGCCAGCGCGAAGGTCACCAATGCGAAGCTGGCCATGTAGGGCAGCGCCATGAAGTTTAGGGAATCCTCGAAGAGGGGAATCAGGCTGATCAGTAAGAACAGCAGGGAAGCTTCCATCAACATGCCCTGCGCCATGACGACCGATCCACGCCGGGAAAACCCGTTGGCTAACGCGATGACAAAAATTGTACCCAGCACCATGAACAGCGCCGGCAAATCTACGATGCCTGAAAAATCTCTCATCTCGATACTCCCTTTGATATCAAACCACCCACGGAGACTGCCACAAACTGGGTTTCATTCAAAAGTTCTCTTTCGTAGGTGGTGGTGCCTTCGCTATACTTGCGCCCCCCAGCGCGCCTCAGTGCTTGTGGGTGGCAGCAAGCCGGGATAGCTCAGTTGGTAGAGCGACTGATTCGTAATCAGTAGGTCCGCGGTTCGATTCCGCGTTCCGGCACCACTTTCTGTCTAGAAACCCTTGTTTGATCGGGTCCCAGATACGCCAATTGGCGTTCCTAAAACAAGTTTCTTGCGGGCTAATTTATGTGCATGAAGTACGTTAAGAAGCTAAAAGCTAAACTCTATATCCAGCGTGGAACGCCAACGAGGCCACGATCAGTAACAGGTAAAGCGCAGTTCAGTTTTAGCTTGGCATTCTCGCTTTTGAGTTCTCGCAGCCGCTGAGCTTCACTCACTTCTAAGCCAGCATACTTGCTGAGCCAGTTGTAGAACGTGCCGTTTGAGATGCCGAGTTCCCGGCAGATATCGTTCACCTTGACGCTGGCCTCATGCTGCTTGATCGCCTTGATGATCTGTTCTTTGCTGTAGCGATTCTTCAGTGTGGGGTCTTCTGATTTGTCGATTATCGGGAAATCTCATCCACTGGTGGCTTTAATTTCGGGGGATAGGGCAAGCCTCATGAGGCAAGGCTTCGGCTGTGCGATATAGGCTGAATGCAGTGGAGCGTCGCGACGTCAGCGGTCAGAGAGAGCGTGATCTGCTCTACACCTCATCCAATCGCAGGATTTGTCGTTCTGCAAGCGGAAAGCCCATCAAGAAACGCACTGGGAAGTTGAGTGGTAACGCTTTTGCCGCGTCTTGAAATTCAAGGCCCTCGACAGGCACGGCCTTCCGAGCGGAGCGGGCACCGTTGATAGTAACCAATACTTCCGGGTTCTTTATCGCATTAGAGTGCCAGCCTCTCGACCAATGATGAGCAGAAACGTAGATTTTTTCGCCTACGGTTATGCGAGCGAGCATCGTATCCTTGGTCTCGCCAGACGGAGAAGTCGTGGTGAGAACAAGCATAGGTATTCCAGAGTCTTCAAAAGAGGGCTGCGCGTAACCTAAATAGCCCGCTTCAAAGATCACAACAAATAACGCGTATAACCCTACGGTGCCGCCCAACCATCTAAGTGCTTTCAACACTTTCTCCAAACTCCAGCGCCCTGATCGAGCCATGACTCTAAACTGAAACGAACCTCCTGCGCCACCTTTTGAATGGCTTCCTACAAGACATTAGCGCGTTGGGCAGAGCTTTCTTAAGCTTCACTGGTAATGACTTGAGATTGGGCCGCTATCGGTAACTGCTTGAGGCAGGGACTGTGCGTTACTACACAATTTTCTTGTCCATCACAGGCTGGCTTTTTTCACCGGGTGATTGTCGCTTGCGTTAATCTTGGCCCATGGACCACGTTTTACTCGTGTGTCGCGCCCTTTCAAATTCGCTCATATCAGCTAAATCTGCGAGCGTAGGCTTAGATCTCGCGACTGTGGTTAGCGATTTGACCTGCAGGTCCAGCGTTTGGGGATTCACTGTAATCAGGTCATCAGTTGTCCAAGACTCAGTGATGTATGCTTTGGTATTCATTTATAGGTTGCCTCGATATTCTTGTTGTTGAAGTGCCTTTAACGAAGCGTAGAGGCGCCATTCAGCTCAGTTTTCGTCGGTCAAAGTTGCTTGATAGCTTTTTTGTGACGACGTCATCTCAGAAGCCATAAACGTGCCAACTCGAGTCAAGTTCAACGAATGTCCAAGCCCCACCGGCTTAATGAGGTGCTTGCCAGTTATCAAGGGTGAGTGCGCAGAGCACTCTAAACGCGCCGGGAGGCTTTGCAGGTTTAGTTCGCGGCGCCGAATGTGAAGACTTCTTCGTTCCCGTCCAACCTTGATGAATGCTTCGCGGGATTCGTACCACAACGTTTTCAGTACGTTAAATTATGGAGAGCCATGTGCCTCAAAACAGGGCTTGAGCAGGCATCTGGGACCAAGGGGGCCGCATCAGGCACCAATATTGTGCGCAAGTGAAGTTGTTGCCTGCTCTTTTGGTGCAAAGTGCCGCGTGCGGGCTGTTTAACGCAGATGTTTACAGCGATATCTACAGTCAATCTCAAGCTCCCCAACGCCCTTTAGAGATCGTCATTATTGACTCAACACGTGTGGCTTTCTCTGTGTGGAATTCTTCCGCAGCGATAGTTCCTCCTATGCGGGCTTTAACGGAATTACGAACTGAATGACAAGGAAAGGATCGGTGATAAAGCAAATGGAAGTATTGTGTTCTTACGTTTGCTGGTGTCGTCATGCGGGCTTTACGGACAGAAGGTTTCTTTGTGAATGATATTTTTGTAGACCACATCAAAAAGCGAACTTGGCTCCACGAGACTCTTATAGGCGAATTTGGTCCGAAGGTGCAGCGTTCCGGCGCCATTTCCTTCGTTGAAAACGGCTCCCCTAGAGCCCACGTGTTTGCCGGCAGATAGGCATAGGAGGACATTTTGAGGGAGTCAAGCGCGGTGAACCTGCACACCCCTTTGCGTGATTCGATCTGAGGCTTAGGAGGACTAAGCCCCTGCTTGATGATTACTCATCAGCGACGAGCTTTTGCTTGTAAAGCCTGGTGGCTACGAGCAAATCACTGTTGTACTCGGCTATTGACAGAATTTTGCCTTCTGAAAATTCAAAGACAAAAACGTATTCATTGTCGTAACGCCCATTTATTCCCTGAGCATCGCCTTCAGCTAACCAAACGACGTCATTTCCTTCAGAGATGGATTTAACAAAGTCGAACTTCGTAAACCCCTCGGGAACCAATTTAGCAATTACGTTGTTTGACCAATTGCCGAAAAAGCCGTCTTTGTCCTGCACCAGATTTGAAATTTGAGTTCTACCCTTGAAGATAAATGTGAAGTCTTCATGCGCGAGGTTTTTGGCAGTCTCTGCATCTCCAGATAGAAAGGCGGTGAAGAAAAGTTGAGCTTTAGCTGCGTTGCTTTGTGGTTCCTCATGATGACCCGCAAATGCATGGATGGACATGAGTAAGGTAAAGAAGGTCGTGATGAGTTTCATTTGAATGCCCGTTGTTTTTATTCTTAGGTCTCAAAGTCTTATCTACTGCTGAGGCAAAGGCAAGGAGGATGTTCGTGACTGTATCCCCAGCTACCGAGATTAGGCATCGGCGTTCTTCGATGAACCCATTTACCTCTCTCGTAGTCTCAGCTTGTGTTTTTGTCTGGCAGGTCGCTGCGAGTAAGGCTCTTTACATCAACGTGGTCGGGTCAATGACGCTTAAGAGGCATCACCGTGGCTCTGCCGATGGCTCTGCCGATGGCTCTGGTGAGTACGGTTGGTCTAGTTGCTAGCGAGGCGCCCAACCCGGACGGGCGGGCGCGAGATGGAGGTGGCGACACAGTATGACGAGATCCGGTCACTGTGCCACCAACCTCAATCCACTCTTGTGTGATCAGGCCGCTTTGGCCTCGTACAGCTCTTTCAGCGCGTTGAAGTTCATCGTAGCGACCACGTCTTGATGTTCGTCAAGAATTTCATAGATCGGTTGCTCCGCATCATAGGGTCGCAGACTGAAAAGGATGACAACGTCTTCGTTGCCGCCTCCTTCTGTGTGGGGTTCTTCGCTGGGCTGACCACAGCGGTAGGTGCCGGCAGGGCGTACTTCAGTCAATTCTCCCTCTGGGGTGTAGATATGATGTTCGCCTTTTACAACAAAGGTATTGAATACAGATGTGTGTCTGTGCATGACGATTTTGGCACGCGCTTCGAATTTGAAGAGTACGTCGACGATATTTGCCTGATCGTCGATGTTAAGGATCGACATTTCAATGTGATCCGCAGGTAGGCCATCTGGTCCGGGAAGTGGTTCCCAGCTGACGTTTGACTCGTTAAATGATGCTAGTTCAGACATGCTTTTTCTCTCGTTATTGTTTTTTTACTGGGCGTCAAAGACGCCGCTAGAGACTATCGCCAAGCCGAACTCGAAGTAAAGCCTCGCCGGTGCGTGGGGATTGAGACCTTCGATACGTGCCAGTCACTGCGTGAGTCAATACAAGCAAACTGATTCCGAATTCACGCGACATCTCGCTTCATTTGCTGATAGGTGGCTAGAGGCGCTCAGCCACCTGAAGCTAAGGATTTAATGCACATGAAACACATCATCCCGATCCTGTTTCTGTTGTTTTTGGCGGGTTGCGGTAAACTTGGCATCACAAAAATAAGAAAGGATTTCTCATGAGATTATTTGTCGCTACATTAGTGGCCTGCTGCGCGTCACTGTCTTTCGCCGATGACCATGCCTCTAAAATAACTCAAGCGGTTATGCCACTGCCTCCTTCGCTGCAAGCTGACGCCACCGTTGTTCAGGTAGCAGGCGACGGAGAAAAGACTGTTTTACGCAAGGGTTCGAATCAAATGATGTGTCGCGCAGATGATCCAGCGCCCGGTTTTATGGTGATCTGTTATCACGAAGACCTTGACCCGTACTGGACCCTCGCTGCGCCAGTGCTGGCAGAGGGTGCTACGCCAAGCGAGGAGCGTGATTTTCTGTTGGCTGCAGTGGACGCCGGCAAGCTCACCCCGGTTAGGGGCGGTATCCTTTACGTGTTGAATGGAACGTTTGTTGAGAATGCATTACCAATGAGCGTTATTTTCATTCCCAATCTGACGTCGGCGGCAAGCGGCTTGGCGAACGTGCCCAATCAACATCAGCCATGGCTGATGTGGGAAGGTACATCGTTATCCCATGTAATGATTCCCGGTAAATAGAGGACAAAAGAGCCCGGTTTGAGCAATCAATCAGGGCTCTTTCTTTCCCAGGTCATTGTTAAGAGGTTCAGCGTGCAATGACAGCTGCTGAGGTACTGAGCGATGACAATTTTCAAAGAACACCTGAGTCCGGGTGCTTTGATAAACCGTTCAATGGTGAGTGCGCAGAATATTTAAAACTTGCGGTGAGGTAGTGCGCGCCGAACACCCGGCGCCAGACGCGTCGCGCGGGGATAAGAGACCTCGCGGCAATCGATACTGCCGAAGGCGTTCACAATACGGGCCTTTAGCAAGCTGTCTTCATTGATTTCTGATTTTATCGATCCATGAGATTCGTTGGCGGTTTATTCCGCCGCTGTCTGAATTAGCGAATCCGTGGAGTCAGCCCATGATGGGTGACGGGTAAATGCGGAGGGACAAAGGGTCGGATACGACCTTTCATGTGCGCCGGCTCGTTTGCTGTGCCTGCTACTGAGTGGACAAGTAGTGCTTGGCAAAGGCCATGGGTCACCGCTGGGAGGCAGGGGACATTGTTATGTGGGACAACCGATGTGTTATGCACTCTGCCGTTCACGACTACGGTGAAATACCTCGGGAGATGCACCCTGTCACCACTGCTGGTGAACGGCCAATCTGAAAGGCGCGGTTAACTGCCATGGTGGCGACGCAAAGAACAGTCCGATTGGGGCAGGCAGCAACAAAAAAACGCGCGGCAGGGCCATCCGTGCTCTGAGAAATACTGAGCAAGCCAATTTTCCGCGGGAAGGATGCAAGCATCACAAGGTCTATGGCGCGCCCTCGCGGTGTCGATTATGATTTTGTCAGTTTTGAGGCCCGAGCGGCGTCAACAAGCCGACAAAAAAGAGAATAAAAAGTGAGCGACCCTTTTGGCCTAAAGCCTGCCATTCGAACCGTTGAAGACTATCCCATTCCAGGCATTACATTCAGAGACATCACCAGTCTGCTGGAGACCCCCTCGGCATTCGTCAAGGCATGCCAGGAATTGAGCCGACTGAGTGAGGCATTTGCTCCGACCGCGGTGGTCAGCATAGAAAGCCGCGGGTTCATTTTTGCTGGCCCGATCGCCTGCGACCTATCCGTGCCAATGGTGTTGGCGAGGAAGCCCGGTAAGTTGCCCAACGACGCCTATCGCAAAGAGTTTGATCTAGAGTACGGCAGTACATCGTTGGAAATTCAGAAGAATACCGCGCTGACCGGGGCGGACAGGGTGGTGATCGTAGACGATCTGATAGCCACCGGTGGCACGGCGATCGCTTGTGCAGAGTTGCTTAACGAACACTTCTCTATTCCGCGAGAACATATTCTGGTGCTGGCGCTGATCGACTTGCCGGCTCTGGGGGGAAGTGGCGTTATTTCGAGTTCGGGCTACAACGTCGGGTCGTTAATCGAATACCTCTAACGCTTGGTGCGAATGGCATGCTTTCGCGCGTCAACGAAGTTCATGACCAGCAGGTAGAAACAAAATACTCTCAAAATGATCTGTAGGCTGATGAACTGGATGTCCAGTTCCGATGCCGTGAATAGTGTCTCGAAATCAATCCACATCAAAGCCCCAAAAATCACGGCGACGGTCAGTGCGACTTCCGGCAATCCCTTTGAGCTTTTCAGTGCATACAAGTAGACAGCAACCAAAGTGCATAAAATGACCAGTCGGCTGAGCACTAACGCATAATGTTGGGGTGCGCCGAGTTTCCATGTCGGAAAGTACTCGGGGAAAAAAATGACGAGAATGCTTCTCAGCGTTATGAGTACGACGAATAACAGAAATCGCGCCCAGAGCACGTTCTGTGTGCTCATCAAGCCTGAATGGTGTATCTCAGGCTGGTGAAGGTCTCTTAGCGCCGCAATTTCAGCGTCAGTGAGAAGACACTTGTCAGAGGTTTCAGTCATGGCAAAAACACTTGAGTTGGACATTTGGCGCTGATTTGGCCAATTGTATGCCGTAAGCGGTGCACCACAACGTTTTTGTTTAGCCGATTTTGATCTAACAACTATAGTCTGTGTTGACTAAAAGTTGTCAGGCAAGTGTCCTGGCTTTAAGGGTCAAAGGTCGCTGCCAAGGCCCATGCCTTTACTCAACATGCTGGCATCGCTACATTGAGTTTTACATGAGCCCAGCGCCGCTAAACACGGAACAATGAATAGGAAATTTCCAATGTCAGATCAGCTGATTCAGAGCGTTAGTAACCCGTATCTCGAGGGTAACTTCGCACCAATTTCTGAAGAAGTGACCGCAACTGACCTACAGGTTGAGGGCGAACTGCCGAGAGAGCTAAACGGTCGATATCTGAGAAATGGGCCCAACCCTCTCGATCACGCTTCTCAAGCCAATCATCATTGGTTTATCGGTTCCGGAATGGTTCATGGCATTCGCCTGCGGGAGGGCAAGGCCGAGTGGTATCGCAATCGTTATGTTGGTTCCAAAGAGTTGAGCAGCTTCAGAGGGCAGCCAGATATCGCTGGACCCAACTGGAACGATTCGATGGGTGGTCCCAATACCAATGTGGGCACGTTCGCCGGCAAAACCTGGGCAATGGTTGAGGCGGGAAGCACGCCGGTGGAGCTGACCTACGAGTTGGAAACCGTTGGTAGAAACGATTTTGAAGGCACACTACCTGGGGCCTTTACCGCGCATCCTAAAATTGATCCAGTGACCCGGGAGATGCACGCCATGGTTTATGCGTGGCCACAGTGGATGGATCATGTTCAGTACGTGGTGGTGGGCATCGATGGCAAAGTACGCAAGACCGTCGATGTGCCTTTGCCGGGTATGACGATGATGCACGACATGTCACTGACCGAAAAATACGTAATCATCTACGATCAACCGGTAACCGTTAATGTCGATATGGTCGCCACCCACAGCTTGCCATTCCAGTGGAATCCAGACTACGGGAATCGGGTGGGTTTGCTGCCCAGAGAAGGTGTCGCGAACGATATTGTTTGGATCGATGTGCCCATGGGCTACTGCTTTCACCCCATGAACGCATTCGATAATGCGGACGGCAGTGTCACCATCGATTTATGCAACTATCCAAGAATGTTTGATCAGGACTTACTCGGGCCGTTTGGCGACTCGTTGTCTCGGCTCGAGCGTTGGACACTCAATCCGGTGGCTCGACGCGTCAACATTCAGGTGATTGATGAAAGTCCCAATGAATTTCCTCGACACCGACATGACGTTGGAAATCAGCCTTATCGGTTCGGCTACTGTGCTTCACCGAGCAATGTTCCCGGACAAGGATGGCCCACGTTGAAACACGACTTGAAAACAGGGGCGCGAATGGTCTTTGATCATGGTCCTGGCATGGCTGCCGGTGAACCCGTGTTTGTGGCGAAAGAAAACGCTGACGCCGAGGATGCAGGTTACCTAATCACGTTTCTTCATGATCTTGGCAGCGCGTCAACCGAGTTCGTTGTCATGGATGCTCAGGACTTTGACCGTGGCTATGTCGCCAAGGTGAAATTACCCCAGCGCATTCCTTTTGGTTTTCACGGTAATTGGTCAAGTGATACGAGCGTCCCGCCAAGCGAATCGCAATCCTGAGACCGTGATGCAAGGGCCTGAACGGCTCTATCGCCGTTGGGCTCTGCTAGAACGCTGATATTAGGCAAGCGCAATCAGGCTGAACCGGCCCCGTTTTCGATAAACGAAAAGCCAATCCACTGTCTTTTTTGATAGTTGCCGCTGAGCTTGCTGAAGAAGTCGAGTAGGTGCATCTGCCAACCGTATTTACTTCGCAGCGCGCAGTAGGCCTGGCGAATTTTCTTTTCATCGTTTTCCAGCCAGCCTTTGGCTGTAAATGACTTACCAGTGATCTTTCCTGACACCGTGCAAGGCGCTACTTGAATGCTTTGAAAGTTTCGCAGGCGCTTCACTTTGCCGGCGGAGCCTGCTGAAAATACATAGTAGGTCTCTTCCGCAGAGGCAAACCAAACAGGAGTCCATACCCAGCTTCCGTCTCGTTTTTGCGTGGCTATTGAAGCGTATTTTTGTGTATCAGATATGGACACATTGGGTCCCTCGATCAAAGCGTGGCGGGCAGTGTAGTCAATGTCGACGGATAGCGCGCGCTGGGATCGAAGTAGCGGCAGGCTGACCGACTGTCCTTAGTTGCCCTTGGCGGGTTTGAAATGAGCTGCCGGCTGTGTTCCCCTGCAAAAACAACGAATGATTCATGCGATGCCTTTGAAGGGCTGAGGTTTGGTTTCCGCCTTTGCACTCCTGTGGCGTATGACGTCGGGTCACAGGTTTTTGACGTGCCTGATACCGATGTCGGGTGCGCACTAGGGAGCGATTGTGCGGTTTACGAGACCAAGTCGTTGTGCGTGACGTTCAACATCAACATCACCTAGAGAAGCGTCCGGGTGACCGATAGTCAACCCAGTCTCGCGACGTCCCAACGGAGTGCCCAATGGATTTTTTGCCCTACACAGTCACCACGGATACCGGTGATACGTTCGATATTGAGTTTCCGCTGAACGCTCATACCGAAGACAGTGTTCGTGTTCATCAACTGCTAACGACCATGATGAATGCCCTCGCCAGCGATCTGAAAATTCTCGGCGAGACGTCCAATGGCGATATTCTCCAAGCGGTGAGCATGGCCTTGGCGATCCGTGCCCGTATGGTGCACGCGCCGGAATCGACGATGCGAGGCATCGTCGGTGACTTGACCAATAGCGCCCTTCAGGCCTGCTACGACGCCGAACGACAAAGTGGGCCTGCCGGTCACGGATAGGGCGGGCGCTAGGTCATTGTTGGGCCCTAGCCAGTTAGCGTGCGCACTAAGTCCATCATCACGGCGGTTGCGCTAATGGAACTGCCGATCATGATCGCTCGATCGCCCCACTGCACGCCCACGAAAACCCAGCCGGCGGCGCTGATGACATAGGCGATTTGTCCTTGCACGCCAAGGCCCGCAGACATCAAAAAAATCCCGCTGACTGAAAGAAAGGTGGCCGCCCACTTGACATACCAGTCGATGGTCCCGATCGGTGTGGTCGATTTTAGATCCTCGTTTTCAGCCTGCAGTTCACGAAGGTCGTCGATTAGGCGTTTCTTTTCGGCGGCTAATTCCACAGCGAGCTGACCGGCCCGACTGCTTCTCGCGGGCGGCGTGGCATATTGCTCGGCAATGTATGAAACGTCAGGATTCAGCTCTGTTTCTCTTGGGCTCATTGGCTTACCCCGTCGACTTAAAATTAGCGTTAATGCTCGTCACAATTCCAGCAAATCTCTCTGCTTGGAGCCGTGAAAAGTCGCGGCATCATCCTCCTTTTTTGGCCCCAGTCAATAGTTTTCTTTACCTAGAAAAAACTAATTAAAACATAAGGTTAGCCAATATTTAGAGGCCTAAATGATTGCGCTAAAATTGCGGCGTTGGCCGCGTTTTTTAACCACCTAACCTTCAGGCCTAGAAGGGTTTTTATGGCTCTTATGCCTTGTGCTGTGCCCGGTTAGGTCCGCTACTGATTGAAAAAAGCTGAGCTGGAGAGCGTTTGCGCAAACGGATGCGGTTAGCGCCGGATAGGTGGGCGGTAAGACTTTCTTTGCATGTGAAACTTTAGAAGACTAATCAATTGGGTATCGGGTATTTCATTCCGCCTCATTTGGGAACGTGAGGCCCCACTGGCGTCGAATGGTATCCATTGTGCCCATCAGCGATACACTGTCGCCAAGGGGCATGACCTTGCTTTCCGTTTTGCCAGAGCGCAAACAATCCACCACTTCCTGGGCTTCGAACTGGTAGCCACTGCCCTCATAGGGCAGGTGGATATGCTCCGGCTCCATGTCATTGCGGTACAGGACCATTTCCTTGGCACGCCAAAATTGCTTGGGCAAATGAATGCGACCGTGTGTTCCGTAGACCCAGGCGCTCATCGATGTCTGGGTGCGTAGCGCCGACGCTAGAACGCTGAGTTCGCCGTCCCTATGCTTTAACACATAGGCAGATTGCTCATCGATACCCGTTGCGCCGATATTCGCCAGGCTGGTGATTTCTGTAGGCTCGCCTAGCAGCGCAGCGGAAAATGCCAACGGGTAGATGCCAAGATCGAGTAGCGCGCCGCCAGCAAGCTCAGGACTGAATAGACGACTCTGTGGGTTGAGGGGGGCGCGAAAACCAAAATCCGCCTGAATCATCCGCACTTGGCCAATGTCACCGGCGTCGATCCTGCGCCGGAGGTCGATAATGAGCGGAATAAAACGCATCCACATGGCTTCCATCAAAAACAGCCCGTTGCGTTTGGCCAATGTCACCATCTGCCCGGTTTGGACGCTGTTCAGTGCAAAGGGTTTTTCGCACAACACATGTTTGTCCGCCCCGAGGCATAGCATGGTGTTCTCAAAATGGGCGGTATGAGGGGTGGCGACATACACCACGTCAACGTCCGGGTCGCCGGCCAATTCGGCGTAGCTCGCGTAAGCACGGCCGACGTCATAGGTCTGCGCGAAGGCATTGGCACTCGTTTGGCTGCGCGAGCCCACGGCAAGCAGTGTGGTATCAGTGACCTGTCGAAGCGCTTTGGCAAAGGCTGCTGCGATGGCGCCGGTGCCAAGAATTCCCCAGCGGATGGGTCGGTTGATTGGTTGCATGCGTATGGTTCCTAGGTCGTGAGCGGCATGGGCAAAGAATGTTAACCTTAGGAGTTAACGTTGTATTGAGAAGTAATATGTCGCAAATGTCATTTGAAGAGGCTGTTCGGTCTCGTCGTTCGGTTCGTGGATTCCTTGATCGTCCGGTTCCACAAGACGTCTTGGAAAAAGTGTTCGACATTGCTCGTTGGTCTCCCTCGGGCACGAATATGCAGCCTTGGCAGACCTTCGTTGCCTCTGGTGAGTTGCGCGATACGTTGCGACAACAAATGATGACGCGTGTGCAATCCAAGGTTGCACCAGACCAAGATCATAAAGACCCCAAGCGAAGTATTGGCCAAATTTATAAGGATCGCCGACGTGAATGCGCGGCGGTTTTGTATCGGTCCATGGATATCGATTGGGAAGACAAGCCCGCCCGGGCCGCGGCGAGTTTTCGGAACTTTGAGCTGTTTGACGCGCCCCACGTCGCCTTTTTGTGCATGGACGAAGGCTTCGGTTTGGGGAGTGCCTGGGACGTTGGTATGTATGCCCAGACATTGATGTTGGCAATGACGGCCAACGGCTTGGCGTCTTGCGCACAAGGAACCATGGGCCACCATCCCGATCTTGTGAGAGAGGCCTTTGGATTGGGGTCAGAAGTGAAGGTGCTGTTCGGTATCAGCTTTGGTTATGAAGATGTGACCATGGCGGTAAATGCTGCCCATACAGAGCGTGCTTCGCTGGCAGATACCGTGACTTTTAAGGCTTAAACAGAGATCAAATGGATCGTTCAGTTTTGCAAGCCACGTAACAAGGATCGGATCATCACACGTAAGAGCTGCTTTTTTTTGGCTATGGCATCTCCTTCAAACAGCAGGATGCCCGACGTGGTTTGCACCAGCATGCTGGCGAGATCCTGAGTGGGAGGCGCGTCTGGTTGCGGCGTAAATTCGCCTGACGCCTTTGCGTCCTGCAACATTGTCTCAATCAGCTGTTCAAAGGCAGCCTTTTCGAGCTGAGCCGCGCTCTCAGCTCGCAGCTGAACCAATTCGAATGTGTAAGGTGATTGTGTCTTGGTGAAAGCGAGCCACGTTGTTTGCCTTGCCTCGAAAGCCGCAACCATGCGTGCATCAAGCGGTGCGTTAGGTTCCAACGCCTCTACGGCTCGTTTAGCTTCTCGGCAAATGAATCCCTCCAACAGCTTTAACACTGATTGGAAAACCTCTTTTTTATTGCCGAAGTATGTGTAGAGCGACGCCCGCGATATGCCAGATACTTTTGCGATACCTTGCATCGATGTGCCAGAAAATCCTTGCGCTAAAAACTCGCCACCTGCCGCCTGTAAAATTTGATTGCGACGTTTCTCTCTTGATAGCACTCAGAGCTCCCTGTCTCTTCCCCGCCAGATATTGAGGGTGGCAGAGAGCAGCGAAAAAACCAATCGCTGATTACTCTTGGCTAACAGATTGTTGCCAAACACGTAAAAAATTACCGCCCCAGATTTTGGCGATATCACGGGCGCTGTAGCCTCGATCAAGTAACCCTGCCGTTACGTTCAGCGCCTCACTGGCATCGATAAAGCCTTCAATACCACTGCCGTGATTGAAGTCGGTACCAATGCCAACATGCTCAACGCCAACACGCTGAGCAATGTAGTCGATATGATCCAGCATGCTGCTGAGATTCACGTCTTTGAGTAGCTCGCTGACGTCGGCTAAAAACGCTGCTTTCACCGTTGGGTCTTGGATCTCCCAGTACAGCTCGAAGGGATACAGATAATTCTCGTCGATGCCGGCGGTGCGTCGCACGTTTCGAATGGCTTGATCGAGCTGAGGATTTGCAGAGTCAAACAAATAACCCCGAAAAGGTGCCACGTGTATCACCCCACCAGTAGCGCCGATACGATCAATTTCTTCGTCGCTGAGATTGCGGCTGACTGCGGTTAGCGCCTGCACGTTGGAGTGGCTGGCGATGACCGGTGATGTGGATACGTCGATTGCTTGCAACGCTGCTTGGCGCGACAGCTGGGCGATGTCCACAATCCCTCCCAGTGCGTTGATGCGCCGAATGGCCGCGATGCCCAGTTCGGACAGGCCGCCATGCTCAGCATCGGGTTCGCGGCTGCCGGTGGCGGCGTTAAACAACGGTCGAGAGGAGTCCGCGTAGTCGTTGTGGCCCATGTGTGTGAGCGCGAATACGCGAACGCCGGCGCCGTAAAGCTCATCCAGATAATCCGGGTCGGAGCCCAAGATCAACGCGTTTTGCATGCCCAATATCAATGCCAGCTGATCCTGGGAGTGGGCATCCGTCAGAGCACGAGGGCCCGTCGCAAGAATGGTGTTGTTCGCTGTATCGGCCACAAGGGCCTGCACAGCGGCAAGTTCGGTTTCGGCAATCTGTCGGGCTTCTGCGTAGCCTTGCGCTGTTCTGGGTTTCGGGCCCACGGCAATGGACATCACGACGGCATCCAGTCCGCCAGCGCGCATCTTTGCAGGTGACACCTTGGATAGGCCATCGGAGCCCACGTAGCTGGAGGGTTGGCCGGGTAGCTCGATGTCCGCGTGGGCATCAATGGTGATCGCGTCGCGATGGATTGATTGGGCGTCGGGCATCGCCGGTTGGCTGGATTCAGAGCAGGCGTTTAGCAGCAAAAGCGCCAGCGAAGGCGCAGCCCATTTTGTAGAGATAGAAGGCATGGCGTTATCCAAAAACGTGGTCCCTTGCACTTTAGAGAGGGGGGCAGTCAGCGTAAATGCTTTTGTCCCCGTTAAGCTGACGCCGGTGCGATCGTCTCCGATCTAGAGCAGCCACCCCCAAAGGGTGTAGTCGGTGGTCAACGCGATAAAGCCGGCGCCGGCAAGAAACGGCCCAAAGGGTAGCGGTTGCTCTGCCTGCATTCGCTTGGTGACCATCAAGAAAAGGCCGACGCAGAGACCGCCGATAGCGGCAATAAACACAACGGCGGGCAGTGCTTGCCAGCCCAGCCAGGCGCCGACGGCAGCAGTTAACTTAAAGTCGCCGTAGCCCAGACCTTCTTTGCCGCGCAGCAGTTTGAACAGCCAATAAATGCTCCAGAGTGACAGGTAGCCCAGCACAGCGCCGATCACCGCGTCTTGCAAGACAGCGAAATAACCCCAGACGTTGATCAGTAACCCGGTCCAAAGCAGCGGCAGTGTGAGCGCGTCCGGCAGCACAAAGTGCCTGAGGTCGATCAGCGACAAGATCAACAGGGTGATAGCAAATGCGGTGGCAAGGACCGCTTTGTCGGACAGGCCAAGAGTCAGTATGAACAAGACGACGATGCTGGCCCCAATGAGCATAGCACCCACTGCCTCGGCGAAGCCGTCGGTGTCATGGCGTTGGGGCAGTTCGTCGGGTTTGTCGAGCGGTTCGGATAGTCGGTCAGCGGCCAAAACAGCCAGATACCCGAGGCCAGAACCGGCCAATGCGGCAATGGTCAGCAGGCTTGGTGTGGTTTGCCAGTCAAGCATTCAGCGCAGTCCGCCTTATGAGCACGGCGACATACTTGCCGGCTACGTGTTTGGGTTAGTGTTGTTGGGGTGGTTGGTGTTGGCCATGGCGGGCTCGTCAGCAATGCCCACGTGAAGCATGGGCGATGCGTCAATGTGCTCAGCGTTCATCATCGAAGCGACCCGTTGCAGAGACGCAACAATCATGGATTTCTCCCACTCTTCGAGTTTTTCAAACGCCGCGCTGAAAACATCCTGCAGGGGCTTAGGGGCCTGCAGGATCATCGCTTCGCCTTGTGGTGTCAGCGTGGCATGAACCACGCGTTTATCCATGGTGCTGCGATGTCTTGCCACCAAACCTCGGCTTTCCAATCGATCCAAAATGCTGGTGACCGTCGCCTGGCTCAGGCTGACATGAGTCGACAGTCGAGAGATAGCCACTGCGCCCATCTCTTGGATTGCTTGTAGCACGAGCAATTGGGGCGCTGTCAGGCCAGACTTTTTGCTCAACTGTCGCGAATAGAGATCCGTGGCTCGAATAATCTTGCGTATCGTGATCAGTACGTCTACTTCCTGGCTCATGGTTCTTGTTTTTCCTCGGTAGTAATTGCCGTGGCTCAGTGGGCACTTCGATTCGCATCAAGCAGGAGTGTTTGGGTCGATGCTGGCGAGCGCAGTTTACGCCATCAAACGAAGGCGGTGCCACGGTTCGCTGCATTCGCATTCTGATGCGAGCGAAGCTTTGCACAACAGAAGAATAGCCTGAAAGCTTAGTACGCGAAATAAAAGTATTTAACCGATTGCGGCATGGGCCTGCGAGGTCAGCTCGGTAAATCGATATTCTCGCGAGATTTAGCCCCTTTTTCTGTTCAGATTGTTGTACACTTTTCCCGAACGCTGGAGGGCAGGGTCGGATATTTTCATTCGTTTGCAAAATATTTGGCCCAAAAGCAATAGCAACCACCGCCTACCGGTATTGAGAAATGGCACGCATAACCGTGCCATCACCAAAAGGAGAGTCCGTGAATTTCCAACGAAGCAAGATTAACCAGGCCGTGATATCGGTGATCGCCGGCATGACCGCGGGTGCTGCCGTCGCTGACCAGGGCATTATTGAAGAGGTAGTGGTAACCGCGACTAAGCGGGCTGAAAGTACCCAAGACATTCCGGTAACCGTCGAAGCCTTGACCAGCGACTCGCTTGAAGACTTCGGCATTACTAATTTTGAAGACTATCTGATTCAACTACCCGGCGTGACCGCCGGGGGTAGTGGCCCAGGCCAGAATACAATTTACATACGAGGCATCGCGTCCACGACACCAAACCTGACGACGGCCGGCGTCGCGGGTATTGCACCGAATGTTGCCTTGTACTTAGACGAACAGCCGTTGGCTCAACCGGGTCGAAACTTAGACGTATACGCGGCTGACTTAAGCCGAGTTGAGGTTCTGAAAGGCCCGCAGGGCACGCTCTTTGGTGCAAGCTCGCAGGCAGGCACAGTGCGGTTAATCACGAACAAGCCGGATTTTTCCGGGGCTTATGGCCGCCTCAGCGTTGACGTTTCCAATACTCGAAAAGGCGAGGCAAGCGACAAATTTGAGGTAATGTATAACCTACCTATTTCTGACAGGTTCGCCGTTCGCGCTGTTGCGTTTCGAGACGACCAAGGTGGATGGGTTGATAACGTGCCGGGCACGTTGACGGCTCAGGAAAGCGCACGTTTTCGTGATGCAGGCTATGTGCGAACAAATGGTGTACCTGTTTCTGCCGCTCGAGCAGGTCTGAACTCAGCAACCTATATCAACAGCGTGCCAGAAGAAGTGGCGTATACCAGCGCTCGTATTCCTTTCGATCCTTTTGATCCGAACTCTCAGGTGGATTTCCGGGCTGCCAACAACGAAGCCTTGGTAGAAAGTGACTTTAACGACACGATTTATACTGGTGGTCGCCTGTCGCTTCGAGCGGAAATCAATGAGGACTGGAGTCTTTTGCTGGGCGCTATGACCCAAGAGCTTGAGACTGATGGAACATTTACCGCCGATCCAACATTGGGTACTGACTCTCCAAGCATCCAGCGATACAGCCCCGATCGACTGGAAGACTCCTTCGACAACTACAACTGGACGTTGGAAGGACGCATTGGAGAATTGGAAGTAATTTACACCGGCGCTTACACAGAGCGTGAGTCGGATCAGATCGTTGACTATACGGATTACATGTTCGTTGGACAGTATCTGCCGTACTACATCTGTGATGCCTCGGTAAGTTATCCAGAGTACAACTACTATCAAGATGGCGCGCCGTTAAACCAGTCGTTTGGTACCTGTTACGAGCCCGACCTTTATGCACTCAGCTACTCCGAAACTCAGGTGCAAACGCACGAACTGCGCATTAGCTCTGATCAGACCAAGGATCTGCGCTTCACAGCAGGTGCGTTCTACAGTGATCTGCAGCTAGAAGAGCGGGTGGATTTTAGTTACCCGAGCATCAACAAGATTAATTTCTTCGACTTTTATCCGGGCCAATCGGTTCAAGATGCCGTTCCAAACAATCCATTTCCGGGTTCGGTAATCACTCAAGAAGGACCCTATCCAAGAGATACGGTTTTCCGTAATGATGTGCGTCGAACCGACGAACAGTACGCGTTTTTTGGCGAAGTGAGCTATGACTTTACCGACAAGCTCTCTGCAACCTTTGGCGCGCGCTATTACGATGTCGAGGTTGATCTAGAGGGCGGCGCTAACGCGACCTTCTGTAACCCGTTCTTTGCCAACGACCAAGATTCTTTTGGTACGAACATTAGCGATTTGTATGACGGTGATGGTTCCCTGACGTTTGTAGGTGACTGTGGTTTTAAGCCAACACTAGAATCTGGCACGACCTTCGAAGAAGCACTCGCGATCTGGCAAGCAGGCGATGCCTTCAGCCTGGGTCGTGGCGAATACGTCACAGCGCCCAACGCGGTCAGCGAAGCTGAGATCAGAGCGTTCCTCAGGGCGATTGATGCACCGGATGTTGCGAGTGCTTCTGGCACCATCGTGAAGCTAACCGTGAGCTACACACTCTCCGAGGATGTGCTCTTGTACGCCACCTACTCAGAAGGGTATCGACCCGGACTGCTGAATCGTCCCGGTGGGGCCCAGGGTCCAAATGGATATGAAGTACCATTTGAACTGGAGACAGACGATGTCACCAACTACGAGTTGGGGTGGAAGGCAGACTTGGCCGACGGTACTTTACGTATCAACGGCAGCGCCTTCTATGCAGAGATTGACCGATTGCAGACGACGATTTTCGATCCGAGCATCGTAAACCTGTTTTTCTCGGATAATGCTGCCAACGCGGAGGTGATGGGCTTAGAGGGAACGGTAACTTGGCTACCGCCTTCCATACCGGGTTTAACGATAGGTACTTCTTTCTCTCTGCTCGATACGGAAATTACGGATAAGCTGATTCCAACAAACGATGTTCGAGTGGGCGATTCGTTGGCCTTTGCACCGGAGCTCCAATTCAATGCTAACGCTCGCTACGACTGGAGCTTAGCCAACGGATGGGGTGCGCATGTGATGTATAACATTGCCTACTCCGACGAATCTTACAGCGACATCATCATAATCAACCGCGACTTGGTGAAAGGTTGGACGATGATGGGCGTGAGCGCCGGTGTCTCAACCGACGATTGGGATGCGACGGTTTATGTAGACAACCTCACGGACAAGCGTGCGGAGCTTACCCGGAACTATGTCAACGATAGGCCGCGAGTCACATACGCCAGACCAATGACTATGGGCTTAAGACTGAGCTATAAGTTCTAACGCTCATAACCAGTCGGTGGAATAATAAAGCTCCCTGCATAGGGAGCTTTTTTTTTGAGGGAGTAGGCGTTGGAAGCACAATCGCATCAGTCAATAAAACAAGCCATTGAATCTGGTGACTATCACGAAGCTTTGCGGCTGTTAACGCGGGAGCCTGCGGAGAGCAGCGAAACGCTGTACCTGCAGGCTGTATGCGCCCGAAAGCTGGGGAAGCCTCGAGAAGCCATGGCTGTCCTCGATAAACTTATCCAGTTGCACCCAAGGCATGGTCGAGCGTTTCAGGAGAGAGGCCACATACTAAGAGCCGACGGTAACGCTCAAGGAGCCCTTGCTGCTTTCGGGCGCGCGACAGAAGAAAATCCATCCCTACACGTTAGCTGGCGAGGACAAGCCGAGATTTTACTGGCCGCTGGCCGAGTTCAAGAAGCTGAGAGAATCAAGCCGCACATACAGCGCTTGGTCAACATGCCTAAGCCCCTAATCTATTCTCTGGACATGCTCTCACAGGGCTCGGTAGCAAAGGCGGAGCAAGCTTGCCGAGAGTTTCTGGCCGAAAACCCCCACCATGTGGAAGCCATGCGGTTGCTGGCGCAAATCGCCGCGAAGATGAATGTTTTTGATGAGGCCGAGTTTCTGCTGGAAAGTGCCGTCCTCTTTGAGCCTCAAAATATCCCGTTGAAGACGGATTACATTAACGTGCTGAGAAAGCGGCAGAAGTTGGTCGAGGCGAGGGAACACGCGCAGGAATTGTTCGAAAACGACAAAGATAATTTGTATTTCAAGTCACAGTTCGCCGTGATCTCTATGCAGCTTGGTGACTACGAAACGGCTTTAGCCCTGTTTGACGAGCTGCTGACGGCCATGCCCGGTGAGCCTGTCACCTTGACGTCGAAAGGGCATGCGCTCAAGACCATCGGAGACACCGATGCGGCGATTAACTGTTATCGAGAGGCCTGTAGGGATGGCGTGATTCACGGAGAGGCTTGGCAGTCCTTGGCGAACCTTAAGACATATAAGTTTGAGGAGAGCGAAGTTGCTCGGATGGAGAACCTTCTCAAAAATCCCGCACTGAGAAAAATGGATCGTGTCTATTTGTATTTCGGGCTCGGAAAAGCCTACGAGGATAGGCGCGAATACGACCTGGCATTTTCGAATTACGCCAGCGGTAATAAGATTAAGCGGGCTGAATCAAAATACATCGCGCAACACATGACCGAAGAATTCGCAGAACAAAGGCGGGTTTTCAACGCCTTAGAGCCTTCTCGCGATGGGTTTGAAGCCCCAGACCCTATATTCATCGTGGGCATGCCGAGAGCAGGGTCCACGTTGTTAGAACAAATTCTATCCAGTCACTCTCAAGTTGACGGCACCCAAGAGCTACCCAATATCTTATCTGCGGTTCATCAGTTGCGCTCTCGCAACAAAGACTTTGATCGACTCAACTATCCTAGGGCGATAGCGGATTTAAGTGCCGATGAGCTGAGGGAATATGGGCGAAGCTATATTGAAGACACCCGCACGCATCGACAAGAGGCACCTTTTTTCATTGATAAGATGCCCAACAACTTCCGTCACATAGGGCTGATAAAGCGCATTTTACCCAACGCAAAAATAATCGATGCCAGACGCCACCCCTTGTCCTGTACCTTCAGTTGCTTCAAGCAGCTATTTGCAGAAGGGCAGGAGTTTTCATATAACTTAGAGGACCTAGGTCATTATTACCGGGACTACGTGGGACTGATGGATTTTTGGCATCAGTGTTTCCCGAGTCAAATCCTGCACGTTCAGTATGAAGACGTTGTTGATGATCTTGAGACCCAAGTGCACCGCATCCTTGCTTATTGCAATTTGCCTTTTGAAGAGGCGTGCCTGAATTTCTGGGAAACCGAAAGGGCGGTAAAAACGCCTTCTTCAGAGCAAGTTCGGCAGCCTATTTTTAAGTCCGGCGTGGAAAATTGGCAAGACTTTGAGACCCACCTGGACCCCTTGAAACAGGCGCTGGGTACGACGCTTCACGAATTTCTTCCGCAGGCTTAAGGCGCAGTCATTCCGTTTACTCGGACTGATCTGCATGGGTATCAAACTTCGAGCCTTAGATACATCCACTGAAAAAGGCCGCAGGTGAAAATGTACGAGAACAGTTCAACATTCGCTGAGTTAGAACCAAGTTTGAGACTCTACCCCTTCCTGTGTTCACTGCTCACGGTGCTATTGGCTTCCGCCATGTGGCCCGTGTCGAGTTTTGCCAGCGAAAACCAAGCCAGCGAAAGACCCATCGTGGTACTGCTTTCCTTGGACGGTTTTAGAGCCGACTATCTGGACAGGTATCCAAATCAAAGTACGAACATAAAGCGCCTAGCCGACAGTGGGTTGGCCGCTGCGGGTCTTGTGCCCGGCTTTCCCAGCAGCACGTTTCCTAACCACTACAGTATCGTGACCGGGCTCTACCCAGGCCACCACGGCATCATTGGCAACGGCTTTTACGACCGCGCCCGAGATGCCCGGTATCGTCTGGGGGACCGCAATGCCGTAGAAGACGGCACGTGGTATGGCGGCGAACCGCTTTGGGTGGCGGTAGAAAAAGCCGGCATGCGGGCAGCGAGTTATTTTTGGGTGGGTAGTGAAGCCGACGTTCAGGGTATCCGGCCAAGCTATTACAAAACCTACGATGGCAGCATTGCCAATGCCGAGCGGGTTGATCAAGTGCTGGACTGGCTGTCACTGCCGCTTGGGGAGCGCCCGAACTTCGTTACCCTGTATTTTTCCACGGTGGATTCCGCAGGGCATCGACACGGGCCCGAGAGTTCCGAAGTCAAACAAGCGGTGGCCAGTGTGGACAAGCAGCTTGGGCGATTGGTAAAGGGGCTTGCTGGAATCGATCACCCGGTCTATCTGATGGTGTCATCGGACCACGGTATGCAGCAGGTGGATGCGAACCAAACCGTATTTCTTGCTGACGTAATGGCGTTGGGTCGCTGGCGTGGTGCGAACCAGATCATTCCCGGAGGCGCTTATGCTTTTTTCTACAGCGATGATGCACAGCTCGTGAGACAGACGTTTGATGACCTGAACCGTGTCGACGGTTTGACGGTTCTGAGGCCTGCGCAGTTTCCCGAGGTACTGAACTTTCCTCAGAGCGGGCCTCGTATACCGGATCTGGTCGCCGTGGTTGAGGCGCCAAAGTACATAGGGTTTCGCAAAGGCAAAGGACGCAAACCACCCCAAGGGGCCCACGGTTATCTGTCTGCTACCACGCCCACCATGAAGGGTATATTTTTTGCGACGGGCCCGGGTATTGCGCCGAATACCCAAGTGGGAGATGTCGATAACGTGCATATCTACCCGCTGGTGCTGAATCTGTTAGGTATTCAAGCCAGCGGGAAAATAGACGGTGATTTGGCTGTGCTGGGCTCCTATCTCAAAGGCCAGTCAGATCGGGCTCATTGATCCAGCAAAAAACGCATAGACAAATCCAGCGGTTCTACGCCCTTGGTCAGGTCGCCGCAGGAAATGTAGTCGACGCCGGTGCGGGCAATCTCAGCAATGCTGCCTTGAGTAATGCCGCCGGAGGCTTCTAGCACCATCTTGCCTCGACTGATGGCGACAGCGGTCTGAGTGTCGGCGATGGAAAAGTTATCGATTAGTGCAATGTCTGCGCCTGCGGCCATGGCCTCAGTTAATTCCGCCAGATTTTCCACTTCGATTTCGACGGGTTTGTCCGGAAATGCGGTTTTTGCCGCCTCAATTGCGCCAGTGATACTGCCCGCTGCGACAATATGATTTTCTTTCAGTAAAAACGCATCAAATAGGCCGATGCGATGATTGCTGCCGCCGCCGCACTTGACCGCATACTTTTGCGCGATTCGTAGGCCCGGGATGGTTTTTCGGGTATCGAGCAGTTGGGTCTCGGTGCCTTGTATCAGCGCAACATAGTGCGCTGTGCGTGTGGCGGTGCCGGAAAGCAGTTGCACAAAGTTCAATAGGGTGCGCTCTGCGCTGAGCAGGCTTCTGGCCCGACCCGAGAGCACGAAGAGGACTTGGTCTGGGGTCACGCGATCTCCGTCTTTGACCTCCCACCGAATCTGCATCGACGAGTCGATTTGCCGCAAGGTTTCGTTGACCCACAGTGCCCCGCAAAAGATCCCAACCTGGCGGGTGATCACCCGAGCGGTGGCTTGAGTATCCGGGTCAATTAAGCTGGCGGAAATGTCCCCGCTGCCGAGATCTTCAGCCACGGCCTGGGTCACCTGACTGACAACAGATTGGGCTAGGCTTTCCCCGTCAATCGGGTGAAAGTGCAAATCAGAATGCATGTTGATGTCTCTACGTTGTGCGGTGCTCCAAGGTATTCGTTGCACAAATGATCCGTCTCAACGCATTTTCCTTGGCTTTGGGCAACACTTAGGTAAGGTTGCTTAACGGGAATCATGACATGAATATCGACTCGACACATCGCTTGGCCGATGCTCGGTGGCGGCCCAGTGAGCATTGCGACGGGCTTCGCAGCAAAGACGAGGAAGACCTCGACGTTTTTCAATGTGACGCCATCGTCGTGCATTGCGTGTCGCTGCCGGAAGGCGAGTTCGGTACAGGCGCACCAGCGCGACTGTTTACCGGTGAACTCAATTGCAACGAACACCCGAGTTTCAGTGACCTTGACGGTTTGCAGGTTGCGCCGCATCTGCTCATCGACCGGGCAGGCGATATCGAACAATTTGTTGCCTTTGACCGTGGTGCTTGGCATGCCGGTCAGTCCAGTTGGCAGGGGCGTCAAGGCTGCAATCGATTCAGTTTAGGGATCGAGCTCGAAGGCACTTGGTATACCGGTTACACAGATGCTCAGTACGATGCCTTGACCGGAGTTTGCGTCGCGCTGTGCGCGCGCTACTCGAGTCTGAGTCCCAGCGCCATTGTGGGCCATCAAGAAATCGCCCCAGGTCGCAAGCAAGACCCTGGCCCCCACTTCGATTGGCCTCGGCTGCTGGTCCCGCTGCATCGTCAGCTAGTCATCGGTGCAGTCTGATTGCCCAAATTTTTAAGCACGAGTGAAAGGAGTGAGTGAGTGAAACATCCAGACCTGCAAGGTTTTGATGCCGAAGAACAGGAAGAATGGCTGGATGCGCTCGAAGGCGTTTTGAAACGTGAAGGCGTGGCGGCGGCTTCTGCTCTGCTGCAAAGTTTGGCAGGCCGGCTAACGCGAACCGGTGCCAGCTTGCCATTTGCGGTGTCGACTCCCTATCGCAATACCATCCCCTCCGCTGACGAAACGCCTATGCCCGGTGATCTGTTCATGGAGCGCCGTATCCGCAGTCTGATCCGTTGGAATGCCCTGGCAATGGTGGTGCGCGCCAACCGCCGTCCCGGCGACTTGGGTGGACACATCTCCAGTTTTGCTTCTTCTGCGACACTCTACGATGTTGGCTTCAATTATTTTTTCCGGGCCCCGGAGCCCGCTGA
This sequence comes from Gammaproteobacteria bacterium, assembly GCA_042091155.1. Taxonomy (GTDB): domain Bacteria; phylum Pseudomonadota; class Gammaproteobacteria; order Pseudomonadales; family Azotimanducaceae; genus UBA4421. Next base: position 38,937 of record JBELHZ010000016.1, read on the forward strand.
TACTGACGGTGACGTTAGTCGGTCTGGCGACTTGGTCTACTTTCAGGGTCATGCGTCTCCGGGTATTTACGCTCGTTCCTTTTTGGAGGGGCGTCTCAGCGAAGAACAGTTGGATAATTTTCGTCGCGAAACCGGCAGTGACGGCCTGTCCTCCTACCCTCATCCGTGGTTGATGCCAGACTATTGGCAGTTTCCCACGGTTTCCATGGGACTGGGGCCCCTGCAAGCGATTTACCAAGCTCACGTCATGAAATACCTCGATTCGCGCGGCTTGGTCGAAATGGGCGATCGCAAGGTTTGGGCATTTCTCGGCGATGGCGAGTGTGACGAGCCAGAGTCCCTTGGCGCGCTGTCCTTGGCCGGTCGTGAAAAACTCGACAATCTAATTTTTGTTGTTAACTGCAACCTTCAGCGCCTTGATGGGCCGGTGCGTGGCAACGGCAAAATCATCCAAGAGCTGGAAGGGTACTTTCGGGGCGCCGGATGGAATGTCATCAAAGTCGTCTGGGGCCGGCACTGGGACCCGCTGTTTGCGAAAGACGGTCAGGGTTTGATGCAACGCGCGATGGACGCCACCGTGGACGGTGAATATCAAAACTTCAAAGCGAAGGGCGGAAAGTACGTGCGGGATAATTTTTTCGCTAAGGATCCGGAGCTGCTGCAGATGGTGGAGCATCTCAGCGATGACGACATCTACCGGCTTAACCGTGGTGGCCACGATCCGTACAAAGTGTATGCGGCCTATCATGCGGCGATGAACCATACCGGTCAGCCCACGGTGATTCTGGCTAAAACCGTCAAAGGCTACGGCATGGGGGACGCTGGAGAGTCGGAGAATACGACCCATCAGGTGAAAAAACTCGATCTCGATGAGCTGAAATATTTCCGCGATCGCTTCGATGTGCCGTTAAACGATGAGCAGCTGCTGGATGTCCCCTATTACCGACCCGCAGCAGATAGCTCGGAAATGCAGTATCTGCGCCAAAGCCGAGAGAGGCTCGGTGGCTTTATGCCCCGCAGGCTGGTCGATCAGCAGACCCTCACCGTACCTGAACTCTCAGTGTTCAAGGCCCAGATCGACGGCACCGGCGAGCGTGAAATCAGCTCCACCATGGCCTTCGTGCGCATTTTGGCGACGCTGCTGCGAGACAAAAATCTAGGCAAGCGCGTGGTGCCTATCGTGCCGGATGAAGCCCGCACCTTTGGCATGGAGGGTATGTTCCGTCAGCTGGGTATTTACTCCTCGGAGGGCCAGCTCTACGAACCCGAGGATTCAGATGAGCTGGCAGCGTACAAAGAATCGAAATCCGGTCAGGTGCTGGAAGAGGGCATTAACGAAGCGGGTGCATTTGCGGCATGGATGGCCGCTGCCACCTCTTACTCAACCCATCAGTACACGTTGCTGCCGTTCTATATCTACTACTCCATGTTTGGCTTTCAGCGCGTTGGTGATTTGGCTTGGGCAGCAGGAGATCTGCAAGCCAAGGGTTTCCTGTTGGGTGGTACAGCGGGTCGAACGACGCTCAACGGCGAAGGGCTGCAGCATCAAGATGGTCATTCCCATGTGCTGGCAGCCACGGTGCCCAACTGCATCAGCTATGACCCAGCCTATGCGTTTGAGTTGGCCGTGATTATTCGGCGCGGGCTCGAACACATGTACGTCGAGCAGGCTCCGGTGTACTACTACCTCACTCTGATGAACGAAGCCTATCAGCACCCCGCAATGCCGAAAGGCGTCGAGGCCGACATCGTCAAAGGGATGTATTTGCTGGAAACCTTGGGCCAGGCGTCGGCACCCAAGATCCGGCTGCTGGGTAGCGGCGCCCTGCTGCCAGAGGCCCGTAGCGCCGCTCAGCGGCTGGTGGATGACTTCGGCCTTCAGGTGCAGGTCTACAGTGTCACCAGTTATACCGAGCTGGCTCGCAATGTGCAGGATCATCAGCGTGATGTGTTGCTGGACGGCGAGAACGTATCAGTGCAATGCCACGTCAGCAATCTGCTGAACAACGGTGATTGGAGCGATGCGCCAGTGGTTGCTGTCTCTGACTACGTGAAGTCTCTGCCTGAACAGGTACGCGGCGCCATCGATTCGTCTTTCCGAGTACTTGGAACCGATGGCTTTGGGCGCAGCGATACCCGCGAACAACTGCGTGCGTTTTTCGAGGTCGATCGTCGTTTTATTCAGTACAGTGCGTTGAGTGAACTGGTGGCGGCGGGGCATATGCAGCTTGATTTGCGTGATGTGCGCGAGCAGTTGGGCATTGATACCCATAAGCCGAACCCGCGCCAGCACTGATGCGGCGCCAAAATATCCGCGCTGGGAAACAGCGCCGCTACATGGTTAAGGAAATGGTTTGAACATTGTTTTGCCAAGCTTAGGCGATATAGATGAAGTCGAAGTCACTGAGATTTGTGTGGCTGTCGGGGACGTGGTGGGCGCAGAAGACTCCATCATCGTTATTGAGTCCGACAAGGCGTCCATGGAAGTGCCGGCGGGTCATCAAGGCACCGTGACAGAACTCCACGTTAGCGTTGGTGACATGCTGACAGAGGGGGCGGCCATTGGCACCCTAGCTGAATCCAAGGCCGCGACCACAGCCGAATCCGCCGCGCAAGCCACCACCGACAACGACGGTGCCGAACCGGAACTCGAGCAGGCTGCCGTTGCGGCCCCTGCCGACGGGCAGCAAACTGTGCAGATACTCGTGCCGGATTTGGGTGATATCGAACAGGTGGAAGTGATCGAGATAGCCGCTCAATCGGGTACCTCGGTGGGCCCCGGCGACTTGCTCGTGGTCTTGGAATCCGACAAAGCTTCCATGGAAATCCCCATTGAAGTCAGCGGCATACTCCTGGAAATCAATGTGGCCGTGGGTGATCAGGTCAGCGCGGGCAGTTTGTTGGCCTTGGCGCGGCTTGACGCGCCTCAGCAGCCCCAGACAGCAACGGCTGCTCAGCCTGAACCTAAGCCTGTGGCGAGCCCAGCCAGCGAGACCCAGCCGCAGCAGGTGGCACCACCAGTCCAGCCTCAACGAGCTGACGGTGACGCGACTGTATACGCTGGCCCCGCGACTCGCCGTTTGGCTCGGGAAATAGGCGTGCCACTGGAGCAGGTGCCGGGTAGCGGCAACCGCGGCCGCATCACCAAGGACGACGTCAAGTCGTGGGCGAAAGCAAAACTGAATCAACCGGCAAATACGCCAAGCTATGGCGGTTCGGCCTTACCTGCACTGCCTGAAGTGGACTTCGCGAAATTCGGTTCGGTAGAAGAAGTACCGCTCAGCCGGATTCAAAAACAGGTCGCGGCGAATATGCACCGTTCCTGGGTGAATATTCCGCATGTTACCCAACAGGCCCAAGCCGATATTGACGACATGGAGCTGTTTCGGCACAGCATGAAAGCCGAAGCTCAGGCCCGTGGGGTCAAGCTGTCGCCGCTGCCCTTCATCATCAAGGCCGTCTGTCATACGCTGGCCGCGCATCCCAAGCTGAATGGCTCGGTCAGCGCCGACGGTGAGAACCTAGTGTTCAAGCACTACATAAACGTCGGTATCGCGGTGGATACACCGGAGGGCTTGGTGGTGCCGGTGATACGCGGGGCTGATCAGTTGGGTATCTGGGCCTTGGCGGAAAAGGCGCAGGAGTTGGCAGAAAAAGCCCGCACCAAAAAACTGGCCTTAGACGACCTCAGCGGCGGGACGTTCACCATTTCCAGTTTGGGCGCGCTCGGTGGTACCGGTTTCACGCCCATCATCAATGCGCCAGAAGTGGCTATTTTGGGCGTTGGAAAGTCTGGGGTGCAGCCGGTTTGGCGAGGTGAAGGCTTCGAGCCCCGCTTGCAGTTGCCCTTGAGCCTGTCCTATGACCATCGCGTGATTAACGGCACAGATGGCGGCCATTTTATGGCCACGCTGGCAGAATTGTTGGGGGATATTCGGCGGCTGTCGCTTTAGCCTCAGCTCGATGGTTTCTCGTTCTTTTCCGGGCCGCGCCATTGAGGCTCGTGTTGGCCGTGCATCAACAGTCTTGCTAAGACGAAGAAGAAATCGCTGAGCCGGTTTAGGCATGCGCCAGTCTGCTGCAATCGCACGGCTTGGTCCGGTGCAAGGTCACCCTCCCAAGCGTCAATCGCCGCCCAGAGGTCGGTTTCTGCCCGGCGACAGATGGTGCGACACATGTGCGCGTGTGCTGCGGACAGATTGCCTCCGGGAATAACGAATTCTTTCAGTGGTGGCAGTCGGTCATTCAACGCTTCGGTATCCGACGTTACTGCAGTCAATCCCGCCGCAACGGTGGGGGTGTCGTAATCGCCGCCCATGGCCAGTACTGCACCGATGTCGAACATCAGTTGCTGCTGCTGGGCCAGCATGTCGTCAAACTCTGCTGATGCCACATGACAGCGCAGTAAGCCGATGGCGCTGTTCAGTTCGTCGGTGCTGCCGAGGGAGCGCACCCAAGGATCGGCCTTGCTGACCCTGAGGTTGGTTGCCAGGCGGGTGTGCCCGGTGTCACCGTTGCGTGTCGTGACCTTGGTAATGCGTGATGTGTCGTCGGTCATAAGTGCCTAGAGTTTGAGCTGCACAGGCATAGTGCTAACCTGCGGAAAATTATCAACCCGTATTGCTCGGGTTTGTTCGTCATCCATGCCGCATTATCGTGGCCAACGCGCGGGAAACAATATGCCTTCATTTGATGTGGTATCCGAAATGGACTTGCACGAAGTTCGTAACGCTGTGGATCAAGCAGCTCGTGAGCTCAGTACCCGCTTCGATTTTCGCGGAATCGAAGCACGGATCGAGCTGGAAGAAGAGAGCATTTTGCTGACGGCCCCCGAGGAATTCCAGATCGGGCAGCTCAAAGACATTTTGCGTAGCAAAATGGCCAGCCGAAACGTCGACAGCCGAGCCCTGGTGTCTGGCGACGTAGAAGGTGCCGGCAAGGTAAAGCGTCAGCGATTGACCATGGCTCAGGGATTGGACAAGGACAACGCACGCTTGGTCACCAAGGTGCTAAAAGAGTCCAAGCTGAAAATTCAGAGCCAAATTAACGGCGACAAAGTGCGTGTGACGGGGAAAAAACGGGATGATCTGCAAGAAGCCATGGCTGCGCTGAAGGCAAGTGATTTAAACATCCCGCTGCAGTACAACAATTTTCGTGATTGATTCCAGTGGTCTGCACATGCGGTGGCGGATCCGGGTGACCGAGCGACAGCGATGAAAGCGTTCGATTCCATACGACGTATCCTGATGGATCGTCGCATGGTGATCTGTATGGCCACAGGTTTCGCCTCGGGTCTGCCCCTATACATCGTGCTGCAATTGATCCCCGCATGGTTGCGTCTTGAGGGCGTATCGCTGACCGCCATCGGTTTTTTTACCGCGGTCCAGTACCCCTATGTGCTCAAGTTCTTATGGGCGCCCTTGGTTGAACGCTTTCCGCTGACGGGGCTTGGCAGGCGTCGAAGCTGGATGCTGCTGACTCAAATCGCCCTAATCCTGCTGATTGGATCCCTCGGTTTTTGGCGTCCTTCGCAAGCGATGACCGCCATTGTGCTCATCTCCATCGGCTTGGCTGTGTTCAGTGCCACTCAGGACATCGTACTGGATGCCTATCGCCGCGAAATTCTGCATACCGACGGCGAGCTTGCCGTAGGTAACACAGTGCATGTTCAAGCCTATCGATTCGCCGGTCTCGTACCCGGCACCTTGGGGATGATTCTCGCTGGCAGTATTGGCTGGGATCTCAATTTTATGATCATGGCGGCCTTTATGAGCGTTGGTGTGGGTTTAGCGCTCTGGATAGGAGAGCCCGAAAGTTCGGATACGCCGCCCCAGAGCCTGTGGCAGGCAACGATCATACCGTTTCAGGAATTCTTTCAACGTCGGGCCCTTGGGCCGGCGCTGGCGGTGCTGGCGTTCATGGTGTTCTACAAATTGGGCGACAACATGGCCACGGCCTTGGCGACTCCCTTCTATCTGGACATGGGCTTTAGTCCGGAAACCATTGGGCTGGTGGCGAAAGGGGTGTCCCTCTGGGCGGTCATTGTTGGCAGTGTGATCGGGGCCTTTGTGGTCGCCGCCATTGGCATCAATCGGTCTCTGTGGATATTCGGCGTGGTGCAAATGGTCACCATTTTAGGGTTTGTCTGGCTTTCTCTTGCTGGCAATGACCCGTGGGTTCTTGGCGCGGTGATCGCGGGAGAGTACGTGGGCGTCGGCATGGGTACCTCGGCCTCGGTGGCCTTTATCGCTCGGGAGACATCGCGCTTAGCCGTGGCAACCCAGTTCGCGCTCTTTACTGCCCTGGCCTCACTGCCACGAGTGGTGTCATCTAGCTTCAGCGGCTTGATTGTTGACAGCATCGGCTGGACCAGCTTCTTTTATCTGAGCACCCTGCTGGCGATTCCCGGCCTGCTGCTGTTGTTTTGGGTTGCGCCGTTTAACACCCAGCACGAATCCCAAGACTAGTGTTGCCAGTGACAGGCTCGGTTGACCGTGTCTCCTTTGAACGTAACGCCTTCGTCGCGTAGCCGTCGTTTTTGCTCTCTCATGCGATCGCTGTTTCGGGGCGCGATATGCAGTGCGGCGTTCACCACCCGATGCCAGGGTAAGGACGTATCCCGAGGCAACTTCCCGAGGGTCGTGCCAACAAAACGAGCATAGCCCGGCAGCCCTGCGAGGGTGGCGATTTGTCCGTAGCTCGCCACCTGTCCGCTGGGGATGCTGGCGACTACCTGCCAAATGCGCTCTGCTTTCGACAGTTCTTGAGCCTCATCGACGGACGAGCCTTGAATTGCGCCGGATTTACCCTCAGATTTCAGAGCAACGCCGCCCGAGCTTTTGCTTATGCCCTGGTTACTGTTGTTTTTTGCTATGCCCATTATCGAAATGTATCTGCTTATCACGGTAGCTGGCTACATTGATGCACTGCCCACCATTGGATTGGTGATGTTGACCGCAGTGATCGGTGTCACCCTGCTGAGGTATCAGGGACTGGAAACGTTGATGCGCGGCACGCAAAAAATGCGTTCGGGCCAGATGCCTGCTCAAGAAGTCGCCGAAGGGTTGTTGCTGGCGGTAGCCGGTGCGCTGATGATTACGCCAGGGTTTGTCACCGATGCCATCGGTTTTCTGATCCTGTTCCCGCCGACCCGCCTCATGATTGCACACATGATGCTGGCGCGGATGCAAACGCACAGCTTCCGCGGAACGGAAAACACCCATCAGCAGGGCTCATCGGATCAATCTGAGCGCAGTGACAGGCCGCGAACCTTGGAGGGTGAATACCAGCGCAAGGACGACTGATGGACGCTCAGTCCATTCGCACCCGATGTTGATGCGAAAAACCGCAAAAATTTGCCTGATTCCACCCCGAAGGTCTTGAAAACATGGTTGTCGCCTCTATTATGCACTCGCGCTAGCACTCATGTGGTGTGAGTGCTAACGCGTTAATCTGCCGGTTGAGGCGCTGGTTCTGGGAATACTCAGCAAACAAAGAATCAGCCCGGGCATGAGAAAACGAATTCAAATTGGAGTAACTGGGAGACCAAAGTTCATGAATATTCGACCCTTACACGACCGAGTCGTTGTGCGCCGGTTGGAAGAAGAAACCACCAGCGCCGGTGGCATCGTTCTTCCCGATTCTGCGACAGAGAAGCCTTCACAAGGGGAAATCCTTGCTGCAGGACCAGGCAAGGCTACGGACAGTGGTGATGTGCGCGCACTCGACGTCAAAGTTGGTGACAAGATCATCTTCGGTCAGTACGCGGGCAGCACCGTAAAGATTGATGGTGAAGAACTGCTGATCCTGAGCGAAAGCGAAATTTTCGGCGTTTTGGAAGGCTAGACCTTTACTTAGACGACACGAATACGAGTCAGACACGATTAAGAGGAATTAAGCGATGAGCGCTAAAGACGTAAAATTTGGAGACGATGCCCGCATTGAAATGCTGGAAGGTGTCAATATCCTAGCAAATGCGGTCAAGGTGACCCTGGGTCCCAAAGGCCGAAATGTGGTTCTAGACAAAGCCTTTGGTTCGCCTACGGTAACCAAGGACGGTGTTTCGGTAGCGAAGGAAATTGAGTTAAAAGACAAGTTTCAAAACATGGGCGCGCAAATGGTGAAGACCGTTGCAAGCCAAACTTCTGATGAGGCCGGTGACGGCACCACGACAGCGACAGTGCTAGCCCAAGCCATTCTGCAAGAAGGCCTAAAGTCTGTTGCGGCGGGCATGAACCCGATGGATCTCAAGCGTGGTATCGACAAGGCCGTTGTCTCGGCCGTCGAACACATTCAAGGCTTGGCTACCCCATGTGAAGATTCCAAGGCCATCGCTCAGGTAGGGACGATCTCTGCGAACAGCGACACAGCGGTCGGGGAAATCATTGCCGAAGCGATGGAAAAAGTCGGCAAAGAAGGTGTGATCACCGTTGAAGAAGGATCGGGACTAGAGAACGAACTGGATGTTGTTGAAGGTATGCAGTTCGATCGCGGTTACCTGTCTCCGTACTTCATCAACAACCAAGACAACATGGCTGCAGAGCACGATGATCCCTTCATCTTGTTGTGCGATAAGAAGATCTCGAACATCCGTGACCTGCTACCGGTATTGGAAAATGTTGCCAAGGCCGGACGCCCATTGGTTGTTATCGCAGAAGACATCGAAGGCGAAGCGTTGGCCACACTGGTTGTGAACAACATGCGCGGCATCGTGAAAGTTGCAGCGGCTAAGGCTCCTGGCTTTGGCGATCGTCGTAAAGCCATGTTGCAAGACATCGCTATTTTGACCGGTGCTACCGTCATTTCTGAAGAAGTAGGTCTGACGCTGGAAGGCGCGACGTTGGAAGATCTGGGTACGGCAAAGCGTGTGTCTTCGACGAAAGAGAACACCACGATTGTCGATGGTGCGGGTGAGAAAGACGATATTTCCGGTCGCATCAAGCAGATCCGGCAGGAAATCGAAGACACATCATCAGACTACGATCGTGAAAAGCTGCAAGAGCGTTTGGCTAAGCTGGCCGGCGGTGTTGCTGTGATCAAAGTTGGCGCGCCAACCGAAGTCGAAATGAAAGAGAAGAAAGCCCGTGTTGAGGACGCCTTGCACTCTACTCGCGCAGCAGTGGAAGAAGGCGTAGTGCCTGGCGGCGGTGTCACACTGGTTCGCGCGATTGCGGCAGCAGAAGCGACGGTTGGTGACAACGAAGATCAAAACGTTGG
>JBELHZ010000076.1:0-10270 GCA_042091155.1 Gammaproteobacteria bacterium
GTGGGTTTTGCGACTGCGTGTTTGGATGGGATATGGACGACCAGCTTTACGATGCTGGTGACTACACGGGGTGGCATAGCGGTTTTCCCGATACAGGTTTTCGCCTGCAGGTGGATACCGAGCGCTGGCTGGCTGAAGAAGAGTGTCCGTACTTTATTGCCGAATTTGTGGAACGAGACGACAGCGACCATCCTCTGTGTCCCCGCACTCGACTCCGTTCCGTGCTGGAGCGCATGGGAGCCCAGGGTCTGACGGTGCGTGCAGGGTTTGAGTACGAATTTTTTGTTTTTAATGAAACACCCCACAGCATCCGGGACAAGGGTTATCGAAACCTCACCCCCATTACCCCCGGAAATTTTGGCTACTCGGTGCTGCGGACATCGGCCTTGGGTGCCGAGTTTTCGCAGTTCATGAATTATTGCGAGGATATCCAGTGCGAGCTTGAAGGCCTGCACTGCGAAACCGGTCCCGGCGTCTGGGAGGCCGCGCTGGTTTCTCAGGAGGGGTTGGAGGCAGCGGACCGCGCGTCGCTTTTTAAAACCCTCGCCAAGGGCTACTTCCAGCGGCGGGACATGCTGGCAACTTTTATGGCCAAGTGGTCCATGGACTATCCCGGTCAGAGCGGTCACCTGCATCTGAGTATCAGTGATGAAGAGGGCAAGAACATCTTTTTCGACGCCAGCGATGCAGCGAGTATGTCGCAAAAAATGCGCCAGTCTGTCGCCGGTCTGCAACGCTACTTGCCCGAATTTTTAGCCATGCTGGCACCAACCGTGAACAGCTATACGCGCTTGGTCAAAGGCGCATGGGCACCCACCGCGGCGACTTGGGGTGTGGAGAACCGAACGGCGGCTATCCGTGTGATACCAGGAGACGAACGCAGCCAACGCATCGAAGTACGAGCTGGCGGTGCTGATGCGAACCCCTACTTAGTGCAGGCGGCGGCGTTAGCCGCTATGGAAATGGGTATGGCTGAGGGCTTGGTTCCCGATGAGCCCGTTGCGGGCAACGCGTATGAGGCGGAAGAGCATTTGGCCCCGGACTATCATTTCGCCTCGGATCTGGCCTCAGCGGCCAGTCGGTTCGCCGAATCTAGCGCAGCCAAACACTGTTTTGGGGAAGCTTTTGTAGAGCATTTCGCGATGACCCGGCACTGGGAGGCGCGTGAGTACCACCGCACGATCAATAGCTGGCAGCTTGAACGCTATTTTGAAATAGTTTGAGTGGACGAGAATAAGCGGCGACGAAATGAGATGACTTTGCACCTGGGTATCTTACAAACCGATTCGGTTCTCGAAGACCTGCAGCCACGCTTCGGCGATTATCCGAGCATGTTTGAACAGCTCTTTCGTGACCAGGATCCAACCGTCACGGTGACAACTTACGATGCGCAGCGAGCGCTGCCCGAAATCTTGGCCTGCGATGCCTATCTGATCACGGGCTGTAAGCTCAGCGTCTACGATGACCTGCCTTGGATTCGCGATCTCGCCGATTTTGTTGGTCGCGCTATCGCCGGCAAGCGAAAAATTCTGGGCATCTGTTTTGGCCATCAGCTCATTGCGCATTTTTTCGGGGGGCATGTGGCCCCAGCTTCGGTAGGTTGGGCTGTGGGAGTGCAAACCAGCGAGTTGGTCAAGACCCCGCGCTGGATGAAGGTTGCGGGTAAACCGCCGGAACAACTTCATTTGGTCTCCAGTCACAAAGATCAGGTTGAACGACTTCCCCGCGGCGCGGAAGTGTTCGCTCGCAGCGATTTTTGTCCAGTATCCGGGTTTACCCTCGGTGATGAGGTGCTGACGATTCAAGGTCACCCGGAACTCAGCACCGATTACTCGGAAGCTCTCATGGGTGTGCGGCGTGAGTTGTTGGGTGAAGCAGTTTATCAAACCGGCATGGACAGCCTGCAGCAGCAAACAGACGAGAAGCTGTTTACTCAGTGGATGCTGGCGTTCCTGCGCGATTCATCCGTCGTGCCCCAGCCTTCCGAGAGTGCCGCTCGTGGCTAAGCCGCCCCGCGGCTTTGCGCGTTTTTTGGTGCGCAGCGCCGGGTTGCTGAAAAACCCGCGTTTGCTCAAGCAACTGCTGGCTCGTGCCGTTGGCAAGTTAGGCCGCGCCGACAATGGCCCGTTGGCCGAAATGAAAGAGCAGTTGCAGCGCATGATCGCCTTAGTGAAAGCCTATGTGTCAGGCGACTATCGGGCGGTTTCTACCCAAACAATGGTAACGGTGGTTGCGGCGATTGCGTATTTCGTCGTGCCCTTTGACGCCGTGCCCGACTTCCTCTTTGGTTGGGGTTTGGTCGATGACGCTGCCGTGCTGAGTTTCGTGGTGGCCCAGGTTGCTGGCGAGCTGGAAGCGTTCGCCGAATGGCAAAGGGCCCAGGCAAACGACGACAACCTTCCCAGCGAATGCCCTGATGATGACGATAGCTAGATCGACGAGGCGTGCTTGGCGTATTGCCGTACCTTGGTTTCTGACGACCTTGCTGTTGATGAATCTCGGTTCTGTGGGTGCCGCGCAGATGCCCCGGAACGACCTGACGCTTGCGTATCGGGTCTATGTATTGGGTCTACCGACCTGGTTCGATGCCACCGTACACGTCAGGTTTTCGGGTGAGCGAGTGGTGATGAACAGTGAGTTGAACAACTGGATTTTCAGCAACAGTCATCAAACCGAGTTCAGCCTGGCTGACTGTCGCTACCGCCCCTCGGGGTACCGCAATCACGGGTTTAGCCCGGGCTGGCGTTTTGACGATACGCTGCGGTACAACTGGGAAAATAACGTGGCGCGTTATCAGGGCAGTTTACAGCGCCCTGGCGAAACCGACGCCACGTATCAGGAACTGGAGCACCCGTTGAGCGAGCCTGAAAGCTACGGACAGTATGTCGACAAACTCTCTCAATTTTTCGTCATAGGGTGTCATTTCGGTACTGCCAGCGACGACTCGCCCCTGCTGCTTAACTATTTGGACGACACATTGGGCCGCTACCGACTGAACCTGATGCCGGATAATGAGGCAATCGAGGTGGCGGGCAGTGTCTACGACACGATTCGGTTGGAGTCCGAACCCTATGACGCAACCCCCGGGAGCATTCACCAACGGGTCAATTATTGGTTGGCGCCGCAGCTGGGTTATTTTCCTTTGCAGATCAAAACCAAGCTCGGCCGCCTGCCATTGACGGTTCGCTTGACGGGCTTCAGCACAGCGGGCGACTAGTCTTCTGCTTCGTAGACCTCGTTCGGAAATTACGCCACTATTCCAAGGCGTATGAGCCGCTTGCAGAGACGGTCAACGGCTGCCGGTGGTTTTACTTTGGGGAAGTCATAGGAGGGAGGGAACCATGGATTTTCATTTTGCTTCGGCCTGGGAACGGGTAGCTGACAAGTACCCCAATCGCATCGCGACCATTTCAGATAATGAGTCTCTGCCTTGGAAAGAGTTCGAACGGCGGGCTTCTTGCATTGCGAGCTTGCTGGAGAAATACGGCCTTGGGCCGGACTCCAAGGCAGGCCTTTACTTGCATAACAGCAGTGAATACCAAGAGGCGCAATTCGGTATCTTCAAAATCGGCGGCTGCCCGATCAACGTCAATTATCGCTATAAGTCAGACGAGCTGGTGTATCTGTTAGAGAACAGCGACGCAGAGGCGGTATTTTTCCAGTCATGCTACGCCATGCGAATTTGGGAAATCCGCGATCGACTGCCCAAGGTCAAGCTGTTCGTCCAGATCGATGACAACACCGAAGCCTTGCTCAAGGGCGCCGAAGATTACGAGCGGGCGATACGCACCCACACGCCGCTGCCGCGACGGCCTCAAAATCCGGAAGGTGTGTACATGCTGTACACCGGCGGCACCACGGGCTTGCCCAAGGGGGTGATGTATCCCCAGGGCGCTTTCGCGGAATTTTTCTTGGCCATGGGTGCTGCGGGCAGAGAGCTGGTTCCACCGGAAAACATGGCGGCCTACGATGAGTTTCTGGAGCAAATCGCCGAGCCACCCATCAGCCTGCCGGCTTGTCCGCTGATGCATGGCACTGGCGTCTGGCTGGGCAGTTTTGCGCCGCTGTTGCTTGGTGGCACAGTGGTGACCACATCAAAGCTGGGTCTGAATCCCGATACGTTGCTGACCATGGTAGAAGATCATGGGGTTACCGATATGGTGATTGTGGGCGATGCGTTTGCCCGGCCGATTCTGGCGGCACTGGATGAGGCGGAAAAGCGCGGCACGCCGTATCAGATCGAATCCCTCAAGCAGGTCACGTCCAGTGGCGTGATGTGGAGCCAAGAAATCAAACAGGGTTTGCTGCGGCATCACGACATGGTGCTTGCGGATGTGATGGGCTCTACCGAGGGCGGTATGGGTAGCTCGGTGATGACGCGAGAGGCGACCGCCAGCACAGCAAAGTTTGAACTCAATGAAGGCGTCGCGGTGATTACCGATGACGATCGCTTCGTGCAGCCCGGCTCTGGGGAAATGGGTAAGGTGGCTACGTCGGCCTTTGTGCCATTGGGCTATTATAAGGACCCGCAAAAGTCAGCGGCCACCTTCCGGGAAGTCGGTGGTGTGCGCTACAGCTTCCCCGGCGACTACGCCACGGTAGAGCCCGATGGCTCCATTACCTTGCTGGGCCGGGGCAGTGTCTGCATCAATACCGGTGGTGAAAAAGTTTTCCCAGAAGAAGTGGAAGAGGCGGTGAAGCGTCACGAGCTTGTAGAAGACTGTCTGGTCGTGGGCTTGCCCGACGAACGGTTTGGTGAACGGGTGGTCGCTGTCACGTCTTTGATTGATGGTGCCAGCGCTAGCCCAGACGACGTCATGGCCTTCACGGCGGATCATCTGGCGGGTTACAAGCTGCCACGGCAGGTGTTGATGGTAGATCTGGTGCGTCGAGCACCCAATGGCAAGGCCGACTACAAGTGGGCAAAAACTTTCGCTAAACAAAATCAATAGGGGCCAAGCGCCCCGTAGTGCATCAGGAGCGTTCCATGACAACAGAGCAACAGCTGGGTCCCTTGGCCGGTGTTCGCATCGTCGACCTCACCAGTATGATTTCCGGCCCGGTGGCCACCATGATGCTGGCGGATCAGGGTGCGGATGTCATCAAGGTTGAAGCCCTAGACGGCGACTTGGTTCGCGGTGCAGGAGCAACACGGGCGGGTATTACGTCGACCTTTATTTCCTCTAATCGTTCTAAGCGCGCGCTGGCTGTCGATCTGAAGACCGCTGCGGGTGTCGAGGCGTTGAAAAAATTGCTGCAAACCGCAGACGTCATGGTGCAGAACTTTCGCCCCGGCGCGATCGAACGCATGGGTTTTGGCGAAGACGTTGTGCGTGCGCTGAAGGACGATATTATTTATGTGTCCATCAGCGGGTTTGGCGATAGCGGACCCTACGCGCATCAGCGTGTTTATGACCCAGTGATTCAAGCGTTGTCCGGCCTAGCCGCCATACAGGCCGACGGTGAAACCGGACGGCCGAAAATGATTCGCACCATCATCCCGGACAAAACCACCGCCGTGACTGCGGCTCAAGCCATTACCGCCGCTTTGTTTTCCAGAGAACGTACCGGTAAGGGGCAACATATTCGTCTCGCGATGCTCGACACCATGGTGGCCTACCTGTGGCCGGAAGGCATGGGTGGGTTTACGTTGGTCGGTAAGGAAGTCAAAAATGCTCGGGCCCAGCTGTCGCCGGATCTGATTTTTAAAACCCAAGACGGCTACATCACCGCAGGTGCCATGAGCGATAAAGAGTGGCGAGGCATGTGTACCGCCCTGGGCCATTTGGAGTGGTTGGAAGACCCGCGCTTTCTGACGGTAAATGACCGAGCCGTTCACGCGACGGATCGTATTTCAATGACCGGTGACGTGCTGGCCACCAACACATCGGCCCATTGGTTGGAACGTCTCGATGCGGAAGGCGTTCCTTCAGCTCCCGTGCTGTCTCGCGAAGAGGTGATTACGCATCCTCAGATTCAGGCCAATGACTTGATCCACGAATACGATCACCCCATTGCAGGGCGCATCCGACAGCCGCGACCGGCGGCCCGCTTTGATCAGACCCCCTCGGGCATCCAGCGACCGGCTCCCGGTTTGGGTGAACACAGCAGCGAAATACTGGCAGAACTCGGTTACAGCGATGAGCAAATTGAAAACCTGATCAATGCAGGTGTGCTGGGTGTGATGGCACCGCCAGAATAACGGTGCCATCGAGGACTTCCGGCTCAGCAAAAGGATTTAACCGACCTCTGGGTCACGGCTGCTGCCGCGGTTGAGCCAAAGCTGGGCCATCAGTCCTAGCCCCAAAATCGTCGCCAGCAAGTTCAGTACGCCGCCAAGAAACGGCAGGTTAATGGCGATGCTCACAATGATCAGGCCAATGAAGAGGACGAAAACCAAGCTTGGCTTGTCGCTTCGCCCCGCCAGTACCGAACGACCGATGAGGTGGGCTAGGACGATTTTGGCCAGATACCAAGCGGTCAACCAAGCCATTATCGTAATGAATGATAGGGGCAAGCCAACGACGGTGATGGCGATGATCACCGCCACAATCGGTACAGTAACAAGTACGAGAAAGCCGATTCCAGCCGTTTTTATGCCTTCTTTGCCGTCGCCAAGCTCCACCCGGCCAAGACTGGGGGTTAGCGTAAAGATCAACCACCCAACAATGAACGCGCCGACCAACCACAGCAGTTCCCACAGATAGAAGCTGTCGGATACGAAGTGGTTGCGGGCCTGAACGTTTTGAGGCTTGCCTTGGTAGTCGATCTCGCCTCGAATGATGACGTCGTCGCCAAGCACCAGCCGGTCCTTGGTGGCGGTGCGATAGATAATATCGCCCCCAATCATGGCGTCATCGAGCAAGCTGATGTGTTTGGTCGCGACATTCAGATTTCGGCCGATTTCGCCGGAGATGAGGACGCGTTCTGCAGCGACCAGCATGTCTTTGGCGACCTTTGCCTCCATCGTAAGCGAGCTGCTGAAGCTGGCTAGGTTGCCCTGAGTCTCGCTCTTCGCATCCAACTTGATGGTGTCGCCTGCAAGCCAAAGATCACCGCCGATACTCGCCTCCTCGAAAATGATGGCGTCGGCGAGGCTAACCGTCATCCCGCCAACGCTGCCACTGATCGTCACGTTGTCGGCGACAGTGATCAGATTGCCGGAGATGTCCCCGGTCACCTCGATATCTTCAGCAGCCACAAACAAGTTGCCCTTGATGTCACCATGAATTGTCGCGGTTTTTGTGGTGATAAGGAGTGTGTCGTTGATGGTTTCAGAGGCTGCCACGATGACAGGGTCTTCCTGTTGGATAATTTGTAATGCGTGGCTGGCGGGTGGCAAGCCGATCAATGTTGCGCCGACCCCGAGGGTCAACAGCACCGCAGGAACCGCACCGGGTTTTCGCCAGACGCTGCGTAAGCCATACAGCGACAGCAAACCGATGACCGTGATGATCAAGGCTACGTGGTTATTGAACATATCGACTCCTTCCTTTTGTAAGAATAGAAAAATTTGATTGGCCACCGTGTAAATACTGGGTGCCCAGGTTGACGCTGCCCATGCGATAGCGCCTAAGATCATCTCCTCGAACAGCGCCTTCCAAGACCACTGCACCAGCGCGGTGGTTAGTGTCACTGCGATGGTCGCTAGGGTGACGTTACGCAGCCGCCTTTGGCGCTGAAAGTGACGCGTCTCGGGCATCTCGATGGACGTGCTGGTTGCCATGGCTAAGGCGCTGGAGAGTCCCCGGGCTTCCTGTCGAAGCTGCTCAACTGCGCTGCGGCAGATAGCGCAGTGTTTGACGTGGTTTTGCACCGTGCGCCACTCGGCCTCCCCTGTTTGATCTAGAGCGGTAGGGTCTAGTGCCTCTTCGGCATACATCATTAAGTTCAGTTCGGTCGGGTGGCTCACTCAACACCTCTATTCAGTGTTTTTTGATCTAAGGATTGTTGCAGGCAGCGGCGCAGTTGCTGCTTCGCGCGCAGCAACAGAACCCCTACATGGTTGCGGTTCGTGCCCAGTAGTGTGGCGATCTCTGCGTAGCTCAGATGGACTAAGTAGGCTAGGACCAAGGGCACGCGATATTTTGCTGGCAAACCGTCGATGGCGGCGTTTAAACGGTCTTGGGTCTCGGATGCGATCAGCACATCGATGGCCAAGGGTTCAGGCGCCTGCAGATGTTCGATCTCTGCGTTGGAATCCACATGAACGTCTTCCCAGCGACCCAACTGCTTCAGTTGGTCTAAGCAATGATGATGCGCGATTGCTGCAATCCAATGCCAAAACGGTCGGGAGGATTGGTAGTGCCCGAACGTTTTGAAGGCCCGTGTAAACGTCTCTTGCGCGGCATCTTCTGCCCGCTCGTTGGTTAACAAAAACCGACGGCATAGAGCGAATACCCGCGGGTAGTACTCCCGATAGAGAACCTCAAATGTACCGCTGTCTGCCATAACTATTCCCGGACGCTTAGACGGTATTACGTCCAGCGGACAGAGTTATTACGGTTATGGCCCGTGGGGAGAACGGTTTTGGGAAGAAAGATCAAAAACGGTGACGCAGTTCACATTGCGAAAGACGAACCGTTAGGCAGCGGTATCCTGAGCTTTGCGCCGCATCCGGTCTCGTCGCCCGCCCACGGCGATAAAGAATGGCCCAAGGCAGCAAACCAGCATCAGGCCCGCCAGCACTTGAAACGCTATTTGGTAGCTGCCTGTTTGATCGTAGATCAATCCGGCGATCGGCGATGCCATCAGTGCCCAAGGCATTTCCACAAAGCGCAGTAAGCCCGAGGCACTGCCAAAAGAGCGGCTGCCCAACGTGCTGGATATAGCAAAGGTGCGCAGGGGTGACATGCCCGAATAACCGAAGCCGTAAAGACAGCCCGCCAAGATGGCGGCGATGGTTGAGTTGGCGGCGCTGAACAACAGTAGTGCCAGGCCTTGGCAGATCAAGGCAAGCCAAATACTGACCCGCGCCCCC
Organism: Gammaproteobacteria bacterium; assembly: GCA_042091155.1. Lineage (GTDB taxonomy): Bacteria > Pseudomonadota > Gammaproteobacteria > Pseudomonadales > Azotimanducaceae > UBA4421. The sequence goes on from JBELHZ010000076.1 coordinate 8,981, forward strand.
CAGTAGTCTGACAGCCAACCGACAACAGGTTTGCCGAGGGCGGCAAAGAGGGCGGTAATCGATAACACCTGCGCTGCGGTGCCTCCGTCCAAGCCGATATCCCTTAGATGGGAAAACAGGTGCAGCATCACGGCGGCAAACACGCAGAACATGGAGCCGAACATGACGCTGATGGCCCAGAAGCCTTTGTGGGTGAGCATGTCCTTAGTGCTCCAAAGTACATTGTCCTCGGCGATGACGACCATTTCGTCCGGATTGTCTGCCACATACTGATGGCCGTCGCGCACCTCGCCAATCTCTTCGGGACGGTCGCGCATAAAGACATAGACAGCAGGAAACAACGCCAAGGCCGTCGTCGCGCCGAAAACGATGTAGGCGTTACGCCAGTCGATGGCTTCGATCATGGCATTGACGAGGGGCGGCATAACAATGCCAGAGATAGAGGCCCCCATGACAGCAAAGGCGATGGCGCGGCCGCGCCAATGATCAAACCAGTTCATCACGCAGCGGTGCCAAACGGGACCGCCCATGGTGGCCATGCCCAATCCCATGCAGACACTGACCACAAAGTAAAATTGCAGCAGATTGGAAACATGAGCCAACATCAGGTACGAGGCAGATACGATGGCGATACCGCCGAGCATCACTTTTTTCGGTGAGCCATGATCGAGATAACGCCCGAGATAGGGTGCAACGAGCGCGCCGGTAATCACAGCACAAGAAAACCCCATGGAAATACTGAAGCGGTTGCCATCGTCCAACGTGTTGGCTAGGTGCGGTAAAAACATACCGCGAGAATACGAATAGAAGCCGGTGCCGAGAAAGCCGAGCAGAGCGGAAACCAACACGATGACCCACCCATAAAACTTTCGTGGTTGCGGGTTTCCACGGACTTCGTTGTTGTTGATGCGGCCTCCAAAACTCGAAGGAATGTACGTCGTGAGCCCCGTGCGGAGGAATCGGCCAAATCAGAGCGCGTCCGGGGTTGGATAGAGCATACCGTACTTTGATCCATCTTTGCTTGGCGGGTCCGCAGCGAGACCGAAGTCTGAGTGGCTATAACCGTCGAAATGGCAGTGATAGACTCAGTCGCAACAAGTGAGAAACAGCCAACTCGGAGGAGAGAGCTACTATGGCGATGCAACATACGCCTTTATTGATGTCCAACATTCTGGACCGAGGCGCCAAAGTCGCGCCCAACGAAGAAATCGTTACGCTGACGGAAAGTGGTGTGCGCCGCCAGACCTATAAGCAAACTCGCGATCGATCCCATCAGCTTGCTCACGCCTT
>JBELHZ010000001.1:0-324107 GCA_042091155.1 Gammaproteobacteria bacterium
GCTGGTATCCCTGCGCGAGTCAGTGCGCTAGACAGCCACTGACGCAAGCGGCTATCACCCGACTTCAGCCACCCAAGGTCTGCTTGCTCAGCATCTGGTCAATCATCCCACCCGTGCGCTGTCTGGCACCTCTATTGAGCGCGACAACCTCGCCAGCCGCTGCTGCCAACGCCTCACGCGCCGCCGAATCATTCAGCAATTCCACTAAGACAGATGTCAACGAAGCCTCACTCACTTGCTGACAGGCGTTCGCCGCCTTGAGGTCTGCATAGACCTGGGAAAAATTAAAGTCATGGGGCCCTGTGATAACCGGTGTGCCGAGACTGGCTGGCTCGATGGGATTATGGCCGCCTCGGGGTACGAGGGAGCCACCCACAAAGGCCACTTCCGACAACAAAAACAATGGCATCAGCACGCCCATCTCATCAATCAGCACAATGCTACAGTCACCTGCCGTAGGTTCGGTTTGAGCAGCCCAATCACCATAACGGCACCATGTGACGGACGCAGACTGCGTTAGGCGGTCGAGCAGTGACGCCAATTCGTCGGCCCGATTGGGATGCCGAGGCGCTAACAGAAGCGTCAGCCGTGGGTGCGATTTCAGGGCCGCAAGGTGGGCCTGAAGCACCAGCTCTTCTTCTCCGGGGTGAGTGGAGGCTGCGATCCAATAGCGTCGCTGTGGCTGCACCAACTCTGCCGCTCGCTCCTGAACATCAACCGGCAGGTCTAAGTCGTATTTGACGTTACCCACCGTCTGCACTCGCTCGGCTTTAACCCCAAGTTCGATAAAACGCTGTGCATGCTCTGCGGTCTGACAGGCGATCAAATCAAAGCACTCGAGCACGCGACGACTCAGCCAGCGGAAGCGTCGATAGCCCCGGGCGGACTGTTCAGACAGCCGAGCATTTACCAGCATCACCGGAATACCACGCGCCTTAGCCTCCAGAATCAGGTTCGGCCAGATTTCCGTTTCCATGAGTATCAGCGCGCGAGGCTTTACGTGGGTCAAAAAACGGCGCACGGCATAGGTGAAATCATAAGGGGCATAACAGTGTGCAACCGCGTCACCGAGCAACGAGGCAACCCGTTCGCTACCCGTCGGTGTCATGGTGGTCACCAACACCGGCCCTTGGTCTGCGGTCATGGCACGGATCGTCGGGGCTGCCGCGATGGTTTCGCCTGCCGATACCGTATGAAACCAAACGGCTCCCTGAGTCGGCGACCCGGAGTAAAAGCCAAAGCGTTCTCGCCAGCGAGGTCGATAGGTGGGATCTCGCCGGCCTCGCAGCCACAGGCGCAGCAGCACAAAGGGTAGTACCAGCCAGAGTATTAGCCGGTACAGCATCAGCCCCGGATAACGTGTCGCCCGATGATCACTCAAGACGACGGGGCCATCGCAGAGGGCAGGCTCGACACAATATCAGCCACCGCATCCGCAAGGCTCAGACCGGCCAGGTTCAACCGGTGATCTGCCTTGGTGTAGTTATCGATGCCCCGCTCATCACCCAATGCGGCAACACAGGGAATGCCGAGCTGTTTCGCGACAAAGACCAATGCTCGCGGCTCTGCAATGCTGCCAAGGTCGTAGTCCACGAGCACGACGGCACCGGCGTTGCGCATGTAACGCTCGGCACGATTTTGCAGATGGGCCTCGTACTCGCTCATTCCGTCAATGGGTAGGGCTCGCTCGTCCTTATGTCGTCGTCGACGCCGGCCTTGGGCATCCAGCGCGTCGTCGGCGCTGGCAAGGGAGTCGAGGGCTGTATCGGTGAAGGTCTGCCACTGTTTGATGTGCAGCAAATCCGAGGCAACACCTGCCGCACGCAAGGGCAGCTCAATGGCGTCAGCCAGCTCGTCGTCACCGACGAAGCCCACCAGCGTAACCGCCAGACCCGCATCAGCCAAACCCAAGGCCAAGCCGGCAGCGCTGGGGTGCAGGACATATTCAGGGCGTGCCCCCTGAAGATCGTGGCACTGGGATTGGTTGATCCAAATATCGCCTGCCACCAAGAGATGTCTGTCTGGAGGCGACAAAGACTGCACACTGTTTAGTAAAGATTGAAGCACGCGTACCTCGTTGATCCATGACCCATGGTACTACAAGCCAGCCAGTACTCAGGAAGGTCTTAGAGGTTCCCTTCCAAAACAGATAACATCTGCCAATGCACGACTCCTTACCACCTCGCCCCTCCTTCCTCGCGCCAAAGCTCTGGCTCGTTTGGTTCACCGCCGCGTTAATGTGGCTGTTGGCCCGCTTACCCATAAGCTGGATTTTTGCCTTGGGAAAGGCCGTTGGTGCGCTGGGCTATTACCTCGCTGGGTCGCGCCGACGCATCGCCGAAGTCAACATCGCCAAGTGCTTTCCCACACTTGATGCCGAACAACGACAGCGCCTCGTTCGATCGAACTTCAGCCATACCGGGATGGGGGTCGTTGAAATGGCCTTGCCTTGGCTGAACCCGCGACGAGATTTGTCCGCCCACTATCGGGTTGAAGGGTTGGAGCACCTGCATCAAGCCCACGACCAAGGACGAGGCATCGTATTGGTCGGTGCCCACTACACTACGATTGATGTGACCAGCCAGTTCTTAAGCACATTGGGCTTTGTTGACGTGATGTATCGACGCAACAAAAACCCGGTATGGGAGTGGCTGCAAACTCACGGGCGACGACACCACTTTGACGGGGTCGTCGAACGCAGCGACATGCGTCAAACCATCAAACGGCTGAAAGCAGGTCGCGCGATATGGTATGCGGCAGATCAGGACTATGGCCGTAAACACTCGGTATTCGCCCCGTTTTTCGGCATATCGACAGCGACGATTACCGCCAGTTCTCGTCTCGCCCAACGCAATCAGTCACCCGTCCTCATGCTTCATCAAATACGCGACCTTAAAAACCGCACCTGGACTCTGCGCTTCAGCCCGGTGCTGGAGGACTTCGCCCAAGGCGATGAGGTCTCAGACGCCACTCGACTTAATCAATTGCTGGAAGATTCACTGCGTGAAGTGCCTGATCAGTATCTGTGGGTACACCGGCGCTTTAAGACTCGACCGATCGGCGAGGACTCGTTTTACCACAACAGTTAGGCATACAATGTCCCGCTGCTTTTCGTAGGACATTTTTGTGCTCCCAACATTTCCCGAAATGCTCGCCCAATTGGTGGCCGAGCCCTCTGTCAGTTCCACATCGCCGGAGATCGACCGCAGCAACCTGCGCGTGATCGAACACCTGGCGAACTGGCTGGATGGCTTGGGCTTTCGCACAGAAATCATGCCGCTGCCCGGCCGACCGGACAAAGCCAACTTAATCGCTACCCTTGGAGGTGAGATCAACGACGGCATGGGTGGTCTGGTGCTTGCCGGGCATACAGACACCGTGCCCTTCGATGAAGCCCTGTGGCAAAGCGACCCCTTTACGATCAAGGACGACCCAGACCGCTACTACGGTCTGGGCAGTTGCGACATGAAGGGGTTCTTTCCCGTAGCGCTGGAAGCCGCAGCGACCTTCGCCAACCAGCCGCTGAGCGCACCAATAACCTTGGTGGCCACTTCGGACGAAGAATCGTCCATGGCCGGCGGGCGCTATCTACTGGAATGCGGCAAGCCTAAGGCCGATTACGCCATTATTGGTGAGCCCACAGCGATGCAGCCGATTTTTGCGCACAAGGGCATCAGCATGATGACCATTAAACTTGAGGGCGCATCGGGGCACTCCTCCGACCCCAGCCTGGGAGCCAATGCACTGGATGCCATGCACCGGGTCATGAGCGAGCTGATTGCTCTGCGCGACGAGCTGGCGGCAAGCACACAAAACGATGCATTCGCCGTCAACATACCCACCATGAACTTGGGCTGCATGCGAGCAGGCGACAATCCAAACCGCATCTGCGGCCATGCGGAGCTGCAAATTGATTTGCGCCTGCTGCCGGGCATGGACTCCGAGCAGATTCATGAGATGTTGGAAAAGCGTATCCGCTCTGTAGTCGAACAGTCTGGCGTGAGCCTGCAGCTGCAAAAGGCTTATCCGCCGATTCCACCCTTTCAGTCGAATCCAGACGGTGAACTGCTGCGTTCACTGAGCAACTTCAGCGGCCAGTCCCCGGGTACGGTGGCGTTTGGCACCGAGGCCCATTTCATGCAGACCTTAGGAATGGAAACCGTGGTCTGGGGGCCTGGCAGCATCGATCAGGCCCACCAGCCCAACGAATATCTGGACAAGGCGCAACTCGCCCCAGCCACCGACACGCTACGCCGCGTCATTCAGCGCTTCTGTACGGCTTGATCAATGAAGACAAACGAATATTCACAATGGTTTCGCGGTTCTACGCCGTACATCAGCGCACACCGAGGTAAGACCTTTGTTGTCTACTTGGGTGGCGATGCACTGGCACATGCCAACATCACCAACATCGCGCACGACCTAGCCCTGCTGCATGTCTTGGGCGTTCAGCTGGTACTGGTGCATGGCGGTCGCCCTCAGTTAGATGCGGCCTTACCGGGTTCGGCTTCCCACGCACACCGTCGCATCACCCAACCCGAGCATATGGATACGGTGGCCGGTATCTATGGTTTGCTGCGCAGCCAACTGGAAGGATTGTTTTCTACCGGACTGCCAAACACGCCACTGCACAACGTGGACATCAGCGTGGTATCGGGCAACTTCGTAACCGCCAAGCCCTTGGGCGTTCTCGACGGAGTCGACCACCTGTTCACCGGCCAGCTGCGAAATCTAGACAGTGTGCGTATCCAACGCCTGTTGGATGCCAACAATATTGTGCTGCAGTCACCGCTGGGATTTTCCAGTTCAGGCCAAGCCTTCAATCTCGCATCAGAAGAGTTGGCCGCCGACATCAGCATTGCGCTTCAGGCTGACAAGGTGATTTTCTTCGACGAGACAGAACATCTGAGCGCCGCCGATGGCCAGCGTGAGAGCACGGTCACACCCAGCTCTGTTGAGGACTACGTCAACGCATTATCACCCACCACCGCACAGCGCTTTAGCGCCATGGCGCGAGCCGTTCGCGCCGGTGTGACCAAGGCCCACCAAATATCCTTCGCAACGGATGGTGGGCTGCTGCAGGAGTTGTTTACCGCGGACGGTGCGGGCACGCAGATTATTGAAGAAAAAGCACGGCCGGTAAGAGCCGCCAAGCTGGATGATGTGGGCGACATCGTGGAGATTATCCGCCCACTGGAAGAAAGTGGGGCACTGCTCCGACGCTCCAGAGACCGACTGGAACACGAGATCGGACACTTTCTGGTCGCCGAAGTTGATGGAGTAACCGTGGGTTGTTGCGCAGTCTACCTGCACGGCGAGCAGGCCGAGCTGGCCTGTGTCGCAGTCAGCGACCTGTATCGGCGCGGCAGCACGGGAGTGGCCATCGGCGCAAATTTACTGCAGGCGGCGGAGCTGCATGCAGAGCAGCAAGGTGCCGCCAATCTGTTCGTGCTCACGACTCAGACTCAAGAATGGTTTGAGGAACGCGGTTTTCACAAGGGAGACGTCAACGACCTTCCTGAAACCAAACAATCGCTTTACAACTGGCAGCGCGGCTCTAAAGTGCTGTTCAAATCGCTGGGTTAGCAACCAGCAACCTGCGCACGCACACTATCAAAGGAAACATGATGGCTAACGAACGCCCCTACAGCTCCATTGTCGTCGACGGCGTCGAGCAAGCCCCAAGCCGGGCAATGCTCTATCCCACTGGCTTTAAGCCTGAAGACTTCAGCAAACCACAAATTGGTATTGCGTCCACCTGGAGCATGGTGACCCCCTGCAACATGCACATCAACGAGCTGGCCGACGCCGCCGCCATGGGCGCGGACGAAGCCGGTGCCAAATCTGTGCTGTTCAACACCATTACCGTCTCCGACGGCATTTCCATGGGCACACCGGGCATGCGCTATTCGCTGGTCTCTCGGGAAGTCATCGCCGACTCCATTGAAACCGTTGTCGGCGCTCAGGGTTTTGATGGCTTTGTCGCCATTGGCGGCTGCGACAAAAACATGCCGGCCTGTGGCATCGCCATGGCGCGCATGGATCGGCCCAGTGTTTTCGTTTATGGCGGCACGATCCTGCCCGGCAAAGAACGGCGAGACATCGTTTCGGTCTTTGAAGCCGTCGGCGGTCACGCTGCGGGCAATGTTTCAGATATTGAGCTCAAAGACGTGGAAGCCACGGCGATTCCCGGTCCGGGTTCTTGCGGTGGCATGTACACGGCCAACACCATGGCATCCTCCATGGAAGCCTTGGGGCTGTCACTGCCTGGTAGTTCGGCGCAAAACGCCGTCAGCCAGGACAAGAAGCAGGACAGCTACAACGCTGGCGCAGCCGTACGTCACCTGATCAAACTGGGCATCAAACCCAGCGATATCTTGAGCCGCGAGGCATTCGAAAACGCCATCACGCTGACCATCGCGCTGGAAGGCTCCACCAATGCCGTACTGCATCTGTTGGCCATCGCCCATGCCGCGAACATTCCGTTGAGCATCGACGACTTCAGTCGGGTCGGCAAACGAGTACCGGTACTGGCCGATATGCGGCCGGCTGGTGTCTATGCTATGAGCGAGTTGATCGAGATCGGAGGCATTTTGCCGCTGATGAAAACACTGCTGCAAGAAGGACTCCTGCACGGCGATTGCATGACGGTGACCGGTAAAACCATGGCGGAAAATTTGGCCGACGTCGCCGACTATCCCGCCGATCAACAGATCATCAGGCCACTGTCGAACCCCATCAAAAAAGACAGCCACTTGGTGATCTTGCGCGGCAATCTGGCACCTGAGGGAGCCGTGGCGAAAATCACCGGCCACGAAGGCCTGACCTTTACCGGTAAGGCCCGCTGTTTCCACGGTGAAGAGGCGGCCATGGCAGCGATCATGGACGGCACCGTGGTTAAGGGCGACGTCGTTATCGTGCGCTATGAAGGGCCAAAGGGCGGACCGGGTATGCGGGAAATGTTGAGCCCCACCAGTGCCATCAACGGTCGCGGCCTTTCTCAGGATGTTGCCCTGCTGACCGACGGCCGGTTCTCCGGCGGCTCCCACGGTTTCGTGATTGGTCATGTGACCCCGGAAGCGCATCTGGGTGGCCCCATCGCCTTGGTTGAGGACGGTGACACCATTACCGTCGACGCGGATAACGCCGAAATTAACCTGCACGTCCGTGATGAGGAGCTCGCCGCACGCCAAGCCAAGTGGCAGGCCCCTGAGGCCTACACCCAACGCGGCACGTTGGCCAAGTACGCCCAGCTCGTCTCATCCGCCAGCGAAGGCGCTGTAACCGACAAGTATCTGGGTTAATCGTGGCGGAAGACGCCGCTTGCGCGTTCTGCGGCACGGCAAGAGACCTGCGAAGGCTGCCCATGTATCGAATGGACGTGTGCCTTTCTTGCTGGGCTGAGGCTGAACGCGGCTGGCCTCAATCCGCCGAACCCGCGCTGTTTAAGGCCCTAGCGGCCCAAGGCCTACTGATACCCGACCGAAACGAGGTAGATCTGTTGCCTCGGGACTACGCGCCGCCGGCAGACTTCGCCCTGTAGCGAGGCGTCGAACCGACAGCATCAGTTGGCAGAAACGACAACTCTGACCGCAATACCCGCTTCCGGCGATCCCGCCAGTATCCCAACCAAGGTATCACCCAACCCGTACTTGTCGGCCATGAGCTGATTGATTTCTGCAATGCGCTGAGGTTCCGGCGACGCGGTTATGGCATAGGTTTGATCGCCACGGATCAACGTTGCTGGGCTGTCCACGCCGTGAGCCATCAACCGTTGATACCAGCCCGAAGCACCATCACCAGCCCGCAGCCACATGGCACCGTCGGTATCCGCAACCCACAGTCGCGTAGTAACCGCTTCGCCTTGGGCATCCTGAGCCACCAACTGAACCACTTCACCGCTCTCGGAGGCCCCGAAAACCAGCACCAGATACAGCACCAAAACACCGATCACTGCACCCAGCCCTTTGAATAGCCACGTCAGCATCGCCGCCTCCCGTTTAAACCGTCTGCTTAACGACTGCTCTGTTCGTGGACATGGTCCACCAGAAACTTAACGTTATCCACCGGGGTTTCCGGAATGATGCCGTGGCCCAAATTGAAAATGTGTCCGGCCCGGCCATCGACCTGGTCTAACAACCACTGGGACTGGGACGCAACCGAGGCTTGATCGGCACAAAGCACGATGGGATCCAAATTGCCCTGCACTGCGGTGCAGCCCAGCTGATCCCAAGTGGGTTTCAGGGGCGTACGCCAGTCGAAGGCCAGCACATCGATGTTCAGTTCATTAACCGCTGGCAGCAGATGAAAGTTGCCGGTGCCAAAGTAGATGATAGGCACGGTACCAGCCAACGAATCTACTAAGGCTTTCAGGTGCGGCTCGACATAGGTGCGATAGTCGTAGATCGACAGATTGCCCACCCAGGTATCGAACAGCTGCACCGCTTCAACCCCGGCACTGATCTGCAGCTGCAAATAGCTTGCGAGCTGACCGGTAAGCTTTGCCATCAGTTCGTGCCAAAGCTCTGGCGCTTCGTACATCATCTTTTTGACGAAAACGTAATTTCGCGAACCCTTACCCTCAATGGCGTAGGACGCCAGGGTAAAGGGAGCCCCTGCAAAACCGATCAGCGCAATCTCCTTGGGCAGATCTTCGTTAATACAGCGCACGGTATCGGCGATGTAGGGCGTATGCTCGATGGCCGGTGCCGTCGCGAGATTAGCCACATCGGCTGCGGTGCGAATCGGGTTGTCGAAAACAGGGCCTTGACCCGGCACGTACTCAAGGTTCAAACCCATGGGTTCCAGAATGGGCAGCAGGTCGGCGAACATGATCGCCGCGTCTACACCCAGAATGCGCTGGGCATCCAAGGTAGCCTTGGCCGCCTTTTCGGGATTTTTGAAAAAATCCAAGCTGGGTAGATCCGCCTTGACCTGATGATATTCGGGCATGTAACGACCCGCCTGACGATTCAGCCAAATCGGCGTATGCGAGGTCTTTTCGCCTCGGCAGGCCTGTAAGAAGACTTTGTCCATCTGCTTCCCTTAGAAAAAAATAGTAATGCGCTACGAATCAGCTGATGCGTTGTGGGTCCACTTCGGCGTCGTAATCAACGCCGTCGATACCGAAACCGAATATCTTAAGAAAATCCTCGCGAAAACCTGTCAAATCGCCCAGCTCCGGAAGATTATCGGTATTCACCAAGGGCCAGCGCCTTTTTACCTCGGCCTGCACCTGATCCGCGAGTTCCAAATCATCGACGCGAATGCGACCCGCTTCGTCTAAACGCATCTCTGCATCTGCTTGCAGCTGGCTCGCGAAGAGTCGATCAATATGTTCAATGCATGTTTCGTGGCTGCCTTGTTCTTTCATGACCCGGAACAGCAAGGCGGCGTAGAGCGGCACCACGGGAATCGCCGCACTGGCCTGACTGACAATTGCCTTAAGTACGGCTACGCGAGCATCGCCGCCGGTGGGCTGCAGCTTTTGCTGGATCTGGGCACTGGCCCGATCCAAGTCTGCCTTGGCCTTGCCCAGCGTGCCTTCCCAATAAATCGGCCAAGTCAGTTCGCTCCCTATATAGGTGTAGGCAACGGTCTTGGCGTTGGGTGCCAGCAAATCCGCTGTCAGCAATGCATCCATCCAATATTCCCAATCCTCACCCCCCATCACCGTGACGGTATCGGCAATCTCCTCTGTGGTGGCGGGTTCCAATGCCACATCGGACACTACGCCCTTTTCCACGTGAACGGTTTTGATATCCAGCACTTCGCCCAAGGGCTTGATGCTGGATCGATGCAGCACCTGGGTTTTCGGATGCTGGCGCACTGGCGATGCCAAGCTATAAACCACCAGATCGATTTGCCCCAAATCCGCCTTAATCGTCTCAAGCACTTCCGCGCGCATGGCGTCAGAAAAGGCATCGCCATCCAGTGTCTTGGCATACAGGCCTTGCTCCGCAGCCCGCGCTTCGAAGGCTTTGTTGTTGTACCAACCCGCTGATGCGGTTTTGCTCTGTGTAGGTGCCTTTTCAAAGGAAACCCCCAGAGTTTTGGCACCGCAGCCGAAGCCTGCAACGATGCGGCTTGCGAGCCCGTAGCCACCCGAACAGCCGAGCACCAAGACATTGCCAAAGGCTCCGCCAGCCGCGTCGCCCTGATCAGAGACGTAATCAATTTGTTGGTCTACGTGAGCAGCACAGCCAGCAGGATGCGCTGTGGTGCAAATAAATCCTCGAATTCGGGGCTTTACGATCATGGTTCTACCTTCGGATAACGTGAGCGCCGCAACTAGGGCTCAGCATTTATGACGGACGCCATCATACCCGCTCCCACAGCCCAGCGCATGATGCCCTCGACGTTGAGTATGCGAGGACCATCACGGCGCAGGGTAACGCTCGCGGTTTCTCCTTCGCGCAGCATGTGATCACGGTCGCCGTCTAGGGCAATGACCCCAGGACCATTGAACGTAAGCACTTCGCCAAACTCGGTACGCCGAGTATGGCTCACAGCAACATCACGAAAGTGTCCGGGCGATAAGGGTGCCCGCACGATTTGGCCGTCACGGCCCATCTGAACCCACAGTCCGCAGTCATTGTGAGCATAGACCGGGTCGATAAAGCCACCGATCGGCGACATGCCAACAGAATTCGGCTCCGCTCGTGTGAGCAACATAGAGTCTAATCGATCCGCGTCGAAGGGCAGCAGGTTGCCCACATGATCTCGCCGCAACAACACAACGTCGATGAGGCCAATATCCTTTTGAGTCGGGGTCTGCAGATGAGCCACCTTGGCTCGCGGCCTGAGGGACTCTGGCATGCCGGCGGTTTTACCCAGCGCATTCAAACCGGCAACCATGCCACCCAGAGTTGGTTCCATCAGAGCCGGAAAGACGTTATTCGTACCGGTGGAAATAGGCACCAGATCGATGGCGCTGTCGGCGTGAACTAAGGCTCGATTGGTGCCGTCACCCCCTAGGGATACGACGGTATGACAGCCGGCTTCCTTAAACAGGTGCATGGCTGCCGCCGTGTCCTTGGCGGTATTGGTCAGTGGAATGTCGACAATATGGACGTTGGCTCTTAGGGGCATAAGCTCCAACGCGCCTTCCGCAATACGAAAGGGTTCGCGCGCCACATAGATGTCAGTAATCCCCACTGCGTCAGCGCCGGCGGCAACCCGGGCCACGATGTCACGCTTGGCCTCGTGAGTCATGTTGGCGGCGCGTGCCGCCAGCCGCCGGACATCCCGGCCAGACATGGGATTCACGCACAGAGCCAGTTTGCCGTTGGCCTTCGACTCAGATGCCATCGGCTGTGGCCCCGGTCACGACGCTCGTTCTAAGGTTTGGAACGTGTAGGCACTGCTGTGACGTTCGTCAGCTTCGCAGCGCTCTTCTTCTACAACCTGCCAGCCACTCAGATCGACGGATGGAAAGAACACATCGCCGCGAGGCTCGGCGTGCACGGTGGTGAGGTACAGCCGGTCCGCCAACGGCAGAGCCAGTTCATAGATCTGCGCGCCGCCGATCACCATGACCTCATCCGCTCCGTCGATCAGGCCCTGACTTTCGGCTAGGGCGATGGCTTCATCCAGCGTAGACACCACCTGTACGCCCTCCCGCTGCCATTGCGCATTTTGCGTCAGCACGATGTTTGTTCGCCCGGGCAAGGGGGCCTTCATCGATTCAAAAGTCTTTCGACCCATGATCACCGGCCGACCCATGGTGGTCTTCATGAAGTGACGCATGTCGTTCGGCAAACGCCAAGGTAAAGAATTATCTCGACCAATGACGCGGTTTTCGGCCATGGCCCAAATCAGAGAGAGCTGCATATTGATGAAATCCTGGTGGCGTTCTTAAACCGCGATTGGTGCTTTTATCGCGCCGTGGCATTCGTAACCCGTTAACTCAAAATCTTCGTAGACAAAGCCGAAGATATCTTTTACGTCGGGATTCAGACGCATTTGTGGCAGCGGCAATGGGCTACGACTGAGCTGCAGGTCCGTCTGCTCCAAATGATTGGTGTACAGATGTGCGTCGCCCATGGTGTGCACAAAGTCACCCAACTTCAGATCGCAGACCTGAGCAATCATCATGGTCAACAGCGCATAGGACGCGATATTAAAAGGCACACCGAGAAAAATATCCGCGCTTCGCTGGTAGAGCTGGCAGGACAACTTGCCATCCGCCACATAGAACTGGAAAAGGGTATGGCATGGCGGCAGCGCCATATCATTCACCTCGGCCACATTCCAGGCACTGACGATATGCCGGCGACTGTCCGGGTTCGCGCGAATGCCTTCGACCAACGCTTCGATTTGATCAATGGTGCCGCCATCCGGGCCGGGCCAGGATCGCCACTGGGAACCGTATACCGGCCCAAGCTCTCCGTGTTCGTCCGCCCACTCATCCCAGATGTGCACGTTATGATCTGTCAGGTAAGAAATGTTGGTCGAACCCGCCAAAAACCACAGAAGCTCATGAATAATGCCTTTTAGGAACACTTTTTTCGTGGTGACCAAGGGAAATCCGGCATTCAGATCAAAACGCATTTGATGACCAAAAACGCTGTAGGTGCCTGTGCCCGTTCGATCGGCTTTGACCGTGCCGTTTTCTCGAACGTGTCGCATCAGATCGAGGTACTGTTGCATGTAATTGCCTTCGCTGTGCAAAGGGCGATATTAACAGCGATGCCTGAGGTGAGCGATCAGATCTTCCATCCTCAGACTAAACCCGCGCCGCCCTTTGGCCTCACTGAGCAGGCCGTCGAGACCAGTACAGCAAGGCCCCTCCTGCGATCACCATGGGTAGGGAGAGCAGCTGTCCCATGCTGAGAAATTCAAGCAGCACAAAGCCGATGTGAGCATCCGGCGAACGCAGAAATTCTGTCATAAACCGGCACAGGCCATAACCCACCAAAAACACACCCGAGAGCACCCCCTTGGGCTGGGGTCTCAAGGACAACCACCAAAGAACAGCAAACAGCAGTGCACCCTCGGTAGCCGCTTGATAAAGCGACGACGGATGTCTGGCTGCAGCTTCCCACACCCCGAAGCACATGGGGTTTAAGTCCTGCACCGCCTGACACGGAAACACCAGCCCAAGACTACTTTCCGTCACGCGGCCGGGCAGCTCTATGTTGATAAAGTTGCCCAGCCGACCCAGTCCTAGACCAATCGGACACAGCGGGGCAAGAAAGTCCGTCACGCTGAGCAAGTCTTTCTCGTAGCGGCGACCAAACAGCACCATGGCGACCAGTACGCCTAGGAAGCCGCCGTGGAAGGACATGCCGCCTTCCCAGACTCGAAATAAATACAGCGGATCCGCGGCAAAACGCTCAAACCCGTAAAACAGCACATAACCCACCCGTCCACCAAGCACCGCGCCCATGGCGCCATAAAACACGAGGTCAGACAGCTGTTCCGTATCCCAGCGAGCGTACAGATTCTGAGCACGGTTGTTGATACGCCACTGCCCAAGCACATAGACCGCAGCAAACCCGAGCAGATACATCAGTCCGTACCAACGCAGCGCGACGGGGCCTAGTGAGAGGATGATCGGGTCGATGACTGGGTATTGCATAGACAAGCTTTATCAAGGGATACGTACCGCAGAATAACCCAAAGTCCTGATACACTCGCTGCCTTCTTTACCAGCCAGTTCGCAATATGTGCTTAATTTTATTCCGCTTTCGCCCCCAGTCAGACGAGCCGCTTTTGGTCGCCGCGAACCGCGATGAATTTCATGAACGCGCCAGTGCCAGCGCGCAGTTTTGGGATGACGACCCCCATATATTGGCGGGAAAGGATCTGGTCGCCGGCGGTACATGGCTGGGCTGTTCACGCCATGGTCGTTTCGCGGCACTGACCAATTTCACTCAAGGCGACTTAACCCCCTTCCCCAAATCTCGGGGTGAATTGGTCCACGGTTTTTTGAACGGCAGGCTGTCGGTTAAGGACTACGCCCTGAGCATCAAGGGCGATCAATACGCGGGATTTAATCTGCTGCTCTTTGACGGCCGGCATCTGCTGCACACCACCAATGTGTCGCAGCCGGATCAACCGCGCAGCCGCCTGTTGCCTGCCGGTGACTACGGCTTGAGCAACGCCGAGCTGGGCGCAACCTGGCCCAAGTGCGTGGACGGAGCAAACAGACTTGGCGTCCTCGCCGACGGAGATCACACGAATCATCAGCTAATCGAACTACTCAATGATCAGGAAAAACCCGCCGATGAGCGCTTACCAAAGCGCGGTGTTCCCATAGAGAGGGAGCGACACCTAGCGTCGTGTTTTATCAGTGACAGCCAGTACGGTACCCGGGCCAGCACCGTTGTTCGCATGGGTCGCAAAGAGATCTACTTCGCCGAGCAAACCTATCTGCCCGAGGGCGTGCCGGGTCCGAAAGTGGAATTTGAGTTTGCGGTTGAAACAGTCGACGCATCCGCTGAAGGCTGACCAGCCAATGGTGTCTGTTCATTTGCCGACCCACTAAGGTCAGCGCCTGCTCACGAGAGATGACATGTCGACCAATCACATTGCACAGGGCTTACGCCTACTAACAAACCCCAACGTCCGCCGCATGTTCATCGCCTATGTGGTGAGCTACACGGGCACCGCCATGGCACCCATCGCCATGGCCTTTGGCGTCTTAGAACTTACCGGCTCTGCGGCGGACGCCGCATTCGTTATTGCGGCCCCAACCGCCGCCTCTATCGTCGTGTTGCTTGTTGGTGGTGTGATCGCCGATCGTACCTCTCGCAAACGCATCATGGTCTTGGCCGAGGTCACAGCGATGACCGCCCAGTGCACTATCGCTTGGCTGTTCCTCTCTGACAATGCAACGGTACCTTTGTTGACCGGATGCATGCTGGTCAACGGCATCGCTGTCGCTTTCCACGCACCCGCGGCCACAGGACTCATCATTCAGTTGGTACCAAGGGCAGAGCTTCAGGCCACAAATGCCCTGCTCGGCATCGCGCGCAACGGTGCGGTGGCGTTTGGTGCCGCACTCGCGGGGGTACTGGTAGCCACCGTCGGACCCGGTCTAACACTGTTGATCGACGGCCTGAGTTTTGGCTTTTCCGCCATACTGGTTTCACTGCTGCGACCTGTTGCTCAGCAAAGGACTCCGCCCCAATCCGTGCTCCAGGATCTGCGCTTGGGTTGGCAGGAATTCAGCCGTCATACCTGGCTATGGGTCATCGTGTTGCAGTTCTCTCTTATTGTTGCGGCCATGGAAGCGGTATTCGGGCTTCTGGGTCCAGCCGTCGCCAGAGATTTGATGGGAGGAGCAACGGATTGGGGCTTCATCGCGTCAGCCCATGGCATGGGTACCTTGCTGGGCGGGCTGCTGGGTATGCAGCTTAGACCCCGCCATCCGATGTACGTCGCGAGCTACTGCGTGTTGTTTTTTGCCCTCGTACCGCTGGCACTTGCGGTACCTCTGGCCATGTGGGTAGTGGCACTTGCGGCCTTTATCAGCGGCATCACAGGACAGATCTTCGCTGTCTTCTGGTATACGACCCTGCAACAAAAAGTACCGGCAAACATGCTGTCCAGAGTCAGCGCCTATGACCATCTCGGGTCCATTGCGTTGGCCCCCTTGGGCATCATTTTCTTTGGCTTGCTGTACGAAAGCGGAGGACATCAACTGACGCTAACCGTCGCCGCCCTGGTGGTCATCGTCCCAACGCTGTTGGTGTTTACCGTTCAGGATGTGCGTCGCATGACCATCGAGTACGAAACCTCTGCCGACAGCAGCCAGCCCCCGGCAAAGTCAAAACCCCGCTAGCCTGCTGCCTACCACAATCGCCCCTTGGCGTATTCCGGATAGCCGGCGTCGTAGGCTGCCGCGTCAAACTCCGGAATATTTTCCTGCAAGAACTCGCCGGCAGTGGGCAAGCCCTCGCTCTCATCGCCCACCGACCACAGCCGCGACCGCATCAACGCCTTGGCACATTGAAAATAGACCTCTGTCACTGCGATCACGATTACCGTGCGAGGCTGCGTGCCTTGATGCTCAAACTGCTCGGTCACGCTCGCTTGCGCGGTCAGTGTGGCGGTGCCGTTGACGCGCACGACGGTGTTTGAACCCGGCACCATAAACATCAGGCTAAGTCGTCCATCGCGCACAATGTTTTTCAGGGAGTCGAGCCGATTGTTGCCCCGCCAATCTGGCATCAGCAACATCTTCGGATTCGCAATACGAACCACCTCGTCGCGATCACCCCGCGGGCTGGCGTCGGTGCCTTCAGGGCCCACTGTAGACAAAATCACAAATCGCGATGCGTCAATCCAGCGGCGGTACAGCGGGGTGATGTGATCGCATACCTTGTCGACGGCACCTTGCACTGTCGCATCATAAAGGGCCTCCAGTTCAGTAACGGATTCAATGGTTTGCATTGCAGCCTCCTTCAATCTTTCGTCCAGCGATCAGCTTTCCAAGCCACCGGTCTCTGGCGCCGGTCTGGCTCGCTGGTTGTAAAGCAGGGCACGCAGGGCCGCGAGTTCTTCCTTGGGCAGGCTCGAATAATCGTTCTGCATATCAGAGCCTATCGCCATACCGCGCTGCACGGCAGGACGTTCGCTCAGCTCGTCAAACCAGCGTCTGAAGTATTTGAACTCATTGATGTCCTGACCCTGTCCTTCCCAGTTTACTGTCCAAGGGTAACAAATCATATCTGCGATAGTGTATCGATCGCCGCATAGGTAGCGCTGGTCATAGAGTCTGTTATTAAGCACGCCGTAAAATCGGTTTACCTCGTCGGTAAATCGAGTAATCGCATAGCGTTGATCGCCCGCGTCTTCACCCAAGCGGCGAAAGTGACCGCATTCGCCGGTCTTGGGACCTTGATTCGCCATCTGCCAAATAACCCATTGCACCACCTCATATTTGCCTCGGACATCGGTGGGCATGAACAGGCCCGTCTTCTCCGCGATGTAGAGCATGATCGCGCCGGATTCAAATACCGAAAGTGGCCCACTACCGTCTTCCGGGGCGTGATCCACCAGGGTTGGCATCCGGTTGTTAGGGTTGATGGCGAGGAATTCATCGGTAAATTGATCACCCTGACCGATGTTGCACTCGATCACATTGTAATCCAGTCCGCACTCTTCTAACTGAATGGTCACTTTTTTGCCGTTGGGGGTTGGCCAGTAATGTAAGTCGAGCATGTCTCGTTCCCTGAAGTTTTGTCCCATTGACGGTATCCTGACAGGGCGGCAATGACCACGACTATGACTGGGGAGAATACTGTGGATACATCACTGAACGGCCGAACTGCACTCATTACCGGTGCCAGCAAGGGATTGGGATTGGCCATGGCCAAGGCCTTTTACACCCACGGTGCAAAAGTGGTCCTGCTAGCGCGGGGCGCGGCGGACCTCGCCACCGCCGAAACAGAAATCCAAGCCCTGACAGTGGCTGACGCGCATCGCGACAGTGCCGACGTTGCGACCTTTGTCTGTGATGTCACCGACGCAAAAGCCATCGCAGCAACCCATCAACGGGCCGTGGATCGTTTTGGCGCCATCGACATCTTAGTGAACAACGCCGGCCAGTCTGCTGCTAAACCCTTTCTCAGCATTACTGACGAAGAGTGGCAGGCAGATCTGGATCTCAAGCTGATGGCCGCGGTGCGCATGACCCGGCTCGTTTGGCCCGGCATGGCCGAACGTCAAAGGGGTCGAATCATCAACCTGCTGAACGTCTTCGCGAAACTGCCCGACGCGGGCACCGCGCCCACATCCATTTCTCGGGCCGCGGGCATGGCCTTAACCAAGGTACTCAGTGCCGAAGGTGCGGCGGACAACATTCTGGTGAACGCCATGCTGATTGGGTTTATCGAGAGCGATCAGATCCGTCGCCAGCACGACGCAAGCGACGGATCGCTATCGCTTGACGAATTCATCGCAAAAGCCGGCCAGCGGCTGCCCATGAAGCGTATGGGTAGGGCGGACGAGGCCGCCGATTTGGCGCTGTTTTTAGCCAGTGACCGCGCCTCTTATTTGACTGGCTGTGCGATCAATATGGATGGCGGTTTGTCCAAGGCTGTCTAGAATCCCTAATGCGCACCCTTGCCTGAGCGGGCGGGCATTACCTTGCTCAGCCCTAGGCGCACCATCTCGCGATTGAGGAAAAGGGTAACTTCTTCTGCGGTGTCCATTCGCATGACACGAGCAAGCATCCGCCGCGCATCACTGCGCTTGATATGGCGTATCACCCACTTCACCCGCAGCAGGCGCGTGGCGTTCATGGAAAGCACATGATAACCCATTGCCATCAGCAGAATGGCACCTGCAGGCGTACCCGCAAGCTCGCCACAAATGCCTAACGGCTTTTCTTCGGCGTGGACGGCTCGTGCCACCTCACGCAGAGCGGTAATCACCGCCGGATGAATTTCCTGATAGAGCTCTGCAACTCGCGGGTTGTTGCGGTCGACCGCAAGCAAATACTGGGTCAAGTCGTTAGAACCAACAGCCACAAAATCCGCTTCCTTTGCCAGCAGTCGAGCTTGGTAGACGGCGGCCGGCACTTCGATCAGCACACCAATTTGCGGCCGCTTGACCTGTACGCCCTCTTCTACCACCTCGGCATAGGCTTGATCGATCAAGCGTTTTGAACGTCTGAATTCGGTGAGACTGGAGATCATCGGCAGCATGATGCGCAAATCGCCAAGCAGTCCCGCATTGGCCTTGAGCATAGCCCGTACTTGCACCAAGAAAATCTCGGGGTGGTCCAGCGTGACGCGAATACCCCGCCAACCCAAAAAAGGATTCTCTTCTTGAATCGGAAAATAGGAGAGCGACTTATCGCCACCAATGTCCAAGGTTCGCATGGTCACGGGTCTGGGCTCAAAGGCCTCCATATGCTCGCGGTACAGGTTCCGTTGTTCCAGCTCTGTGGGAAATCGGTCTTGGCTCATAAAGGGCACTTCCGTGCGAAACAATCCAATACCCTCAGCGCCTTGGTCCAGAGAGCGGGTGATATCACTGGTTAGGCCGACGTTTACCCAGAGCTGCAAACGCCACCCATCTTGGGTGACACAGGGCAACTCCTTCAGTTCATTAAGCTCCTCTGCAAAGACCCGCTCTTGGTCGAGCAGCGATGCATTTTCAAACAGACGCTCCTTGCTTGGCTGGGTATAGACGTCGCCGTAGTGGCCGTCGACAATCAGGGTAATCCCTTCCAGCTCATAGGCAGGAAGGTCCAAGGCACCCATCACCGCTGGAATCCCCATGGCCCGAGCCAATATCGCCACGTGGGAATTACCGGAACCACGAACCGAGACCACCCCGCGTAGCTGATCCGCAGGAATGGCTCCCAACATCGCCGGTGTAATCTCTTCGCCCACCAAAATGGCATTGTCCGGGAACTGGGTTTTCTTCTCGCGGATACGCTGCAAATAGCCCAGCACGCGGACACCCAGATCCTTCACGTCGGTACCGCGCTCGCGCAGATACTCGTCGTCCATCACCTCAAAACGACTGACATGCTGACGAATGACTTTGCGCAAGGCGCCCTGAGCCCATTCGCCACGTCGCACCACTTCTCGCACGTCGCCAGCCAACGCGCTGTCATCCAGCATGTGCAGATAGGCTTCGAACAAGGCCAATTCTTCTTGGGGTAGGCTTGTGGTTAACGATTGAATCAGACTGCGAATGTCGTTTCGCACCGCCTCAATGGCGCGATCAAGCAACATCAATTCAACGGATATGTCTTCTGCAGGTCGGCTGGGTACCGCATCCAAATCCGCTATGGGATGCATCACCACGCTGGTACCAATACCGATTCCCGGCGCACCGGCAAAGCCTTTGAAATACCCGTCATCGATCAGATTGATTGCACCACCGGCAACAATGGGGCTTCCCACCGCCTCCGCGTGGGCCACACTGGTGGCGAGCTGGGCCGATAGGGTGACCAAGAACGCCTCTTCCGATTCGTCGAAGCGGCGGGGCTCCCGCTGCTGCACAACCAGTACGCCGAGTACGCGGCCCTGATGCAGAATCGGCACGCCCAAAAACGCGTTGAAGGGTTCTTCTCCGATTTCAGGGACGAAGTGGAAATTCGGATGGTTGGGCGCCGCGTCAAGATTCAAGGGTTCGGAGCGTCGACCGACTAAGCCCACCAAGCCTTGATCCTGAGCCAGGATCACTTCGCCAATCCGGTTGGCGTTTAAGCCCTCGGTTGCAGCTAACACGTAGCCTTTGTCGCCGGTTGACG
Source organism: Gammaproteobacteria bacterium (assembly GCA_042091155.1). Taxonomy (GTDB): domain Bacteria; phylum Pseudomonadota; class Gammaproteobacteria; order Pseudomonadales; family Azotimanducaceae; genus UBA4421. The sequence continues at coordinate 20,222 of JBELHZ010000001.1, forward strand.
CGAGGTATATCGAGCACACTTCGGTGCCAAGGGCTTCCTTGATCTGGGCCGCCAGCAGCTGTACCGATGCGGCGAAGCTCCCCTGCTGGGTTACGTCCTGAACAATTTTTCGCAGCACGTTAAGCATGCAAGGGTGCCTTATTGAACGGTAGCGTGAGTGGCCGATTCGTTTGCGGAGCGCTGAACCTTCGGCAGATATTGAGCCAGCTCCACCAAGGCACGACGATAGACATCTTGTTTAAAATCAACCACCTGCTTGATCGGGTAGTAAAAGCTTACCCACTGCCAGTCATCAAATTCCGGTTTGTTGTGCAGGTCGAGACGCACGGCATCATCTGGTGCATGCAGTTGAAGCAGAAACCATTTTTGTTTCTGTCCGACAAAACCCGGAGTGGAGTTGTTTCGTCGCATGTGTCGCGGCAGACGATAGCGCAGCCAGGAAGCGGTTTGACCTAAAACGGTCACGGCGTCCGCAGACACACCAATTTCTTCGTAAAGCTCCCTGAAAACGGCTTCTTCAGTCGATTCACTGGCGTTAATGCCGCCTTGAGGAAACTGCCATGCATTGAACCCGCCAACGCGACGCGCCCACAATACACGGTTGCTCGGTGCATCCGGCGTCGGGGATTGCAGCAGCACGATTCCTACGTTCGGGCGAAACCCCTGCTTATCGATATTCGAGTTCATGTTACCTCTTCCTCTCAACCCACCATACAACAATACATGAGGCGGACACGGGATTTATTGCCCAACGCGTATCGATTGGCCACTTGTTGAGTCAAACATGACAGAATTCACGGCTTGCGTTCATAACCTGAGAGACCAGCCGTCTAACCATGTCAAATACCCTGAAACACGAAACCAGCCTTTACCTCAAACAGCACGCCGAGCAGCCGGTACATTGGCAGCTCTGGAGCGACGAGACGTTGGCTGAAGCTAAGTCGGCGGATCGTCCGATTTTCCTGTCCATTGGCTATGCCGGTTCCCATTGGTGCCAGGTGATGTCTCGAGAGTCCTTCAACGATCCGATGACAGCTCAGGTTTTGAACGAGCATTTTTGCTGCATCAAGATTGATCGAGAGGAACGACCGGATCTGGACAAAGTGTATTTAAGCGCCATGCAACTGCTCACACAGCATGGTGGCGGTTGGCCACTGAACCTGTTTTTGGATCCGCAAACCCAGCTACCGTTTTTCGCCGGCACCTACTTCCCTGCAGACACCCAGAACGGCCAGCCCGGCTTCGCGGACTTGCTGATGCGTTTGTACGAAGCCTACGAACAACAGCGCGAAGAGCTGACCGGGCAGAGTGAGAAACTGGCCAATACGCTGCAACAACTGTCGCCGCCCGTTCTGGATCCCAAGATGACCGATGCGGCCTTGATTGATGTTTGTCGCGAGAGTTTGGCCGAGCGATTCGATTCGGCAGAAGGCGGTTTTGGGCAGAGTATGAAATTTGCTATGCCCGGCAGCATCGAGCGGCTGCTCAAACACTGGGCCTACTGCCGACGCACCCAGGCCGCGGACAAAGACGGGTTGGAAATGGTGATGACCACGCTGACACAGATGGCCCGCGGTGGTCTTTTTGATCATTTGGGTGGCGGCTTTTTTCGTTACGCCCAAGATAGACAGTGGCGTACACCGCACTTTGAAAAGGTGCTTTACGATAACGCTCAACTGCTCAACATCTACTCCCATGCGTTGAAGCTTGGTGGCGATGTGTTGTTTGAAGACGCACTGTGCAGCACCTTGGATTGGCTGGTGCGCGAGATGCGCGATGACTCAGGTGGCTTTTACGCCGGTCAGGACGGCGCTAGCCTCGGACAGCGAGGCCGGCACTATCTGTGGCGACGTGAACAAGTGAAAAAACTCTTGGATGAAGACGCCTATCTGCTGATTGAGACTCTGTACGCCTTGGACAAACCGGCAAACCCAGACAATCACTGGATCTTGCATCGACGGGACTCTTATCGCTCTGTGATCCAACGACTGTCCATGGACGAGGCCGGTGCCAATACGCTGCTCAAGAGCGCCAGAGAGACGCTGTTTGCCTCGCGCTCAGAACGTACCCCGCCCATTACCGACAAAAAAATTCTCAGCGGCTGGAATGGTCTACTCATGGCCGGTTTATGCGATGCCGCCGAAGCACTCACCGATGAAACCTGGTTGGACACGGCCCAGACAATCGCCGATTTTTTGCGTGACAACTGCTGGGATGGCGTTCGACTGAGTGTTTGCTGGCAAGACGGTTATCGTCAGCCTCAGGGCTTTTTGGACGATTACGCCAATGTACTGCATGGCTTGGTGACCTTACTGGGACATCGCTGGCGCGATACCGATGCAGCCTTTGCCGTCGCGCTGGCCGATGCAGCCATGGCGTTGTTTTACGATGTCGAGAACGGTGGATTTTATTTCACCGCAGCCGACCAGCCCGATCTGATCTTCAAACCCAAACCAAGCTTCGACGAGGCGCTGCCGCCGGGCAATGCGACCCTAACCCAAGCCTTACTGCAACTGGGCCAGCTGCTCGGCAACGCAACGTATTTGGACGCGGCAACCAATACCCTGCGCTGGGCCCGAGCGGCCATGGAACGCTATCCCGCCAATCACTGCAGCTTTATTAGCGCCCTGCAGTCGAGCGTTGCACAAGATCAGGCGGTGGTTCTTCGCGGGCCCGAGGCGGACATGCGGCATTGGCGAGAGGCCCTATGCCAAGGTTATCAGCCCTGGCTAAATGTCTACTGCTTGCCCTACGATCTGGGTGGCCCGATGCCGAACTATTTGCCCGGTTTAGTCAGTGCCGCCACGCGCAGTCAGGTGAGCGCCTTTGTCTTTGAAGACGGGCAAGCCAGCGCGGCGATCACCGATCTTGAAACATTGCAGCGAACGCTGAACGGAAGCTAACCGGCGCTGATATCGGTCCAGGTCAAATCCAGCTCGCGGGCTGCTTTGACATCGTCCAAGCGCCGCACCGGCGTGGTGTATGGTGCTTGCTTGACGAAATCCGCGTCTTGATGAGCCTCTTCACGCACCGCAATCATCGCGTCCACAAAGGCATCCAGCTCTTGCTTGCTTTCGGTTTCCGTCGGTTCGACCAAAAAGCATTCAGGCACCAATAACGGAAAATACGTGGTGGGGGAGTGCACACCATAGTCCAACAGCCGCTTGGCCATATCCATGGCATTCACGCCCAGCTCCTTGTTTTCCTTTTGATAGGTGACAATGAACTCGTGAGTCGCTCGACGCGATGGATAGGCGAGCTGAAACCCAGCCTTGGCCAATCGCGCGGCCATGTAGTTGGCATTCAACGTCGCAAATTGACCTACGCGATGCATGCCTTCCTTGCCCAGCATCAGCGCATAGGACAGGGCGCGCAGCAAAATACCGGCGTTGCCCGCAAAGCCCGATAGGGTTCCAATGCTGAGAGGTAAATCGTCGATACCCATCCAGCGGTAGCGATCGCCACCCTGTGCTTCAATCTTTTCAACCACAGGCAGTGGCAGGTGGGGTAGGAGACGTTCGCCAACACCTACCGGACCGGCGCCGGGTCCACCGCCGCCATGTGGCGTGGCAAAGGTCTTATGCAAATTCATATGCAAAACATCGAAACCCATATCACCGGGTTTGACCTTGCCCAAGATCGCATTGAGGTTCGCTCCGTCGTAATACAGCAGGCCGCCGGCGTCGTGTACAGTCGAGGCAATGGCCTCAATCTGTCGCTCAAAGACTCCGCAGGTTGACGGGTTCGTCATCATCAAACCGGCAGTTTGCGGCCCGACTTTTTCTTTCAATGCGTCTAAGTCTACGTCGCCTTCAGCGTTCACCGGCACTTCCGTGACTTTGTACCCGCACATCACTGCCGTAGCGGGATTGGTGCCATGCGCCGCCGTGGGCACGATGATCTCGGTGCGAGCGTCATCGCCACGGGCTTCGTGGTAGGCGCGAATCATGGCAACACCGGCAAACTCGCCTTGGGCCCCGGCCATGGGAGCCAACGACACGCCACGCATGCCGGTCACATCTTTGAGAATCTCCTGCAAATCGTACATGCACGCTAAGTGCCCCTGACTGGCAGACTCCGGTGCCAGCGGATGGCGGCCCAAGAAGCCGGGCAGGCTTGCGGCCTTGTGCGCGCCTCTGGGGTTGTACTTCATGGTGCAAGAACCCAAGGGATAGAACATGGTATCGATGGCATAATTTTGACGAGACAAATTCGTGTAATGCCTCACCGCCTGCAGCTCCGAGACCTCAGGCAATCCGGGAGTATCCCTGCGAAGCAGGTGTTCTGGCATATCTGCCAAGCAACCGGCATCAGTGCCATCGACCCGTTGCGCCGTGGCTCGCCGGTTGGTCAAGCTCAGCTGAAAAATGGACTGGCCCTGTGCCTTGGTACCAGCGACCTTACCGATGGGTGCCTTACCTGTGTTCATTTCAGTCATGCGCTGACTCCCGTTGCACGCTTGAGAGCCTGGCCGAAAGCCTCTACGTAATGATCGAGTTCTGCCTCGGTGCGTTTTTCTGTCACCGCGACCAACATGCCGTTGGAGCGATGCTCCTGTTCCGGACCCACAAAATCCGCCAGATTGAGGCCAGCCAAAATACCTTGTGCCATCATCGGTTCGAGTATTTGGCTCGCCGGCACTGGCAATCTCACGGCAAATTCGTGAAAGGTCGGCCCGTCAAAAAAGTCCGTGACGCCATCAAAGGCCAGTAATCGCTGACGCAAGGCATTGGTTTTTCGGTGGCAATCCAAAGCGGTTTCACGAATGCCCTGCGGACCCATCAAACTCATGTAAATGGTTCCGGCAGTCACCAACAGACCTTGGTTCGTACAAATATTCGACGTCGCCTTGCCTCGGCGAATGTGCTGCTCTCGGGCTTGCAGCGTAAGCGCGTAACCCACCCGGCCCTCCAGATCTACGGTGCGGCCAATGATGCGGCCCGGCAACTGACGCATAAAGGCTGACCGCGCGCAGATAAAGCCGAAGGAGGGGCCACCAGAGGCCATCGGCACACCGAAGGGTTGGCCGTCGCCTACGGCGATGTCTGCACCCTGATCGCCCCACTGACCCGGGGCTTTGAGCACCCCGAGGCTCATCGGGTTCACCACTGCAATGACCAAGGCTCCCTGAGCGTGGGCCCAGTCGGTAATGGCGTCTACGGCTTCCAGGCCACCGAAGAAGTTCGGCTGTTGAATGATCACAGCACTCGGCGGTGTATCGTTCAACAAACCATCCAGTGCGGCCGGATCAACCAGACCGTTATCTGACAGGGCTATGGGCGCGATATCGACGTTTTGATTGCGCACAATGTTGCGGGTGGTTTGGGTGTAGTGAGGATGAACCGATTGGGCGATCAGCACGCGACCGTCTTTGTTCTTCTTGTTTGACCGTACTGCCATGAGCACAGCTTCAGCCAAGCCGCTCGCACCGTCGTATACCGAAGCATTGGAAACATCCAGACCTGTCAGCGACGCCATCATGGATTGATATTCGTAGATCAGCTGTAACGTGCCTTGGCTGGCTTCCGCTTGGTACGGTGTGTAGGCGGTCATAAACTCACCGCGGGCGGTAAGGTCCCAAACGGCAGACGGAATGTGATGGTCGTAGCTGCCACCACCCAAAAAGCAGGTATACCCCTGGTCTTGTTCCGCGTGTTGGGCCATGTACTGCAGCATGGCCATTTCGCTCATGCCATCAGGCACATTGTCCAGCCGATCGCTGATCAGGCCTGCTGGAATTTCATCGAACAACGCATCGAGCTGGTCTATACCAATCTCGTCCAACATCTCATCGATGTCGACCTGCGTATGGGGAATAAAGGGCATACTGCTCTCCAAATTCGTGCTCGGCGACGGAGGCTATCCGTCGGTCTAGTGGCAGTAGCGCCGCGTCAAAATACGTGCGGGCTCAGTCCTCGGTATCGCAGACCTCGGCGTAGGCCTCCGCGTCCAACAGGTCATCCAAATCTGCTGCATCCGTTGGCGTCAGTTTGAAAAACCAGCCATCACCGTAGGGGTCTTGATTGACGGTTTCCGGCGCATCCGTCAGGGCCTCGTTCACCGCACATACCGTGCCGCCAATGGGTGCATAGATATCGGATGCCGCTTTCACAGACTCCACCACCCCAGCCTCTTCCTGGGCACTGATGATCAAACCCAGCTCTGGCGCTTCGATATACACCACGTCACCCAAGGCACTCTGGGCATGGTCGCTAATCCCAACGGTGACGGTACCGTCCTCTTCCAAGCGTGCCCATTCGTGGGTTGCTGCGTATTTCAGTTCTGCTGGGATGTCGCTCATTGGCTGCTCGCTCCTTCGTCCACACTGTGCAAGCGACCGATTTGTTCGCCCACCTTCTCTGCGCTTTCGCGCCTTATTTTCCGTCAAACACTGAGTCACACCCAGCGTTTATTTGACCGTTAGTTGACCAGAATCTTACCCTTTCGCACGAACGGTGGCTTAACCAATCGTGCTTTTTTCAGCTTGCCCCGAATGTCAACGGAACATTCTGCGCTGGCGTCTGCGGGGACGCGAACCAAGCCGATACTGCGCTGCAGCGTTGGCGAATAGGTGCCGCTGGTGACAACGCCAGCACCCGCATCGGTTTCTACAGGCTGGTCATGCCGAAGCACACCTTTATCCTCCAGAATAATGCCGGTCAGTTTGTGCGTCGGCGCGCCGCGCTCGCCCTGCAGCGCATAACGTCCGATAAAGGCTCGGTCGGCTGGCTCCCAGGCCACGGTCCAACCGATGTTGCTGACCAGCGGGGACGTGGTTTCGTCCATGTCTTGCCCGTACAGGTTCAAGCCTGCTTCCAAGCGCAGGGTGTCACGCGCACCGAGTCCCGCGGGCTTCACCCCAACTTCCAACAAGGCATCCCAAAGTGCGAGGCCCTGATCTACCGGCAGCATGACTTCCACTCCGTCCTCACCGGTGTAACCGGTTCGGCCGATAAGCCAATCGCCGTGCGAGGCTGCAAAAAAGGGTTTGATGTCCAGTGCTGGCAGATCTGTTGCTGCAATCAATTTGTTGATCGCTTCCGGACCCTGCACCGCCAACATGATCTGCGGTTTGTGTTCGATGCGCATGTTGGTCATCGCTTGAGCATCAAACCAATCCAGCATTTTCTCGCGCGTGGACGCGTTGACCACACAGCGATAGCCCTTGGGCAGTCGATACACAATTAGGTCATCTAGGATGCCACCGTGGGCATTTAAGGCCGTTCCATACAGCGCCTGATAGGCCACCAACGCTGAGACATCGTTCGCAATAACCTTGCGGAGAAAGGCTTCGGCGTCTGGTCCATCAATGTCAACGATGGTCATATGCGACACATCAAATACACCCGCATCCGTGCGAACCGCCGTATGTTCTTCAATCTGGGAACCGTAGTTGACCGGCATCATCCAGCCCGCGAAATCGACCATTTTGCCGCCGGCGGCTACATGCGCATCAAAGAGAGGAGTGTTATCTGCCATTGAGTTCATTGCCCATGTGGTTAACTGCGGTGTGTTCGGTTTTCACACCAGTAAAACGGACCGACAGTGTAACTCAGTGACGTAAATTTACCGTGAGCAAGACTCATCTGGTAAGACCAATATCTTCAGCCGGACAGGTGACGTAACCCGGTGGCTTCTTCAATGGCCTTGCGCTGCAACCACTGACGTCGTCCAAACAAGCCTACGCCTGCGTTGCGCAGCCAGCCCACCCAAGGATCTGGGTTCCCGTACAGACGCTTCAGACCGTCCAAGCTGCGCAGCATGATCTCTGAACGCAGCAGACGCTGCCGGGCAAATTTATCCCACAAACCAAGTCGGCCTAGGTCGACGTTCGGTTTGGCGATGGTTAACAGCTCGTGTAAATCTTCAAACCCTAAATTGACGCCCAGGCCGGCCAGAGGATGAACCACACGCAGGGCATCGCCCAAAAGTAAAACGCGTCTGTGTGGATTTGCCGCTGCGGCAAGCTGCTGATTCAACGGAAAGGCCTGACGTGGTGCGGCTTCCTGAATGTTGCCCAAACAGGCTTCACTCGCCCGTGTCAGTACCGAGCAAAATTCCGAGTCGGACAAGGTTAAACGCTGAGTTGCCTGCTGTTCAGACTGAGACCACACAATGGAACACAAATGCGGGTCCATGCTGGGCAGCAGCGCCAGCGGGCCGTCCAGCAAAAAGCGCTGCCACGCCGTCGCGTCGTGTGGCCGTTCGGTTCGCACCACGGTGGTCACCGCCATTTGCCCAGTCGGCCACCGACGCACCGAGACATTCAACGCATCGCGAACCGCAGACTTTGCGCCGTCTGACGCGATCAAAAAATCTGTATCAAGGGTTGTCGTCTCGCCACCCTGATCCAGACTCAGCGCCACCGATTGATCCGTTGTCACCACATCGGTAACGCTGCCAAACGCCAGAGTGATATTCGAGTGCTCCTCAAGGCGCTGCCACAGCTTGCCCAACAGCGGGGCAACTTCGACCAGCCAACCCAACTCACTGCGCTGCGCGCTCGCGGCGTCAAAGGCCAGACGACTGGTGCCGCGCTCCTCCCAAACACACATTTTTGTATAGGCCGCTGCCTGCGCAGGCCAACTGTCGATCTGCCTCAGTAAACTCGCCGAACGCGGCGACAACGCGACATTTCGAATATCCATACCGAACGCCGAAGGACCGGGCTGCGGATGAGCGCGATCAACCATGGTCACGGCATAACCCCGTCCGGCCAGACTCAGCGCGGTGGCGGCTCCTACGGGACCACCACCGGCAATCACCACAGAGTGGGCCTGTGTGGAGTCCATATTCATGCCACCACCCGGGGCATGTCGGTGTTGCCTGCACGGGCTGCCATCCTCGCTTCGATGTCGTCCGCATCCTTGATCAAGGCGTCCGTCAGCACCTGACAGCCCTCTTTTTGAATCAGCACCGCATCTTCAATGCGAATACCCAGACCCCGATAAGGCTCGGGTATATCTGCGGTGGAGTCATCCCGTGGAATGTAAATACCAGGCTCTACCGTGAGCACCATGCCGGGCATGAGATCCCGCCAGGCTTCACCCAGACGGTAGTCACCGACGTCATGAACGTCTAAACCCAACCAATGGGAGGTCTTGTGGGGGCAGAACTTGTCATGCTCTCCCTCGGCAATCACCTGCTCGGGATCACCCTGCAGCAGGCCAAGCTCGATTAGGCCCTCAACCAAAATCAAGGTGGCGGCTTCATGGGGCAAATTGAAATGATTGCCCGGACGACAGGCCTCGATGGCCGCGCGGTTCGCTGCCAAAACGATATCGTAAACATCGCGCTGGGCAGAGCTAAAACGGCCGCTTACCGGGTAGGTGCGGGTAACATCCGACGCGTAATACTGCAGCTCGCAGCCCGCATCAATCAGCACCAACTCTTGCTCTAACAAAACAGATTCGTTTTTAACATAGTGCAGGGTACAGGCGTTTTCGCCGGTGGCGACAATGCTCGGGTAGGCCTCCGACTTGGCTCCCTGAAGGCGGTAGCTGTAGTGCAGCTCTGCCTCGATATCCGCCTCTGTCAGGCCGGGAAAAATCAGATCCAGTGCCCGGTATTGAGCAGCAACACTGATTTGTGCCGCTTGGGCCATCAGCTCCAGCTCCTTGGCGTGTTTAACCAACCGTTGCTCGTGCAGCAAATGACCCAAGGTCACGATTTCACCCACCTCTGGCTCGTCGGCAGAGCGCTGTTTCGCTAGATGCTCTAGATACATCATCAAACGATGATCCCAGAGCAAGTGCTCGCCTAGGTTCATGTAAATCTGGCTGCGCCCCTCCAGTAAACCCGGGAGAATCTCGTCGACGTCGGAAATAGGGAAGCCGTCATCAACTCCCAAGGCAAGCTGACAAGCGTCTGGGCCCAGCACGGGGCCGTCCCGACGCACGCTGGTGGCGTCACGCTCACGGCAAAACACGATGGCCTCACCCTGATCTCGGCCGGGGATCAGCAGCAGCAACGCATCCGGCTCACAAAAGCCGGTCAGATAATAAAAGTCGCTGTCTTGGCGAAAAGGGAAATTTATATCACGGTTGCGACGCTGCTCGATGGCACCAGGCACGAGGGCGATGGACCCCGGCCGCATACCATCAAGGAGTCGACGCCGGCGATGAGCGAAATCGCTCGGTTGAATGAGACGATCAGTCAATCGCCGATTCCACGGCCGCATGGTCGTCCATCAAGGCCAAAATCAACATGGTGCTAACCCGCAGGTATTCGTGAACCTCAGTAAGAGATGCTTCATGCTCCTCCAGTTCTCCAGGCTCAAAGTCTGCCTCCTGATAATCTTCCGGATCTAACGACGTCAGCGAAACGAAATCCTTGATGATTTCTTGCACATCCACCGGCAGCTCGCTGTGCTCCACATTCAAACCCGCCGCGAATCCCGCAAGAAAACCACCAGCCCAATTCGCAATGGTTTCCACCCGATTGCCGATGGGATCTTCATCATCGGCGATCAGGGGCTGGAAAATCATATTCTGGTCGTGGAGTTCGTCCAGGGCAGAATTCACAAAGGCGCCCAAGGACTCTTGGTCAGACAGCGCATCGATACCGACAAGATCCACGAAGTCGCTCAAAATGAACTCCGGGTTGCCGTTCACGGCCATGCCACAGACCATGCCGTGCAGCTCTTCGGGCTCAATAGAAAAAGCCGCCATCTCGGCTTGAATGCGCAGTTCAGACATAGCGTGTTCCGTTTGGGAGAGCTGGGATACTTGGGCGCAAACTATCGCGCACTGGGGGAGTAAATGCCAGTGAGGTCCTCACTGCATGCTAAGTTTGCCGGGGACACCCCGACTAATAAAGCCGGGCAAACGTCCACGTCGCGATTGAATTTTGCTCTGGAGCCGAGCAGCATGGGTTCTCTAACAAACTGTGTTAAAGCCTGTCGTATATGTCTGAGATGAATCCGCCGCAAAGCCAGTCCCAACCCCAAACCCAAACCCAATCTATGGAAGAGATGGATATCTTGGAACGGCGGGTCAACGAACTGATCGCACTCACCGAGCAGTTATCACGAGAGAATAAGGCTCTGCGTACCCAACAAGACAACTGGTCTGTGGAACGCGCCAAGCTGATCGAAAAAAACGAGCTAGCGAAAAGTCGGGTTGAATCCATGATTGGGCGCTTACGCGCCTTGGAAAACGGTTAAAGGGGCGAACTGATGAGCAATTCTGGCAGCAAAACACTGACCATTTCGGTCATGCAGAAAGAGTTTCAGGTCGCCTGCCCGGAGGGTGAAGAGGAGTCCTTGCTTCGGGCTGCCCGGTACTTGAGCGAGCAGATGGAGGCCATTCGTTCCAGTGGCAAAGTCGTGGGTATGGATCGCATCGCGATCATGGCGGCTCTGAATATGTCCCACGAGCTACTCAGCGGTCACTCAAAGGTGCAAACCAGCCAGGATTACGCAAAGCTGCGCATTCGCGCCTTGAACGACCGTTTGGAATCCGCCATCGCCGACGGCAAGCAGCTGAAGATCTGAGCCGGTTCGGAACGAACAGACCGGCATGGGAAAACTGTGTCCAGTTTGAATAGACGGTTGGTCGACTATTACTCTATTTCCATCGCCAAAACTCGCTATACTCCCGTTCACTCCTGGGGTGTTAGCCAGTGGTCGCGTCCTTGAGCCGTTATAAAAACGTCAGGAAGCCTTTCGTTAGTTCAGTGTGCTTACCCAATTTGATGGGCCGCCTTCGAGCTAGCTGAGGTTTCCGCCTTGAATCTCAACGGTTCAGGGCAAACCAACAGCGGCATTCTCGGGAGTCTCTTTTCATCTGCGCCGCAAGCCCATCGCGGGGGGTTGCCCCATGAGTCAACACGTTATCCCCCACCAAACCCGTGACCACAAATCGGCGCTTCGTCGGACGTTAAAAGACCGGCGTCGTGGCTTGACCGCTAAGGACCGAAAACACCATCACCGGCATATTGCCGCTCACTTAGCGGACTTGCTCGCCCAGCGTAGACCGCTGCAGCGCATCGCCCTGTATTTGGCCACCCCGGATGAGGCTGCTTTGTCACTGTGGCTGACGTCAGCGCAGGCGTCTGGTCTTGAGCTCTTTGCGCCAGTGGTTGGCCTCGAGAAAGGCCAAATGGCCTTTTATCCGATCGAGCCAAATACCCCCATTCGACGTGGCCGTCTTGGTCTGCAGGAGCCAGTGGTGCAGGATAATGACAGGCCCATCAATCCGGACACCTTGGACGTTGCCTTGGTGCCGTTACTGGGCTTCGACGACCAAGGCCATCGCTTGGGAATGGGGGGTGGCTATTACGACCGCTATTTTTCCAGCGCCGAGCAGCGCCCTTGGATCGTTGGCATCGCCTACGACATACAGCGATCGAAAGAGCCATTGCCCACGGAACCCTGGGACATCATGTTGGATGCCGTGGTAACTGAAACCGGTTCTTGCATCTTTCACCGCTGAACCGAAAGCTTACGGCATAGGACATCAACATCATGAGCATTCATCCAATCATTAAGATGGGCCATCCGACCCTGCGTCAGGTCGCCAAAACAGTGGCCCCTGCTGACATAGACAGTGCAGAAATGCATACCCTCATCGCAGACATGATCGAAACCCTGCACGACGCCGGCGGTATCGGTCTTGCAGCGCCTCAGATCAATCGATCCATCCAGCTTGCCATTATTGAGGTGCCCGGCGGCCCAAGCCGCTATGGCGAGATTGAACCCATACCGCTGACCGTATTTTTTAATCCAGTGTTAACCGTTGTGGACCCTGAGGAGGCCGGCTACTGGGAGGGGTGTTTGTCGGTGCCCGGTTTACGCGGCTTTGTGTATCGACCCCAGCATGTTCGAGTGGACTACATGGACGCCTCCGGCAACGACGCCACGCTGGAACTGCATGGATTCTTAGCCACTGTCGTGCAGCATGAATTTGATCATTTGGCCGGACGGCTTTACGTGGACCATATTCGCGATATGACTCAACTCGTCTTCGAGGACGAATGGCTGGCCCAGCAAGCCTCAGAATCCGAGGCCTAACGCCACACCATTAGCGCAGAAACAACTCGTACGCCGGGTTCTCTTCCTCGGACCAAAACCGGTAGCCAATTCGCTGGAGATAATCTCGCAGCTTCTTCTTGTCTTTCGTACCGGCGTCAAAACCCACCAATACCCGGCCCCACGCAGAGCCATGGTTTCGATAGTGGAACAGCGAGATATTCCAGTCAGCTCCCAGACCGGACAAAAACTGCAGCAACGCGCCGGGGCGCTCAGGGAATTCAAAGCGAAACAACATTTCCGCGCCCGGGCTGCGACGATGCCCGCCCACCATATGGCGCACATGCACCTTGGCGGCTTCATTCTCGGTCATATCAAAGACCTGATAACCCTTGGCCTGCAGTTGCGCCACCAGATCCAGCCGATCCTCCTTGGACTTCACGCCTATGCCCACGTAAATATGAGCTTGATCCGCATCGGCGCATCGGTAATTGAATTCCGTAATGGCGCGCTTACCCAGTGCGCGACAAAACTTGAGAAAACTTCCCTTCGCCTCATCAATGGTCACCGCGAGAATTGCTTCCCGGGATTCGCCCACTTCCGCCCGCTCCGAGATATGTCGCAGCCGATCAAAATTCACGTTCGCGCCGCTGACGATAGACACCACATGTGACATGCCGGGATTGGCATCGACATAGCGCTTCATACCCGCAATGGCCAACGCTCCAGCAGGCTCTGCCACACAGCGTGTATCTTCGAATACGTCCTTGATGGCCGCACAGATCTCGTCGACGTTCACTACCACCACATCGTCTACGTAGCGCTTGGCAATTTTGAACGTTTCTTTGCCAATTTGAGCCACGCTGACGCCATCTGCAAACAAGTCCAGTTTATCAATGGGCAAGCTGACACGCCGCCCAGCTTTCATTGCGGCATCCAGGCAGTTGGAGCCCTCGGCTTCGACTCCGATGATCTTTGTTTCTGGGTGTAGATACTTCACATAGGCCGCAACGCCCGCAACCAATCCGCCGCCCCCAACCGGAATAAAAATCGCATCCAACGGCTGACTGTGCTGATTAACGATTTCCATACCGATGGTGCCTTGGCCCGCGATCACATCCACATCGTCGTAAGGCGGAATGTAAATCAGGTCTTCAGATTCGCATAAATTCTTGGCATGCAGAGCAGCCTCATTGTAGTTGTCTCCATGCAGTACGACTTTGGCGCCCCGGTCACGAACCGCGTTGACCTTAATGCTGGGCGTGTTCAGGCCCATGACGATGGTCGCCCGAATACCAAGCTTCTGGGCAGAAATGGCGACGCCTTGAGCGTGATTACCAGCGGATGCGGTGATGACTCCCGTGGACTTTTGCTCTTCGCTGAGTTGGGCCATTTTGTTGTAAGCACCGCGCAGCTTGAAGCTGTACACAGACTGCATGTCTTCTCGTTTCAAACTGACCTGCAGCCCAAGCCGCCGACTCAGCAGCGGCGCTGGCGAAAGCGGGCTCTCAACAGCGAGATCGTAGACCTTTGAGCCAAGAATTTTCTTTACATAATTTTCTAACATGCCAACAATTTCTCAGTCAGTGTGAGGACGTAGCCGTCCAATTTCATTTCACCCGCAAACGAGGCGCTTTATCAGTCAATCTCAAGACCAACTTAAGCAGCAAGCTGCTCAAGCCGCGATTTCTTACATCGCACCCAAACTAGAGCGCAAAAGCGTTGTCGGCGTCGGCACCGGCTCAACCGCCAATTGCTTCATCGATGAACTGGCCAAAATCAAACACACCTTCGACGCCGCTGTTGCCTCCAGCGAAGAAACTCACAAGCGACTCGCTGCCCATGGCATTACGGTCTTGGATCTCAATGCCGCGCCACAGCTTGATGTCTATGTCGATGGCGCTGACGAGATTGATATGGCCTGTAACATGATCAAGGGTGGAGGCGCGGCCCTAACCCGAGAAAAAATCGTGGCATCCGCTGCCGACGAATTCGTATGCATCGCCGACAGTAGCAAGTTGGTCGATCAACTGGGCGCATTCCCATTGCCGGTCGAAGTCATTCCCATGGCGCGCAGCCTCGTCGCTCGCGCTCTGGTCGCCTTGGGCGGTCATCCGATCTGGCGAGAGGGTATTACCACGGACAACGGCAACCTCATTCTGGACGTCCATGGCTTTGCCATTGATCAGCCCCTCAACCTTGAGAAGCGCATCAACGATATCGCTGGTGTCGTCTGCAACGGTATTTTCGCGCAACAGGCCGCCAATGTCGCGTTTTTAGCGAGCGAAAACGGTGTCACTGCCTTGGACCCGCAACCGAAACCGTGATTGCTGCCCAACAAAGTGCTGTCTCAGGCCTCGGTCAGCGGCAGCAATTTGTCCGGGTTCAGGATTTGGTCCGGATCAAAGAGATTCTTCAGTCCACGCATCAGCGATATTTCTTCGTCACTACGGCTGTAGCCGAGAAAATCCCGCTTCAGCAAACCGACCCCGTGCTCGGCAGAAATGCTGCCGCGCCGTGCCTGCACCAGCTCGAAAATTTTCGGGCTCATGGTGTGTCCGACATGAAAGAATTCCTCGAGAGACAGAGACTCTGGGCGCAGAATATTCAGGTGTAAGTTTCCATCACCAATATGCCCATACCAACACACCTCAAAGTCTGGATAGCCTTCATTGACGTAGCGATCCACATCGGCCAGAAACCCCGGCACTTCGCTGATACGCACAGACAGATCATTTTTGTAGGGTGTGTAGGGGGCGAGACTCTCTGAAATACCTTCACGCAACTGCCATAACGCCGCGGCCTGAGCCTGTGATTGACTGATCACTCCGTCCACCAGCCAGCCTTCTTCCATACACAGGGCAAAGGCTTCTTCGGCCTTAGCCAGTTCGGATTCATCGAACTCCAGCAGGGCATAGTTGTCGACGCGATTTGCCAGCGGGGCTGGCAGCTTTCGATGCGCCTGCACTTTTTGCAGCGCCAAGTCCGAGAAAAACTCAAAGGCCGACAACGTCAGTTTGTCACTGAATGCGTGAAGGATATTCAGCAGGTCTACCACCGACGGCACGCCAACCACCATGACGGTTTGCGGCTCAGGCTGGGGGGCTAGGTGCATGTCCAGCTCTCCGATCAAGCCCAGTGTTCCCTCAGAGCCAATCATCAAATGGCGAAAATCATAGCCGGTCGCGTTTTTGATCAGACCCGCATTGCAATCGAGTAGGGCGCCGGAGCCTGTAACCACCTTCATTCCAGCCACCCAGTCCCGAGTTAGCCCGTAACGAATAACTTTAATGCCACCTGCGTTGGTGGCCACGTTGCCACCAATCTGGGATGAACCGGACGATGCGAAGTCCACGGGATAGTACAGGCCTTGTTCCTCGGCGAAGGCCTGAAGATTCGCCGTGATTACGCCAGGTTGGCAGGTCACGATGCGATCCTTGGCAGAGAAATCCAGAATCTTGTTCATGCGGTCAAAAGAGACCACAACTTCGCCCTGGCTCGCCACAGCACCACCGGACAACCCCGTGCGCCCGCCAGACGGCACCAGCTTAAGCTGATGGGTTCTGGCATAGGCCACGAGGTCTTGCAGTTGATCGAGGCTTTCGGGGAACACCACGGCGCTGGGTGCCACGACAAAGCCGTTCGTCCAATCCTTACCCCAGATTTGCAGGCTTTCCGGATCTTCTTTGATTTGCTTGGGTGCCAGTACACTGGTCAGCAAGGCGCTAGAGGCCATGGGTTTCTCCACGATAGGTTAGCCAGTCACAGGCCTGATCCAACTGCTGCCAAATGGCTGCCTGTATGTCCGGTGTTTCGTTCACCAAGTGATGCCGGGCCGGTGGGATGATGTGTATTTGCCCTTGAGGGTAGATTCGTTCCAGCACCGGCAAATTATGGCGGTAGCTCACGGTCCGATCGCCATAACCGTGAATGATTTTGGGTTCCAAAAAGGAAGGTGCCAACGTTTCGAAGCGGCCAAACCAATTGACCATGGCACTGACCCACGCGACCGGCAGCGTCTGAGCCTGCAGTGGGTCACGACCCAGCAGAGAGACAAATTCCGGATTATCAATGTTGGTTGTTACATCCCGCGGCCGGGATTCAACCGTGCGCTTGGCTAACTCAAATAGCCAGCGCATGGCGATCCAAGCATAGGGTCTTACCAATGGCGCGAGCAACACCATCTCTCCCGTGGGTCGATTCTGTTCCGTGAGTTGCTGCCGCTGCCAATACTCCATGGTCAACGCACCGCCCATGCTTTGACCAAACCAATGCAGCGGCAGATCGACTGACAGCCGCTTGGTCAATTTGTGGACAACCTCGAGGACCTGAATATAGCGCTGAAAGTCGCTGATCGTTGCCTGGGGTCCGGTCGACAAGCCGTGACCGATTTGATCAAAGCCCACCACCGCGATGTTGCGCTGCAGCAGCTCACTCACCAGATGGCCATACAGACCCATGTGGTCGTAGTAGCCGTGACAGACCAATGCCCAAGCCACCGGCTTATTTCCTGCGGGCCGGAAGGTCTGCACGAAAATTCGCTCCTGGCCCACCGCGACCACACCATAGGAGCGGGTCGCGCCAGCGTGTTCGAAACCCAGACTGTAAAACCCGTTGTATTGCTCAAACAGACCCGGGGCAATCTCGCACCAAGTCCCTTCGTCCACAGGCGGTGCCGCCAATCCATGAATCAGGGCGGCATCATCAAAGGCACACTGTCCGCGCTTGGCTAACTCGATCACGGGATCTGCCTAGGCAATCAGAGGCGTCAATTCACCGGCAGCGTAGTGTATGAACATGGCATCCAGTGACTTCGCTTGAATTTTATCTGCATGACCGGCGGTGCCGAAGGCCTCGTAGCGCGCGACCACAACATCTTTCATGGCTTGTTGAGATGCTGCCAGATACTTGCGCGGATCAAACTCGGATGGATTACCGGTCAAAAATTTTCGGATTGAGGCCGTTGAGGCCAATCGCAGGTCCGTATCGATATTCACCTTACGCACGCCATGCTTGATCCCTTGCTGAATTTCTTCCACCGGTACGCCATAGGTTTCCGCGATTTCGCCGCCGTGGGCATTGATTTCCTGCAACAGTTCCTGAGGTACAGATGAACTGCCGTGCATGACCAGATGTGTATTGGGCAGTCGCTGGTGAATGGCCTTAATACGGTCAATGGCCAAAATATCGCCTGAGGGGGGGCGGCTGAATTTGTACGCGCCGTGGGAGGTGCCAATGGCAATCGCCAGCGCATCCACTTCGGTTTGCGCGACAAAATCCGCCGCTTCTTCAGGATCCGTCAGGAGCTGATCCATATTCAAAACACCTTCCGCACCCACGCCGTCTTCTTCACCGGCTGTGCCGGTTTCAAGGGAGCCCAAACAACCAAGCTCTCCTTCAACCGAAACGCCACAGGCATGAGCCATTTCCACCACTCGGCGGGTGACTGCGACGTTGTACTCATACTCTGCCGGGGTCTTTTGATCTTCCAGCAGGGAGCCATCCATCATCACCGAGGTGAATCCCATCTGCATGGAGCGCTGGCAGACGTCAGCGGACGCGCCATGGTCTTGATGCATCACCACGGGTATGTGGGGAAATTCTTCCACCGCCGCCAGCATTAAGTGGCGCAGAAAATTGGGCCCCGCGTACTTACGCGCACCGGCAGATGCCTGCACGATCACCGGGCTGTTGGTTTCATCAGCCCCTTCCATGATCGCGCGCATCTGTTCGAGATTGTTGACATTAAAAGCCGGCACGCCGTAATCATTCTCTGCCGCGTGATCCAAAAGCTGGCGCATACTGATAAGGGCCATAGTCGTTCTCCGCTAAATTTTATCGTTCGATTTTGTTCATTCGTTCGCTGCGCTATGAAATCGCGCCGCTACGCTCACCCAAGACAGCAACTGCAGGCAGGGTTTTGCCTTCAACCAATTCTAAAAAAGCGCCACCTCCGGTGGAGATATAGGAAAGACCCTGGGTAAGACCATACTGCTCTACCGCCGCCAACGTGTCGCCACCGCCGGCAACGGAAAATGCTCCGCTCTCGGCAATGGCCTGACCAATCGCCTTTGTACCCTGACCAAACTGCGGAAACTCGAACACCCCAACGGGCCCATTCCACATAATGGTTTGCGCATCCATCAAGCTGTCCGCCCAGGCTCGCGCCGTCACCGGACCAATATCTAAAATCATCTCATCCGACTGCACGTCGTCGATGGCTTTCACCACACCCACCGCATCCGCGGCAAAGGTCTTCGCGACCATCACATCAACGGGAATCGGAATATCCACTTGGTCGGCAATTTGCCGCGCTGTATCCAACAGATCCGGTTCGTAAAGCGAACTGCCGACTTCATAACCCGCCGCAGCGATAAAGGTATTGGCAATTCCACCACCAACAATGATGCGATCGGCAATGGATGCCAACGATCCTAGCACCTCTAACTTGGTCGACACCTTGGCTCCGCCGATGACGGCGACCATGGGTGTCGCCGGCTGGGCCAAGGTTTGTTGAAAGGCATGCAGTTCGGCCTCGAGTAACAGTCCTGCACAGACACTCGGTGCGTACTTTGCGACGCCATGGGTGGAGGCTTGGGCCCGATGCGCGGTACCGAAGGCATCCATGACAAAGACATCACAAATCGACGCCATGCGTCGTGCCAATGTTTCATCGTCGGCTTTTTCTCCGCTCAAAAACCGCACGTTTTCAAGCAAGGCAACCTGTCCGACCTGAACGCTTTCGCAATCGTCCAACCCGGGCAACAGTGCTACCGAAGTATCGAGCAACTCGCCCAATCGTCGGGCGACCGGCGCCAATGACGCCGAGGCATCAAAACCGCCTTCCTTGGGTCGACCCAGATGCGACATGACCACCACGCTGGCTCCCTGACCGAGCGCCGCCTCAATGGTCGGGACCGATGCCCGAATACGGGTGTCGCTGGTCACCTTACCGTCTGCAAGCGGTACGTTGAGGTCCGCACGAATCAGTACGCGCTTGCCCGACAACAGCAGTTCCGACATCGCGGTTATGTGGGGTAAATTCATCGTCTGAGCGATTCCTCTGTCCGGGTTGCCTGCATGAACCTCGCCATTCGCCTTAGGAGCGACCCATCACGGCCAGAGCCTGCGCAACAACGCGATCCGTTGTCATCCCCATGGCCTCAAGGGCTTGGGAGCCGGGTGCGGAAAGACCGAAACGGTCAATACCGACCACAGCGCCGTCTAGACCAACGTACTTGAACCACGTATCCGGATGACCTGCCTCGACAGCCACCCGAGCTCGCAGGTCCTGGGGCAAAACCGATGCTCGATAGGCTGCGTCTTGAGCAGCAAACACTTCGACGCAGGGCATGGAAACTACCCGGGCCGCGATACCTTGCTCGGCCAAAACATTGGCCGCGTCAAGGGTAAGCGAAACCTCAGAGCCGGTGGCAATCAGCACGACATCCGGTGTTTGCGCGGGTTCGTGCAGCACATAACCGCCACGGGCAACATTCGCAAAGGCTTCTGCCGTACGGGTTTGAGCAACCGTCTTCTGACGCGTAAACACCAAGGCCGTTGGCGTGGTCCGGCTGGCAATAGCCGACTTCCACGCGATGGCGCTTTCAACGGTATCGCATGGACGCCACGTCGCAAGATTCGGCGTCGTGCGCAGGTTTGCCAGCTGCTCAACCGGTTGGTGCGTGGGACCGTCTTCACCAACGGCAACCGAGTCGTGGGTGTACACAAAAATGTTCGGCAATTGCATGAGCGCTGCCAAACGAACCGCATTGCGGGCGTACTCCATAAAGATCAGAAAGGTTCCAGTGAAGGGTCGATAGCCGCCGTGCAGCTGCATACCGTTGCTGATCGCGGTCATACCAAATTCCCGCACGCCGAAGCTCATGTACTGATCGTCTCGCGCTTCGCTCCAGCGGGTGTTATTTGAGCCTGTCAGATCCGCAGATCCACCAAACAGCTCCGGCACACCCTGAGCTACCGCACCAATGGCCGCTTGAGACGACTTGCGGGTTTCCAGATCAACGGGATTCGCCTGCTGTGCCTGGGCAAAGGTATCGATGGCTTGTTCCCAGCCACTGGGCAATTCGCCCTGCATCCGGCGACCGAATTCTGCTGCCTGAGCAGGGTTTGCATGCGCAAAGGCGTCCATTGTTGTCTGCCACGCCTGCTGGGCCTGAGCGCCGGCTTCGCGTTGATCCCAAGCCTGTTGAATATCCGCCGGGATTTCCCAAGCGGGTGCAGTCCAGCCCAACTCCGCCTTGGTTAACGCAATTTCGTCTTCACCCAACACCGAGCCGTGGGCACCAGCGGTACCACGCTTATTGGGTGAACCAAAGCCAATCACGGTTTTGCAGCACACCAAGGTAGGGCGGCCGTCAGATTGCGTCGCGTTTTGTAGCGCGTCGGTGATTTCCTGAGCGTCGTGGCCGTTCACGTTGCGAATCACTCGCCAGCCATAAGCCTCAAAACGTGCAGGCACATCTTCGTTGAACCAGTCGTCGACCTCACCGTCAATGGAGATGCCATTGTCGTCGTAAAGACAAATCAGTTTCGACAAACCCAGCGTTCCGGCCAATGACGCCGCCTCGTGGGAAATGCCTTCCATCAAACAGCCGTCACCAGCGATCACCCAGGTCCGGTGATCTACCAGAGCGTTCTCTGCGGTATTAAATTCTGCCGCGAGCTTCTGCTCGGCCAGGGCCATGCCCACGGACATGGCGAACCCTTGGCCCAGCGGACCGGTAGTCGTCTCAACACCCGGGCACTCGCCAAATTCCGGGTGCCCTGCGGTCTTTGCGTGCAGCTGCCGGAAGTCTTTAAGGTCTTGCAGGCTGACGTCATAACCCGTGAGGTGCAGCAGGGCATAGAGCAACATCGAGCCATGCCCATTTGAAAGCACAAACCTGTCCCGATCAAACCAGAGCGGATCACTCGGATTGTGCTTCAGAAAATCCCGCCATAGCACCTCGGCAACATCCGCAAGACCCATCGGGGCTCCGGGGTGACCGCTATTTGCTGCTTGGACGGCGTCCATTGCCAATACCCGGACGGCGTTGGCGTTTTCAAATCGTGTGGGCATAGACCTTCTCTTCGGGATGAGGAGCCATTGTCCTAGTTTTGCCGCCCTTGCTGCAAACATTCTGCGAACTAAATCAAAATTAAGTCACTTAACCCCGCAAATGATATCCAGTAGCATCGCTGCCTCGATAACTTGCCCTCGAGAGAGGGTCTTGGAGCCAAAATGTCCAACCAGTCTCTATTCACCTCTGAATCCGTCTCTGAGGGTCATCCCGACAAAGTGGCGGATCAAATCTCTGATGCAGTAGTCGACGCCATGTTGGCCCAAGACAGCGAGTCACGGGTTGCCTGCGAAACCATGATCAAAACCGGCATCGTCATTCTGGCCGGCGAAATCCGTAGCGATGCCGTCGTGGATTTCGACAAACTGACCCGATCCGTCATTGAACGCATCGGTTATGACGGCCCGGAAATCGGATTTGATCCGGAAGCCTGCACCGTCGTTAACGCGCTCGGACAACAAAGTTTGGATATTGCCAGGGGTGTGGACGAATCCAACGATCACGAGCAGGGTGCTGGCGACCAAGGCCTCATGTTCGGTTATGCCACGGATGAAACCGATGTGCTGATGCCTGCGCCCATCGTGTATTCGCATCGATTGGTGGAACAGCAGGCCAAGGCCCGTCGCAGCAGCCTGCCGTTTCTGCGTCCTGATGCGAAGAGCCAACTGACCTTTCGCTACGACGCGGCCGGCAAGCCTGTAGGTATTGATGCCGTCGTGCTGTCGACCCAACATTCGCCTGATGTGGATCAAGCGACTCTGCGAGAAGCGGTGATGGAAGAAGTCATCAAACCCGTACTGCCGGCCAATTGGATATCCAGTGACACCCAGTTCCACATCAACCCCACCGGCCAGTTCATTATTGGCGGTCCCGTCGGGGACTGCGGACTGACCGGACGCAAAATCATTGTCGACACTTACGGCGGTATGGCGCGACATGGTGGTGGCGCATTTTCTGGCAAAGACCCCTCCAAGGTGGACCGCTCTGCGGCCTATGCGGGTCGCTATGTCGCAAAAAATATCGTCGCGGCAGGTCTTGCCCAGCGCTGTGAAATTCAGGTGAGTTACGCCATCGGTGTTGCCGAACCGACATCCATCAGCGTGGATACCTATGGCACCGGCAAGGTCAGCGACAACGAAATCATTCAACTTGTCCGTGAGCACTTTGATTTGAGGCCAAAGGGACTTATCGCGATGCTGAACCTCAAACGCCCCATCTATCAGCAAACTGCCGCCTACGGGCACTTCGGTCGCACCGGTGAGGACTTCACCTGGGAACGCACGGACAAAGCTGACGCGCTGGCCGCCGCTATCTCTTAACTGCAGGAACTCGACGTGATGGGTTCCTAGGAACCCATCATGAGTCATGCAAACGACACCAAAGCCCCTTCTTGCTTGAGCTTCGAGTTTTTTCCTCCAAAGGACGAGGCAGGCATCGACCGGCTGATCAGCGGTACGGCGTCCCGACTCTCAGCATTTCGTCCGGATTATTTTTCCGTTACATCCGGTGCCGGCGGCTCTACCCGGGCGGGTACACAGGCCTTGGTGGAAAAACTGATTCGCTCCGGTGCCAGCGTAGTACCCCACCTCTCCGTCGGTGGCAGCACGGATGCGGAAGTCGATCGGCTCGTTGAGCACTATGAAGGCCTCGGGATTCGGCGAATCCTGTGTCTTCGAGGGGACCAGCCTGCGGACGGCGGCCAGCGCACCGTGTTCGCGAAGGATCTGGTCGAACAACTGCATCAACGCTTTCCCGGACAATTCGAGCTGAGCGTCGCCGCCTATCCCGAGATTCACCCGGATTCCGCGTCAGCGAAAGAGGACATTCGCTACTTCGCGGCCAAGGTTCATGCCGGCGCAAGTTCCGCAATCACCCAGTATTTTTATTCAACCGACGCCTATGGATACTTCATCGAACGCTGCGAAAAAGCCGGCGTACACATCCCCATTCATGTGGGCGTTATGCCCATCACAAACATCGATGCGCTACAACGATTCAGCGCCAAGGCCGGTGCCGACATTCCGCGCTGGCTGGGTAAGTCTATGGCAAGTTACGCGAACGACGAAAAAGGCTTGGTATCCTTCGGCGTGGACGTCGTCACCAACCTGTGTGAGAAATTGCTGCAAATGGGCGCGCCTGGGCTACACTTCTACACGCTGAACCGATGGGGAGCGAGCAGCCAAATTTGCCGTAATTTGGGGTTCCCCGAACACTAGGGGACCCACTGACGTGTCACGCTTGAACCGCTTTTACATTGCCGGAGCGCACGCCCCCGGTGACACTCTGCAGCTGGATGCCGAGCGATCAAACTACCTGTGCCGAGCACTGCGAATGGGCGACGATGACGAACTGGACATCTTTGACGGGGTGGGAGGTTTGTACCGCTGCAAGGTCAGCCATGCCCATCAGCGCCGGGCTAAGGTTGAGGTGCTCGAGCGCGAATCTTCCGTCGCCAAACCCGAAAATGCGCCTTCGCTGGCCATTGCCCTGCTCAAGGGTCAGGCCATGGATCGAGCCATTCAACAGGCAACCGAACTCGGCGCACAACGCATTTGGCTGCTGCAAGGCGCGCGCAGCAACCTGACTCTAAAACAGGAGCGCCTGGAGCAAAAGCTGGACCATTGGCAGCGCATTATCGCCTCCGCCTGCGAGCAGTGCGGTCAACTCTGGCTGCCAAGGCTGCACGAGCCACGAACCGTTGCCGACTGTTTAGAACAACAGATCGACGAGGTTCAGCCCATCGTATTCGAACCCGAAGGAGACCCGATGCCGCCACGATTGGAGGTCAACAACCCCCTGATTTTTGTGGGCCCAGAGGGCGGTTGGAACGACGAGGAGAAACACCTCTTCCAAGACAAACGCGCGGCGACTTATCGGCTGGGCAGTACCATCCTGCGTGCCGAGACCATGCCGGCGGTTGGCATCGCTCTGGTTCAGCAGGCGCGGGGATGGTCGGGCTAGTCGGGCAACTTTTCCTGCAGCGCTTGAACGGCCTGACCAAGCTTCTCGAGGCTATGGTCCAGAGAGGAATCGGCTGGATTACCCGCCACTTCGTCGCGAACCC
The DNA here is from genome assembly GCA_042091155.1 of Gammaproteobacteria bacterium. Classification (GTDB taxonomy): domain Bacteria; phylum Pseudomonadota; class Gammaproteobacteria; order Pseudomonadales; family Azotimanducaceae; genus UBA4421. The sequence goes on from JBELHZ010000001.1 coordinate 45,339, forward strand.
CTTCCAGTAAACCCGGCAGCATATCCAGCACCGCTGCGAGTTGGGCTGTTGCGCCCATGGCTTGGGGGCCATCGTCAGCAGCCAGGTCAAACTCCCCCCCAGAAGCCAACACATCTGCTCGCTCGATCACACGCTCGTACCACAGGTCAACGATTTGCGACGGTCTGGACGGGCCGTCGTCAGCTTGCGGAGCATCAAGATCTCTAAGCAACAGCTTGGCATCGGACAGCACGTGGTAATGATCCAGATCAATCACCAAGGTTCCATCAAGCAATCGGTCCAAGAGATTGTTCTGAGCTCCGCAAATTTCTACGACATCAGTCCAACCAAGCTCGACGCCATAGTCGCATACCTGCTGGAAACCGCTTCGTAGGTCAGCGACGTCACTGGTTTGATCCAGATCATCCAGCAGCCGGGCCCAACGTTCTGATTTTTCGGGCGGCTGAGCATCAAGCTCGACCACTACGCTCGCCAGTGCAGTACGCAATGGGGTCAGTGCCGGCAGTTCCGCGCCATCCCCTTGCTGATCAAGTGCCTTCAGATATCTTCCCGCATCTCTGAGGAGTACGAAACTTTCCGCGGTCAAGACCGCGTCGCCCCTGTGGATAGCATCGAGCCAGCGCCAAAGTAAATGCCAGGTATTGTCTGCCTGCTCTTCACCACTGAATGCCTGAGCCACACGCCCCATCAAGGCGACACCCGAGGCACGCTGCTCGTCGAGGATGGCCGCCAGCAGACCTCGTTCGAAATCCTGTCGCAGACCTGCGACTTCTTGGGCTGTTAAATGCATCACGGTGCCTTGAAGACCTTTTGTTTGTTTATCTCTTTCATCCCACGCCCAATGGTACTCGGCACAGGGTTTGCTGCGCACAACATTTACATCCGCCGGCCTGTCAACTGCCATTGTATTTGCGTCGTTGGCACAACAATCGTTACCGTAGCGTTTTACCACGTTGCGGACTGCGCCATGACCAAGATTGCTTTTCTGATGGACCCCATTGAATCCATCGCCTTAAAAAAAGATTCAACCCTCGCCATGATTCGTGCGGCGCAGCTTCGAGGGCTGGAGGTGTACTACTTCCGCCAAGAAGATCTGATGATCTCCGAAGCGCAAGTGTGTGCATATTTGAGCCGACTTACCCTCGCCGAGCACTTCGCTGCCGAGCTTGACCCGGCCAGCGTAAACGGCGGTGCCGACCCCTGGTTCAACCTGGAAGCAGGCCAGTTGCAGCCACTGTCGAGTATGGACATTGTCATGATGCGTAAGGACCCGCCTTTCGACATGGAGTACATCTACACTACCTATTTACTCGAACGCGCTGAAGCCGACGGCGTTCGCGTGGTGAACAGTCCTCGATCGCTGCGCGACTGCAATGAAAAACTTTTCGCAACGACATTTCTCCAATGCTGTCCGCCACTGGTGGTCAGTCGCCGTATGGATGTGCTGAAAGCTTTTCATCAGGAACACAAAAATGTCGTGTTCAAAAAACTGGATGGTATGGGCGGCGCGTCGATCTTTCGCGTCATGGAAGCAGACCCCAACTTATCCGTCGTTCTGGAGACCCTGACCAACAGCGGTGCCGAACAGATCATGGGCCAAGTCTACTTGCCAGAAATTGTGGATGGCGACAAACGCATTCTGATTGTGAACGGTGAGCCCGTGCCCTATGCCTTAGCTCGCATTCCGTCCGCCGGAGAAACCCGGGGCAATTTGGCCGCAGGCGGACGCGGGGAGGGTCGACCTTTGACCGACCGTGATCGCTGGATCGCCGAGCAAGTGGGCCCAGAACTGGTCAAGCGGGGCCTGAACTTTGTCGGTATCGATGTCATTGGTGACTACCTCACCGAAATCAACGTCACGTGCCCAACCTGTATCCGAGAACTGGACGCGCAATTTGGTTTGGATATTGCCGGTGATCTGATTGAGTCGTTACTGGTCTAATGCGCTAAACCGCTGGGGGTGTTGATGCAGATAAGCCGGCAACGACTGTATTTCACTGGCGTGCTTGCGCTGGGTGTGCACGTGGTCGTGCTGCTCGGATTCAATAGTTCTAGCCGACAACCAGAACCGGTGTCGCCGCCGCTATCCATCGCGCTGCAGCGGGCCGGAGACGCCCAGACTCAGGACGGCAGCCAAACCGCAGCCGATACGCCCCAGACAGCGGAAACGCGAAAGGCTCAGCCGTTCAGTGGGCCCCCTGAAACGCCAACTCAAAACCAGACTCCAGAAGCAGCAGCCAGCCCGAAACTCAGGCCTACTCCCTTACCGCCTGAGTCGATAGGCAGACTAAAGCCCACCCTGGATCGACAGAGCCTGACCCAGCAAATCCTGAACCTTGACCAGCAGGCCGAGAAAAAACTCGGCGACAGCCGAACACGACACTTGACCAACGTCGGCGCGCCCAGCACCGACGAGGCCGCTTATCTGACCATGTGGCGGCGCAAGTGTGAGCGCATGGGTGGCAACAACTACCCTCCTGGCAGGCTGCAAGGCGAGCTGACCATGCGGGTTGTCATACACCATACCGGAAAACTGCTCGACGTCGCCTTGCTCCGCTCATCAGGCCACCCGATACTGGACGAGGCGGCCTTGGAAACAGTACGTCAAGCTGCGCCGTATCAACCCTTCAACGTATCCATGCGCAAGCGTTATGATCGACTTTCATTTACGCGCACCTGGCAATTCAGTCGCCGTGGCGCGTCTATCAATTAGCGTGATACCAATTTTCGGAACATCATGAACCTGACGAATCACTTTCTGCTGGCCCTTCCGACCCTTCATCAAGACTATTTCGCGGCCACGCTGACCTATATTTGCGAACACAGTGACGAGGGGGCCATGGGCTTTGTGGTGAACCGCCCATCGGATGTATCGGTGTTGGAACTTCTGAACGAATTGAATCTGAATCCAAGCCGACACTGGGTGGATCATCCGGTAATCGCGGGAGGCCCGGTATCCACCGACCGCGGGTTTATGCTTTTCGCCGGCGAGGACACTTACGACTCATCACTCGCGGTGACCGACGGTGTGCATCTCACAAGCGCGTTGGAGTCTTTGCGTGCCGTGGCCAACGACGAGGGTCCCGAGCGCTTCATGATCGCTCTCGGCTACGCGGGGTGGCAAGGCGGACAACTGGAAAGTGAAATTGCCCGCAACGTCTGGCTCACCGTAGAAGCCGATCCAACGGTGTTGTTCGACCAACCCTTTGATCAACGGCTCGACGCTGCCGCTGGCCTGCTGGGCATTGACCTCAGCTTGGTTTCCCCTGAAGCGGGCCACAGTTAATGGCAGACGGCTACGTACTCGGCATCGATTTCGGTCTGAAACACATCGGCGTTGCCGTGGGACAAACCGTGACCCAAACCGCCAACGGCTTGGTGACGATTCGGGCGAAAAACGGTAAACCCGACTGGTCAGAATTCGAAGAGTTGCTCAAACAGTATCGGCCTCTTGCCGTGATCGTGGGCCTGCCGCTTAACATGGATGGCACGAATTCCGACATGTCCGATCGCGCCACGGCGTTTGCTGGAACACTGGCCCAGCGTTTCCAGACACCTGTTTTTCTGGCGGACGAACGCCTCAGCTCTTGGGCCGTACGCGATGACGCCGACGTGGAGGGTAAGGACGTTCATACTCGTTCAGCCTGCCTGATTGCCCAAACCTACCTCGCTGATTCAATCCACTGCACACCGGTCGATTCCCATGAACAACAAAGTACGTAGGTCATGTCAGCACCTGTAAACACATCCATCCAAACGCGGCTTAATTCACTAAACGAGCGAATTCAGCAAGCCTGCACCGACAGTGGCCGAAGTCGGCAGAGTGTGACGCTCATCGGCGTCAGCAAAACCAAACCCGCCAAAGACGTGGCCGAGGCTCACGATCTGGGTCTAACGCACTTCGGGGAAAACTACCTTCAAGAAGCCGCGATTAAAATCGAGGAACTGCGCGAACTCAATGCACAGTGGCACTACATCGGCGCAATCCAGTCCAACAAAACCAAGGAAGTAGCCAAATACTTCGACTGGGTGCATACCGTCGATCGGCTCAAAATTGGGCAGCGGCTAAGCGCCCAATGCCCAGAAGGCAAAGTTCTGAAGGTGCTGATCCAAGTCAATATCGACGCGGATCCCAACAAGAGCGGATGCCTTGCGTCTCAGGTGCCTTCCTTCGTCGAGGAACTCATGCAACTGCCTCAGCTTGAGGTTCGAGGCTTGATGACCATCCTCAGTCAATCGTCGGATCCTAGGGCCAGCTATGAAAGCGTGGCACAATTGCATCGTGACGTTAACGCCGGTCTACCACCGGAGAAGCGGCAGCAGTGGGATACCCTGTCCATGGGCATGACCGGCGATATGGAACACGCCATTGCTGCCGGAGCGACACACATCCGAATCGGTACCGCCCTCTTTGGTGGCCGGGCCTGAACGTTTTTTGGGAAATACAGCGATGACCATTGCCTTTATTGGTGCAGGAAATATGGCGGGCAGCCTCATTCGCGGCCTGCAAACCAGCGGTACGCCAGCGGATCAAATTATCGCCGCAGATCCGGCGCAGGCCCAGTTAGACGCCTTGGCCCGCTTGGGTATCCAGACAACGACGGACAATGCCGTCGCCGTCGACACAGCAGATATCGTTGTCCTTGCGATCAAACCCCAAATCACGGGTAGCGTGCTGCAACAACTGCCGCCGCTGCAGCGGCATCAATTGGTGATTTCCATTGTGGCTGGCATCGACATGCGCAGCCTTCAAGACTGGCTGCCAAATGAGCAACCCATCGTGCGCTGCATGCCAAACACGCCCGCCCTGCTGGGTGCCGGCATTACCGGCCTGTTCGCCAATGCTTCAGTGAATGACCCCCAACGCCACAAAGCCCAAGACATACTCAATGGCGTCGGCAGCAGCGTATGGGTCAGTGAAGAATCTCAACTCGACGCGGTGACTGCTGTGTCCGGCAGCGGTCCGGCCTACTATTTTTTACTGATGGAAAGCATGGTTGCCAGTGCGCTGGCCTTAGGGCTGGACGCGGAAACCAGCCGAAAGCTGGTCGTGGAGACCGCCCGAGGCGCTGCATTGATGGCCTGCGAGCCGAACGCAGATCCCGCGACACTCAGGCGTAATGTCACCTCGCCAGGAGGCACAACCGAAGCGGCACTGAACGTCATGCAAGAACAAGGATTACCAACAACCGTGGACAACGCTCTTCGCGCTGCCAAGGATCGCGCCGAAACACTCGCACTGGAATTTGGGAGCAAAGCATGAACTCGTCGCTTTATATGATCGTAGACCTGATTTTTCGTCTGGCGACTATGCTGTTTCTCGTGCGCTTCCTGCTCCAAGCCTGCGCCGCTGATTTCTACAACCCCATCAGCCAAGCCATTGTGAAAGGCAGCGACGGCATCGCGGCACCAATGCGTCGGCTGTTGCCAAAGACCGGGCGCGTCGATCTCGCGTCACTGCTGCTGGCATGGCTTATGGGCATCGTATTCGTCGCGCTCATCACCATGGGCGGCTTAGGGATCGGTCAATATTTGTTAACCGGGCTCGTCCGCCTGCTCAGCATCTTGGTGGATTTTTATTGGTGGTCGACCCTGCTGTTGGTGATCGCTAGCTTTATCAGTCAAGGCAACGACCACCCGGCATTATCCCTGCTTGAGGAATTGCTGGCCCCCCTGATGACGCCTTTGAGAAACATCCTGCCTACGGCAGGCCCGCTGGATTTTTCGCCCATGGTATTGATTCTGCTGCTCTCGATTCTGCAGCAGTCGCTACCGAGAGCTTACGGACTGGTGTGAGCAAGTGAACCCTGCAGCGGCATCCGTTGGTATTGTCAGTCCACAACGCTTCCACAGCGTGTCGCCGCTGACCCTGCAAAACGGCAACGTGCTTGAGACCTACGAGTTGGTCTATGAGACCTATGGCGAGTTAAATCCCGACAAGTCCAATGCACTACTGATCTGTCACGCCCTTTCCGGTCATCACCATGCGGCTGGATTGCATCACGAGGACGACGCAAAACCGGGCTGGTGGGATGCCTGTATTGGCCCCGGCAAGGCCATCGACACGAATGCCTTTTTTGTCGTGAGCGTGAACAACTTGGGTGGGTGCCATGGCAGTACTGGTCCACGCAGTATCAACCCGAGCACGGGCAAGACCTATGGGCCAGACTTCCCCCACGTTGTCGTAAAAGACTGGGTGAATACCCAAGCCGCCCTTGCCGACGATTTGGGTATCGATGTTTTTGCCGCCGTGGTCGGCGGCAGCCTGGGCGGCATGCAGGCGCTGCAATGGTCTATTGATTATCCCGACCGCGTGCGCGCCTGTGTTGCCATCGCCTCGGCGGCTAAGTTGTCTGCACAAAACATCGCGTTTAACGAAATTGCGCGTCAGGCCATTTCCAGCGACCAGGACTTCAACGAGGGTCGTTACTTTGAGGACGACAAGAACCCGGATCGAGGGCTGGGCCTTGCGCGGATGATCGGACACGTCACCTATCTCTCTGACGATGGCATGGGAACAAAGTTCGGCCGGGAAGTTAAATCCGGTAATTTTGATGCCGGAGACGACGTGGAATTTCAGGTCGAGAGCTATCTGAACTATCAGGGCCGAGCCTTCACCCAGTACTTCGATGCCAATACCTATTTATTGATGACCAAGGCCCTAGATCACTTCGACCCCGCCCGAGAAACCGATGGGGATCTGGTTTCAGCATTTCAAAAGGCGACCTGTAAATATCTGGTTTTGTCGTTTAGCACGGACTGGCGCTTTTCTGCCGCGCGCTCCCAAGAGATTGTCGATGCCTTGGTACGAGCCAAAAAGAATGTCGCCAGCGCGGTGATCGAGTCCGAACACGGACACGATTCCTTTTTGTTGCCGATAGAGCGCTATACCAACGCCCTAAAAACCTTCTTAAACCAGTTACTGATACCGCAACAAGGTGAGTTCGAATGACCTTGCGAGGCGACCTATCCCTTATTGCCAAGCTCATCAATGCCGATGCCCGGGTGCTTGACCTAGGTTGCGGCACCGGTGATTTGTTGGCCAGCCTACAGGCGGAAAAAAACGTCAACGGCTATGGCTTGGACAAGGACCCCACAAACATTCAAGTGTGTCTGCGCAAGGGCGTAAACGTCATAGAGCAAGACTTGGATGCCGGTATCGCCAATTTTGCCGATGACAATTTTGACATGGTCGTGATGACCGATGCCTTACAGGCGGTTCGAGACCCGCGAGGATTACTGCGCGAGATGCTGCGTATCGGCGAAGAGTGCGTAGTCACCTTTCCCAATTTCGGTCACTGGCGTTGCCGGGCGCAACTGGGCTTAAAAGGACATATGCCCGTGTCCAAGCATTTGCCGCATAACTGGCACAACACACCCAATATCCATCTGTGCACGACTCAAGACTTTGAGCGCCTGTGCCTCGAAGAGAATTTCCGCATCATCCAGCGTCGAGTGGTGAATACCCAATACCGCGAACACTGGTCCATTACACTGGCCCCAAACTTGATGGCCAGTCACGCCTTCTACCGCTTAGGGAGACCATCGTGAGAACGTTATTTCGACAAATAGGGAAGCCTAGCATGTGGGTGGCCGCACTGACCCTGCTGTTTGCCATACAACCGGCTTATGCCCAGCAAATGCAGCGCTTTGGCGACTACGAACTGCACTACATCGTCATTCCTACCACGATGCTGAAACCCGACATCGCCGCCCGATACAATATTCGTCGCGGCAAGGACCGAGCGCTGTGCAATATTTCTGTGATCGACAAAAACGGTGTCGGGGTCAAGGCCGCTCTGGCAGGCTCCAGTCAAAACTTGCTGGGCCAACGTCAGGGACTCACGTTTACCGAGGTGGTGGACGGCGACGCCATTTATTATCTGGCAACGATTCGTCACGCCAATGAAGAAGTACATCGCATCGATATCGACGCACAGGTCGTTGCCGCACCGACATCCAAGGGTGCCAGCACGACGTTAAAACTTACCCAAAAACTGTATTGGTCTGAGTAGTGGAACTCGTCCTCGCCACGCGCAATCAAGGCAAAATTGACGAGATGCGTCCCATGCTGGCGAACGTCGGCTTCAATCTCGTTAACCAATCCGACACCGACATTCCAAGCCCCGTAGAAGACGGCGCGACCTTTGTTGAAAACGCATTAATCAAGGCCCGAGCCGTATCCGCCGCTACCGGATTGCCCAGCATCGCTGACGACAGCGGATTGGTCGTTGCTGCCCTAGGCGGAGCGCCGGGCATTTTCAGCGCACGCTACGCTGGAGAGGAGGCGACTGACGCCGACAACAACGCGCACTTGCTCCGTGAGCTGGCTTCCCATTCCGATCGAAGCGCTTATTTTTTTTGCTGCATGGTTTTTTTGCGATCTGCCCAAGACCCAACACCGTTGATCGCAACAGGCCGATGGCAAGGGGAAATTTTGACGGAACCCAAGGGGGATGGTGGCTTTGGTTATGATCCGCTGTTCTGGGTACCGAACCTGAAAAAGAGCGCCGCAGAACTGGTCAAAGCAGAAAAAAACACCATCAGTCACCGAGGCCAAGCCTGTGCACTGATGCTGCAGTCGCTGAACGCGCAGCCTTTCATCACATCCCCCTAACCCAGTGCCCATCGACCCAAGAATGGACAGTCGCGCACTGGGGCTCTACGTGCACTTCCCGTGGTGCATCAAGAAATGCCCCTACTGCGACTTCAATTCTCATCCGCTGAAAGAAAGTACGGACCAAGGGGCGTATTTGGACGCCTTGCTGTCAGACTGGCAGCACCAGTACGACATTTTGGGGCAAAGGCGGTTAGCGGAGACGCCCTCGGAAAATTTCACGTCCCTTTTCTTTGGCGGCGGCACACCGAGCTTGTTCAAGCCCGACCATTTGCACCGTCTGATGCGCGAGATCCCTCACCGGGGCGCGGAAACCACCTTAGAAGTCAATCCAGGAAGTACCGAGTATTTCCGTTTCGAAGACTATCAAGCGGCCGGTATCAACCGGCTGTCGATTGGCGCACAGAGCTTTTCCAACACTCAGCTTGCAGCCTTGGGGCGAGTGCATCAAATGCACGAAACCCTGCAGGCCTTTGAGCGCGCCCGACACGCCGGTTTCGAGAACATCAACTTAGACCTGATGTGGGGACTGCCCGGGCAAACCGTGGCAGGTGCCTTGGCGGACTTACGGCAAGCCATCGATCTGTCGCCAGAACACATCTCGTGGTACCAGCTCACCATCGAAGCGAAAACAGAATTCGCTCGCCGTCCGCCCCTGCTGCCCAAGGACGGTTTTCTGCAAGACATAGAGGCGGCAGGGCTGGCGCTTCTGGCAGACGCGGGATTCGAGCGTTACGAGGTCTCAGCATTTGCCAAGCCCGACAGGCAGTGCAAACACAATCTCACGTATTGGAGCTTCGGTGATTATCTGGGTATCGGCGCCGGTGCCCACGGTAAGGTCAGCGTCGACGACCGGATTCTGCGAACCCAGCGGCCAAGCCAACCTCGGCTGTATCAACAGGACCCGAAGACTATCGCCCCGGCTCAGGTGAATCCCGAACAGCGAGGGCTGGAGTTCATGATGAACGCGCTACGGCTGATCGACGGGGTTGAGCAGCCTATTTTTGAGGAACGGACACACATGCCTTGGCATAACATCGAACCGGTCTGGCATGACCTGGTGACTCAGGGTTTGGTGGCAGCCGACCGATGCGCTACCACACCTCTGGGTCTGCGCTATTTGGACAGCGTGCTCGAGCGATTTTTATAAGACGAGTCCGGACGCCGCTGAGGGAACTCGCCGATACTGCAAGTCGCGGATCTCATGACCGAGCCGCTCACCGCGAGCTTCAAACTTCGTAACCTCGCGAACCTCTTCGGCGACCACCGACGGCTCATTGGCTGCGCGCATCTCATCCTGCACAAGCTCAAAACCGGCGTGTCCGACAAAATGCTCCACCATCCATTCGCCATAGGGGGCCCAGTCCGTTGCCAAGCGCACAATGCCCCCGGCATGAATCTTCTGATGCAGCTGTTCAAGAAAATCTGGCTGAATGAGTCGCCGCTTATGGTGACGTTTTTTCGGCCAAGGATCCGGGAAGAATATGCGCACCTCCGACAAACTCTCGTCGGCTACCTGCTCCAGTAAGAGCTGGGCAGGTTGATCAACCAAGCGAACGTTTTCGATCCCCAGCTTTTTCAACCGCGACAGCATGGATCCAATACCCGGCTGGTAAAGCTCAACACCCAAAAGCCGCCACTGAGGTTGCTGCTGGGCCCAAGCAAGCAACTCAAAGCCCATGCCAAAGCCGATCTCCATACCCAGGGGACGCTGATCTAAATCCTCGCTGGACCAACGATACTGATCGGTTAGCGCGTCAAGGGCAGCCGCCTGAGCCTTGGTGAAGCGACCGCGCCGCCGAATGTAGTTGAACGCGGTATCCGGCTCACACGATTCGAAATTCCGGGTGGTAGTCATGTCGCTCCTATGGGTTTCCAGATCCGTTTAACAGGCCTTATTCCGACTGAACCGCTGCAACCAGTAAACAGGCCCAACCGGCAATCAAACACAACCCACCGAGGGGCGTCACTGGGCCCAACCAACTGGCTTGCAGCAGCACTAGGCCGTAGATGCTACCGCTGAAGGCCAGAACACCGGTTGCGAACAAGACACCGGCCACTTTCAGCAGCCCGGGCCCGCCTTGGCGCAACCAAAGGCCGGTGACCAACAGCACTAGTGCATGAGTCATTTGGTAAGTCACACCCGTTTGCCAACTGGCCAAGCTCGATGCAGGGAGCACATCTTTCAGGCCATGGGCGGCAAATGCCCCCAGTAGAACGGCGACAAGGCCATAGGCAGCGGCGGTGCTCATCAACCATCTAGCGCTCACCGACGTTGGCAGCATGTTGTTTACCCTTAAACGAGAAGTGATATCGGCTCCGGGCCGGTTTTTTGGATGGTACAGGACGGGGCCGCTAGACGCTCCGATTTCCAGACACCCTGGGCAAAGCCAACCGTAGAAGACTGGCCCAGTACCTTCAACCTAGGCAATCCAGCACTGGCCACATTGGGCATGGTCTGGTGTGTCAGATACGGCGTTGATCGTCTTTGGCGTTCAACCAGCGTTTTAAAGACGATCTGATCGCGTGATTCCACCGCTCCCAATAAAAACGCCCTCCTCGTGAGGGCGCTGTTATATCAAGCTTAAACTGAGCCGGACGACCTACCCGTCGATCACTCGGCGATGGCCGCTTTCAGCTTATTCATCGCGTTTTTTTCAAGCTGGCGAATGCGCTCGGCGGACACCCCGTATTCAGCAGCCAACTCGTGCAGCGTGGACTTGTCGTCACTGAGCCATCGCTGCTGAAGAATATCGCGACTGCGCTCATCCAGACCCGCCAGACCCGCGCTGAGGCGCAAGTGCATGTCTTTGTCGCTGTTGGCGTCGGCCACGAGATCCGCCGGATCCGGTGCAGCGGAAGGCAGAAAGTGAACCGGCGCTGTCGCTGTTTCATCGTCACTACCGTAACCGTCGAAGGCCATATCACTGGCACTTAGCCGACTTTCCATGCGCGTCACCTCGGCAGTAGGCACGCCCAGCTCATCGGCAATGGCTGCGGTCTCTTCAACGCTCAACCAACTGGTAGATTTCTTGGCACCGCGTAGGTTAAAAAACAACTTTCGCTGGGCCTTGGTTGTTGCCACCTTAACGATTCGCCAGTTACGCAGGATGTACTCGTGCATCTCTGCCTTGATCCAATGCACAGCAAAGGAAATCAGCCGCACACCGACGTTGGGATCGAAGCGTTTGACCGCCTTCATCAATCCCACATTGCCTTCTTGAATGAGGTCCGCTTGGGATAGGCCGTAGCCTTTGTATGAGCGTGCCAGATGCACGACGAAGCGCAGATGGCACATGACCAGCTCACGAGCGGCGTCTAGATCTTCATTATTTCTCAGCCGGTGAGCAAGGGACTGTTCGTCCTCTGGGGTGAGAATCGGGAATTGGCTGATCGTACGCAGGTATGCGTCAAGGTCAGCCCCTGGCGCCAAGCTTGGCATTTTCATTACATCTGTTGTCATTTTCTCTGCCCTCAATTGGGTTTGCCTGCACGGATTTCACGGGCGTAAAGCACCGACCGCTGTCGATTAAGTGCTACTTTGAGTAACGCGACGATGGATATTAGCACTCGTCAAGAGAGAGTGCTAATAGGGTTTTGAGACAGAGTTCAACAACTGGGCTTGTGCAGGAAGCCATCACTAGGATGGCGGTTTGTCCGCACCGCCTCGCTGAAACAGGGCTAACATGGCGCCGGCAACCCCCAAAAACCAACCCACCAATAAAATGGCGAGCAAAAAGCCCGGGGTAAAGCCCGCGATTTCAATACCGGCCCGATACGAGACCAACAACGATTGCAGAGGCGCTTCAATTTGATTCAGGAAAACAGCGATCAGCATAATGGCCATCACACCACCACCGATGCCATACGCCGAGCCAAAGTACAAAAACGGTCGACGCATTTGTGCAGGAGTCGCTCCAATCAGCGCCAATACCCGCAGCTCGCCCAAACGCGATTCGATGGCCAGCCGCACCGATGCAAAGGCGACCAGTACAGCGGCGATCAACAGCGTGATCGATAGCCCACTACCCAGACGATTAACCAAATCCGACAGGTCACGAAGCCGTTCCAACCACGTCATTTCAATCACAACATCGTCTACCCCGGTTTGGGCCGATAGCTTGCGACTCAGGGCGTCCAGCTCGAGGTAAGAGCTACTGTCATTCAATACAACGGCAAAGGAAGCCGGGAGCGGGTTGCTGCCTACCGCGGCCATGGCGTCTCGAAGAAACACCGACTCGTCGCTTTGTTCTAGCAACTCCTGCAAGGCCTGATCCGGGGTAGTACGGATGACTCGTTCAACCCCTGTTTCACGGTTCAAGCGGATTTCCATATCGTCTATTAACTGCTCCGACGCAGCCAACTTCATATAGACCGTCAAGCCAGCGCTGCCCTGCCATTGCTGGTTAATGGCTTGGACATTGCTCTGGGCAACCCAAAGTAAACCCGGCAACGTCAGCGCGACACCAACCATCAGCCAAACCAGAAAGCTGCTCATCAGGCGCTGACTTACAAACAGGGAGGTATCCGAGGCAACCCGTACGTGATCGGCAAACCAAGCCTGTAGGCGCTCGCCCTTGGGTCCCTCGACAGTCAGCGGACTCTCCACGCCTGGTCTGTCCTCTGCCTTGGTATCGCCCGCCATTATGGAGTGGCCTCTGAGGAACCAGCGGTATCCTGAACAAGTGCGCCCTGAGAAAGATGCAAAATTCGACAGCCTTGGTCCTTGATTAAGTCGATATCGTGACTGGCCACGAGCACCGTCGACCCTAAATCGCAGAATTGGTGGAACAACGACATGACCTGACGCGACAGATAGGGGTCCAAGTTGCCAGTCGGTTCGTCCGCCAAAATAATGCGCGGTCGATTCACCACGGCCCGGGCAATGCCAACACGCTGTTGTTCGCCCGTGGATAGGTGCTTGGGAAAGAGGCCGCCCTTATCGCTCAGATCAACCGTCGACAAGGCACCTCGCACGCGACGCGCGATATCCTTCGCCGGCAGGTGCGTAATGCGCAGAGGCAGAGCAACGTTATCGAATACGGTTCGCTCTTCGAGGAGATTGTGATCCTGCAACACGATGCCAACCTGACGCCGGTACCACGGCATTTGCTTGGGACCCAGCTGACTCACATCACTGCCATCCACCAAGACTCTTCCCGTGGTTGGCGTTTCCGCCCCGATCAACATTTTCAGTAAGGTACTTTTCCCTGCACCGGAATGACCGGTTAGAAACACCATGGAACCCGACTCGATACTGAGCGAGACATCGGACAGGCCTTCTTGCCCATTGTCAAAGCGCCGTGTCACATGTTGAAGCTGCAATCGGGCCATGATTAGGTGACGTCGTCGGACTGCAATAAAGCCGCCACAAACTCTTCGGGCTCGAACTCGCGCAGATCTTCAGCGCCTTCACCAACACCAATGAAACAGATGGGCACCTGCTCGGCTCCGTCCCCTTGAGATGCCAGCGCAAAGAGCACCCCGGCCTTAGCAGTCCCGTCGAGCTTGGTTACCACCAAGCCCGTCAGCGGCACCGTTTCGTTAAACAGTTTGACCTGACTCAACGCATTTTGACCCACGCCGCCGTCGAGCACCAAAATCACTTCGTGAGGGGCGTCGGGGTCTAAGCGTTTTACGACCCGCTGGATTTTTGCCAGCTCATCCATCAACTGGCTCTTTGCCTGAAGACGGCCGGCGGTATCAACCAACAGCACATCGACACCCCTGGACTGGGCGCTTTGGACTGCGTCGAATGCCACCGACGCACTGTCTGAACCCTGCGCCTGGGCGACAACGGGTATGTTTTCACGTTGGCCCCAGGCCTGAAGCTGCTCCACCGCAGCTGCTCGGAAGGTATCTCCTGCAGCCAACATCACATTCAGACCCTGAGTTTTATAGCGTTTGGCCAGTTTACCGATGGTGGTGGTTTTACCCACTCCGTTCACGCCAACAAAAAAGATTACCTTGGGCAGGCCATCGGGTTTGCGCGTTGCAAGGGAAAGGGGCCGAGCCACACCCTGCAGCCGCTGCACCAACAACTCGTGAAGCGCCTGGTAGAGGGCGCCCACATTCGCCAGTTCACGACGTCCCGCACGATCGGTCAGCTCGGTCATAATCGCTTGGGTGGTTTCGAGCCCAACGTCAGTGGTCAGCAGTGCGGTTTCCAAATCCTCCAGCGCAGATTCATTGATTTCCTTTTCGCCCAAAAGCAGGTTGCCCAAACCCGTCGCCAGCTGGTCTCGCGTTTTCGACAGACCGCTGCGCAGTCTGCCGAAAAAGCCTTTCGCCGCAGGTTGGTCTGAACTGGAGACGGACTCTGTTTCGGTCGGCTCGGTCATTTTCGTTATCTCTTGGCCTATGAGCGATGGGGCAGGCAATCTGCCCATCGTCTGTCAGGCCTGAATTCTATAGCATCCACGACGCAAACTTAGAGTCTGGACACGAAGCTTTGAAAAAAAATGTTCGCGACAACAAACCTCAAGAAGTCCGCATCAACAGCGGTCGGCTTCGTGGCAGAAAGTTAACATTCCCGTCAGTCGAAGGACTGCGGCCCACGCTCGGGCGATCACGAGAGACCTTGTTCAACTGGCTGCGGCCCATGCTGCCGGATGCCACCTGCTTAGATCTCTTCGCCGGCTCGGGTGTATTGGGTATGGAGGCCGCATCTGTCGGTGCGGCGCAGGTTGTACTGGTTGAACAGCACGCGGAGACCGCCAAGCACTTAGCCCAGTCAATCGAAACCCTGAATTTACGAGACACTTGCACACTGGAAATCGCCGACGCTCGATCTTTTTTAAAGCGCTGTCACTCACCCTTTGACATCATCTTCGTTGACCCTCCGTTTGCCGACACCGGGTTAATGGAAACCGCCGTGACTTCCATCTGCGAATCTCGTCTGTTAGGCCAATGGCTGTATTTGGAATTCGACCAGCAACAAGAAATCGCGGTAAACCGATTGCTGCAAACACACGGCTTGAGTCTGGCAAAATCTGCCAAGGCAGGTGCCACCCGAAGCTGGCTGATTCAGGCCCGGTAACGAAGCAAATTTTAGGCCGCCACGCCAGATTGCAGATGCGTTTGGGCAGCGTTAGCATCGCCCTGACCCTTAATCCAGTTAAGCATCCGTTGATAAGGAAATCGCGACATGGCAGAACGCATCGTGGTCTACCCAGGCTCTTTTAACCCCATTACCAATGGCCACACCGACTTGGTTGAACGTGCCCTCACTCTATTCGATCACGTGGTGTTGGCGATCGGCACGTCGGCGCAAAAAGACCCCGCAGTTGCACTGAAAGATCGGATGGAACTCTGCCGCGAGGTACTGGCACCCTTCGGCGACCGCGTTTCTGTAGACGGATTCAACAGCCTTCTGGTGGATTACGTTCGGTCAAAAAACACTCGCTTCGTGTTGCGAGGCTTGCGCACCGTGACGGATTTCGATTACGAGTTCCAAATGGCCGAAATGAACCGCTCCTTGGATCCACAAATGGAGTATGTCTTCTTACCCACCTCAAGAGATTGCTCCTTTATCTCCTCTACCTTGGTGAGAGAGATTTCCGCCTTGGACGGTGACATCTCACAGTTCGTACACCCCGCGGTAATCGCCGCTTTGGACAAGGGCTAGGGCGCGAACCGAGATCAGCAGACCGGCGTTTTCCAGCCGGAGAACCTCTGGCATGAAGGACAGTAAACGGTGCTGCGCTGTCCAAGGATCTGTAGCTTTAGCGTGGTATCGCACACGCGACAGGCCTCATCTTGCCGACCATACACATTGAGACTTTGCTTAAAATAGCCCGGTTGGCCGTCGGAGCCCACGAAATCACGTAGGGTTGTCCCCCCGACAGTGATCGCATTGGCCAGAATTTGACGAATGGCCGCCGCCAAGTGCCGATACGCCAAACGGCTGACCCGATGTGCCGCCACACCGGGCCGGATGCCGGCTTGAAACAGCGACTCCGCTGCGTAGATATTGCCGACGCCTACGACGATCTTGCCGTCCATGATGAAGTTTTTGACGGCGACTCGCCGGTTCCGGGATGTTTCGAAAAGGTAATCGCCGGAAAATTCGTTCCCGAGCGGCTCCACGCCCAAACTTTTCAGCAGCCAATGCTCTGCCGATGGATGATCGGCAAAGTGAAAACTGCCAAAACGCCTCGGATCGTTGTACCGAAGCCACGGACCGTTTTGAATTTCGATATCGACATGATCGTGAAGCCGGGGCTCGTCGTCTGGTGACACGACCCGCAAGCTGCCAGACATACCTAGGTGCACTACCAAGGCGCCTGCCTGAGTTTCGATCAATAGGTATTTAGCGCGCCGACTGACGCTTAACACGGAGCTGCCCGATAGATGTTCGGGCAGTGATACCGGCCATCTCAGACGATGGTTTCGCACATGAACTCGTTGGATCGTGTGCCCGGTTAAAAAGGGCTCAATCCCCCGTCGAGTCGTTTCGACTTCCGGGAGTTCGGGCATCTTTTACTTGATCTTGCCTTCTTTGTAGATCACATGCTTGCGCACCACTGGATCGTACTTTTTGATCTCCATCTTGTCTGGCGTGTTCTTCTTGTTCTTGTCCGTGGTGTAGTAGTGCCCTGTTCCGGCGCTTGATACCAACTTGATTTTATCTCGCATGGAATTTTTCCTGTTCGTTAAGTCGAGTGCTGCCGCCACCCGGTCAAAGGCTGTTTATACCTTGTGACCCGCTGCGCGCACATCCTTGAGTACCTCGTCGATACCCTTTTTATCGATGATGCGCATCCCGTTGGAAGACACTCGCAGTTTCACATAGCGCTTTTCAGCTTCCACCCAAAAACGGTGGGTATGAAGGTTTGGCAAAAAACGGCGACGGGTCTTGTTCATCGCGTGGCTGACGTTGTTTCCAGCCATCGGACGCTTACCGGTGACCTGACATACTTTGGACATAATGGGAGTCCCAAAAAATTTGAGGCGCGTTTATACCAAAGTGGGCTAGGCAGGGCAAGAAAAGCGGCCCAAAACGCCCCAAAAACACGCTTTTTCGTCTGAGTCTGACCTGGGTGGCTAAAGTAGGCCCCGCATTTGCAGTGAGACCCAAGAGTGAGCGCTGACGACAATATGATCCAATAATCGAATTTCTACCTGAGCCAGTAAATCCGAAAGCGTGCGGGTTAGCATGATGTCCGATTGGCTTGGTTCCGCGTTACCCGACGGATGATTGTGGCAAACGATGATCGCTGCGGCATTGTGTTCCAACCCACGCCGCAACACCTCCCTCGCATGCACATGGGTGCGGTCAATAGAGCCGTGGAACATAATCTCGAAGCCTAGGTGCTCGTTTTTCGCGTTGAGAAACAAACAGGCGAACGCCTCATGGGGCAGCGTGCCCATGCGTTTTCGCAAGTATTCAGAGACCGCCGAGGGATCCTGAAAACGCTGAGCTTTGACCAGGGAGCTTTCCGTATCCCGAACGCTCAGCTCACGAATCGCCTTAAGTTGCGCCGCCTTGGCCAGGCCCAAGCCGTGTACGGCCCGCAAACGGCCCATCGGCGCGGCGAGCAAGCCACCAATACCACCGAATTCACCAAGCAGACGCCTTGCCAATTGCACCGCGTCTTCTCCGGGCACACCACTCACCAAGCATATCGCCAGCAACTCTGCCGTGGACATCTCAGACGCACCGTAGCGACTCAAACGCTCTCTGGGCTGTTCGTCTTCCACCCAGTTTGCAATTACGCTGGCGCTATCTTCGGTGTTACCCTTGTCCCGAAGCTGTTGCGGTCTTTTTGAAGCCATTTTCCACCTTGATCCAACCTTGCTTTTCCGTTCGTGCATCACTTTGAGGAATGGGCCATGCCCGAGATGACGTCAAACCTGTCAGGACAACATATTCTGCTTGGCATCAGCGGTGGAATCGCTGCCTACAAGACCCCGATCCTTGTGCGCCGACTCGCAGAAGCCGGTGCGTCTGTTCAGGTCGTGATGACCGCCAATGCCCATCAGTTTGTTACCGCCACATCCCTTCAAGCGGTCAGCGGCAATCCCGTTCGCGACGATTTGTGGGACGCCGGGGCGGAAGCGGCCATGGGTCATATCGAACTGGCGCGGTGGGCGGACCAAATCCTGATCGCACCGGCAACTGCCAGTATGATCGCCCGATTGGCCACTGGTGATGCCTCTGACCTTTTGAGCACACTGTGCTTGGCCAGTCCGGCCCCGGTGAGCATCGCTCCGGCCATGAATCAGCAGATGTACCAGCATCCCGCAGTGCAACGAAATTTGGCGACCCTCGAAGCCGATGGATACCGCATCATTGGGCCGGACAGCGGAGACCAAGCCTGCGGAGATCAGGGCCCCGGACGCATGACCGAGCCCGAAGATCTGCTGACCGCACTCGCCGAACAGTCTCTCACCGGAGACGGGCACAGTCCTCTCACAGACTGCACAGTGACAATCACGACAGGGCCGACCCGTGAAGCCATCGATCCCGTGCGCTACATCAGCAATCACAGCTCCGGTCTGCAGGGCTTGGCCGTCGCCGAGTCCGCGAGACGGGCGGGTGCCAAGGTGATTTTAATCGCTGGCCCCGGGGTGGCAGGCGCTCACGCCGATATCGAACGCCGAGATGTCACAACCGCACAAGACATGTACGAGCAAGTGCACAACGCCCTACCCTCAACGGATGTCTTTATCGGCGTCGCCGCGGTAGCCGACTACCGACCCGCCATCGCCCAGGGGCAAAAGATCAAGCGTCATCGCCAGGAGGCGCCCGATATGCAGCTGGCACTGGTGGAGAATCCGGACATTATTGCCAGCGTCGTTCAGTCAGGTCAGGTCAAGGTAGTCGTAGGCTTTGCCGCCGAGACCAACGACACGTTGAACAACGCCCGCGAAAAACGTGCGCGCAAGGGCTTGGACGCCATCGTGGTCAACGACGTTTCTGACCACAGCATTGGCTTCAATAGCAGCAATAACGCAGTCACCCTGATTCATGAAGACGGTGAAATAGATTTCGGAATCCAGCCTAAGACCGAGATCGCCAATCAATTGATCTACCAGCTTGCCGCGCTTTTCAAAGATAAAATCGCCCTCTAAGTTTTACGACAGTTAAGGACTCACTAGCACCATGACCGACGCCCAGCCTCCATCGGATCTTGATTCAGGTATTTTTCGAGCCTACGACATTCGCGGTATTACCACCCAAAATTTGACCGAAGAGGTGGTCTATTGGATCGGCCGAAGCTTTGCGACGGCTGCCTTAGCCGAAGGCCAACAAACGGCCGTGGTGGGCCGAGATGGGCGCCTCTCAAGCCCCGGACTTGAGAAAGCCCTTAGCCGCGGGCTGTGCGAGAGTGGTATGGATGTCATCAGCGTTGGCCTGGTGCCCACGCCCTTACTCTATTTCGCAACCCATGAACTGCACACCGGTACCGGCATCATGATCACCGGCAGTCACAATCCCCCGGAATACAACGGTCTGAAAATGATGATAGGCGGCGTCACGCTGGCCGAAGGGCGCATTCAAACCCTTCTGCACCATTTGCAGGAAAATACTCTCAGCCAGGGCAGCGGCCAGGTTTCAAGCACCGATATCGTGCCGGCTTTTGTGGCCGAGATGCTGCCGGTTTGTGAACTCAGTCGCCCGTTGAATGTGGTTGTGGATTGTGGAAACGGTGTCGCTGGCGGCATCGCTCCAGCGATCATTGAATCCTTGGGCTGCGCCGTGACGCCGCTGTTTTGCGAGGTGGACGGAAACTTTCCCAACCATCACCCGGACCCTGCCGAACCTGAAAATCTGCAAGATCTGATTGCCAAGGTCAAAGAAACCGGAGCAGACATCGGCTTGGCTTTCGATGGCGACGGGGACCGACTCGGCGTCGTCACACCGGCCGGCAATATCATCTGGCCCGACAAATTGATGATGTTTTTTGCCGAGGACATTTGTCGACGCAACCCGGGCGAGACCGTGATTTTTGACGTGAAGTGCAGCCGGTACTTGCCCGAGATCATCCGCGAAGCAGGCGGCGTTCCCTTGATGTGGAAAACCGGACACTCCCATATCAAGGCCAAGATCAAGGAAACCAACGCTCCTCTTGCCGGAGAATTCAGCGGCCACCTTTGCATTGTGGAAAACTGGTACGGCTTCGACGACGCGATTTTTGCCGCTGGCCGATTGCTGCAACTTCTCAGCCAAACCGAAGCAAGCGCCGACGAATGCTTTGCCAAATATCCGGTGACGGTCACCACCGCTGAAATCAAAATCCAAACCACGGAAGAACACAAATTTGCCGTCATGCGGGCACTGACTGACACCGGCGATTTCGGTGATGGCACTCTGACCAATATTGACGGCATCCGGGTGGACTTCGACAACGGTTGGGGCCTGATTCGACCCTCCAACACCAGCCCGGTTTTGTCTCTGCGTTTTGAAGCAGACACCGAGTCGGCATTGATAGACATTCAGACGCTGTTTCAGACTGAGCTACAAAAAGTAGACAGTTCGTTAGGGTTTCTGTAGACCCAATTGTCACCAGCACACCTGAGGAGTACGGACAGCGAGATGACCGAAGCCAACAACAACATGACGAGCCAGGTACTGACCGAAGCCTTGCCGTACATACGCCGGTTCCATGGCACCACTGTGGTCATCAAATACGGCGGCAACGCCATGACCGAGGCAGCCCTGAAGGACAGTTTTGCCGCCGATGTGGTACTGATGAAGCTGGTGGGCATTAACCCCGTGGTTGTGCACGGCGGTGGCCCTCAAATCGGTGAGTTGCTGTCTCGTCTCAATATTGAATCGACGTTCATCAACGGCATGCGCGTTACCGACTCCGCCACCATGGACGTGGTGCAAATGGTGCTCGGGGGGCTGGTCAATCCTGAGATCGTTTCGCTGATTAACACCCACGGTGGTCGAGCAGTCGGCGTAACCGGTAAGGACGGGAACCTGATTCAAGCAGAAAAAATGCCCATGACCAGCGCGTCGAACGATGCCGGTGCCAGCGCCCCAGAGATCATCGATATTGGTCATGTGGGCAGCATTACCAATGTTCAGGTCGATGTGCTCAATACCTTGGTGCAGTCTGAATTCATTCCTGTCATCGCGCCGGTCGGCGTGGGCAAAAACGGCGAGTCGTTCAACATCAATGCTGACATCGTCGCCGGAGCAGTGGCTCAGGCACTTGGCGCAGAAAAACTGGTGCTGCTGACCAATACGCCGGGCATTTTGAATGCAGAAAAAGAGACTATCTCGTCGCTGGAAAAAGCCGAGGTTGAGGCGCTGATTGCCGACGGCACCATCAGCGAGGGGATGTTGCCCAAGGTCGACTGCGCCTTAGACGCGGTTACCGGCGGGGTCGACAGCGTGACCATCGTGGACGGTCGAGTCCCGCACGCACTGCTGCTGGAGGTCTTCACCGATTCCGGTGTGGGCACCCAAATTCTGAATCAGCAGGCAGACCATGCCTAGAACCAGTCGCAAACCCGAAATTTTGCAGGCTCTAGCGCATATGCTGGAAGCCAACCCCGGCGGCAAAATCACCACCGCCAAGCTCGCAAAAGAAGTAGGCCTATCCGAAGCCGCCCTGTACCGGCACTTTCCCAGCAAGGCCAAAATGATCGAGGGCTTGATCGAGTTCATCGAGGAAACCCTGTTTTCACGCATGGCTGCCATCGCCAAAGAACCCCGGGATCATGAAGCCAAGTGCCATGACATCGTGCTACTTGTGCTCACCTTTGTCGAACGCAACCCAGGTTTCGCCAGACTCTTTATTGGCGATGCACTGCAAGGAGAAACCGATCGGCTGCGCGCACGAATGCGGCAGTTGCTGGATCGAATCGAAACCCAGCTGCGGCAAATACTGCGAGATTTGAGCCTGCAAACGGATGCGTTGCCGGGCAATCAGCCCGCCGTACTGGCTAGGGTGCTGATGACCCTGACCGAGGGGCAAATCGCACAATTCGTCCGCAGTGATTTTCAGCAAAACCCAACAACAGACTGGGATGCTCACTGGACTGTGGTTCGACGTGGAGTTTTTGGCGGCTGAGGACTCTACCCTAGAGAGCGCAGTGCTGATCCACGTAAGCCTGCATGGCGTTCAGCGCCTCGGATTGGGAAGGCTTTTGATTTAGATAGGCCAATACGTCTGAAACGTGGGCGATACTGATCACCGGCGCGGCTAACTCGCTGCGCAAGTCGGATACCGCGGTATCGTCAGACCCCGCCATTACTTCCGCGCGATCCATCGCGATGACGACACCGGCGATCTCAGCACCTTCCGATCGAATCAGATTCGCAGCGCCGCGAATGGCCTTGCCTGAGGTCAACACGTCGTCGAGCATCAGTACTCGACCGCTGACCGGTGCGCCAACCAGCAAACCACCTTCACCGTGGTCCTTTGCTTCCTTGCGATTGTAAGCAACACCAACATCGACCCCGCGCTCGGCCAAGGCCATTGCCGTGGCAACCGCAATGGGTATGCCCTTGTACGCGGGCCCAAAAAGCAAATCGAAGTCCACCCCGGATTGCAGTACTGCGTCGGCATAGGCCGAGCCAAGTTCCGCGTAGGCCCCCCCACTGGCAACGGAACCCAAGTTGAAAAAGTAGGGACTGATGCGTCCTGAGTTCAAGGTGAAACGTCCAAATTTCAGGACATTTTGTTGCACCAAAAATTCAATGAATTGTCGTTTATCTGTCACGGCGTCCTACCTCAGTTCAGTGCCGCCTGCTGAAGCTGCAGCAAGTGTTCGGTACCTTTTTCCGCTAAGTCGATCAGTTCAGCGAGTTCGGATTTCGTGAAAGGCGCCGCTTCCCCTGTGCCCTGCAGCTCTATGAACCCATCGCCTAAGCGAACCACGTTCATATCGGTTTCGGCATTGGAATCTTCAGCATAATCCAAATCGAGCACCGGCGTGCCACGATAGATACCCACGCTGACGGAGGAGACGAAACCCACCAACGCATCCTCTGCTGGAATACTGCGTATGGCATCCGCCAAGGCCAGTGCCCCGCCGGTAATCGACGCGGTTCTTGTACCACCATCGGCCTGAATCACATCACAGTCGATGCGAATCGTGCGTTCACCCAGCTTCTTCATATCGACCATGGCCCGCAGCGAGCGCCCGATCAGACGCTGAATTTCAACCGTGCGGCCACTTTGCTTGCCACGGGCCGCTTCCCGATCGTTTCGTGTATTCGTAGCCCCTGGCAACATGCCATATTCCGCGGTTACCCAGCCTTCACCTCGACCCCGCAAAAACCCCGGCACGGAATTTTCAACCGACGCGGTACAGATGACCTTGGTATCGCCAAATTCCACCAGCACGGAGCCAGCGGCGTGTTTTGTAAACTGTCGGGTAAAACGGATGTTTCTAAGCTCGTCATTGGCTCGTCCACTGGGTCGCATAAAGTCTCCTGATAGAGTCACGTGGTTTAGGATCGGTGGCACGGTAAGGAAGTTCTGAGACCGACACAATACAAATTTGTACGGCTCGCTATCATCGTCCGCCGACGAGATGCGTTAGACTCAGGTTTTCCCAGCCAAGACACGACGATATGAGCACGATGTACAGCATGACGGGCTTTGCCAGAGCCGAAAGTAAAACGTCGAATTACCATCTGGTGTGGGAACTGAAGACCGTCAATCACCGCTACCTCGAAACAACCTTTCGACTGCCCGAGTCGCTGCGCAGCATTGAGCAATCGCTACGCGATCAGGCCAGAACAGTGTTGGTAAGAGGCAAACTGGACGCGGTTCTGAAACTCGACACAGCCCAACCCACCAGCGTCCTTACCGTCAACGAGTCACTGCTCGACGCCCTGCTGGAAAATGCAGCCGTGATTGCCACAAAGGCACCCGACGCCGTCCCGATGACTCAAAGCCAACTGATGTCTTGGCCCGGCTTACTCTGCACGGCCGAAGGGGCCCTCACCGACATGGCTGGCGCCGCCCTCGATCTCTTTCACGAGGGGCTGTCCGCGCTTGCCACGGCCCGGGCAGGTGAGGGAGCCAAGCTGTACGAGATCGTCAAGTCGAGCCTGAGCGCCATCGACGCACAGGTACAGCAGCTGGAGCCCGTCGCCGCGACGCTACCGGCTTTGCAGCAACAAAAACTGCAGGATCGTATCGATGAGTTATCGATCAAGATTGATGCGGATCGCCTTGCCCAAGAAGTGGCACTGCTGGCGCAAAAAGCCGACGTGCGCGAGGAACTGGATCGGTTAATGATTCATGTGGAACAAGCCCGGGCGCTAATCGACGGCCCCGGCCCCCACGGCCGACGGCTGGATTTTTTAACTCAGGAGCTTAACCGGGAGGCCAATACCCTGGGTGCAAAGGCCGTATGCGCGGAGACGTCGCTGGCCTCTATTGAGCTAAAAGTCTTGATCGAGCAAATCCGAGAGCAGGTTCAAAACATCCAGTAACAGCCCAAACCGCCAACGCAAATCAAGACAGGCCTCGAACAGAACCCAACTTCACTGGGCAAGTTCATTGATCCTTGATTAAATACGCGAGAAGCGTAAAGCACCGAACGCCATTTATGGTCTTCCAAAGCAAGAACAAAGAATAAGTTATGCAAACAGGCCGTCTTTTCCTCGTATCCGCTCCTTCAGGGGCCGGCAAAACCTCTCTCGTGAACGCCGCCTTGGATGCCGACCCCAAGCTGGTGGTCTCCGTTAGCCACACGACCCGTCCCGCTCGGGGTGGCGAGGTTGACGGAGAAAATTACTTCTTTGTCAGTGACGACCAGTTCGTGCAGATGATCGATGAAGGCAAGTTCCTTGAGCACGCCAACGTATTTGGTAAGCGCTACGGCACATCAAAGGCCGAAGTGGCTGCCAAGCGCGCACTGGGTCAGGACGTGATTCTTGAAATCGACTGGCAGGGCGCACAACAGGTTCGCGACGCCATTCCCGATGCCATCAGCGTCTTTGTGCTGCCACCTTCGGTAGACGAACTGGCCGCCCGCCTAACCTCTCGCGGGGAAGACACCGCACAGAGCATCGAAAAACGTCTCGGGGAAGCCAAACTGGATATGTCCCAAGCGATTCACTTTGATTTTTTGGTCATCAACGCCGACTTTGAAAAGGCGCTTCAGGACTTCACCAGCGTGGTAAGCGCCGCCCGGCTCACCAAGGCCGTCCAATTGCAAAAAAACGATGTGAAAGAATTGGTTGGAGCGGATATTTAAGTCGTCTGTGTCTTGTTTTGGGTCAGGGCAGTCTGTATTCTTTATTCCCCTTTTTCGCCACCTTAAACGAGAAATTCATGGCCCGTATCACTGTTGAAGATTGCTTGGAGCATGTAGACAACCGATTTGACTTGGTCATGTTGGCCAGCCGGCGCGCACGCGCACTTCGTAATTACAATACCGAAGCCATGGTGGACGAAGAAAACGACAAGCCGACCGTGATCGCCCTGCGTGAAATCGCGAAGGGCGTCATGAGCCACGAGCTGCTGGACAGTCAAGAAATTTCTCCCGAAGACGAAGAAATCAACACGGACTTCAGTGTGGCGAATTTGGACGCCGGTCGATTAGGAGACCATGAGCCTGCCGCAGGCTGAGACTCACGAGGAGTCATATTTTGTCGCCCAACTGGCGGCCGAGGCCAAACGACAGGACGTCGCGGCCCCCGCAACCATTGACTCTCTGATTGCGAAATTAACCTATCTCAGTGATGAGGAAACCACCCTCGTCAGGGAGGCCCATACCTACGCCAGCCAAGCCCATCAAGGCCAACACCGGCGCACAGGGCACGACTACATTACGCACCCAACCGCCGTCGCTCAGATTTTGGCCAACATGAATATGGATCATCAGTCTCTGATGGCGGCCTTACTCCATGACGTGATCGAAGATTCCGAAACCAGCCGCGCCTATCTTGGCGAAATTTTCGGCTCCTCGGTTGCAGACATCGTCGACGGCGTTTCCAAATTAAGCAAAATTTTCGCCAGTCGCGACGAAGCGCAGGCCGAGAACTTCCAAAAGATGGCCATGGCCATGGCAAAAGACATTCGCGTGATCATGGTCAAGATGGCTGACCGCTTACACAACATGCGCACCATCGGTGTGATGTCCGACGCCCAGCGCAAACGTATCGCGAGAGAAACACTGGATTTTTATGCGCCCATCGCCAATCGGCTTGGGGTACAGATGATCAAAAGCGAGCTCGAAGAGCTTGCTTTTCGTGCCCTGTACCCGCTGCGCTCGGATCGTATTGCCCGAGCCGTCGCTGCCGCCAGAGGCAATCGCAAAGCCATGGTGGATGAGGTACAGACAACAATAGCCACGGCGCTGAATCGCGAAGGCATCGTGGCCGACGTAATCGGTCGGCAAAAGACCATCTTCTCCATCTATCGCAAGATGAAAACTCAACATAAATCCTTCGCAGAGATCATGGACGTTTTTGGTTTCCGCATCATCGTGGATCAACCAGACGCCTGCTACCGGGCGTTGGGCGTAGTGCACGGTTTATACAGCCCTCTGGCCGCGCGCTTCAAGGACTACATCGCCATTCCCAAGGTGAACGGCTATCAATCCTTGCATACCTCTCTGATGGGCCCCCAAGGCGCGCCCATCGAGGTACAGATTCGAACCAAGCAGCAGCAAGCCGTCGCGGAAAACGGCATTGCCGGGCACTGGCTCTATCGATCCAATTCCGAGTTTGAATCCAGCCAGCAGCGCGCGCGCCAGTGGGTGTCTGATTTAATGGAACTGCAGAGCCGAGCAGGCAATCCGATGGAGTTTATCGAGAGCCTCAAAATCGATTTGTTCCCGGACGAGGTGTATGTTTTTACTCCCAAGGGCAAAATTCTCGAGCTGCCCAGAGGGGCCAGCCCGGTCGACTTCGCCTATTGCGTGCATACCGATATTGGTAATAGCTGCATGAGTTGTCGGGTCGATGGCCAACTGGCGCCCTTGTCCCAGCAACTGCAGAGCGGTCAAAAAGTCGAAATCATCACCGCACCGGACAGCAAACCCAATCCGGCCTGGCTGAATTTTGCGGTCACTTCCAAGGCTCGGTCCGCTATTCGCAACGAGCTCAAGCAGCAGCAAGGCAGTCAGTCCATCGCGCTGGGCCGAAAACTGCTCAATCGTGTGCTGGGTGCCGCCAATACCAGCATTAACGATCTGGACTTTAGACGCCTGCGACGGGTGTTTTCGGAGCTCGGCGTACGCAAGCTGGATGAGCTGCTGGAAAGCATTGGCAATGGCGACGTTTCCGCTCACTTGGCCGCACAAAAGCTGTTGTCTGCTGATAACCCCGACTACCAAGCCATTGCTGTGGAAGGTGCCGGACCCGTGACGATCGCTGGTGGCGAAGGTCTGGTGGTGAGCTACGGACGCTGCTGCGGCCCGTTACCGGGAGACCACATCGTCGGTCACATGACCCCGGGCAAAGGCTTCGTCGTGCATGTGGAGACCTGCAACAATTTGAATGAAGTACGCAGACGAACACCACACGAAATCACGCCGGCGCGTTGGACCTCTGACGTGGACGACGAATTTCAAACCGTCTTGCGGGTCAACGTGCGCCGGCGCAAGGGCATCATGGCCGAAGTTGCAGCGGAAATTACCTCCTGCGATGCCGGCGTAGAAAGCATCAATGTTGAAGAGCGCAACGCCGAGATCAGTACCGTCAACGTCGGCATAACCGTACGGAACCGCGATCACTTGGCCAAACTCATGCGGCGACTGCGTCGCATTACCGCCGTGATCAATGTCGCTAGGCGCGCAAACTAAAACCAAATCGAGCCCACAGTCGGGTCAATCACTTAGGAACACTATGTCTCGGGAAACCATCGCCACAGACAACGCCCCCAGTGCCATCGGCACCTACTCTCAAGCGGTCAAAACCGGCCCGGGAAGCATGGTCTTTATTTCAGGTCAGATCCCATTAGTGCCTCACGCTGACCCGGCGCAAATGACATTGGTCAGCGACGACTTTGTTGAACAGGCCCATCAGGTGTTTAAAAATCTGATTGCCGTTGCCGAAGCCGCTGGAGGCGGACTGGCCGACTGCGTCAAGCTCAACATCTATCTGACGGATTTGGGCAAGTTCGCAGACGTCAACAGCGTCATGGCAGAATACGTGCCCGAGCCGTATCCCGCTCGCGCCGCGGTGGAAATATCCGCTCTGCCCAAGGGTGCACAAATCGAAATTGATGCCATCATGGTGCTGAACTAACCGGCACCGATCGCGTATGGCAGCGGACCCCCAAGGCAGCGTCGCCCAACTCAAGGGCATTGGCCCCAAGCTCCAGGAAACGTTGGAGCGTTTGGGCATCTATCGACTGCTGGATTTGCTGATACACCTACCTGCCCGATACCAAGATCGCTCCAAGATCACGCCCCTCAGTGCCCTGCGGGCCGGGGAAGAGGCGTTTGTAGAGGGCGAGATTCTCGGCAGTAAAATTGCCTTCGGTCGCAGCCGCAGCCTAGAGGTGTTGATCAGCGACGGTCAGCGGGATCTGCGACTGCGGTTTTTCCATTTCAACAAAGCGCAGCAGCGCAATTTGGAGGCCGGCAAATACGTGCGCGCGTTTGGCAACGTGGCCTTTATTGGTCGGCATTTGGCCATGGCCCATCCTGAGTATCAGATATTCGACGAAACGCCGCCTCCGCCCAAACCCGAATTGATACCCGTTTATCCCACCACCCAAGGAATGGGTCAGGCAAGACTGCGCAACCTCACTCGTGCCTTGCAGCACTTAAGTTGGCCGACAGAGGCGGGCACACCCTTCGAAAAATTGCTCTACCTGCACAGGCCTGACGACTTAAAGCGTATTGACGACGTCACCGAGGCGTTAGCACTGGATGAACTGTGCGCCTACTACGTGGTCATGAAGCGGCGGGCACTCAAGCGCCGCAAACAACAGGCTCTCGCCCTGCCCCAAAAAGCGGGCCTAGGCAGGCAGCTCAGAGACAACTTGGCTTTTGAGCTGACCCGAGCTCAAGGCCGGGTCATTCGTGAAACCCTCGCGGACCTCGAAAACGATGTGCCCATGCTGCGACTGGTGCAGGGCGATGTGGGCTCTGGAAAAACCATTGTTGCCGCCTTCGCAGCCATCCGTGCCATCGAACACGGCTGCCAAACCGCCGTGATGGCGCCGACTGAGCTGTTGGCCGAACAACATCAGCTGAATTTTCAGCAGTGGTTGGAACCTCTGGGAATTCGCGTTGCCTTGCTCACCGGCCAAATGACCGCCAAAGCGCAACGCGAAGTACTGGCAAACATCGAAAGCGGTGAAGTCCAAGTCGTCATCGGTACCCACGCACTGTTTCAAGACAAGGTGGTATTCCACAAGCTCGCCTTGGTCATTATCGATGAGCAACACCGCTTTGGTGTGCATCAGCGGATGGCGCTGCAAAACAAGGGCGCATTCCCACACCAGTTGGTAATGACCGCCACCCCGATTCCCCGTACCTTGACCATGACGCTGTACGCCGATATGGATGTGTCTGTTATCGACGAACTGCCCAAGGGCCGGCAGCCCATCACCACGCATACCGCAGCGCAATCAAAGCGTGACGAGTTGATCGCTCGGTTAGCGCAGATACTAAACCAAGGCCAACAGGCGTATTGGGTTTGCACCCTGATCGAGCCGTCGGACGAAATCGAGGCGCTGTCTGCTGAAGAGGCCTTTGGGATACTCAGTCATGCACTACCCAATGCCAAGGTGGCCTTGCTACACGGTCGCATGAAGGGAGAGGAAAAAGTGGAGGTAATGCGGGCGTTCAAAGCCGGCGAATATCAACTGTTGGTGGCGACTACAGTGGTCGAAGTCGGTGTCGATGTACCCAATGCCACACACATGTTTATCGAAAATGCTGAGCGACTAGGGCTGGCTCAATTGCACCAATTGCGCGGTCGGGTAGGGCGAGGCCATCTGGCCAGCCGCTGCTTTTTGCTGTTCAAGCCCGGCGTCAGTCAAACCGGCCAACATCGGTTAAACGCTCTAAGAGAAAGCCAGGATGGCTTTTATTTGGCCGAGCAGGATCTCAAGCTGCGCGGACCCGGGGATATTTTGGGTACCCGACAATCTGGGGAGCAGAGCTTTAAGATTGCCGATCTGGGTGAGCACGCCCACCTGATGCCCAGAGTTGTCAAGCGAAGCGAGGCCCTACTCACCGCACCGCAAGGCTCGGACGATCACGCCTATCTACTGGGGCTGCTCAATACATGGGCAGCCTCGGACAACGAGCATCTGTCCGTCTAGGACCCGAGCTGGGCCTCTGGAGCACTGAAGACTTCGCGATCCAGCTGCCCTTCGCTGAACGCCACGATGGTGGCCACCGTCGCATCACCGGTCACATTGACCGCAGTACGCAGCATGTCGAGCAAGCGATCAACACCAATGATCAGCGCGATACCCTCTACCGGCAAACCCACCTGATCCAGCACCAGCGTCAGGGTGATCAAACCCACGCCGGGAACGGCGGCGGTACCAATCGAGGCCAGCGTCGCTGTGAGCACGACGGTCAGCAGGGCACTAAGGCCCAGGTCGATGCCGTAAAACTGTGCAATAAAGACCGTGGCAACCCCCTGCATGATGGCGGTGCCGTCCATGTTGATGGTCGCCCCTAGAGGAACGGCAAAGGACGCCACATTATTTTGCACGCCCAGCTTGTGTTCTACCGTCCGCAGGGTCACTGGCAAGGTCGCGCCACTGGACGAGGTGGAAAAGGCGACAAGCAGTGCTTCACGCATTTTGCGGAGAAACACCAACGGATTCAGACCCGTCAGGGTTTTCAGCAGCAGGGGATAGACCACGGAAGCATGCACCAGCAAAGCGATAACAATGGTGGCAAAGTACATGGCAACTTTGGCAATTTCTGCCAAGCCTAGGGTTGCCCCAAGCTGGGTCATCAAACAAAACACCCCGATGGGCGTCAGGGCGATGATCATGGAAATCAGTCGCATCATCACGTCATTGAGATCTGAAAAAAACGCCCGCAGTTTTTCGCCGCTAGCACCGGCTTTGCTCAAGGCCAACCCGAACAGCAGGGCAAACAAAATCACCTGAAGCATTTTGCCATCGGCCATGGCGGCAATGGGATTGCTCGGGACGACGTTGATGAACGTGTCTTTCACGCTGGGAGCCGTCTTAGGCTCAAAGGTCGATGCCGAGGCCATACTGCTGGCGCTTTCTCCGCCAAGCCCGGGGTCCGTGGTCAGCGCAATCAACATGGCCAAAGACACTGCAACCGCCGTGGTCAACAAGTACAAACCGATGGTTTTGCCACCTAAGCGGCCCACGCTACCGGTATCACCAAGACTCGCTGCGCCGCAGACAAGAGAAACGAACACCAAGGGCACAACCAACATTTTCAGCAGCGCGATAAAGATACGGCCGCCGCCATCAATGAACCCATTGAGAACCACGGCGTTAAACAAGTGATCTTGCGGCAGTGCCAGCCACTGAAGGAGTGCGCCGAGGCTGATGCCGACGCCCATGGCGATTAGAATGCGTTGTGTCAGGCTCATGCTACCCCACTAGCTCGATGCAGTTGCCCGACTATAGCTCAACCGATTTCGATCATCTCGAAATCTGCCTTGCCGACGCCGCATTCTGGGCAAATAAAGTCCTCATCGACATCAACCCATGTCGTGCCGGGCGCTATGCCCTCATCTTCGTAACCTTCGGCTTCGTCGTAAATCCAGCCGCAGACAATGCATTGCCATTTTTTCATATCTCAAGTGCTCTTTTTGTAGGGTCGCAAAAGCGCCGTACGCTATAGACAGCACCGAAAAAAAGCAACGCTCATCACCCATCTTAGCCTCGCCACAACCGTTCTTGGCTGGTGGAGGTGTCCCCGGGAAATCAATACACTGCTCTGACTTCACCTGTTGGATTCACAGACGTTTTGACCGCCCAAACACCCTCTGCCTCACTGCAAGATTATTTGCGCCTGATGCGGCTCGACCGCCCGGTGGGCACCCTGCTTTTGCTCTGGCCCACGTTGGCGGCGCTGGTCATGGCCGCAGACGGCATACCGCCCCTGACGCTGATCGTGATTTTCACCGTGGGGACCTTCACCATGCGCAGCGCGGGCTGTGTCATTAACGACTACGCCGACAGAAACGTAGACGGTGCCGTCAAACGCACCAAGGATCGCCCGCTGGTTACCGGCGCGATCAACGAGCAGCAGGCGCTGAGCCTGTTCATCGGTTTGGTGACCGGCTCAGGGCTCTTGATTCTATTCTTGAACACCACAACCCAGCTACTCGCTGTCGTGGGGCTGGGATTGGCGGTCATTTACCCCTTTATGAAACGCCATACCCATCTGCCTCAGGTCGTACTCGGAGCCGCGTTCAGCTGGGGCATACTGATGGCATGGTCTGCTCAAGGATTGGGTGTGCCAAGCGAGGCGGGGCTGCTCTTTGTTGGTTCACTGTTCTGGATCGTCGCCTACGATACCGAATACGCCATGGTCGACCGCGACGACGATCTCATCGTTGGCATCAAGAGCACGGCGATTTTATTCGGAGATTTGGATCGACTCATGATCTGCGTGCTGCAAAGCCTCGCCTTGGGCACCTGGTTTTTATTGGGAGTCAGTCTTAATTACCAGAACGCTTTCTTCATCGGGCTTATCATCGCCACCGGTCTCTTTGCCTATCAGCAACACCTGATTCGCGACCGCAGTCGTGAAGGCTGCTTTGCCGCCTTCAGAAACAATATTTGGGTCGGCGTCGCCTTACTCACGTCCACGCTGATCGAAGTGACGCTGGGGTAGGGCGGATGACAGTCCTTCATTTGCTCACAAAGCTGAGTACGCTTACCCACGCGATGGTGCGTCCGCTGCGTTGGTTGGCGCTCTTTATGGTGCTGCTGACCTTTGCCATCGTGATTCTCCGTTACGCCTTAAACACCGGCGGGGTACTGCTGCAAGAGAGCGTCATGTATCTGCACGGAGCATTTTTTATGCTGGCCATCGCCCTTGGCGTCGGTGAAAACACCCATGTGCGCGTCGACATTTTCTACAGCCGTCTCACACCGGATCAGCAAGGGTGGATCGACTTGGCCGGCCACCTACTTTTTCTGTTACCGGTCGCTGTTTTCATGGTCTGGATCAGCCTGCCCTATGTGGGCAATAGTTGGCAGATTCTGGAGGGCTCCGCCGAAGTCGGCGGCATCCCAGCGGTATTCCTGCTTAAAACGCTGATTCCACTGACCGGCGTGCTGCTGATTTTTCAGGGAATCGCAGGCATCGCATCCATCTTACTGGCGAAGTACCAAGCATGAATCTGACACCCTTGGCTCTATTTGCGGTGGCTTTTGCTGCGCTGCTGGCCGGTTATCCGGTCGCGCTCACTCTGGCCGGCGTGGCCTTGATCTTTGCCTTTGTGGGCACTGTGACTGGTGCGTTCAACCCCGCAGACTTGGGCTTCGCCGCAGGCAGACTGTTCGGCATCATCACCAATCAAACCCTGATTGCCGTGCCCCTATTCGTCTTTATGGGTGTCTTGCTCGAAAAGACCCGCATTGCCGAAGACCTGCTATCCAACTTATCTAATTTGTTAGGACGATACCGGGGCGGCTTAGCCATCACCGTTATTCTGGTGGGCATGCTCATGGCCGCCAGCACCGGCATTGTGGGCGCTACCGTAGTCACCATGGGATTGATGTCTCTGCCCATCATGCTTCAGCGAGGCTATCCCGCCAGTTTGGCTACGGGCACCATCTGCGCCACGGGCACCTTGGGGCAGATCATTCCGCCGTCCATCGCCTTGGTGCTGTTGGGCGATGTACTGTCCAATGGCTACCAGCAGGCCCAGCTGAGTATGGGCATATTCGCCCCCAAATCGATTTCCGTCGGTGACCTGTTTGCCGGCGCGATCATTCCGGGCCTGTGTTTGGTGGGCCTGTATCTGGGATACATACTGGTGCGGGTCGTCATCGCACCACAGTCCATGCCGCCTGCCGAGCGTACCGATGACGTGGCGTTGGCCCCGGTATTGGGCGCTCTGGCACCACCACTACTGCTCATCGTCGCAGTACTGGGTTCAATTTTAGGCGGCTACGCGACCCCAACCGAGGCCGCCGGCGTGGGCGCCTTCGGTGCACTGTTGTTGGGTCTGATCTACGGGCGCATCGACCGACAGGTACTGTCCGAGGTGGGCAGTGGCACGTTGTCCACCACGGGCATGGTGTTTTTCATTCTCGTTGGCGCGTCGATTTTTTCCTTGGTGTTTCGCGGCTACGGCGGCGATGAGATGGTCCAGGCTCTGTTTGCCCAAATGCCCGGTGGCATGTGGGGAGCCTTGGGCATCGTGATGCTGGTGATCTTCTTGCTGGGTTTCATTCTCGACTTTATCGAGATTACCTTCGTGGTCGTGCCCATTGTCGGGCCGGTACTGATGGCCATGGGGGTGGATCCGATCTGGCTGGGAGTTCTGATTGCGGTCAATTTACAGACGTCGTTTTTGACACCACCCTTCGGTTTCGCATTGTTCTATCTGCGCGGTGTCGCACCACCGCAGGTCACCACCGGTGAGATTTATCGTGGCGTGCTGCCCTTTATTGGCCTGCAGCTGGCCCTGCTGGCAGCCCTGCTGATTTGGCCCGGTCTGGCGACGTGGTTACCTTCCCAGCTCTAGCTCGAAGCCGCGTCAACGAACCGAAGGCCAGTCCGGTGGCCGCTTTTCAACCAAGGCAGCAATGCCTTCCTTGAAATCGTCTTCTTTTGCCATGTCTTCAATCAAGCGCTCAGACTCCGTTACCGAACTGGCGACATCACGATGCAGGTCTTTGTAAATCTGCCATCGGGTTTGACGCAGAGAATTGGGCGATACGCTGGCAACCAACTGATGCGCGTAGGCTAGGGTTTGCTGCACAAGGTCCGCCGGCTCGAAAATCTGGTTCACAAAGCCGAGCTGCAAGGCTTCATCGCTGGTAAATACGCGACTGGTCAACAGCAGGTCATTGGCACGGCCAAGACCGACAATTTTTGGCAGCATCCACGACAGTCCGTATTCCGCTGGCAGATTCAGCTTGCCGTGGGCCGTGGTGAATTTCACTCCGGGCACGGCAAAACGCAGGTCGGCAAAGCACGCCAGCGCCAAGCCAACGCCCGCGGCAGGACCGTTCATGGCGGCGATCACAGGCTTGTTCAGGCCGAAGTGATAGGCAAAGGAAGCATCAAAATTCGCATCGGTCCCGTAGCCGGGTTTGGCAATGTCGGCAGGGATGCCCGGATCGTAAGCGCCCCGATCCGCATGACCGCTGAGTGCTTGGCTGTCGCCGCCGACACAGAAACCCTTACCCCGCCCGGTGACCACGATGGCGCGCACGGCATCGTCATCATTTGCCCGCTTGAGTAGGTAGCGATATTCCGTATGCAGCCGGCCCGTCCAAGCATTCATACGTTGGGGCCTATTGAGCCAAATCATCGCGACGCCCTGGGCATCCACTTCGTATTCGGTGTTTTTCAGTTCCATAACTATTCTGCTTGATCCGACGACGGTTCTTCACGGACGTTCAAGTAGGCCTGTTCACTGATGCTGTGATAGCGGCGAACGTCCCGAAGGAAGGTCATATAGGAGTCGTAAATGCGTTTCGCCAAGGGATCGGCATCGGCGATTTCTGCTACAACCTCTGCCGAGGCCAGGCGCAGCACTTCAATGACGTCGTCCGGCAAGCGTCGTAACTGCACGTCGTGCTCGTTGATCAGTGTGTCCAGCGCGGCATTATTTCTGGCGGTGAATTCGCTGAGCATGTCGTCGTTAATCGCTTGGGTGGCGCTTTCAACCATGGCTTGAAGATCTGGCGGCAGCGCCTCCCAGGCCTCTTTGTTCACAAAGGCTTCCAAGGTGGGGCCGGGTTCGTGCCACCCGGGGTAGTAGTAGTACTTGGCCGCCGTATGCAATGAAAACGCCAAGTCGTTATAAGGGCCCACCCACTCCGTCGCGTCGATGACCCCAGTTTGCAGCGCGGTGAAAATTTCACCGCCAGGCAGTACGACGGGGACACCTCCGGCTCGAGAAAGCACTTCTCCACCGATGCCGGGAATACGCATTTTCAGGCCCTGTAGGTCCTCTATGGAATTGATTTCCTTGTTGAACCAGCCCGCCATTTGCACACCAGAGTTCCCTGCGGCAAAGGGCACCAGATTGAACTGGGCGTAGAGTTCCCGCCACAGCTCCATGCCACCACCGTAGTGCAGCCAGCCATTCATTTCTTGGGCGTTCATACCAAAGGGTACCGTTGCGAACATGGCCGCTGCAGGATTTTTACCGCGCCAGTAATACGCCGCACCATGGCCCATCTGGGCAGTGCCTTGGGAAACGGCGTCAAAAACTTCCAGCGCACCCACCAGCTCGCCAGCACCATAGACTTTGATGTCCAGCCGACCATTGCTCATCACCCGCAGGCGATCGGCTAACCGTTCTGGCGCCGCACCAAGACCCGGTAGGTTCTTGGGCCAGGTAGTAATCATCTTCCACTGATAGACCTGTGTGTCCGCTGCGCCAGAACGTGCCGCTTCTTGCGCCGGTGCGCAGGCTGCGAGCACTAGCGTCAGACACAGACCGATGAACAGCCCGAGCGTCCGGTTTTGCGTGTGTTGCTGTCTCATGATGGCGTTTCCCCTTACGTTAATCCATTACCTGAAGATTGGCGTAGCCAACCATCAGCCACTTCGCCCCCTCGGCAAAGTTCACTTGTACCTTGGCACGTTCGCCGTTGCCTTCAAACTGCAGCACGACGCCTTCACCGTACTTGCCGTGCATAACCCGCTGCCCCATGCGCATGCCGTTGGCGGACTCTTCGACCAGCCCACTGCCACTGGCGTAACCGCCACTGAACAGACCTTGAGTGCTGGCTTTCATCCGCACCTCTGACAGCAGATCCTGGGGTATTTCCAGCAAAAACCGGCTTGGTCGATTGTAGTTATCCTGCCCGTGCAGACGACGACTTTCCGCATAAGTCAGATACAGCTCCTGCATGGCC
Source organism: Gammaproteobacteria bacterium (assembly GCA_042091155.1). Classification (GTDB taxonomy): domain Bacteria; phylum Pseudomonadota; class Gammaproteobacteria; order Pseudomonadales; family Azotimanducaceae; genus UBA4421. The sequence continues at coordinate 82,896 of JBELHZ010000001.1, forward strand.
CGGGTGATTCCTACATAGGCCAGTCGCCGCTCTTCTTCGAGACGGCCGGGCTCCTCTGAGGACATCCGGTGGGGAAATAAGCCTTCTTCCATACCGCCCAAAAAGACCAGTGGAAACTCCAAGCCCTTGGCCGAGTGCAGGGTCATCATTTGCACGCTGGGGCCCTGAGCACTTTGTCGATCGCCGGCGTTGAGGGTCATTTGGTCGAGAAATTCTTGCAGCACGTTGACTTCGGCGCGGTCGCTGTCCTCAAAGGGAAACACCAAATCACCGCTGAATTGCCGGCAAGCCGACACCAGTTCCTGCAAATTTTCTTTGCGGGCCAAACCGCGCTCACCCCGTTCCTGACTGTGAAAATCCATCAAACCGCTGGCGTCAAGAATGTGGTCGGCAAGCTCATCCAGCTGCATCGGTGCAACGGCATCGGCCATTTCGTCAATCAATGCCACAAAGCCGCCCACAGCACCGCTCACGCGAGCGGTAAACGTGCCACCGGCAAGACCGTCTTTTGCGGCCTGCCACAAAGACGTTTGATTCGCCCGGGCCAGCTGTCGTATGCCTTCCAGCGTTTTGTCGCCAATGCCCCGGGTCGGTGTATTCACGACCCGCTCGAAGGCCGGGTCCGAATGGCGGTCTTCCATCAGCCGCATATAGGCAAGGGCGTTTTTGACCTCAGCGCGTTCAAAAAAGCGCTGTCCCCCGTAAATCTGATAGGGAATGTTCAGCCGCAGCAGAGCCTCTTCCAACACCCGAGATTGGGCATTGGATCGGTACAAAATCGCGGCTTCGTTAGCGCTGCCGCCGTCTTCGATCCACTGTTGAATACGTTCGGCGATAAACCGGGCTTCGTCCAGATCGTTGAATCCGGCATAGACCTTGATCAGCTCACCTTTGTCGCCCTGGGACCACAATTCTTTGCCCAGCCGATTCGTGTTGCGCTGAATCAGGCCATTGGCGGCGTCCAATATGGTTTGCGTGGAACGGTAATTTTGTTCAAGGCGCACGGTGCCGACATCGGCAAAGTCTTCGGTAAACTGATGGATGTTTTCAATCTTCGCGCCACGCCAGCCATAGATGGATTGATCGTCATCACCTACGGCCATGACCTTGCCGGTTTGACCGGCCAGCACGCGCAACCAAGCGTACTGAATGGTATTGGTGTCTTGAAACTCGTCTACCAGCAAGTGTGAAAAACGCTGTTGGTAATGGGCCAGCAGATTGGCATCGTTGAGCCACAGTTCGTGGGATCGCAGCAGAAGTTCCGCAAAGTCCAGCAAACCGCCTTCATCACAGGCTTCTTCGTAGGCTTGATAGATGCGTTTGTGGGTGATCTGGTACAGGTCTTCTCCAGCGGCGACTTCACGGGCTCGCTTACCCTCGTCTTTTTGGCCGTTGATAAACCAAGCGGCTTGACGGGCAGGCCACTTTTTTTCATCAATGTCTTGGGCCTTCATGATGCGTTTGATCAGTCGTACCTGATCGTCGCCGTCGATAATCTGAAAATTCTGGGGCAGTTTGGCCTCGGCCCAATGCATGCGCAGCAGTCGATGGGCCAAGCCGTGAAAGGTACCAACCCACATGGAACGAGCCGACACATTGAGCAACGACTCGGTACGGGCGCGCAGTTCCGCGGCTGCCTTGTTGGTAAAGGTCACCGCCAGAATGCCGTGAGGCGAGACCCCCTCCACATCGATCAACCACGCAATACGGTGCACCAAGACACGGGTCTTGCCGCTGCCGGCACCGGCGATCACCAGGGCATTGGAGAGGGGCGCGGACACAGCGTCGCGTTGGGATTCATTGAGTCCGTCAAGGATATGCGAGATGTCCAAGGGCCGCCCTGTCTCTATTACAAAGGCCGTATCCTACCTGAGCGCGATGTCTGGTGCTAAAAAGCGCAGATCAGGAAACAACGATTACCGACACACGGCTATTCGGCACTCTGGGTTTCGTCTGGCTCGGACGCATCGTACTCGTCGCCCCGGGCTTGGCTGCTGAAATCCAGAGTATGCGACGTAATCAGGCTGCCAATACCCCGGCCTTGATCGGTCATGTTGAGCTTATGCAAAATTTCATCCACCAAGCCACGGACCTCAGAACGGAGTTCTGCCAGCTCTTCCTCTGTCGCAGTCAACGACTGAGCGCCCACCCGGTAAAAACGTTGCACATAAGATTGTGGCAGCCACGACTGCACCTCGCCGCGCAAACCACCAATCGGCGCGCTACTTTCTGGAACAGCCTCCCGATTACGCTGCCGGTCTAACTGGCCCTGATCAATCACCTGTTCGATATGACGCGCCAAAACAAAGGCGTAGCGACTGCTCAGTTGATCGATCACCCCCGGATGCTTACCCGGATTCTCCAAGGCATCCCATATTGCCTTGCCGCGAAAGCCGGACAGGGAGCCGCCTTTGTTTTCTGCCTGGGGCGAAGCCCCTAGACTCTCTGCATGCCGTTGCTCGAGAGATCGCAGCCGCATGTAGATATAGCTGACCACAATGAACAAAATAGCGACGAGGATGACTGTCAGAGTGATCAACAAAATCGGGACAACATTTTCGGACATAAACAAACCTTTTACGCTGGGGCCAATACCTTTTGATACGGCGGTGGCTGTCTACCGATCAGCAGACTTCGTTCCATCGCTTCAGTATCCCCCGACTACCTAAAGTGAACAAGCCGGGGCAAAGGAACAGCGCAGCCGCTACTCGCCAACCACGTCGGATTTTGGACTCAACACCTGTTTGGCCAGTCGTGCCCGCTCAATAATGTAGAGATCGCCGACCGTGGTTTCTACCTGCTCCATGCTCGCTCTGACGGTAGACAGCTCTCGTCGAACACCGCGCAGGGCAGAGACTTCGGTTTTTTGCGCCTCCAAACCTTTCTCCAAACGGTCCAGATTCGCCTTTACTGACGCGTTTTCAACCTGCAGTAGTTTTAGCTCTGCTAGGAGCATCTGTTGGGTCTGCGCCATGCCTTCGTTGGCGTTTGTGGTCACAATCTCTGGCAGCATATTCAGTTGCTCATTCAGATTTACCATGGCAATTTCGTTCGCCGCCAGCATCTCTTGCTGCATCAGTTGATTGGCCAATGTCTCGTCCAGCCGCCCACCTAGGGCGCTAAACGTTTCTATGCCCTTGGTCATCTGTAGGGTTCTCTTCGCCATCGCCCCCAACATGCCGTCAATCTCCTTCACCTTGGAGGAAAGCTGGGCGGCCATCAGCACGTAGAAAAGTACCGCCGCCAACAATGCGACACACAGAGAAGCCACAGCGTACAGTGTGAACTGTCGAGATTTGTTCAACTGCTCGGCGATCTCTTCAATCAGCGGGTGGGCGGTAGAGATCCGCACCTTATCGCCCCCAACGCTGATCTGAAGGTTCGGTTCATCCTCTTCCAGAGCGTCGACCGGAGTGGACGGTGTCGGCGGCGCGCCGGGGCTCGGAGCAGTCACTTTCGGCAGCGCGCTTGGCGAGCTGACGTCGGCCAGCACATCTTCGATCTCCGCCGCTCGCTCCTGAACGTTTTTCGCAATTGCTTCTATCGCTTCCTGAGCATCGCTTTTCGCTGACGTGTCGGGCTCTGCTGCTTCGACAATGTCGTCAGCATCGGATTTCGGTAGCTCCTCAGCTTGGCTTAATGCTTCGTCTACCGCTGGTTTTTCTTCGTCTGCCATTATTTTTCTCCAAATGGAATGAATCGGTTTCCATTAAATCCGTGATTGCATACTTAGCGTTTCGCCATCAATAAAGTACGGACGCGCGGTAATACCGAACTCCGCAAGGTATTGAACCGCTTGGCCTCGATCATTAAAGGGTCCGCTCACGGTCACAAATCGCTCGCCCTTGGAGGCCACTTTCACGCCGGGCAATTGGCTGTTGTTACTTTTCCAAATCAATGCGCTCTGAGGCAAGCGAAACGACGCATGCTGCACATAGATACCGGGCTCAACCACCGGGGTCACGGGTTGGGCCACCGGGAACAATGCCTTCAAGCCTTCCTCTACGTCAGCGGGAACCGGCGACGCAGCTTCGGTTTCCGCGCTGACGGCAATGGGATTCACTGTTGCTGTCTGCGCTGCGTCGGTAACAGGAGCCTCTACCGCTGGCGCAGCCGGGTCCGCGCGTTGATCGGCTAAAGCCTGCTCCTTGACCGCAATGGGTGATGTTGTTGACTGCGCGGCGTCGGCGCTTGCCGGACCGGTCATCTCGGAAACAACAGGCTGATCTTCGGTCATCGCCGATGACACTTGAGCCTTGGAGATCTCCGTTTGAATCCACTGAAAACCATGACTCATGGCGGCGTAGGGATCTAGGTTCGGGCTGAAGTACAGGCCCGCAATCAGCAAGCAAGCGATGCCTGAGCTGATCATGATGCGAGCATTCGATACACCACTGGGCGCAGGATTTACCGGCGCTGTGTTGCGCTTTGCCGATGGTGCAGAGGGCCGCGGGCTCTTCTCACGCTGCGGCATGTTCTTCAACGCGGGCAGGGACTTTTCGGCTTCCTGCATCAGTTGGGAAAGGCTCGGTGCAGAGCCCAGATCCGCCAGTTGTCCGGCTTCCTCGTGCGCAATTGACACGCCCAAGGAACGAATCAACTGATTGATCTGCGCCGCCTCGGGCTGGCCTTTTGCAGACTCCGACAAGCGACGGCACTGTTCCTCATTCGGGGTCTGGAACACGACATGTTTGGCTCTCAATCTCTGTGCCAGTTTCTGTAAATGCTGAGAATCCGGACGCGCCTGGCGAGAGTGGACGACAATGGACACACCAGCGGCTTTGAACTGACCGATCATCTTGGCTGCCATCTGCAGCAGGTCTGATTGGGCAGGCCCCGGCAATTCATAGAGCCAAATCTCTCGAGTCTTCACCATCCGTTTGGTTTCTAACGAAGCCATATCCAACGACGCTAAATGCTCATTCAACGCGTCCAGCAACCCGTCACTGGTTTTCGGCATGCGCCGAATCGCGACCGTGCTGCTAGCGGTTCGATTGATTTCCGCCAGCATGGTTCGAGTGTAGTGGGCCAGCAAGTTTTCATGTCGCGCAGCGGTGATCACCACATTGCCTGCATGAGCAATCGTGCCCTGACAGCTCAACAGTCGTTCGGCGTCTTCGTCGCTGAAACACAGCGCGGCCTGTAATTTAGGTTCTTCCTTTAACGGGATCATCCTAGTTTTTCCTCTTCCAGTCTGTTCGTGTGTTAGTTGGGATCGGCGAGGCTGTCGCGTCGGCGACCGCTTTCGTCAAAGATCAAATCATCTGGGACCTTGGGTTTCGGCTTAGCCACCTTTTGACCGTCCTCGCTGACGGCATTCAGTCCATAGACATAGGCAATCACCTGTGCCACGGCATGAAAAAGGCCGTGAGGTATGTACATACCGACATCGCAGGTGAAATACAGGGCTCGTGCCAGCAAGGGTGATTCAAAAATTTCCACGCTATTGTCTGTGGCGCTTTCTCGAATGCGTGCTGCCATAAAATTCTTGCCCTTAGCGACCACTCGCGGCGCTTCTTCTTTGTCCATCTCGTAAACAAGCGCCACGGCAAAATGCTGCGGGTTGGTGATCACCACATCCGCGGATGGCACATCGTCCAACTGGCGTTGTTGGGCCATTTCTCGCTGCTTCGCACGAATGCGTTGGCGGACTTCCGGTTGGCCCTCAATATCTTTCATTTCATCCTTGATCTCTTGCTTCGTCATCTTCAGCTTTTTGATGAACTCGTAGCGCTGATAAGGCACATCGACGAGGGCGATCAGTATCAGGGCTACCGTCGAGACCAAGGCGCCCAACAAAACCGTTTCGATGCTCGCCGCGATCGCCCCGTTAATCGGGCCGTCACCGATCTTCATGATCGAGTCAAAATTCAGGTACAGGTAGGAGCCGCCAATGGCGGCCACTAGGGAAAATTTCATTAATGCCTTACCCAACTCCACCAATGCCTTAAGACCGAATATACGGCTCATGCCCTTGATTGGATTGAGCTTGCTGGCCTTGGGGGCAAAAGCCTTTGCGGAGAAGACAAATCCGCCCAGGGCTGTAGCTGAACCAATGGCCGCCACAATGGCCAAGGCAAAGACGGGAATAACGGTGACAAAACTGTCCATGGCCAAAATCGACAGCCGATTCAGGGCTAAATTCGCCTCGAACGCGTAATTGGCCGGAATGGTTAGCGCCTCGGCGAAGGTATCCACGAAACGCGGCCCCATCCAAAATCCACCCAGATACAGAGCAGCAATCACCGAACCGGTTACGGCGGCAATGGTCATGTCTTGAGAGCGCAGCACCTGACCATCTTCCTTGGCTTTTTCCAGGCGTCTCGCGGTGGGTTCTTCTGTTTTGTCGTCTTGTGATTCTTCAGCCATTACAAGCCCAACATATTTTCATTGAGTGCTTGGAAAGCCTGAAACCAAAGACCCTCCATCTTGCTGATGATGATCACCATGCTCAGTAACACCATGCAGAAACCAATCGGAATCAACGCCGGAAAGCCCACGGCAAAAACGTTCAGGCTAGGAGACGCACGAGAAATCACGCCCAAACAGCCATTGATCATCAACAGGCCTAACATCACCGGCAGTACCATGATGACGGCGCCGATAAATATCTGAGAAGACCAGGTAAGGAACCCTGGGATGGCGTTCGTGCTGAGCAAACCGCTACCCACAGGAATGGACGTAAAACTCTGTACCAGAATGCTGATTAACACTAAGTGTCCACCAAGGGAAAGAAAGACCAGCAATCCGATAATGAGCAGAAACTGCGACAGCGTCGGTACGTTGCCTAGGTTGGGATCCATCATATTCGCCATACCCAAACCCATGCTGGAGGAGACCGCATGGCCACTTACGATAATCGCCGCCGAAACGATCTGCAGGGTAACGCCCATCAGAGCCCCAACCGTCACTTCGTTGAAGAGGCCGTAAATCGCGCCAGCCGTAAACGGGTCAACTTGCGGGATCTCGATAAAGGGGTAGATCATCCAGGTCAGAACAAAGCCCATCACGATACGAACCCGGAGGTTTAGCGCGCGCTGGGAAAAAATCGGGGCCGTCATCATGACCGCGGACACGCGGACAAAGGGCCACATGAAGGTTTGCAGCATTTCGACGATTTCAGCAACAAACAATGTCATGGCACTACAACGTGATGGTACGGACACGTTCGAAAATGTCGTGGAAGTACTCGGCGAGGACCGCAATTTGCCACTCACCGAAAACCACCAATGACAGCACCATAACCGCCAGCTTAGGTATAAAGCTTAACGTCATCTCTTGAATCGATGTTGCCGCCTGTAAAATACCCACCAACAAACCGGAGATCAGCGCCGCCGCCAAAACCGGCGCCGCGACCAAAATCGTGACTTTCAGAGAATCCAAGGCGATGTCCATGACCAACGAGGTATCCATATGAACCCCTAGGTCATGTAGGTGGCGACGAGGGAACCGGTGACCAGCCCCCATCCGTCAACCAGTACAAACAACAGTAACTTGAAAGGCATGGATATCATCATTGGCGACAACATCATCATGCCCATGGACATCAGGACGCTGGCCACCACCAGATCAATGATGATGAAAGGAATGTAGATCAGAAATCCGATGGTGAACGCGGTTTTGAGCTCCGACGTAATAAAGGCGGGAACCAACACCGTCAAAGGGACATCGGCCACATCGTCAACCGCCGGCGTTTCCGACATTTCCATAAACAACATCATGTCTTTTTCGCGGGTTTGGCCCAGCATGAACTGTTGCAGAGGAATGCGGGCACGATCCAAACCTTCCTGAAAGGTGATTTCCTCGTTTTGGACCGGCATCAGAGCATCATCGTAGATGGCCTGCAGAATCGGGTTCATAATGAATAGGGTGAGAAATAGGGCGATACCCACCAGCACCTGATTGGGCGGCGTTTGGGCGGTACCCATGGCCTGCCGCAGCAGCGACAGAACAATGATGATTCGGGTAAAGGAAGTCATAAGAATCAGAATCGACGGCAACAAGCCCAACAGAGTCATCACGATGATGAGCTGGAGGGATAGGCTATACTCGGTTCCGCCGTCATTGCCCTCGAGAATTTTCAGCGCTGGGATGCCCTCGGCGAAACCTATCTGAGGCAGAAGGCAAAACAACCCCGCAACCAGCACACTGGTCAGCGTTCGCTTGGAAATGCCGTGGCAAATTAGGTTCATAGGACCCTTCTACGTCAGGAGCAGGGGACCGCCCCTGCTTGGTTTTGTATTCACAGGGCAATCAAAGCAAAGAACGTGCCATTTTTATTTGTCATGTATATCAATAGTTTACAGAGGTATGGCGACAATTTGCCGGTTGAGCTGCCGCTTCTCGCATCGTTTTAGCCAATTTCGTCAGTTTTCCGACAGGTATTCATCATCGGACGACAGAAGAACCGTGGCAAAGGCGGTCGCTTTTACGAACAATCCGTCTACCATTGTGTGACAACACAGATATCCGGACCCTTCATGCACGAACTCGGTCACACACTATGTCAATGGCTCAAGGCGCGAACGCTAATGATCCGTTTCCATGGATTAGTAGCACTGGCATTGACCCTGGCACTGCTCACAGGCTCGCTTCCAGCAAGTGCGGCAAGCGCTGACCCCCTACCGGAGACGAATGACGCGGTGCGGGACGCCGCGGTCGAAGAACCCCTCCTACCAGACACCGACGAACCCATCGTCGTCGCTTTGGACTTGCCCCCGGAACTCCAAACGTTTCTTGCCGAGCAGGAGGCCAGCCGCTTGGCTGAAGCCGCCGCGCTGGAGCAGGCCGATGAAACCACTCAAGAAGCAGCCCCGCAGAACGCGCAAACAGACCCGCCTCAGTCACTCACTACGGCACTGTCGGAACCCACGCCGAACGCTGTGGTCGACGCTCAGGAACCAGAGCAGAGTCCATTGGATGAACTGCCATTTCAGTCCTGCTTTACCGCGGCGGCAAGCACGTACAACGTTGAGGAATCACTCTTGATCGGCATCGCGATTGTAGAAAGCAGTATGGATCCTGATGCGGTCTCCAGCTCTAACGCCATCGGACTGATGCAAATCAAGTGGCCGATTACCGGCAATCACTTAGGCATTTCTGACCGACAAGACCTGTTCGATCCGTGTACCAATATTGATGCGGGGGCTCGTTACCTGCGTGAACTTCTCGACGATCTGGCGAGCTTTGCACCCCAGCCGCGTAAGCGCTTGGCCTTGGCGAGCTACCGTTTAGGGCCCAATGGATTTGACCCCAACATTCCACTGCCGACCACTGCTCAAGATTACATTGAAAAGATAGAGAGCCAGCAGCGGGCTCTGTCCGAGCCGTTATCGAGCGATCAGACTGCCACTACCGCCGGTCCGGTGCTTCCCTGTCTGATCCAAAATCTGCGCAAACTGGCATCGATCACTCACGATCCAAGTCAGCGCAGTGCTCAGGTGGGTCAGTGGATAGACGCGAGGGGGGCCGGCTGTAGCGCCTTGGCGTTGATTCAAATCCGCAACAATCTGCCGGTGTGGCTCGGCACTGCCCTTACCGCTGAGCGGGTAAGGCAGGTTCAGCGCCTGTTGGATGAGGCGATCAATACGCCACCCAAGGAAGGGGGCCGTCCGACACCCAGGCGAGGACGCGGTTGAGTCCTACCCTTCGAGCGCGACGCCGCCTGGTGGAACACGTCAGTCACGCTGCATAAATTGTTTGAGTTGACCCGCAAAAGACAGCGCGCTAGAGGGCTCGCCGGTCGCGGGCATGGTATCCGAGGCTTCGCTTGGTCCCGTATCGGTTACAGCGGCATCTTGCGCTTGGTTGTCGAGCAACGTGATTTGATTGGGCGCGACGCCTAACAGCAATCTTCTGCCGCCGTACTCGACCACGTCTAGGCGATGCTTGCCCCCCAGTCGAAGACTATTCACCACTCGTAGGCCCTGTCCGTTCATTGGGCCCAAGCCGATCCCTCGGCTGCGGACAAACCAAAGCGTGGCAAGGAGCAGACCGATAACAAAGACGAAGCTAAGAACCGCAGAGACGAGCGGCGACATTTCCATAACCTAGGCCGTCTTCACTCGTTCTAGCGGAGCAACAATCTCCGTTATGCTGATGCCCAGCTTATCCCCCACGGTGACGATCTCACCCTTGGCAATCACCGTATCATTGATCTTGACGTCCATCAGTTCCCCAACGCCCCGGTCCAACTCCAGCACGCTGCCCTGCGACAGTCGTAGCAGGTCTCTCAGTTTCAGCGTTGTCGTTCCAACCTCCACCGCCAGCGTGATCGGGATGGCGCGAATCACATCTTGATTGATGTTGCCTTCGGCCGCTTGTTCTGGCTCTTGTCCTGTTTCTTCTGTCTCGCTCATGAGTCTTCCTCTGGCATTATGCTTTCGACAATTTGTATCGCCACCTGATTCCCTCGACTACCCACTTCAGCAGTGAAGACTGGAAAGCCGTTAACGACGACCTCGGCATGATCCGGCGGGCGTATGGGTAACCAATCCCCGGCTTTCAAATTGGAAAGCTGATCAACGGAAATCGCCAACTCTGCGGCTGTTACCACCACATCGATGGGGACCTCATCCAGACTTTCCAGCAAGTCTTCCGACCACGCCGCGTCAGAATCTTCATCGCTACCGCTGGTTTGAATTCGCGAACGCAGTACATCACGTACCAGCTTCAAGCTCGCGTAGGGATAAACGATATCGACATACCCTAGGTCTTCAGCATCGCCCGTAGTTTCGAAACGATTCAAAATAATCATGTCATCGTCGGCGGCAATATTTGCAAATACCGCACTGATTTCCGATGTCGACAAGGTGCACTCTACCTGCAAGAAAGGTGACCAAGCCTCGGCTAATGAGCTGAATATGACGGTGCGAATTTTATCGATCACCGCCGATTCCGTCGGCGTGAAAATTCTGCCCGGCGGTACCGAAGTCAACGACTTGGGCGACCCGCCAAACCAATTGTCTAAGCAGCTGAAAATAACCTGAGAATGGATGACCGCCAAGCATTCACCACGCAACGGATCGATTTTGGTGACGTTGACCGACAAAGGTGGCGACGTGCTTTGCACGTAGTCCCCGTAACGAATGATCTCGATACGACCCGGTTGCAGCCGGGCGTTGTATCTCAACTCTTCCAGCAGTCCCGCCCGCATGAAGCGATGAAAACGATCGTTGATCTGCTCGATGGCGGTAACGTTCACGCCGACGCTCGTGTCCTGCAACGTCAGGTCATAGGCGCTGGCCGCCAAGCCGACATTATAGCCTTCACCACCCAAATCGCCGGAGGCCACCATGTCTTCGATGGCGCTCAGCTCTTCGTCAGTGAGCAGCTTGTCGTTGTCTTCAGCCATATCGATGTTTTCTTGAATTACTGTCTATGCGCAAGGGTGAGGAGTCGCATGCTACTGCACAACGAAGCCGATAAAATACACTTCTTCAACGCCCGCGAATTTGAACTCCTCAAACTTCTCAAGCACTTCGTTCATGATGAGCGTCAGATCCTCTTGCAGGTCACGTCGGAAGTCTTCTTCTCGCAACTCAGGCTCTGTGACCATCCGAAGCCGATCCAGTACCGCTGATTGAATCGCAAACTTATGATCCTCAATGGCGGTCAACACACGCTCATCGTAATAGGTCATCACGGCCACAGTGATCTGCATGACCTTGCGCGAATTGGCAACGTTGGCCACGAAGGGCTGGTCGAACGTGTAGTAAGTGGGTTTGAACTTTTCTTCTTCAGCGGTTTCTTTCGAGACTCTTTCCGGCATCTGAATCTCGTCGGTGCCTTCGATCTCTGCTTCCAGTTCAGCGATGGCTTCTTCAGCCGCGTCTGCTTCTTTCTCTTCAAAAAAGCCAGTAAAGAACAGGGCGCCTAGGGCTGATCCCACAGCGATAAGTAAAACAACCAACACCAGTAAAATGATCTTTATCAGACCGCCCTTTGATGGCGCTTCTTCTTCGACTTCAGCCATTGTTAACTCCTGTTATACGTTTATGAGTCTAAACAAAAACATTCAAACCATCCCTAAGAATGTTTCCGCTCGCCATGTCTTGTTGTGACGGCACAAATTCGTCCGCCAATAGGTCTATGGATAGTTCTACTTCTTCGTTATTTTCGCGCTTATCGCCGCGATCACTGCCATCACCTAACTCGATATTTACGCCACCCTGTTCACCCACGAGGGCTTCCAAAGACTGGCGCAGCTTCGGCATCGAATCACCCAACAGTTGACGAACATTGGGGTCAGTGGCAGCAATTTGTCCTTCAATACCGCCGTCCCTTACCTGCAGTTCAACACCCACCGGCCCCAAGGAGGCAGGATTCAAATTGAGCTTCACCGTCCAATGGCCGTCTTTCACCGCTAAGGCCAACTTTTGCGCCAGCACCTCTCCGAAGCGCTGGGTCCAGGCTTGGTAGGGCTGCAATCGCGACTGCATTTGAGCAGGATCAGACGACATCAGTGCGTCTGCCAGACTGACCGGGACATTGGCGGCCGGGGCTTGAATCAGCCCGCCTTGAGCATTCATCGGTGCTGACGCTTGCGCTGTAAACGACTGAGATTGACTCTGCTGGGATAATCCGTCCTGAGCACCGCCCGCCAGTGACAGCGCCGGTTTCTCAGAGTCGATATCTACCGAGGTCATGTGAGCGGCGATGGACGCCGACTTGACCTCCAATTGCCCTTCACTTAACGATTTCTTGACTGAGAGCCCCGCATGAGCCGAAGGGTCGAGCTGTACGTCTGACGTGACGCTCTGCAGATTGGCCCCCTTGGCAGCCGCACTATTCAGGTCAGCAATCGACTGCGGGGTTGGTGATGCATTCACCGATTTATTCAGCGGCAAACCCACCGCTGGAAGCACATTTCGTGAGTTGGCCTTATCGGCGGCGGATATCTCGGTTTGCTGGACAAATGGGAGCCGGTCATCCAACGCCGCCTTAGGGTCCACCGGCGGGTTCGCTGCCAATACACCCGGTCCCATGCCTACTGGTGTTGTCGGAGGCTGGCCTGGGGAACTCGATAGCCCACCCATCAGCCCATGCAAAATATTCTGAGTATTGGGTGTTTGTGGCATGGGGGGCGTCGTTTCATCAGACGCCACTGCCATAAGACCGGGGACGTCAGCGCCCTGGCTGCGGGCGAATTGACTCAGGCTTGCTTCGCTGACTTTGGGGTTCGCCGTCGTCAAAATCACTCGACCCACTTTGAGGGACGCAGAATGAATAGACAGTTCGGGCAATGGATTGCCGCTTGCCGCGCTAATAGGCAATGTAACCGGCGCATCCGGGTTGATCGGCAACTGTAAGATCTCGTCAACATTGGTCAATTTCACCACTGGTTCAGCATCTTGGCCGGCCATCTCATCGGCACGCTTTGCGCCTTGGGTCTTGGCCTGCTCTTTCTCTAAAATATTAGTAAATTCAGCGCCTTGAGCGACCTTCTGCGATGGATTGGCGTTCGCTAGAGCACTGGCATCCGTCGGTTTTGCGTCGACTTTGCTGATAAATGACAGAAAATTGTCGGACATCGTATTGTCTGCTGGGTTAACTACTTAACGAGTGATTAGCAATTACTGTGCCACTGACAGCGTTTAGCGTGAATGACGCGTTTTTTGCTGTGCGGTAAAGCGCTGGGTATTGAGTAAATCCGATTCCTTTTGTTCCTTTTTTTGCGTCATCTGTTTGAGCTGTTCTTTGGCTCGACCCGCCAATGTTTCGAACTTGATCCGCTCGCTGTTGAGTTCGCGAAAACGGGCTGCGATCGCTTGCTGTTGGCGCTGAAGTTCCGCCATTTGATCGGTAATCGCTCGAGTCGTGAGGTCCAGCTGACCCATAAAACGCCGCAACTGTGTGGACTGCTGCAAGTCCTCTTGACTGTTTTCTGCCACCTTTAACTGCGAGATATACTCCTGCTTCATGTAGCGGATTTTTTCCTGCTCGGCACATAAATCACTGTGCTGGGTGCGCACTTGCACGAGAGCACGCTGAACTTCGCCGGCTTCCTTGCCCACGCCATCCGCCATAGATTTCCATCGCTGGATGGATGCCTTTAATACACTAGACACGAATACTCTCCCGAAGTTGGGCAACTGCGGCCTCAAAGGTAACCAATTCGTCCATGGGTTGGCGCAAAAATTCCTCCATCACACCCCGCAGCGCGATCGCTCGATCGAGATCCGGATTGGTCCCCATTTCGTATGCCCCCACCTGTATCAGATCAATGTTCTGCTGGTACAGGGTCCAAAGCCTGCGAAACATATTCGCCGAGTTCAGGTCATCGGTATCGGCCAAGGCGGGCATCAGGCGCGAGATTGAACCCGCTAAATCAATGGCGGGGTAGTGGGCCGCATCTGCAAGCGCACGACTCAAGACCACCTGACCATCCAAGGAGGCTCTTGCCAGGTCCACTACGGGATCCTGAAGATCGTCCCCTTCAGCCAGCAATGTGTAGAGGGCTGTAATGCTGCCCTCACCGGGCCTGCCGGTGCCCGTTCGTTCGATTAGGTTCGGCAACAAGCTAAAGACTGACGGCGGATAGCCCTTTGATGTCGGGGGCTCCCCAATGGCTAGACCGATCTCTCGCTGGGCATGGGCCACTCGAGACATACTGTCTACTAAAAGCAGGACATCCTTGCCCTTGGCACGAAAATGTTCGGCATACAGATGTGCCAGATTCGTGGCGCGGATTCGCAATAGCGGCGAGTTATCTGCAGGTGCCGCCACGACAACCGCATGCCCCATACCCTCTTCGCCCAAGATCTGTTCAATGAATTCTTTGACTTCCCGCCCGCGCTCGCCGATCAGACCGATCACGACCACATCCGCTGACGTAAACTTGGTGAGCATGCCCAGCAAAACGCTTTTGCCCACTCCGGACCCCGCAATGAGGCCCAGTCGTTGTCCGCAACCGACCGTCAGCATGGCGTTAATCGCCTTCACACCAACATCAAGCACACGATCAATTGGCTGACGCTGCATCGGGTTGATCGGGCTTCCCTGCAGGCCTTGGCTTTCGCTGCATTTGATCGGAGCTAAACCGTCCAAGGGTTGGCCTAAGGCATCAACAACTCGGCCGAGCAGGCTGTCACCAACCATGGCGCTGTCGGAGTCCGAGAGCAAAAACACCTTGGCACCCGCATGCAGGCCGGACGCGTCCCACAGCGGCATCATAAAAATCGTGCCGCTTTGAAAGCCAACAACTTGGGCATCGACATAGGAAGCTCTGTCGTTCTGGGTCGGTCCCGCCGCAGAACTTTTGAGGATGCGGCATATCGCGCCCACGGTTGCCGTGATGCCACGGGCTTCGATCGTGAGCCCCACAATCCGGGTCAGCACCCCATAGCGCCGCGGCTTAGGCGCCTGTAGCTGCTCAAGGGTGTGTGTCACATGTGTGCGGAAGTCCGCCACCTGACTGACTAGGGTCGCCATTATTCGTCTTCTGGCCGCTGAAAAAAGATATCGTCCACGTCCGAATATTCGCCTTGAATGATCGCGCCCTGTTCATCGATTTCGCGAACAACGGCTTCTTCGTCTGCAACGTCGTGTTCTGTCCCAGCAAGAGCCAGTTCACCCGAAGGCTCCGGCACTGGTGTGGTATTGGAAAACACTTGCTGTCCAAGCTCTGCCAGCCGATGTTCAATGAGATCATCAATACTGGAGTCTTGAATCGCCAACCGCACTGAGCCGGGCTGCAATGTGTCATCCCGACGCAAGGTGTAGTCAGCGGTTACCTGAGCCAGTTCTGGGCGCTGCAGCCGCTCGTACCAATCGTTGGATACGTGGATCACCAATTCACCAACCTGTAGGGGATCAATTTCCATCAATGATCGCTCAATGAACGCCGATAACGATGCGTCACTCAGACTCAACTCGGTGCGGGCTATTTGCTCGGCCAGCGCCAAGGCCAACGTTTTGAGCGGATCGAATAAATCTTGGTGAGCAATCAAATGGCGTTGAGCGTCACTGATCAGTTCTCCGAGCGTGTCTCGTAGTTCTATCGAAAGCTGGGCACCGGCGCTTTCGCCTTCCATTTCCAGCATTTGCTTCGCTTCTTGCTGACCCTGAGCCTGTCCTTCAGCGAAAGCTTGGGCCTTGGCGCGCTCAATCTCTGCGTCTTTTTCACTCAATTGCGTTGCGAGTCTGCTTTCCAGCTCAGCCATGCGCTCTAGATCTGCTTCCTTAGAGGGTTGCTCGGCACGGTGTTCGACCGGTGCTTCCCGTTCAGGTTCGATTTCGGCATCAGCCTCGGGCTGCCCCAGAACCTGGCCAGATTCCGGGTCGAGCCCGACGCCGAACGCTTTCGCGCCGTTGACGCCAGTAAATCCGTCGTCACGTCCGTATTTGGGGTTCGCCAGCAGTCGAGCATCTAGAAAATTTTGCCGCTCGCGCGCCGCCTTAAGTACGGGATCCGCGACAAAGTGTTTTGGCTGCATTGTGCTAGACAAAACCACCACCATCCGCAGAAGCGAGAATAATTTCGCCTGCATCCTGCAGTTTACGCGCCTGGCGTATGATGTTGCGCTGGGCGTCTTCTGCATCGGTCACTCGAACCATGCCCATCATTTCCATTTCGTCCATGAACATGGCGCCCGCGCGCTGAGACATATTGGACAGGAATTTCTCGACCACTGGGTCTGGGGCTGCTTTCAGCGCGTAAGCCATTTGTTCTTGTTCCAGAGTGCGCATCAATACTTGGATGCTGCGGTTGTCCAGATCCACCAAGTTATCAAAGTCGAACATATTGTCTGCAATGCGCATCGCCAAGTCTTCGTCGGCGCCGCTGATATCGGACATAACGGTGGTTTCGATTTCTAGCTTAGTCTTGCCCATAATGTTCGCTGCCGCCTTCACGCCACCAACGGCAGCAGAGGACGTTGTTGTGGATTGCGCAAACTGTTTGGCCATAACCGATTCCAGTTCCGCCATCGCGTTAGGCTGCACCGTATCCAGCAGGGCCACCCGCCGGATGACTTCCGGTCGAATCGCTGGCGGCAAGAAGGTCAGCACATCTGCTGCGGTCTCATCTTCTAGCACGGATAGGATAATTGCGATGACCTGGGGATGCTCGTCGCCGACCATGTCGCAGATGGAGCGTGGCGTCATCCAGGACAGTATTTCTAGTCCCTTACTGGATGAGCTTGGCAAAATACGGCTCAGTACCGAAGAGGCCCGTTCTGGCCCTAAGGCTCTGTTCAGTACGCCTTCAATGTAGTCCGGTGACCCCAAGCCAAGGTTTGTTTGTTTTTTCAGTTCGGAAATAAACTCGTCTAACACCAAGTCCACTGCCTCTTGGCTGACGTCAGTGACCCCAACCATGGCCGATCCTAGCGACTGCACTTCTTTCGGGTTCAGATACCCCACGATATCCGAGGCTTGTTGCTCACCCAACAACAGCATCAACAGTGCTGCCCGTTCGGTGGTCTTCAGTGACTCCATCTCAAGCGCCAATTCTGGCGACATGGGGAGACCGGTATTCTGCTCTGCAGCGACTTCAGCCATGTTCTTTATCCGTTAACGGCGCGTTACGCCTTGATCATTCGTTTAATGCTGTTTGCTACCCGGCCAGGATCATCCGCGGCCAACATACGTAACACGGCAACTTTGTCATCGTAGCTGTTCGCCGTGTCGAGCATATCCAATGGGATAGAGGATTTCTTGGGCTTCAGCTTTGCTTTAATTTCTTCAAGGGTCTCTCCCTCTCCAAGCTTGATCATTTGCAAGTCTTGATCCGACAGCTCTCCGTCCGCTGAGGCGAGTGGTATATCAAGATCATCATCTACCGGCATGTTGGCTCGAATGATCGGGCGTGCCACAAAGACAAGGATCAGCAAAATCAGCACCAGACTCGATCCATATTTGATCAGGTCCACAATGCTACCGTCTTCCCACCACGGGATACTCGGCACAACGTCGACCGGCACGGCGAAACTGGAGGGTACAACGGCCACGGTATCGCCTCGGCTCTCGCTGAAACCCACCACGCCTTTGACCACTTCAGTCAGACGCGCAAGCTCTTCGGGACTGATCCCCGACACACCGTCTTCCGTTGGCGAAACGTAGGCGTCCTGATTGATGACCACGGCCACGGATACTCGGTCGATACTACCTACCTGTTGTTTGACGTAGCGGATCTCACGATCGATCTCATAGTTACGCGTGGTTGATGAACTGGAGACACCACTGCTACTGGATGTGGATCCTTCGGGTAAATTGCCTGTTTGGGCGAAATCCGGGGCTGCAGGCGGCTGATTGGAAAAACTCCCCGGCAAACCCGATGCACCAATGGCCGCTTCTTGTTCGTAGTCCAATGACTCAGAGCGAGTGCGCGGACCCAGCCCGGCCTTATCAAATTCTTCGTAGGTGGTTTCGACTTCGGTGAAATCCAGGGTCACGTCGACTTCGGATCGCACATTACCCATACCCACAATCGAGGCCAAAATTTGTTCAATACGCCGGTTGTAAGACATCTCCAACGACCGCTTGTGTTCCGACTGTGCGGTGGTCAATGTCATCGCATTCTCACCTTCCGTATCCGTTAACAGCGCCCCGGTATTGTCTACGACAGACACATTTTCCGAAGGCAAATACGGCACGCTCGAGGACACCAAATGAACGATGGCGCGAATCTGTGATTGCGTTACGACGCGACCCGGGTGAGGAACGACCACTACCGACGCCTTAGCCGGTGTTTGATTTCGCACAAAAACACTCTGCTGGGGTTCGGCCAAGTGCACCCGAGCACCTCGAATCGTTGAAATTTCTGTAATGGATTTCGCGAGCTCTGTTTCCATGGCCGCCCGATAGCTTACCTGCTCCATAAACCGACTGGTGGTCATGGAGCCTTGCTCCAATAAATTTTCAAAGCCGCCAGCGGTTGCGCTACGCGGAATATCTTGAGAAGCGAGCAAAATGCGCGCCTCGTGATAGCGCTCGTCAGCTATCTGCAGTGCTCCCGTATTCACGTCGATACGCGGTGCAAAACCAGCGGCATCCAGGGCGTCTTTCGCTTGCTGGCGATCGGACTCAGACATGCCTGGATACACCGACCGATACGTTGGCGCGGAAACCCAGAGGTAAAATAAGATGCATATCGCTAGGGCAAGGGTGCCAATAACAAAGGGCAGAATTCTCTGGACGTCCGGGTTATTCAAAAAGCTCAGAGGACCGGCATCAATTGCTCCGTTGTCCTCAGAGTCCGGGCCGAAGTTATCCATTAAACCTGCGGGGCTCCCTGTCGGTGCCGCAGGCACATTGGCCGTAGCAGCCAAGGGGCCATCACCGGTGGGTGCCAAAGCCTGTTGGTTCGAATCTAGTGTTGCTTCTGCCATGGAATTCTCTTTAGTCCGCTTTCACAGTGTCAACAGCGATCGTTAGACCGGCATGTTCATAATGTCTTCGTATGCACGAATGAGCTTGTTTCGTACCTGGAGTGTCGCTTCAAAGCCAATGGATGCCTTTTGCATGGAGAGCACGACATCGGTGAGAGGCACGTCTTCACCGCGCTCATAAGCGTTCTTTAACTCCGCGCTGGCTTGCTGAGTGTCGTTCACATCATTGATCGCGTCGGTCATATAGGTCGCAAAGTTTCCCTTACTTGGTTCATTGACCTGACCGATACCGCCAACGCCCGGGGTATCGCTGCGAATCAAGTCCGCCCGACTGCTCGGTTCCCCTTGATGGGCACGTATCTGACCTAACAAATCAGCGACCTGATTTTGATAGTGGGTGTTTACACTACTCATGGTTTACGCCGAGCGCCGCTTAGGGATCTGGATGCCACGTTCGCGCATCCGCGCAATCTTGTACCGCAGCGTGCGCTGACTGATGCCCAGCATATCGGCTGCTTCCTGACGTGTACGCGTGTTCTTGATGGTGTCGACAATGATGCGAAATTCGTTAGCATCCATTGCACCCTGTAGGCCTGAGGCGCTATCGCCCCCTTCATCTGCGGGTTCGTCAAAGGCATTTGGCGCGCCCAAGTGAGCGCTGAATGGATTCGTTGGCACACCTTGGGCATCGCGCCACCGCTCACGTTGCACGCTGGCCGGCTCAAAGGCATGAACGTTGTCCATGGGAGTTGGCTCCCGAGAGTAAAGCTCGTGATCTGCGGGTTCATCGAAGACCAGGTGACTGCCTGCAATCACACCGTCGTTGCTCAACACGATGGCGCGCTGAACCACGTTTTCAAGTTCTCGAACATTGCCCGGCCAGGAGTAAGCCAGAAGCTTCGCCGCCGCCTCAGGCGATAACTGGAGCATGCGGTCTTCGCGACCGTGCTTGACCAAAAAATAATTCGCCAACGGCAAGATATCATCCAATCGCGCAGATAAACCCGGCACGTTGATCCGAAAGGTACTTACCCTGAAATACAGGTCTTCGCGGAAATAGCCGGCACGAATGCCTGCCCGCAAATCTCGATTCGTCGCCGCGACAATACGCACATCAATCCGTTGGGTTTCAGCACTTCCGACTGGCAGCACTTCTCTTTCCTGAATGGCGCGAAGCAGTTTAGCCTGCAGGGGCAACGTGAGTTCGCCAATTTCGTCAAGAAACAGCGTGCCGCCTTGGGCTTGAGTAAAGAATCCTTCGGTACTGCGAGTTGCCCCAGTAAAGGCGCCCTTGGCGTGTCCGAACAGCAGGCTTTCGGCCAAGGCCTCGGGTAACGCTGCACAGTTCACCGGCACAAAGGGGCCATCTCGTCGCGGTGAAAAGTCATGCGTTAACCGGGCCAAGACCTCCTTGCCCGAACCCGTGGGTCCGTACATCAGCGCGGTGACCTCCGCCGCTCCGACTCGCTCAACCAATGCCAACAGATGCTGGCTGGTTTCATCAACAAAGACATAAGAATCGTTCTTGAGTAAGCGCAGCTTTGCCAGACCAGCAATTTTTTCCCATTTGGCTTGCTGATCGGATCCGTCTGCGATGACATCATCGACCCCGCACTTGATGGCTTCGACAGTGCTTTCTAAGTCCGATGGATCAACCCGAAGCACCAAGTAAATCTTCGCACCGTAGTGCTGCTTGAGGGTTCGAATCATTTGAATGTCTGGTAACTCACGCCGGTGCATACACAGCACACACGGCCCGAAGCCATTACTTTCGACGTATTGAGCCACCGCTGCAGCCCCCATTGACCGAGGGCTAAATCCTGCTCGGGTCAAAATCCCCATCACATTGGCGTCCATTGGCGAGGATTCATCCCAAATCAGGTCTATCGGGTGTTCTTGATACATAGTCTTCACATCGCATTAGTTCTTGATGCAGACTAGAAAGCAAAAGGTGTGCCAGCTTTTATTGCTAGCGAAATCAGTGAGTTAGAGGGCGGTGGCGGTTTCTTGCCACCCCAGCGCCCAAGGGTTGCCGGTACGGCGGCTAGGATTGTCGTCTTTTTGACAGTCTGGATTCGGCGCAACAGCGGCACGCCTAGCGACCAGGGTTGTCAGAAAGAGACGTTCGTTGGCCCCGAGCTAGGCCGCGTGCATATTCAGATTGTATTTCTTAATCCGTTCAATCAGCGTTGTTCGCTGCATACGCAGTAGCTTGGCACACCGGGAGACGTTGCCATCAGACTCTTGCAAGGCGCGCTCAATGAGGTCTTGTTCAATATCGCCGAGCATGCCCTTTAACGATTGCCCGCGCTGGCGGAAATCCTCAAAACCCTGAGCGTGCATGACAATGGACTCCACATCGCTCTCCGGCTCCGCGGCCATACCATCACTGCCAGACTCTGAATCGTTCTGCATCATCAGGTCAAACAGCGAACCTTGGTCGCTGTCCGGCGTTTCTGTGATCAGCTCAGCCATACCCGCAGGCAACATCGAAGGTGCCACATGATTCATATGTAAGGTTTGGCCCGGGTAAAGCACCGACAGTCGGTGGATCATATTGGATAATTCACGGACATTGCCGGGCCAGTCGTAGCGCTGCATCACTTCTAGAAAGCCATCAGTGAAAGCAATCGACGGGTTGTCTTCACTGGCAAAGTGCTTGGCGAAATGCCGAATGAGTGCCGGTACTTCGTCACGCCGACTGCGCAGAGGTTGCACCTGCAACGGTACGACGTTGAGCCGGTAATACAGGTCGGCACGAAACCTTTCGGCCTTAATTTCATCTTCCAGCACCCGGTGTGTTGCGGCGACCACCCGAATATCGACGCTTTGGGGCTGATTCGACCCCACGGGCAAAACCATCTTTTCCTGCAAAACCCGCAACAGCTTGACCTGCATGTTCATGGGCATGTCGCCGATCTCGTCGAGAAACAGCGTACCGCCATCCGCCGCGGCCACCTTGCCTGTGTGGTCGGCAATCGCGCCGGTGAAGGCCCCCTTTTTGTGACCGAACAGTTCGCTCTCCATGAGCTCAGCGGGAATCGCGCCGCAATTCACGGCAATGAAGGGCTGACCGGATCGATCGGACTGGTCATGAATCGCTTGAGCGACCAGTTCCTTACCCGCGCCACTTTCGCCATTGATCAACACACTTGCCACTGTCGGGGCAATGGAACGGATCAGCTGTAACAGCTGTCGCGTGTGTGCGCTTTCTCCAACAATGGACTGTGTCACTTAGAAGGACCGTATAACTCGGTCCGTCAACTTTAGCGCAACGAATTTCGCTTGGCGACATTAGCGTCGCTGGGGCAATGCGCTGCCACTGAGGTCTTTGATCGGCACATTGATGCCGCCTCACCGCAACGCGCTCGAGATCTCAGACCCCAATTGGTCGACAACAACGCTCCGAAACCCAAGAAAACGACGGTATTTGCCTGAAACTCGTCAAATATCGGCTTGGCACGTAAATTGCTTCTCAAATTGAGGGGTAAATCGGTCAGCAGTCCACAACCCGGATTTGACTAATTGCTCAGGCGGCGCAAGATAAGCGCAGTAAACTTTTAACAAACTTTTGTCATCAAGAGCTCAAGATTTTCTCGGCACGACCGATTGGCTCGATAAGACGAAAAATTTTTCTACACAAGATAGTGCTTTATGGCCAGCATTGACTACGTTCAAGCCCTCGGCGCCGGAGCCGGTTTCGACACGAAAAAAATCGTGGAAGCGCTGGTGAACGCAGAAAGAGCACCGACCGAAGCGAGAATTAACTCCAAGATCGCCGAGTCAGAAGCGACTATTAGCGGCCTAGGCCAAGCCGTATCGATTCTCAATGTCGTACAAGACGCGGCTTTACGGCTTAACGACGCCAAGGACTTCCAAACCTTTTCCGTGAGCAACTCTCAGAATTCAGCGTTTTCGGCTACGTCTACGAGCTCCGCTCGAGCCGGTTCGAACAACATAACCGTCAGCCAAATAGCTCAAGAGCAGCGCAGCGTTTCCAACGCCTTCGCCTCTGACACGAACCAGTTCAGTTCCGACGCGGTGACGCTATCGCTTACTGTGGGCAGCGCCGACGCAACAACCATCAATGTTGCCGACGCCACCTTGCAAGGCACGGTTAGCGCCATCAACGCCGCTGACCTAGGCGTGACGGCAGAAATCGTCGATACGGGCGTGGCTGGCGATCGATATCGAATCCAGCTCATCGGCGAAACCGGAGCAGACCAATCGTTCGAGCTCTCGTCCAGCGATGAGTCAATCAGCTTTTCATCTGTGCAGACTGCTACGGACGCCCAGCTCAACATCAATGGCATCGACTTCACCCGCTCAACAAATGTCATCGACGATGTGCTCACCGGTGTGTCAATTTCGCTCAATACCGTCACGGATGGTGCTGCAAGTCTGACAATAAGCCAGGACAACAATCAAGCACGTGCCAATATTGTTGATTTTGTCACCATCTATAATGAAGCACAGCGCCAGCTGAAGGAGCTCAGCAACTCAACGGCTGACGGTGCCTTGGCGGGCGACAGTATCTTCCGCGGGCTGACATCTTCCTTGCGAAATATCGTTCTGGGAACGTCTTCCTCCGCCGGGACAAACATCCAAAACCTATCCGACATGGGCATCGCAGTCGCTCGCTCCGGCGAACTGGTGGTCGACGACGCAAAACTTGACAGCGCATTGGCCAATAATTACGCCGACGTCGTGCAGATCTTTAGTGCAAATACCGACGATCAGGCCGCTTCCAGCGACGCGGCTGCAGGATTGGCCGGTGACATCAATAAACTCATCACCAACGCTACCGATACCGACAGCTATTTGGTGACGCAACAGGAAACGCTGGCCACCGCCAATAGCACCCGTGAAGAAGAATTGAGCGACCTAGCAGACCGCATGGAACGCGTGGAAGAACGCTACAATCGCCAGTTCCTTGCCATGCAGCAGATCATCGACCAGATGAACAGCACCAAGGAAAGCATGGAAAGTAGCTTCGCGAACCTACCATTCTCTAATAGAGACTAATAAGCTCCCATTCTCCACAGCCGGTTGAGAACGATATGAGCCAATCCCAAAAGCCCGTTTGCGCCGTCTGCGTACGCATTCGTTGGTTTATTGCCATCGCTGTGCCACTGGTGCTTCTTATGGGCATTCAAACCGATATGCAGCCGCCTGCTGTACCGCTGCATGAATGGGTAGCAGAGGGCATCATGATCGCACTGGCTGTCGTTCTGGCCTGGCGTATCTTTGAATACCGCCAAGAAAAGAAGGCCGTGTCTCGTCTCATCGAACGAAGACGCCAGCGCCACGCCGAGAGTGAATCAGAAGACTAAAGCCCGGGGCTTCTTGGACTCTGACCTTTACCGCCTACGGGCACGCTACCTCCCGCTTTAGGACCTAGTGGTCCGCCACAACCAAACCACCCATCCGTCGGTCCCCGTCTGCGTACCGATTACTACCACTGCATCGAGGCAAACCGTCTCAATCTGCAGTACGTAGGACTGTTCATCGAAGCCATAACGGTTCTCGCAGGGCTGGGGGCTTCCATCCAGTGCTACGTTAACGGCAACCCCATACCGCTGACCGGCAATGTCTGCTCCGCTTCAGGAAAACACTTGCCGGCTTGCCACAACCGAAACCACCCGCCACAAAAAAAAGTGGAATTATTTTTTCGTTTCTATTTTGCCGCTTTTCCCGGTTTTACCCGCATTTTTACTGGTTTTTCGGCTACCGGTTGCCGCTTTCTTCCGCCCATATGGAGGGTGTCGGCAGAGCATTGCCACACGCTGACGGTTTGTTTTCGTGTGTCGTTTTTGTCGCCTAAAGATGGGCTCAGTAGGCCCGACTAAATCTCTGTCGCAACAAGCGATGCGCGGATGGTTCGAAAGAGCGCCGCCTAGCAAATTAACTTAAAGGAGAAAGACTATGTCTTTAGTGGTAAACACAAATGTGAGCTCCTTGACGGCGCAGCGCTCTCTGGCGAGTGCAAGCAACCTTCAAGCAGATGCAATGGAAAAACTGTCAACAGGAAGCCGCATCAACTCGGCCTCTGATGATGCTGCGGGTCTGGCGATCGTTTCGCGAATGAACTCTCAGATCAACGGCCTGAATATGGCAGTCAAGAATGCCAATGACGGTATCTCACTGACGCAATCTATCGAGGGCGCGCTGGTCGAAGTAACCGACATGCTGCAGCGTCTACGAGAGCTGGCTGTACAGTCTTCCAACGACACCAACACCGGCGTTGACCGAAGCTACATCCAAGACGAAGTCGATTTGTTGGTCGCCGAGATTTCTCGTGTTTCCTCAAACACTCGCTACAACGATCAGAAAGTATTAGACGGTACATTTGCTAACCGCAACATTCAGGTTGGCACACAGGGTGGTGAAGTGATTCAGTTCTCTGTTGATAACGTCGCTGCTTCTAACATCGGTGCCTATCAAACCATCGCCGCAGCACGCGCTCCTATTAGCCCCGCTGCTGACTCCGCTGCTGCTGGGAACCCAATTGCCGCGACCGACACGTTGGTGATTGACAGCTCGGTAGCATCTAAGACCATCACTCCTGCTGCGGGCGAATCCGCTAAGCAGATTGCTGCGCGAATTAACAACGTTTCTGACGATACGGGTGTTTCGGCGGAAGCCCAGACCTATGCGATGTTGTCCACTACTAGCACGACAGATATCGACTCTACGATCTCCATTAACGGAACATCTATCCGCCAGTTTACGCTGAGCAGCACAAATGCTACGGACGCCATCGCCAAGATCAACGAGAAGTCCAGCGTTACTGGTGTTTACGCCAGCGTTCGCGACGATTCAACGATTCTCTTGGCCGACGCCGACGGTGACGACATCGTCGTATCAAACATTGGCACCACCAACAGTCTGCAGCTGGACTCAATGGACCATTCTGGCACAACGGCTACTGGATCTGCCGTTACCTTGACCGCGGGTTCAACCTCTGCAGTGGATGGCGTTCAAGCAGTGTATAACGCTTCTGCGGGTACGCTGGCCAACTACAGTGGCAACAGTGTGATCAGCGATGGCACCAACAGCGTTACCATCGCCCACGGCTCGGCACCTGCTGACCTTGATGCCTTGGTGACCGCCATTCAGGCTGGAACCGGTTACAGCGACTTGCTCTTTACCGTATCGGCCAACTCAGACGGCAGCAGCTTAGACTTTACTTACAAGACTGCCGGTGCAATCACAACGGCTCCAACCTTCACGCAAGCAGGCGCGAGCGATGAGGCCGGCGCAACGCCCGCGATCTACAACGTCGCAGTGGGAACGCTGAATACCTACAGTGGCAACACGGTGATCAGCGACGGCACAAACTCCGTGACCCTTGATCACTCAGATGCACTGGTCGGCGCGGCCATTGCTGAGATACAAAACATCCGGGTAACAGGCCCAACCGCTTTTGCGGGCTCTACCACTCTGTCTGACGGTACGAGCACGATCGTTGTCGATCACTCAACGCCCCCAGACGATCTGGCAGACTTAATCGCTGATTTACAAGGCGTGGCCAGCGCGGTCGCCGAGGTGAATGGATTAACCGTTGGTGACGTTACGACTTACGACGGTGACTTTGTACTTAGCGACGGCACCGAGTCTATGACTTTGGACTTCTCTGTCACGGCTCCAGCTGACGTTGACGCCCTAGTAACGGCAATTCAAGGCCACACGAATTACGGCAATCTTGCCTTTACCGTAGCCGCTGACTCTGCGGGCACGGGCTTGGAATTGACTGCAAGCACAGCAGGCTCCACAGGGATTGCACCGACGCTGAGCTACGTTGCTAGTTCAGTAAGTACAGACAGCACCGTCTCTGTAACGACGGCAGGTTCTGATACCTACGCTGACTTGGACTTCACCATTGCCCTGGGCACTGACGGTGTGAGCATCGACGCTACCGCCGCAACAGCAGGCGCGACCGGTATTACAGCAACCCTGGCCTCATCGTCAGGTGGCACCATCAGCGCTGGTGACGCAAGCTTGCAGACCGCTGGCAAGGATGCCATGGATCTCGCCGGCTTGGTCAGCCAGATTCAGGCAGATGGAAACTACAGCAGCCTAGACTTTACGGTCTCTGCAGGCAGTGACGGTGCTAGCTTGGACTTTACGTACAAGGCTGATGGCGCGCAGACAACGGTGCCAACACTCACCCAGGTCGGTGCGTCCGATGAAGGAACCGCTTCTGCAACTCAGACAGGCGCCAATGGTACCGTGACAGCAGTCACCGCAGGCGTTGATGCCGTTGCCGCCGGGGCCAACACGGCCGGCGACACCGATACGTCACGAGTGATGGGCACCATGATGTTGTCTTCCAGCAACGCGTTCTCTATGACTCAGTCAGGAACCGATGCGAACAACTACTTCGATCAGTCTGGCCAATTCGCCACACTATCGTCTGTTGGTTCACTCAAACTGACTACACAGGTAGACGCCCAATCAGCAATCGCTGTCCTTGACAGTGCCATTGAGAAGGTTTCCTCCATGCGCGCCGAGTTGGGTGCCATTGAGAACCGATTGGATCATACGGTTTCTAACCTGATGAACCTGTCTGAAAACACAGCGGCTGCCCGCTCTCGCATCGAAGACGCAGACTTCTCCGTAGAATCTGCCAATCTCGCGAAGAGTCAGGTACTGACACAGGCCGGTACAGCCATGTTGGCCCAGGCCAACGCTGCGCCTCAGCTGGTGCTACAGCTACTTCAGTAATAGCTCCCCCTTTAGCTATACACATACTGAAACTCAAAACCGCCAGGGTCTTCCCTGGCGGTTTTTTTATGCCTGAGACGTTATCGCCAACTGATCATCACTCTTAGCTCCCGGCATCGTCTCGCAAACCAACACCGTCACCTGCACCCACCCGCCCCGTACAGACTCCGCTACCGCCTCTTTTTATTCCTCTTTTATTCCTCTTTTATTCCTCTTTTTTCAAAATACGCCTAAAGCTTTGCTAAACACGCCCGATAAGCTCCTTGAGGGCGGCAATTTTTTGCCGCTTTCGTTGCCAAGCGGCAAGCAATTGCCGGCTGGCAGCAACTTAACCAGTTGCGAATGCGGTGGGCGCCTTTAGCGGGGTGCCCTACTACGGAGACCTTTAGCGGGGTCTTCGGCTAAATGGTTGGGGTCATCAACCGTATGACGCGGCTATCTAAAACTTTTTAGAGGCTGATGTTATGAGTTTAGTCATAAACACAAATGTTGCATCGTTGAATGCACAAAGGTCTTTGTCTGCTTCCGGAGCAGAATTAAAGACAGCTATGGAACGTCTCTCTTCCGGCAAGCAAATCAACAGCGCCGCCGACGACGCTGCGGGTTTTGCTATTGCTGAGAGAATGACGGCCCAAATTCGGGGTCTGAATATGGCGACCAAGAATGCCAGTGATGGTCTTTCTATGCTTGCCACAATTGAAAATGCAACAAACGATGTCACTGACATGCTGCACCGTATGCGCGAGCTTGCGGTACAGGCGATTAACGACACGAATGGTGTTCAAGATCGCGCGTATCTGGACGGTGAAGTCCAAGCGCTTAAAGCGGAGATCAATCGGGTGTCTAGCGACACGCAGTACAACGGATCGAACACATTGGACGGCACGTTGTCCAATTCTACGATTCAGGTTGGCACGGAAGCTGGTCAAAACATCAGTTTCTCTGTAGCAGCAGTGGATACCGCGACGCTGGCCATTGACGCGATTGACGTCACCGATGGGACGAATGCGGCTACCGCACTCAGCGCCATCAGTGCCGCGATCGAAACCGTAGCCGGCAACCGCGCCGAATACGGTGCGTTGCAGAACCGTTTGGAATATACGGTTTCAAATCTGATGAATGTCGCGGAATACACCACCGCGGCCCGATCCAGAATTGAAGATGCCGACTTTGCTGCCGAGAGCGCTCGCTTAGCAAAAGCTCAGGTATTGCAGCAGACCGGTACTGCCATGCTGGCTCAGGCTAACGCCTCCCAGCAACTGGCACTGTCGCTCTTTCGATAAGAACGACTGACGGCTTTTGCCGTTTTATCGGGTGTGCTCGGCCAAGCCATTGGCACGGGCCGCCCGACTTTTTTCGCAGCGGGCTCATGCCGCCATACGTGCGTCACCCAGTCAGTCCGACGCTTTCTATCTTCTACAGCGCAACCGGCTGTCTCCTATCAAACTCTACGACCCGCACCCCGAAGACTCTCTGAAGCCTTATGCGGCAAAGATATTCCGCCCAATCGGACATTTTTTGCCGGTTTTGCCGGTTTTTTCCTAAAGGTTTGCCGCTTTCCCCCGACTAGTTCTCTGTACGCGGCAATAACCTGCCGCTTTGAAGCAAAACCGGCAATAAGCGACCGCAACAACGGACACAGATTGCCGGTTCAATAACAACACGGATGGATCGTTAACCATCCAAAATGACAGGGGTCTGTTATGAGCATTGTAGTAAACACCAATATCGGTTCTTTGAACGCCCAGCGATCACTCGCTGAATCCTCTCGTGAACTGTCCACCGCCATGGAGCGACTGTCTTCTGGTAAGAAAATCAATTCAGCTGCCGACGACGCTGCAGGCTTCGCCATCGCTGAACGTATGACCGCCCAAGTGCGCGGCTTGAACATGGCGACCAAAAACGCCAATGACGGCCTGGCGATGCTGGCGACTATCGAAAACGCCACCAACGACGTGACCGATATGCTGCAACGCATCCGCGAGCTGGCTGTACAGGCAGCGAACGATACCAACGGCGCACAAGACCGCACTTACCTGCAAACGGAAGTCGATTCCTTGGTTGCGGAAATTAACCGAGTATCTACCGACACCGTTTACAACGACTCTGTCGTACTCGACGGCAACTTGTCCGGGTCACTCCAGGTGGGTACCGCCTCAGGACAGACCATCGATTTCGCGATTACGTCGATTGACACAACCACTCTAGGCGTCGATGCGCTGGATCTTTCAGACGCAACCAATGCCGCTACTGCACTAACCGCAATTGACTCGGCCATTGAAACCGTTGCGGGAAATCGCGCAGGTTACGGTGCATTGTCTAACCGGCTCGAATACACCGTTTCGAACTTGATGAATGTTGCGGAGTTCACGACAGCCGCTCGATCTCGCATCGAAGACGCTGACTTTGCGGCAGAAAGCGCACGCCTTGCCAAAGCCCAGGTGCTGCAGCAAACGGGTACCGCCATGCTGGCTCAAGCCAACGCATCATCCCAGCTCGCCATCCAGCTGATCCGATAGGGTCTGTCGGTCCGCTGGCCAGTGCTCTCTGCCTGACCTTTGTTCAGGCAGACCATACTCTGGCCAGGGGCTCACGACCCCTTTAGCTGCAAAGCTGAAGAGCCCCTGGTCCGGGGCCTTAAGTAAGGAACCAGCTCGAAGGAAATATCTTTCCTTTTCCTCGAAACCCGGTCAGGGGGTCTGGCCGGGTTTCTGCCTTTGCTGAAAAAAATTCTAAAGTTTTAATCCTCCAGCCCGACTAACTGTCTGTAAGCGGCAAAACGTTGCCAAAAAGCCGGAATAAAACCGCCTTTTTTGCCACCTGAATTGCCGCTACCGCAACGAAACCGCCCAAAAGCGGCAAAGATGTGCAGGTATGTAGATAGCTAAAGGGGTTTAGTTATGGGAATGGTTTTAAACACCAATATTGGTGCAATCCAGGCGCAACGCGCCATCTCAGAGTCTCGGGAAGAAATGGAAGCCGCCATGGAGCGGTTATCCACTGGTAAACGCATTAACAGTGCCGCCGACGATGCCGCCGGCCTAGCCATGGTGGAGCGAATGAATTCGCAAATCCGTGGCCTGACCATGGCCACCAAGAATGCCAACGACGGCATTGCACTGATCCGAACCGTGGAGAACGCGCTGGTGGAAGTCTCCGGGATGCTACAGCGCATGCGAGAGCTGGCGGTACAGTCCGCCAACGCCACTAACTCAGCGACGGAAAGAGCCTTCGCTAACAACGAACTGAATCAGCTGCAGCTGGAAATTTCTCGGGTGTCAGCCAATACACGCTACAACGGTACCCAAGTTCTAAACGGCACGTTTTCCGCTAAAGCGCTCCAAGTCGGCACCATGTCCGGTGAAGAAATCAACTTCACCATTGATTCCGTCGAATCGTCTCTGCTGGGGGCCTACACCATCGTTGGTGAAAACAATCTCAGTGCTTATGCGGCATCCACCGATTACGCGAATACGGCAAACGACACCGATGACGCTGACGACATCACCATCGTCGGCAACGGCAATACCCGAACCATTGATATTTCGGCCAATGACACCGCTAAGGATATTGCAAAGAAAGTCAATTCCGTTGCCGGGGCAACCACGGTGTTTGCTCAAGCGAGAACGTTCGCTCATCTTGCCTCCGGCTCCGCCACGGAAACCAATTACCAAGTCGCGATCAACGGCACCGAAACTGCCGCCTTTACGATCTCAAGTAACGACGTCACCGATGCGGTAGCCAAGATCAATGCCATTTCCGCCACAACCGGTGTGATGGCTTCTGCCACGACAGAAAATCAGGTACTGCTCACGGATTCCGACGGGGACGACATCGTTATCGCAAACAGTACGTCGGGTACGGACCTTACGGTCACAGCCGTGGGTAACGATGGCATCACCGAGCAAAGCGACACGGCCATTTCGTTGGCCGCGGCTACTGGCAACGATACGACCCTGGTGACGGGCACATTGCGCTTGAGTTCCTCGTCTGGTTTTACGCTGGAACAAACGAGCGGCTCCACAGACACCTTTTTTGCCGACAGCACCCAAACCGCAGCGCTGCAATCTGTCGGCGTTATCGACATATCGACGCAGCTCGGCGCGAGCTACTCAATCGCCACGATTGACGGTGCGCTGGAGCGCGTATCGTCCATGCGAGGCTCCCTGGGTACCCTACAAAATCGATTGGATTATTCGGTATCCAACCTGATGAAGGTAACGGAGTACACCATCGGTGCGCGTTCGCGCATTGAAGATGCCGACTTCGCGGCGGAAACGTCTCGCTTGGCAAAAGCCCAGGTATTACAACAAGCGGGGGCGTCGATGCTGTCACAGGCAAACGCTTCCACCGAAATCGTCCTGCAGGTGCTGAGAGGCTAGCAACTGGTAGTCAGGGCCACAGATGCCCGTTTCGAAAGCACGGGTTAAAACCAGCGTTATCGGCAGCAAGATGAGCCGCAACGCGAAGTCGCCAGGACGACACGATCGCCCAAGGAGAATGAAATGTCAGTGGAAAATATTACATCAGGCGTCATAGCTGATGCGGTGGCGGGGCCATTAGCGACCAAACCGGTTATGCCCCAACAGACCGTGGATCGGGTGCAAGCAGAACGTGTGCTGCCAACAGCCAAGGCGACAGGACACAGCGTGTCCCAGAAAGAGCTGGATCAGTCCATCGAACAGATTCAAGTCATGATGGACTTGCGTAACCGCTCGGTGGAGTTCACCACCGATGAATCCAGTGGTGCGCGCGTGGTCAAAGTCGTGGACTCAAATTCCGGTGACGTGATCCGTCAAATGCCAGCTGAAGAGCTGTTGTCGTTCATGCGCAACCTCACGCGGATGCTCGGCACCTTCATCGATAAAAGCACATAGCGCGTTAAAACGGATACAGGTGGCGTTCCTGCACAAACCCCTAAAGCTGCGCCACTTGTATCCGATTTATTAAATAGGTAAAACGTGCTGACACACTGTCAGCGCGAGACTCTCTTGGATAAAAAAAAGATGTACAGAAAATCCGCGCTAGCCTCCTACAGCGATATTGACGTAGAAACCAAAACCGAATCTCAGAGCCCGGCTCAATTGGTCGTCATGCTTTTTGATAAAGCCTGCGTGTTATTGCGCCAGGCCAGTGAAAACCTCACCCATGAGGACGTCGAGGCCTTCGACAAAGCGACCACTCATGCGATGCAAATTGTCATCGCGCTGAGAGGGGTTTTGGATATGGAACAAGGCGGTGAAGTAGCCCAAAGCCTCTACGACACCTACACGTCCATCGCGGCAAGCTTGTTCAAGGCAAAGAACGACCGAGACGGCAACTCCATCGTCAAACTCTATACTGCGATGTCAGAACTTCGCGAAGCCTGGCAGACGGTTTCCTAAGACGATCCCTAGGACGCCTTCACCATAAAGATTGGCCGCAGATCTTCGCTGAATACCCTGCAAGATCGAGTGCCCTTGTAGGTATAAACCATGCAAGGTTCGCCGTCGTACACGCCTTCGCCCATCACCCAATGGTTGTCGATGAGGCTGTTAGGAAAGACGTTGGGGTTTAGCGATGGATTGATGCACTGGGCTTCGGCCAGCGCCACAAACTCACCACCGGTCGGCACACGCCACAAATCCCCGGATTTTTCACTGATCTCAGCGAGATAGGCATCGACCTCGGACCATGCCATGAGCATCGGCGACCCAGTGCAGCCCCGTTCAGTGTAGCGCTGCCCGACGGCGCACCGATACCACTCCAACTGAGTTTGAGGGTCTAGAACAACACCGTTGCCCTGATCTACGAACCGCCCCATGTCGCCGGGTTTGATGTGTTCAGCACAAGACACGTCCACCCGAGAAAAATCACAGCCACCTAAAACGAGGCAGACCACTGCTGCACACATCCAGCCGAGGCGATGCGTCACTTGATGCTTGGTCTGTTCGCAAATCTTCATCATCGCCTTGATTTCCTAGTAGAACTCGGTGTCCGGTGAGATCTTTAAAGTATAAGCGTTATCAACCGATTGTTTACATGTAATTTATGGCGGAGAATCTGCCTAGCATCATCACAACTGTGGAATTCAAATGGATATTGCAACCGTCGTAGGTCTCATAGCTTCCGTGGGCATCATTGTTTGGGCGATGGACAATGCTGCGGGTATCGGCGCGTTTATCGACGTCACCTCAATCGCGATTGTACTTGGTGGTTCGATCCTCGTATTGCTGATGCGATCACGCCTCGCCGACTTCATCGCGATGTGGTCCAAAGTGATCATGAAGACCATCTTCGTCGGCGTGGACAAACCAGCCGACCTGATCGAACAAATCATTGAAATGGCAAATATCGCGCGCAAAGACGGACTCATCGCGCTGGAAGGCCAAGACATCAAAAATCAATATTTGGCGAAAGGCATCGGCCTGCTGGTGGACAGCACGCCGCCGGAAATCATCGAATCCAGTTTGGACAATGAACTGACGCTGATGAAATCTCGTCACGCCAATGCCGCGATGATGTGGCGCTCTTGGGCAGATATCGCCCCTGCCATGGGCATGATCGGTACCTTGGTCGGGCTGGTGGGCATGCTGCAGAATATGAGCGATCCCAAGGCCATTGGTCCCGCCATGGCCATCGCATTGTTAACCACACTCTACGGTGCTTTCTTTGCAAACGTTCTCGCCAAACCCATCGCAGAAAAACTCGAGGGTTATTCCGTGGATGAGGCGGAAAACTGCGAGCTTATCGTTGAAGGCATTATGGGCATTCAAAGCGGCATGAATCCGCGCTCGCTGTCTGATTTGCTGGCGACTCGGCTTGCACCCGGTGCTCGTGCCGCCCTAGAAGGCGCATAGCGGCCGCCACCCAATGGCTGAAGCACAACAAGCAAACGGCGAAGACGATCTGGATCCGGATCTGATCGAAGACAATGCCGGAGAAAACGAACCACCGGCCGAGCCTTTACCGCCCAAGGAAAAAAAAGAAGAGTGCCCGACCTGCGAGGTCGGTGCTCCGGCTTGGATGGCCACTTTTGCGGATATGGCCACATTGCTGATGGCCTTCTTCGTACTGATTTTATCCTTTGCCAGCGTCAACGTACCCAAGTTTGAGCAGGTTGCTGGATCGGTAAAACTGGCGTTTGGTATCGATCGGGTTGTGCCCAGAATTATGATACCCAAGGCGGAAACCGTTTTGGACAGTACCTTTACTCTTTCAGATGCAGCGCCGACGGTAATTCCTCAAGACACTCAGGCCGTTAAAGACCCCACCCAAGAAAACGTCAAGCAAATGAAGGACTTCGAAGACGCGCCTCTGGACACCCAGGCCGACTACCGAGAAGTCTTGGAGGCCCTGGAGAACGAAATAGAGCAAGGCCAGGTCACCGTTCGTATCAGCGGTGATGACATCGTCGTTGAAATGGTCGAAGACGCCTCGAACCAGAGCGAATCCGGTGAGGAGAGTCTCGGCAAAGGCGGCCGAATTTCTCAGCAAACCTTGGATATTGCTCAAGCGGTCAGCGATGTCCAAAGCAACGTCAGCAGCGACATCTTGGTCAAACGACAAAACCCCGGTGAGGCCGCTGCAGAAGGACGGGCCAACGAAGCCAGCAGCAAATACGAAGCCATACGAGCCGAGCTGAGCCGTGAAATCGAACAGGGTTTGGCGGAAGTAGAGCGTGACGGTGACAGCGTGATCATCCGCCTAGGACAACAAGACAGTTTTGCCTCGGGCAGTGCGGCACTGCAACCCAGCTTCACCGAAACCTTGGTCAGCGTTGGCAACGCGGTCAACAACACCGGCGGCCTTGTTCGGGTAGAAGGACATACGGACAACATCCCTGTCGCGTTCAGTGAACGGTTTCGGTCCAACTGGGACCTGTCGTCGGCACGATCCGCATCCGTAGCGAACTTCCTACTGGACAACTCCCAGCTACAGCCCGGTCGAGTCACCATCACCGGCCTAGCGGACAGCGAACCCATCGCAGACAACAGCACCGCTGCGGGACGTGCGCAAAACCGGCGCATCGAGGTGATTGTCGATGGCTGAGGAAAACCAAGATCCAAACGGCGATAACACCGAAGAACCCATTGAGGAGGCCGTCGAGCAACCCGAGGTACTCGATGATGCTGAAGCCGAAGAACCCCAGAAAAAGAAGAAGAAACCCCTTGAGTGCCCTGCTTGCGAAGCCGGTGCGCCTGCTTGGATGGCGACCTTTGCCGATATGGCAACACTGCTCATGGCATTCTTCGTACTCATTCTCTCCTTCACCGAAATGGAAGACCCTTCAATAACCAAAATGCTTGAGGGCACCATGACCGATGCCTTTGGTGTGCAAAGAAAAAAGCCCAGCTTAGAAGCGCCCATGGGTCAAACCATTATCGCTCAGCAGTACAAATCAACAAAGTCTCCTGCGGGCATAGAAGCCAAGGAGGACACCACCACCGAAGAACCGGAAGAGCGGGAACTGGAGGAAAGTCCGGACGTGAGCCAGTCAGAAACCCTCACCGATATTGAAAATCTAGAGCGAACCTTTGCCACGGAAATTGCGGCAGGCAAGGTGTCTGTCGAGGAAAAAGACGGCAAAATTACCGTATCGGTGAATGAAGATACTGAAAGCAACGACCGAGACGAAACCGGCACCCAAAACAATGACGGCCAGCTGGATCGTGAGGAACTCGAAATTTTCGCCAAGGTAGCCGAATCACAAGCGTTTATGGAAACCGAGCTGGAGGTGGAATACCTGACGTCCGACAGCGAGGACGAAATGCTCCGGCAAACACGCAAAACTCAGGAGCTGGATGACAAATATCAGGCATTACGCGCGGATCTCAATTCGGAAATCCAGCAAGGGTTGGCAAATGTTGAGAAAGTCGGCGACCAAATTCTGATCAGCCTGTCTGCGGCGAACTCTTTCCGCTCAGGTTACGCAGAACTGCAGCCCGCCTTCTCGGACACCCTAAGAAATGTGGGGGATTCTGTTGCTCGCGCTGGCGGCAAAGTACAGGTGTCGGGGCATACCGACGATATTCCCATCGCCTTCAGCGAACGCTTTGATTCCAACTGGGATTTGTCCGCTGCGCGAGCAGCAGCGGTAGCCGATTTCTTTTTTGCCAATAACGAGATCGACAGCGAACGGGTCAGTGTTTTCGGCTACGCGGACACCAAGCCTGTGGCAGATAACGGCAATGCGGCAGGGCGGGCGCAGAACCGTCGGATCGAGATTCTGATCGACGGGTAGGGCAACACCGAGGTTGTTCATGGTATACCAGATAGCGGAAAACTAACTAAGAGCAAAGATGGCCTTATTAGGAAGCACTCGAAAGCGTCTTTACCACGCGTTAGAGCATTACGATCGAACCGATCCCGCTTCGGTCATTATCAGCTCCATGGTGGTTGGTGTTATCGCCATCAATCTGATTGCGATCATTTTAGAGTCCATACCCGCATACGCTAGCACCTACGGTGAAACCTTTTTCGCCATTGAACTGATCTCTTGCGTATTCTTTTTGCTCGAATATGTTCTCAGGGTTTGGGTCTGCGTAGAAAAACCTGCGTCGGCACATGAATCACACCGGACTGAATCCAGCGCGTTACGGCAACGGCTCGGACACATGGTTAAACCCATGTCGATTATCGACTTAGTCGCCTTCTTACCGTCGATACTCCAGGTGCTGATGCCCGGACTGGATCTGCGATTCCTGCGTATTTTACGGCTCTTCCGGGTCTTTAAATTGATTCGTTACTTCGCGTCCCTGGATATTTTGCTCAACGTTCTCTACGACGAGCGAAAAAATCTGACTGGCACATTTTTGATCATGTTGATCGTACTGACCTTGGCGGCTTCGGCCCTGTACGTTGTCGAACGAAGCGTGCAGCCCGAGTCGTTCGGCTCCATTCCCCAAGCCATGTGGTGGGCTATGGCTGCTCTGACTACCGTGGGCTACGGTGACGTTATTCCAATGACAACCTTAGGCAAGATATTGGGCTCCATCGTCACGATCCTAGGTATCGGCATGGTCGCCCTGCCATCGGGTATTTTGGCCGCCAGCTTTTCTGACCAGCTGCGCAGCAGCCGTAAATCGTTGCAGGCCAGTGTGGATGAAGCCCTCGAGGACGGCATTTTAACCCAGGACGAAATCGATAGGTTGCGTGGTATGGGCAACGACATGGGTTTGCGCCCGGAGACGCTGGATGAACTCATACAGAGTACGGCTCGCCTAAAAGCCAGCCAGCATCAACAAACGGTTGTGCTGGACATTGATGGCGAAACGACACAAATTGCCAAGGGCAGTCATGATTGAGCGAGGATCCGATCAGCCCAAGGTCAGTTGCTGGCAGTGTCGCTACTTCAACACCAGCTGGGACAAAAATTTTCCCTACTTGTGCCGAGCACTGAATTTTAAAAGTCGCATGCTGCCCTGCATCGAGGTGCGCCAGAGCGACGGACGGGAATGTCTGGCATTTAAGCCAAAACCCTAACGTCCAACAACCGATAATAAGCTACGGCAGCAGGGGAGATAAGGCATGGACCGGCCAAACGACGCCAAAACAAAGACGCAACGCCTCAGCAATATCCTCGTAGACATCGCCAGCCAGTTTTTCCTCGCCGTCGTGGTCGGGCTTGTGATGGCGGTGGTTGCCAATAGCTTCGTAGAGGGTGCCCGCTGGTTCCTCAACCTCAGCCGTGTCGACAGCTTCATCTCCATGCAAATTGGCGGAGCCAATTACACTCTCGACATCTTTTTGACCCTTGCCGGTGCAGCGGTTCTCATCTTGCTGGTAAGGCGTATTTTGGGTATCACCATTTGGTCTGGGCCTGCAGACAGCATTTACGCGGTTCAACAAAGCCGCGAGCCGCTGGATATCCGCTTGGGCATGGGTTCAACATTGGCAGCCTTCGTCGCCGCGAGCGGCGGGGGTTCTGTCGGCCAATACGGTCCCCTGGTTCACTTTGGCGCCACCATGACCGAGATTCTGCTGAAATACATTCGGATCAAAATCGACCGCAGAGTCTTTATTGCCTGCGGCGTTGCTGGCGCCATTTCCGCCGGCTTCAATGCGCCCATTGCGGGCGTGCTGTTTGCCCACGAAGCACTACTGCGCCGCATTTCTGTCGGCGCGATCGCGCCGATAGCGATCACGTCCATCGTCGCCTATGCAGCGAATCAGGCGTTCTTTAACATTGAGCCCACGTTCTCTGTCCCTGATATGCCCATCGAGCTGCAGCCACTGATTCCTTTTCTGATCATGACCGCGTTCTTGAGCGCGGCCAGTGCCGTGGCCTATATGGCGGCGATCCGTAAAGGCCGGGAACTCGCCACCCGGTCTCAGTGGTCTATGCCCAAACTGATCTTCAGCTGCGTCTTAGTTGTTGGCTGCGTTGGTGTTGTGCTTCCGGATATCACCGGGCTAGGGCTGACTCAGGTCAATCAGATGATCGATGCACAGTTCACCCTAGGGATGCTGGTGATTTTGCTTGCAGCGAAAATTTTCGTCACCGCCTATTGCCTGAACACGGGTTTCTTTGGCGGTGTATTTGGCCCGGCGCTTTTTGTTGGCGCGGCAACCGGAGCCATTGCCGCCTATCTGGCAGTCATGATGGGCCTCGCACCGCACCTGAGTTATGCACTGCCCGTTGCCGCCATCGCAGCAGTTGGGGGAGCGGTTATCGGTGCGCCCCTTGCGGTGATTATGATCGTGATCGAATTGACGGGTTCCTACGCCTACGGCCTCAGCGCCATGCTCTGCGTGATCTTGTGTTCGGTACTGACGCTTCGGCTATTCGGCCTGTCTTACTTCGACCGGCAACTGTTGGATCGCGGCATCGATCTACGCCTTGGCCAAGAGCACGTGGAATTGTCCTTAACACCAGTGAGGGAAATCCAAGGCGGCGACTTTGTTCGCTTGTCCAATGATGCATCGGTCGAACAGGCCCGGCAGGCGTTGAGTGACGCGTTAGCCACCGAGGCTTACGTGTGCGACGACGCAGGTACCTTGGTGGGTAAAATCGATATTCACAGCCTAACCCACGCCACCTCACTGACCGCGGCCTTAGACCCCAGTCCAACCGTATTGGCCGCGGATGCTAACCTTAATACCGCCATGGCCACCGCCAGTTCCTTTGTTGGCGAGAGCATTCCTGTGGTAGATCAAGGCCGGTTGGTGGGTGCGCTGAGCGAAGGCGATATCTTCAACAAAGTGTTACAGATTCAAGCAAGTTTGAGGCAACAATGATGATCCCGGCGTCTTTTCACTACCGACATTGGCAACTGCTAGGGATTATCCTGCTTTCATTGCTGATACCCACACTTCACGCCGAACCGTTTCAGGCCGGGCTCAACGCGGTGGATCGCGAACACTACGCGACGGCATATCGCGCCTGGAAGGGTTTGGCCGAGGACGGAGCATCGGAAGCGCAAAATAATATCGGTTATCTCTACGAGCGAGGCTATGGTGTCAAACAAAGCTATACCCGCGCCATTGAGTGGTACAAAAAGGCCGCCGACCAAAACTCCCCAGAAGCCCTGCACAACTTGGGTATGCTGGCTTACCAAGGATATGGCATGCGTCAAGACTACCTAGCCGCCAAACGTTACTTTACCGCCGCCGCAGATCTGCAAATGGGGGACGCGCAGTACATGCTGGGACTGATCTATTACCAAGGCAGCGGCCTGAAAAAGAACACCGCCAAGGCTCGAGAACACTTTTTGGAGGCTGCGAAGCTAGGCAACCCTGAGGGCCAGTTCATGACCGCCTTTATGTTCCAAGGCGGTGAGGGGCATCCGGCCGAGAAAGCGGAGCCTCTGAAAGCCTTCATCTGGGGGATGGTGAGCAAAATCAATGGCTATCCGGACGCAGACTCAATATTGGAGTTCAGCAAAATGCAGCTTTCTAGCAGCGTCCAAGAGAAGGCAGCGGAACTGGCACGCAGCTGCTTCGAGAGCGGCTACGCCAGTTGTCCGACATAAAGAACGGGCGTAAAAAGCGGGCGCTAAGGCACTCTTTATTCTTTTTTGAGAAATCGACTAAAGATGCTGCGGATATCCCCGATAGTAAGGTGTAGGCAAAGTATTTGGATTGCATGTGTCACATTTTGCGCAGTACATAAAATCGTTGGCGATTTTCAGCGAGGACAAACAGCAGGAAATTCGCTGGTTGTTTGACTCGCTGATTAACAGTCTGGCGATTGCCGAGCGAAACGCTCAGGCACAACGGCACGCTTCTGCCGGTACGTCGCTGCGCCATGCGAAAAATCTGATGCGTTTTTTGGATCGAAGCTTTCAGGATCTGCCCGATTCCCAATTGGTCGGACACCTGAATGATTTCTTTTGCATGCTCGAACGCTCAATGGATCACAGCATGCAGCTGCCATTGGAAGAAGATCTTCAAGAAATTAGGTTGCTCGTCTGCGACCTACAAAAAGGTTGGGAGTCCCTATTGATGCCAACCACCACCTCGCCTTCTCAGACCGTTGAACACGGCACTGGCCTGTCAGCGGAACTACTGGCCTAGAGGTATTCGAACAAACTCAGCTGAGCGACTTTGGCAAACGAGGTTTGGGTTGCTTCCAAACGAGTCATCTCTTGGTTGAAGCGCGTGATTGCTTCGGCGTAGTCCAAATCTTCCTCTGTCGACAACATACTCTGCAGCCGCAGCCGTGTGTCTGAGTTAATTTCCATTTGAGTTTCAACACTTTGAATCTCGCTTCCAACCTTGCCTATCGACAGAGCCAGACCATCATGAAGGGCTGAAATTTCCCCCAACGCTCGCTGAATATTGGACGAGTCGTCACTTTGCAGCGCGGCGATAAAGTCATCTAACGCGGCAAAAAATCCCACGCCCACAATGTGATCTGCGACACCCACAGTGCCCTCGGACACGTCCATCGTGCCAAGTGTTGGTTGTGCAGCGGTCTCGACTGGCACATTGCTTTTCGCGGTGAAAACCAAGCTATCCCCTGACAGAGACGCGGTATAGGCAAAGGCGTCATAGTTCTCATGGCCGGTGATATCGGTCAATAAATCCTGAGCATCGGTGGGAGCGTTGTCGCCATCATGAGCCAAGGTCAGACTGGTTGTACCGTCTGACAGGACCTGAGCAATGGTGAATGGCGTCAGACTTGCGACGGATACGCTGAACGTTGCGGGCGTACCCGGCACGTCGCGATCCGTAGAAGAAAACACATCTAAACCGTTACGATTTTTCCCCAGCTGGCGCTCATCGCTAACGTTTACCAGCGTTTGGCGGGCATCGCCCTGATACAAAACGCTGCCGTCGTTCTGAGTTTGAAAGGCCGTCACTTCGGTATTGCCGCCGGCGAAAATAGAATTTCCAGTTGCGTCTCGGGTGTTGGCGATGCTCAGCATCTCATCCCGCAAACCTTGAACTTCCACCGCGATGATCTCTCGATCCTTGGCGGACAGGGTGGCGTTAGCGCCTTGTAGCGCCAGCTCTTTCACTCTAACCAAAATATCCGAGCCGTTGGTCAGCGCCGTTTCTTCAAGCTGGTATCGGTCTTTCAATTGGCTCATCAACGCTTGATAGGTATCTTCTTTGGCGATAGCCCGATCAAGGTTTTCAATGGTGCTGACCTTCATTGTGTCATCACTGGGCCGCACAATTTCCTTGCCCGTCGCCAACTGCTCGCGCGTTTTAGCCACTTGAGCAGAGGTTTCTTGCATGGTGTTAAGTGAGCGCTGGAAGCTCAGAGCGGTTGAAATTTTCATCGGGATCTCCCTTACAATCTCAGAATCGCATCAAACAGCTGATTGGCGGTTTGAATCAAACGCGCCGATGCTTGATAGGACTGCTGAAAACGAATGAGGTTGGCTGCTTCTTCGTCCAGGTTGACACCGGCCACTTTGTCACGGGCTTCATTGGCTTGCTCGTACACCACCTGCATGGCTTCTTGAGTCACCTGTGCCTGACGCGCCGTGCTGCCAGCTTGATTGAGCAGTCCAAGGTAGGATTCGTGCAGCGTGTCGTTATTACCCAGAACCTTGGCCCCTTCGATATCGATCAAGCGCAGCAGATTTTCATTGCTGCCAAAGCCGTCACTGTTGTTATCGATGCTAAAGGTGTCACCAGACCTGGGTATGCCATCCAATGTCACCTGAAGATTCTGATATTGAATCGGCTGACCCGCCACATAGGATCGCTCGGCCACGATGGTAGAGGTCTGAGTATCCGTAATCTGATAAGTGGCATCCGACGTAAAGTTGATTTGCAGCGGCGAAGAACGCAGCTGCAGCGAATCGGTTTCGCCTTTTTCGTAGCTGGCGCTTAACGCGGCCGTATTGCCCAGTGAGCCCGTGGTAAACACGATCAGATCTTCACTCAGGGTGTTGGGCACCTCCAACGTCGTCGCAAAACCCAGCTTGGCCAGATCTGAGGCGCTACCGGTTTCCGACAATGTCAGCGCCACCGTACGATCGCTGGTATCGCCGGCACTGCGGGTAGCGGTGATAGCGATACCTGCCTGAATATCACCAGAAATGCCGGTGAACACGGCACTGCTGCTACCCAGAGATATGGTTTGATCCTCAAAGCCCGCTGTATTCGTTAGGATCAATGCCCCGTCAAAATCTAGCCTTGCCTCAACGTTGGTGTTGCTGCTTTGGGCGTTAATGTTATTGACTAAGGCTGTGGTGCTTTCAATTGCTGCGGCGCTGTGGACACTCACGCCATTGATCGTCAGTGATCCCGTTGTCGTGGAGATGTCGCTCACCGGAATGCGTATTTCGTTTTGCGCCGATGCGCTTAGCGCCAAGCTGTCAGAAGCGATCGTGGTGTTGAGCCAGCTCGCGACCGCGCTGCTCGTTAAGCTCGCTCCTGCCGCCAGTTCAAGCGCAGGCAGCGCGATGCCATCCAGCTTTAGCGCGCCTTCGGCGATCACCGTCATCGTGCTCGCGCCGCTGTTTGTCAAACTGGGCATAGCGCCACCACGTAACAACGCTTCCGCAGTAACGTCTAAGCTACCGTCTTCTAGGGTATTGATCACGGCCGTTGCGCTGCTGCCTAGGGACCAGCTTTGATCTCTATAGCTGGCAGCGCCGTTGAGATAGCTGTCGCTGTAGGTACTGCCAGCGACGAAGCCGTTTTGTTCGCTCAACATTACGCTTTGTTGCGCACTGGTTAGCTCGCTACCAAACAGGTGTCGACCGTCTCGCGTGAACACCTGCAGCTCTGCGTCACTGCTGGTGCTTTTGCTCATGCTGAGCTGTAGATTCGATGTGCCCGCCGGCAGGGTCATTTTCGCCAGTGAATAGCTGGTGCTGACCGTCAACGCGGCATCGATGTTCAGGTTGTTGACCAGCAACGAGTCCAGACTGGAAATGGAGTCTCCGGTAACTGCATTCTCGATAAGACGAATGCTGGCACTGGCGTCGCTTGTATTCGAAACGCTTTGGGATACACGAAACAGGTCGCCCGCAGCCAAAGACTTGGGATCTTCAATCGCTATGGCAATGCTACGAGATGCTCGAAATTCACCGCTTATGCTGAGGACATCGCCAGCCTGAGCCTGACCATTGAGGCTAATGGTTAGGCCATTCATAGCGATTTGCTTGGGCGATCCGCTGGACACATAACGCATACCTGAGAGCGTGTCCTCGGCCACCCAACGTGCATTCGGC
Source organism: Gammaproteobacteria bacterium (assembly GCA_042091155.1). GTDB lineage: Bacteria > Pseudomonadota > Gammaproteobacteria > Pseudomonadales > Azotimanducaceae > UBA4421. The sequence continues at coordinate 127,573 of JBELHZ010000001.1, forward strand.
GCATCATAAGCAAGGTCTATGGGGCGCAGATTCGCATCGCTGGGTTCATCCACGCTGACGCTTAGCGTCGTGCTTCCATTGGCCAGGCTGTAATCCACAGCAAATTCCGGTGAGGCGACGAACAACGGTATTCCCGCCTGTTCTGCCATGTCCATGCCCTTGGCGTGGGCGGTATTGATCTCGCTCATAAAGGTCGAAGCGATGTCATCCAGTTTGGCCATTGCGGGGGCTAACATCTGGTCGCGAAAAGCCAGCACGCCGCCCAACTCGCCACCGATCAGTCCAGACAGATTCACCGGGTCTTCAAAAGGATTGAGCTGAAGCTCAGACCGGTTAGGCGTACCCGGCAAAAAATTGACGCCTATGGCAACCGACTTCAGTCCGTCAACCACCACAGCGGTTGTCGAACTCGTGCCAATGCCCACAGTAACCGAGCCGTTGCCTTGTTCTCGTACAGAAATTCGCGTGATCTGAGCCATTTGGCGGAGTACTTGGTCGCGACTGTCCAGCAGGCTGGCCGGTTGCTTGGCAACATCCGATGACTTTTGCAAGCCGGAATTGATACCGGCCAGTTGCTCGGTCAGCACATTGAACGTGGCGACTCGATCTTCCGCTACTTTGCGGGTTTCTAAGTCGAGGCTGTCCAACTGAGTGGCAAGGCCATTAAAGCGGGAAGCGAGGGTTTGACCCTCATTGAGCACCTGATTGCGCAACACTTCCGAAGAGGCATCAACGCTTAGGGCACGCAGGCTATCAAAAAAACTGCCTAAGGCAGGTGTCAGAGACGCATTTTTGTTACCGAATACGTTAATCAACCGCTCGGTGTTTTCGATCAGCGGCGACTGCGCATTCAGATCGCTGATACTGATACGCAGCGACGATTCCACTTGACCGTCGTAAGACCGGCGCACGCCGTCGGCGATGGCACCGCTGCCCAAATAAAACAGACCATTCTTTGTGGGCAGGCCTTCCTGCAAATCCAGATCTTGTCGGACATAGCCGTCCGTATTGACGTTGGCAATGTTGTTACTGACAACCGATAAGGCCAGTTGGCTGTTTCGAACCGCAGAACCGCCAATAGAGAGGAGATCTGTCATAGATCACCCTTGGTAAACGTCAGCGGGCGCGTACCGCGCTGTAATTCGTAGCTGCCTTCCCCTTGCTTAAGCTCAAACCCCCGCGACTGACTCAGCGGCATGGACTCGCCGCGACTAACCTTGCTCGGATTGAGGTTCAGCTGGTTCTGCAGTGCTTGTGCGATACCAAAGGTGCCCTTGCCCGCGAGTTCCGTAGACATTTGCTGATCGAACATGGACTCGTAGGTTTTGGTCGCCTCGGAATCCAATAGCCCAGACCGTTCTGTGGCATCACGCATGGACTTCAGCATCATGTTGATAAAGATAGACTCAAATTGTTGGGCGACTTCTTTTGTGACCTTCTCTTCCCCCTGGACAGCGCCTGCACGCATTTGCGCAAGACCGGCAAAGTCTAGGGCATTGGTCATTCGTGGGTCTGGTGTAATGGAATCCGTCATGACCGCTAGATAACCAACAGTTCAGCGCGAAGGCTGCCTGAGCTTTTTAGCGCTTCTAAAATAGCGATAAGAGAGGAGGGGCTTGCACCCACTTGATTCACCGCTTCGACGATGTCTCTTAGATCGACACCGGGCTGGAACAGGAACATCGGGTTCACTTCTTCCGTTACTTCGATGTCGGCGTTTTGAACTTCTACCGCTTCACCACCGCCGCCAAACAGACCGGCTTCCGGCTGTACGACTTCGTTAGTGGCTGCGATGGAAACCGACAAGCTGCCTTGAGTTACTGCGGCTGCGGTCACTTTTACCGTACGGCTGATCACCACCGTACCGGTACGTGAGTTCACAACGACCCGAGCCTTGGGTTCACCTGGGATCACGTCAATATTCTCAATCATGCTGAGAAACCCAACCCGTTCCGGCAGGCTCAAAGGAGCGCGGACGGCTACCGATCTGGCATCCATCGCATTCGCTGTGCCTACACCGAATTTCTCGTTAATGGCATCCGATATCGCACTGACCGTCGTAAAATCGGTTTGATGAGCGTTCAACACCACAAACTCTGATTCGCCAAACGGTGTTTCGACGGCTCGCTCCACCAGCGCACCATTCGGCACTCGGGCGGTCGTCGGCACACCGATATTGATTTCCGATCCGGCGGCATTCACTTCGATACCCGTCGTCGTCAGCGGACCTTGCGCTAAGGCATAAATCTGTCCGTCGACACCACGCAGCTCTGTCATGACCAAATTACCACCCCGTAAACTGGTCGCTAGGCCAATGGTCGCCACATTCACATCCACCGATTGTCCCGGCTTCGCGAAGGGGGGCAGTGTGGCTGTTACTAGGACAGAAGCCACGTTATCGAGCTTGGTCTTGTCGTAGGCCAGATTCGCGACACCGCGATCGAACAGATCGTAATTGGAAATTGGGCCGTCTACGTCGACACCCAATCGATCCAAGACCTTTTTCAGGCTTTGGGCGGTAAACGAAATTTTATCTTTATCGCCGGTTCCTTGAAGTCCCACCACCAGCCCGTAGCCAATCAACTGGTTCGGGCGAGCTCCGGCTACTGACGTGAGGTCCTTGATTCGATCCGCTGATGCGTGATTAAGCAACATGGGCTGCACGATCAGGGATAGGAACAGGGCCAGCATATTAGCTCTTTTGAAAATCATTAGAATGGCCACACTTTGTTAACAATATTGGTGCCCCAAGGCACCTTGGCGACGGCGGACAAATCTCCTGAACCCTCGTAGGAAATACGGGCGTTAGCCAAACGGGACGACAGTACGGTGTTGTCCGGCTGGACATCGCGTTGATCAACCAGTCCGAGCACCTGAATGGTCTCGCTACCCTCGCTCAGCGTCAGACGCTTCTGGCCCTTAATCAGCAAACTTTCATTCGGCAACACCTGTATCACCGTTGCCGCGATGGCACCGCTTAACGATGCGGCTTGGTTGGCGGTACCCGACCCCTTGGATTCGATTTTCAAATCATCGAACGGGATAACCTTTGCGGCTTTTTCAAAACGATTGCCCTGCAACCCGAAGGCGCCTTGCAATGCCTTTAGCGGGCTATTAGAACCCTCACGAGATGTCTCTACACCACTCTGGCGTTGGGCCTGCGTCGCTTCGGTGAGAACCACCGTGATGATGTCTCCAACCTGGAAATTCTTCTTATAGCCAAAGCGATAACGGGCATTGCTGTCGGCAAAAATCGAACCGGTTACCGAGGTGATCTCTGCCGGCATAACAGGTGTCACTGGCTCGAAGGCCTGTTCTTTTATGATCGGGGCCATCTGGGGCGCAGTGCATCCTGCGGCCATCGCGATGCTACCGACCATCAAAAGTAGTGATTTAGCGTCGTGCATCAGGTGGCCTATAAATTGTTGTTCAAGAAGCGGAGCATGGAGTCGACGGCGGAAATCGCCTTGGAATTCACTTCATAGGCGCGCTGGGTTTCGATCATATTCACGAGTTCTTCCACGACGTTAACGTTGGAAGCCTCCAGCATGCCCTGAGCCACTCGGCCCGCACCCTGTTCACCAGGCACCAAGACGATGGGTGGTCCACTTGCCTGAGTTTCTCGAAACAGGTTCTGTCCCAGTGATTCCAAGCCCGATGCATTGATGAAGCGAGCGACCTGTATCTGACCGATTTGCTGGTTACCGCCGCCGTTCGCTAACTCAACGCTGACCGTGCCATCGGTACCCACCGTGATGCTTGCAGCTTCTTGAGGAATAACGATTTGGGGCTGCAGCAGATAGCCCGAACTGTTCACCAGTTCACCGTTTTGGGAGAGCTTAAAGCTGCCATCACGTGTGTAGGCGATGGTGCCGTCTGGCTGCAAAATTTGGAAAAGACCCGGGCCTTCAACAGCAAGATCTAGGGCATTTTCCGTGGCAATCATGTTGCCCTGGCCCTGCATTTTTTCCGTCGCGACGATTCGTGTACCGGTGCCCAGCATGAAACCATTCGGTGCGTTGGTGTCCGCGCCGGTTTGACCACCGGCCTGGCGGATATTTTGGTACAGCAGGTCTTCGAATACCGCTCGATCGCGTTTGAAGCCATTTGTGTTGACGTTAGCCAGGTTGTTGGAGATCACACTCATGCGTGTTTGCTGAGCATTCAACCCGGTCTTAGCAACCCACAAAGAAGCATCCATAGTCTGTCCTTATCCGTTTCGACACCCCTATTGGGATCGTCGTTATCATTTGTTTATCGTGTCAGTCGATCTTGTCTAACGAGTTAACTCAGTCTCATCAACGTATTGTTGGAATCACCCAGATCGCCTAACTCTTTGACCAGCTTCATCTTCATTTCAAAGGAGCGGACGCCGTTCATCATCTTGACCATGGTTTCCATGGCGTTGGCTGAGCTTCCTTCCAGTTGACCGCTGGAAATCGATACTGCATTTGGACCCGTTTCAAAGTCGCCGGCTGGTTGCCCTAGCACTTTAAATAATCCGTCTTCCATCTTTTCCAGGGACACGCCGCTTGCGTCGCGAAGCATCAAACGAGCAACCTCTTGCGGTTCTGCGACTTCCTGCTCTGGATCAACGGCATAGACGACGCCTTCGTCTGAAATACTCAGTATTTGATCCGCTGGCGGCACGATGGCACCGCCACCGTCGTCGAGCACCAGCTCTCCCGTGACCAGAGCTAACTCACCGTTTTGATTAACGCGAACATCACCACGACGAGTAAAAGCGACCTGAGCGTCTTCGTTTTGGACCCCCAGAACCGTTTGGTCGTTCATGAAGATGTCCATGGCGTTGCCGGTGGCAATACGGCTGCCGGGGGTCAGATTCACCACACCGCTGGGTGAGTTGGACGCCAAAAAACGCGTTTTAAAGCCATCGCCGTCCACTCGATAGGATTCCAGGGCGATCTGATAAGCCTTTTTAAAACCGACGGTCGAAACGTTCGCAAGCTCATGGATCGCGTTGGTTTCTTGCATGCGCTGAGCGTTGATCGAGCCCACCGCGGTATATATGCCTTTATCCATTGCCGCTTACCTAGCTTCGGATATTAATAATGGCGGACGTCAGGGCGGATGAGGTCTCAATCGCCTTGGCGTTCGCCTGGAAGTTTCGTTGGGCCGTAATCAGACCAACCAGCTCGGTGGTCAAGTCCACGTTCGAACGCTCTCGAGCACCCGCTCGAATGGTTCCGAAGCCAGCGGTACCTGCCTCACCAAAGGCTGCCGCACCTGATTTCGCGGATGACAAATACGAGCTGTCTCCGTTTTGGCGCAAGCCTTCATTACTCGCAAAAGTCGTCAGTACGATTTTTCCGAGAGACTCCTGGGAACCGTTGGAATAACTCGCCACCACCAAGCCATCGTCTCCAATGTCGACGCCAACAAGGTCACCTTCGGGAGATCCGTCTTGCGATTGCGCTTTGACTGCGAAGGCTTGTGAGAACTGGGTCGTACCCGTGTAGTCGATACTCAGATTCAATGCGCCACGACCACCGGCCAGGAAGACCGTGTCCAACTGGGCTCCACCCGTAGGCGATACCAAGTTACCCGATGTATCAAAGGTCAATTCACCCTTGTCCAAGAAAATCGGCGACCATTCGGGCAATGTGGAGAAGCCGTCGGCGCTGGCCGTTTCTACACCAAATTCGTCAATGTATTTGTTTACCGATACGCCGTTCACCGAGTCTGCGGACTGAGAAGGTTTGATCCATGTGGTGGTCGTACCGCGACCCGATCCGATGTTGGCCAAGCCCCACGTGGCGGAACCGGAGACCTTGATAAAGGAGTCGGTGCCTGTCGTACCTGAGGTAAAAATCAAACCATTGGTTTCTGAGTCGTAGGCGACCGATACACCGGATACGGTACTGCCATTATCCGATGCCAATTGGTTAATGCCTTTTTCCAATTCGACGATGAAGCTGTCCAAGGTGTAGCCAGAACCCGTCGGCAGCACTAGGGTGCCTTTGACATCATCCACCGATACAACGAAGGTGTTGTTCGAGGCATCTACCGAGAAGTTGTTGTTCACGTTTACTGCAATAGAGGAGCCTTGGCTGACTGCGGGCAAGGAAACAACACCTCGTATCGCATCATCTGATGGCAACTCTGAATATAAGGAATCGGCGGTGCCAGTGACCTCAAAGCCCATGAATGCTGCGCTGGCTAAGTTCGCTCCAAGCGTAAAGCTACCGTCTGCGTCCGTGTCGCCCGTCGGCACACCTGTGGTTGCATCGAACGTCGGAACTGAGAAGTTCACGGCGACTTGAGATGTATCGCCTGTGGTTCCAGACGAGAAGGAAAACGTTTGCTTGGCGCCGTCATAGCTGACTTTGATGCCGTAACGCTGTTCGTTCGAAACACGCTGTAGCTCACCATTGGGTGCTACGGTCTGCCCATAAGAACCCAGAGAATCTACGGGGACCAATGTCGGTGATGTTTTAAAAAGGTTGTTTGTCGCATCTGAGCTCAGTGCGACGGTGTCAGAAGACGAAGCCGGTTTGAACAAAAACTCCCGAGTCGCGAAATCGTAGGTGGCCGTTACTTCGCCTGCTCCCAGATCTGCATCGAGCTGGGTTTGAATCGCCGCGACCACCTGACCGGCTGTTGCTGTGAGTCGATCCGCATCGGTGGCGAACGCCGTCGAAAGGTCTACCGCAGAGACATTGGTCGTGCCGCCCGAGGTAAGATTCACGTTGAATGTCCGCGCGCTTGCGGTCGTTAGATCGAAATAGCGTTCATCGCCAAATTTTACGTTCAGCTGATTTTGAATGATTGAAGCGAGCTCAACACCAGTGTAATTGCGGTTTTCGTCTGCCAAAGCAGACAAATCCACCGTGGCCGGATTACCGGAATTGTCCACATCAACCGTCATGAAATTTTTCAATTGCGCTGTTGTGAAGGCTCCGCCGGTGACGGCCGTATCGAAGTTATAGCCCTGATCCGCTGTTAGGTCGTTCGGTAGCTTGGCGCCTTCGACCGTCGCAGGCACAGAGGTACGGACATCGGTCAAATCGTCTAAGGAGAACTTTTGCGTTTTCCGGTTAACCAGCAAATCCTCTACTTCGGAGAAAGGCCTCAGCACCCCGTACTTGTTGACGTACAGGAGCTCTTGGTTTTCATCCGTGGCTTGCTGAAGTGCTGGATTAACTTGGTCATCGCCAACGAAAACGTAAGTTTGGTATTTGTTGGTTGGCGAGTTCGCCGTCGCGTTAGCGGTCTTGACGTAATAAATCGTCGCCAAATAGGAGTTACCCCCGCTGTCATACACACTCAACGCCGTCGACTTGTTATAGGTTCCCGGGTTATTCCGGTTAAACGGTGCGTCAATCACCTCTGCATCTGACGGCAGGTTAAGCGCCAGCTGAATTTCGGATGTTTCCGTCGCCTGGCCCGATGTAGAAACCGGGATCGCCAAACGGCTGAGCTTTTCCAAGTCCGCCTTACCGGAGGAGTCAACCGCCGCCGCGAGCAGTGCCTGACCGGAAGAGTTCACCACGTTGAACTGTTCGTTCAACACAAAGCTACCGTTGCGAGTGAAGATATCCGTCAGGCCATCTGCCGACTTGAGCGGGAAAAAGCCTTCACCGGAAATCGCCAAGTCCAACGTATTCGATGAGAACTCTACGTTGCCCTGAGAAAATTCCTGCCGCACCTCTTTCAACGATACGCCCTGACCAACCACCGATGTGGACTTCTGCAACGGTGACGTCGCGAAGATGTCACCGAACGAGGCGCGAGACTTTTTGAATCCGCTGGTACCAACGTTAGCGATGTTGTTACTGGTCAACGCCAGCTCTGTCGTTGCGGCCTTCAACCCAGTGAGTGAGGTATAGAAAGACATTGAGTGTTCTCCAATTCGCTTATTACGAGCCCTTAAACGAGCCTGCTTTTAACCGTGATTATTCTGAAATTCGTGTGACTTCGGACAGAGCCAGAGTTTGGCCGTCGCTGATTTCCACCAGTACCTGTCCCAGTTCGTCATTAAAGGAAACGCCCTGAACCCGCGTTTGACCATAGACAGGCAATCCTCTGGATTTGTCTCCATTGATCACTTCTGCCTGGAAAATGTAGTCACCTGCGGGAGCTGCCTCCCCATCAAAGTTTCCGCCGTTCCAGTCGAAACCAACTTCGCCAGCAACCTGTGGCCCTAAGTCCATGGAGTTGACGATCTGTCCAGTGCGAGCATCCAAAACGCTGAGGCGAATGTTGTCTGCTACTTGATCAAGATCAACGTAACCACTTATTGCCTTCCCGCCGTCCTGCCGCATTACTGCCCCGGAGGCGAATACGTTCTTACCAATCAGGGATGCCCCGCGCATGATCTTTTCGCTGGATTGCGTCGTCACAAATTGATCCAGGGAATCTGACATACGTGTCGTTGCTTCTAAGCTGGAAAATTGCGCTAGCTGGGCCACAAAGGCTTCGTTCTTCATTGGATCCAGCGGGTTTTGATTCTGCAGCTGAGTCGTAAACAGGCGCAAAAACGCGTTTCGGTCGAGGTCTGCTTCCGGCTTGGGTGCGGCTGCTTCAGCGCGCAAATCTGCCACCGTTCGAATGCCGCCAATACTCAGTTCACTCATAACTGCTCCTATTTCTTGAGCAATTCAACGGTGCGCATCATGAGCTGCTTGGCCGTGTTCATTGCTTCAATGTTGCTTTCGAAAGAACGTGCCGCCGCAGTCATCTCCACCAATTCGTTCATTGGGTTCACATTAGAAAGATAGACGTAGCCGTCTTCGTTCGCCTTTGGATGTCCTGGGTCGTAGTTAGCCGGTGTCGTGGTCTGATCTTCAACAATCTGCTTCACGCGGACTCCACCTTGGGTTTCGCCCCGGCGCGAATCGACTTCGCTGGCCAAAATGCTTTCGAATACCGGACGCTTTGCTCGGTACGCATCTTCTGGAGAGGACTCGGTTACCTCCGCGTTGGCGATATTCGATACCGCCAAGTTCATTCGTATGACTTGGGCATCCATGGCACCGCCGGCCACACCAAAAATTCTGTCTAAGCTCATTTACCTACTCCGAGGGATCTACCGTTTTATCCGCGCAACAGTTCCATAACCATTTGGCTCATCTGGTTTGCCTGGCTGAGCATCGAGGTGCCCGCCTGTTGCAGAACCTGATTTTTCGCCAGTCGTGCGGATTCCAGCGCGAAGTCCGCATCCTCGAGACGAGAGCGCGAATCCGCGGTTTTTTCCGCAATGTTCATAAGGTTCGAGATGGTGTGATCCATCCGGTTTTCGATAGCACCCAGGTCTGATCGCATTTGTGCGACCTTATCCAGCGCAGCATCGATGATAGAAATCGCATCGCTGGCACCGGATTCGCTACTGATTTTGATCTGCGTCAGATCCACGAGAGCGGCGGTTTGAGATCCTGCCGCAAAATAGCCGGAATCACCGTTCAGATTCCCTGCCTGTTCAACAGAAAAGGAGCTCGCTGACACGAATTTCAGCGTGCCGGATATGCGTGTCGCATCGGCCGAATCGGAATCCGCCACACCGGCAGTCACCTGTGTCACAGCGCCGTTAGCCCCCGCTTGTGTCGTGCTTGTACTACCAATGGTTGCACTTACTTGGGTTAGCGTTGGCGCAGCTGCTTGCGCGCCTTCAACCTTATAAGTCAAATCAAGGCTTGCCCCATCGGCACCAGCCGCAACCGTAAAGCCCAGGCTGGAATAGTTAGAATCTGCTTGGATCTGTGTCACCAAGGTGCCGACATCCATAGCATCTTTACCTGCCGTGGAGACAGTCGTGGCATCAATGGTGCCACCCGAAGAAGAGGTCAAAGTCGCCGTGATACCTGTGGCGCCTGCTGTTGCAGCAGTGGCATCGATGCTTACACCGTCGCTGCCGAGGCCAATCGTGAAGGCGAGGTCAGCGTATGTATCAGACCCGACCGTCGTGACGCTGACCGATCCGCTTGCCGAACTTCCACTCTCAACGTAGGTCAACGCTGGGGCAATACCTGTGAAGCCTGCGGTGCTGGCGGTTAATTCCAAACCAGTGCCCGCAGAGTCAGCGGCTACCGTAAAGGCTAGGTTGCCGTAGTTGGTGTGTCCTTGAATTGCCGTTACTAAGGCGTCAACGTCGGCTGGTGCCGAGACAGAAAAATCTAGAGTGAGAGACTCCGTGCCGTCGCCCAGTACAAAGTCGCCGTCGTAATTCGCGACCGTGCCAATGGTTAATCCGTTGACCTCGGCAACCGCGCTGGTGACTCCTTGAAGGCCACTGATAATAGCAGCGACATCCGCCGGACCAGAGGAAGAATGATCAACAACCACTGTGCTTACACCGTCGCTAATAGTCGTGGATCCAGCAAAGGCTGCGGCCCCGGTCACTCGAATATTTTCCACTTCGGCGATGGCAGCACCGACGGTTGCGCCAGAGTGATCGATGGTCACAGAGGTAGTGCCATCACTGAGTACCGTATCGCCGGAGTAATTTGCTAGCGTACCAACACCAATGTTGTAGATAGCGGGAGTCGCTCCAGCTTCATCGATTGCGCCGTCTTGAGTGAACGTCGGCGCGACCGCTACTGTGCCGGTGGTTTTGTAGGTGAGATCAAGATCCGTACCATTGTCGTTGGCCGAGACTTGAAAGAGTAAGTCGCTGTATCCAGTTGCCGCCTGGATGGCCGTGACCAAGGCATCTAGGTCGGCTGGCGCGGATGCATGCGAAATCGTTACGCTGTTGGTGCCATCGCTGATCACAGTGTCGCCACTGTAGTTGGCCAAAGTGCCAGCAGAGGCGGAGTAAACTGCCGCGGTGCCTAGCACGGTTGAGGTAGCGCCTTGGGCGAGGGTGACTGCGGAACCAATGATATTTGTTACGTCGCCATCTTCCCCCAATTTCTCCACCACCAGATCCACAAACTCACTGCCGGACTTGGTGTTTTCAATCGTAATATCGTCGCCATCTGCATCAAACAACACAATTTTGTTGTTAGAAGAAGTCGCCGTGACGCCTGATGCTCCGGAAATACGGTTAATGGATTCCACCGCGTCGTTGACGTCGGTGCTCGAAATGATGAAGTTGCCTGTCTGAAACCCGTTGATCTTTAAATTATAGGTACGGGACGTGTCGTCACTGGAAGAAAGGGCGGCGTAGGTTTTCGCATACGCACGGACTCCCGTTTCTGATGACGCCAAATTCACCTTTAATGCCGTTTCCTTGGCGGTGTCTTGGGAAGAGGCTTCAATAGTTTTCGTTCCAAGGTAACCAAAGATCTCAATATCTTCCTCAATTGTTACCGGATTGATCGGCGCGGTGCCCGCGGGATCCTCTGGATTCACGCCGTTACCCACCAATGTGTGGGCCCCAATTTGGTTGGCGGCAACCGAGTCAACGGAGAACGTAATGTGCTCGCCTTCTTCGATACCCACTTGAAGCTGTTTGTTGATGAACGTGCCATCGAGGATCAAAGAGCCGTTGTAGCGCGTGTTGGCAGATACGCGGGTGACTTCTTGAATCAGCAGATTGACTTCGTCCTGCAGGTAGGTGCGATCTGCTGCGCTGTTGGTTCCGTTCGCTGCCTGAATAGAAAGCTCTCTCATGCGCTGCAGCATGTCGGATACTTCCGAGATGGCGCCTTCTATGGATTTGGTCATGGCGATTCCATCATTGGAATTCTTGATTGCCATATTCAAACCTTTAATTTGCGCAGTCATTCGCTGGGTCATCGCCAGACCCGCCGCATCGTCCGATGCGCTGTTGATCTTGGAACCTGTCGATAGACGCTCCATTGCTGTTTCCAAGTCGTTCTTGGAATCCGCGATGGCGCGCTGTGCCGTTAAAGAAGAAATATTCGTATTAATTGAAAGAGCCATGATGAGTCTACCCTGTTAAATTTGTTTTATTCGCCGCGAAGCGCTCTACGAACACCGCCAATTCTGTTTTCCAGAAATTGCAGCGTTGCGGTGTAACGTGCTGATTCCTTACCAAACTCGGCTTGCTGGAAATTCAGTTCGACTGTGTTTCCGTCAGCGGCCGGGTTGTTTGGAACACGATAGATCAGGCCGTTCTTATTACCCCCGGCGTGGTCTATGTGCATGTCATGAGTGCGACGCGTCGACATCGAGCGTTCGTTGTTCATCAGCGCCTTAAAATCCAGATCCTTTGCTTTGTAGTTGGGGGTATCTGCGTTTGCTATGTTTTCACCCAGCAAGCCAATGCGTCGCTGTCGCAACTGCACCGCGTTTTCATGAACCCCAAAGATGTTGTCGAGCATGCTCATTTAACGATCTCTTTTTCCTTTCCAAAAAATGTCGGTCTGTTTCCTAAAGTTTTGCAACTTACGTTCGATTCAGTAGAAGAGGATGAGTTCCTCTACCGTCACGCTCTCTGGAAAGCAATTGGCGTGCCAACTCTGATATGGGGCCAGTTTCGACGTAAAAATGGCGTTTTAGGCAGGTTGGGGGTGGTATTCACTCTGTGCGGCAAGGAATAACCGGCGTATTGCTTCCGGTTTTTGCCTACGCTTGCCGCCAGACACGACGTGTCAACATTCCGTCAGGTTCCTGAGCAAAGTCGTTTGCCAAACTCGACAGCCGGTGGATCGAGAGAATCCATCCGCGCTTGAGGCGTTCTTTTTCATCCCTTTAAAGAGGTCGCGTCGCGTATCTTGCACACGCCTCGTGCTCGCAGCTGCGTGCCGCTTGGGTATCTCTGGGGTAATCTGCGCCCTGGCAGCAGACTGGCACCTTTATTGCACCTGTGTTGGCATGCATCGAATTACCCGCCAAAGTGTCAAAAAGTCATCAGAGCGTTCGCCCTTGCCGGCGACGTTCATCCATGGGCTGTCTGCGGTTCTGTTAATGGCTGCCGGTTACGTCCATGCAGATGCACAAACACTGGATACAGCGGCAACCGATAGCACAGCGGCAAACCTAGGCGACGCGCTAAATCATTGGTCCCGCAAACTGGCAGAAACCGGTGGTGGCTTCAAAGCAACCTATGACTTCGCACTGGCAGACAAGCGCTTGGCGATTCCGGACTGTTCGAATTTTATTATCGATCCCATGAACCGAGTTCCATTAGACACGGCACCCGCCAGCCTATCGGTGGATGTTCGGTGTCCGGACAACAACTGGCAGCGTCGAATTCGCGGTCGGCGCCATGTCGATAACATGGCCGATGAAGAGCAAGCGCAGCCGACGGTCGAAGTATTCACTGCGACACGGGCCGTAAAGAAAGGTGAAAAGTTAACGTCGAATGCCTTTGCAGTGAAACTGGCCCTCCCCCACCGTTCGCCGCAAAACGCAGTCACCCATTTGCAGGGCAAACAGTACTATGCGGCACGCCAACTGTTACCAGGGCGAATATTGATCGAATCGGATTTAGCGGTTGGCCAGCGGGTGGTCGTACTCACCCAAGCCATCCCTTCGCGTAGCCTGATAGCCCGGGAACACATCGCAATACAAGAGCGGGCTGTTGATGTACCCCACGACGCCATACGCTCGCTCAAGGGGTTAAGCATGCTAGCGGCAAATCGGCTGCTTCACCCCGGGGACATTCTTCGCAAGCGCGATCTGGCCAAAGCCAAGCTTATTAAGCGTGGCCAAACCGTTGACGTGGAGTCATTGGGCAAGCACTTTCGAATCGCATCTGAACTGGTCGCGCTTCAGGATGGGTACTTAGGCGACCAGATCGTTTTGCGCAATCCTGGCAGTAATCGACGCGTTTCCGCCGTTGTGACTGGCATGGGTACGGCACGCAGTGCTAACCGGCTCTGAGCTCTAGGAAACCGTTCGTAAACATTTGATATATATAATTAATATCGCTAAAGTTCTTCGCCGACCTACCGACTTATACGTTGTAGGCGTAAACCGCTCGTTTCGGGCCGTTCCGAAAAAGCTCAGGCGGCGCTTAAGCGTAAAGCCAATTTGAAGATAGGTGCATCATGGTTGACAGCATTAACACGAATTCCGTCACAGCAAATCGCGCGCGAACTGCTGGTGCGACAACCGCTCAGGATACCGGTGCCACCGGCGCCGCGCCAGCGACTCAAGAGCCGGCGGCCAGCGTCGAAGTCAAACTGAGCAACGAGATACGGTCCAGCGAAAACGCGACCTTTGACGAAGTCAAAGTGCAGCAAATGAAGCAGGCAATCGAAGACGGTTCGTTCCCGTTGGATTCCCGCCGTATTGCTGAAAACTTCGCCGAACTCGAGCAGCTGATCTAACCAGACCAACGACGCCGTTGGCCCCGCCATGTCTGATCCAGTATTGATTCGCGACATTCTGACTCTTGGCAACCAGCTCAAGAGTTCTTTGGAAGAAGAATTTATTGCTCTGACCGAGAAAAACCTCGATCACCTCGAAACCGTACAGCAACGAAAAGTTGAGTTGTTGCAGTCTATCCAAGCCCAGTGGCCCCAAGAGATTGCCAGCGAAGGAGCCAAGGCCTCGGCAGACAGCGTAAACACCTCTGACCCGCTGTGGGATGAAGCCAGAACCCTGCTCAACGAATGCAAGGAAGCCCATATCCGCAACGACCTGCTACTCAAACGTCAGCTGGAAGTGGTGCGCACGGTTCTTTCCTCTCTTACTCAGCGCAGCGCGGACAATCACAGCGCTCTCTACGATAAGATGGGCCGCATGCGGCGCAAGCGTTAACGCGAGACCTATCGTTCGGTCAGCACTTGGGGTGCCTCGCCCTTTAACCAATAAGCCCAAGCCAACACCGTTGCTACGGCAACGTATACGTCTTCTGGTATCTCCTGCTGTAGCTGCAAATAAGACAGCGTTTCCGCTAACACCGGATCCTCTGCCAGATGGACGCCTGCGGCCTTTGCCACTTCGATAATTTCTTCAGCAAAGGCTCCCTGTCCCTTGGCCACAAGTACCGGCGCTCGGACTTGATCGTAAAGTAGGGCGACCGCTTTCTTCGCCTCACCATCCTGCAGATCTTTCGGGTCCAACACATCGTCGGCCATCGTCCACCCAAAGGGACTTTCTCGCTTAGGCATCAATCGAGACTCCCATCCGTTGTTGACCATAGTTCACGCTGCCGGCATCACGCGCCACCGGATAGATGGTCAGTCCACCCAGACTCAAGCCCTGGCCACTGAGCATGGCTTCCAACTCGGTCTTGCCTGCTTCGGCCAAGCGATAAAACGTCGGCTCGGGCAACCACAGCCGCAGCACCAAGACGCCTTCATGACTTATTCGCACATTGGCCGCCATGGAAACGGTTTCGGTAAGACCCACGTCCAAATCCACAGTCCAGCTCTCTTGGCCCTCCGTGCCATCGGCTTCTGAGCCATCGTGGTGTTCCAGCTCAATAAATACTGGGTGCTGGTCTGCAAAAGGAATGACCCAGGAATAGTGCGATCGTCCTGCGGCCTGCTGGGCCAAGGAGTCGATCTGGCGCGCTTCTATTTCGTCGATCGCGCCGGAAAGAGAAGTAGTCTCCATCTGCCGAGCCTGCATTAACGCCCGCAGCGCCAACATCATAGATTTCAAGCCAGGAGCCGCCTGACCGGGATTTAGACTGGCTTGGTGTTCGCCAAACAGGCCCATGTTCTGAACCATTTGTCTGAGAACAGTGCTATCCAGTTTGCCGGAATCCAGCAGCAGACTCGCGAGTCCACGCTGCATTTCTGGTCCGCCGGCTTGGGCGGCCAATGCCGGCAGGTGGCCGGGGCTGAACAAACGCGACAGGTGAAAACTGCCGATATGATTGAGTAGGCGAGAAAAACGCCCGTCAGAATCTGTACGCTGGTGCGCGGCCGCCACCTGGGCTGCCAAGGCGGGATCGGTTAGAGCCAGCACCGGTTGGCCGGATATCACTCTCACCAACAAGGACACCTGGCCCGGAGGCAAGTTCATACGATCCGGTAGAGGCAGCTGTTGCTTACCAACCAGCAATACATTGCCATCTTGCCGCTGTGTCACCACCGCATTAATGGTCTCTCCCGCACGCAGGCCGAGAAGGCGTGCCTGTTCGGGTTCGACTCTTACCCCAGCAGCTGCGCCTTCGACGTAAACCGTGTTGGGACGAGCCATCATATTGACGCCTTCTGGACTGAGCATGGTTCCTCCGAATTTGCTTTGCATCACACCGTGCAACGAAGGCTTATACCCGAATGCCTCGTTGCGAGAGTTTGCACTTGACGAGCGCGCCGACACCACCGGCAGATCGGACAAAGCGCCCGCTTGCTGTCCCTGATGTCGACTTACCGGCATTGGGCTGGCCTGTGAACTCTGAGTTTGCGTCTGCACTGGCTGCTTGGGCAACCCAGCACTCTGCGCTGACACCGTTTTCGACCCGGCTGCGGACCCGGCCTGCCGATCGGGTTCAAGCTTCCCAGCCGTAAGCCCTGGATTTGCGTGGGTTGGAATTATCTTCGAAGAAATGCGAGCGCTCACTATCGATAGATCGCCCTTTGTAACGACATCTGGCCGATGATGTTGAAGCGACACACCGGCAGCAGTATCCCGTCCACGTTGAGAGGCAGAGGGCAACCGAGCCGCGAGCTTTTCTGGCGTTTGCATCGTAGCCTGTGATCCCAGCGGGTTCGGTAGCGTACCCTTGAACGCACTTGAGACATCTAAGAGTCGCTGCAGTAAGGACGTCGGTGACGGCACTATGGGTCTCGGCGCCCCGCCGTGTACCTCGCCTGATCGTTGAATGGTCTGTATTGCCGAGTTGGGCTTGACCGTATCTTTTAGCAAGGACAGAAGGCTTGGAGGCAATGTAGGGGCTGGTGCGGTGCCAGTACCCGCTTGCTGGTTACTCGGCAGTGGATGCGCTCCCTTCAACGCCAGCAAGGCAGCGAGTACGGTATTTTGGCCTACTGCCGGTGGCGGCACGGTGATGGCGGCTTGACTGGCTATCTTAGGCGGCACGAGGTCAGGCACGTTTGTTCCCGACGCCGCTGAGGATGCAGCGATGCCAGAACCACTCACCAAAGGATTTGATGCGGTTGGTCTTATTGGTGCCGATCCGCCAGATAACGTTGGCGTACCTGTCAGCGCGATGGTTTGCGACGGCGTGGACACGCCAGACGTTGAACGCCCCGTGGCATCCGTCGCGTTGCCGGTTCCAGGGTTGGCGGGTATTGAGGTCGCAGATTGAGCCACTTGCCCTGAGCCCGCAGCATTAGGGGTACTGAATCCAACCTTCATAGGGGTTTGCCCCGGCCCGTTGGTTTTTGTTGCGTCGACTTTCGTCGGTAAAGATCACCTTCTTGATGTCGTCCGCATCGGGCACTCGCAGTTTCTTGTTTGCCAGCAACCAATTCGGGTTTGAGCGCATGAACGCATGGGGATTGGCGCGCACAAAGGCGCTGCGCAAAATATCCCGCCGCAGTGGCGACTGACCCACTGTCTGATTGATGATTTTGTCCAGGTAATCACCGTTTTTGACCACGTAGGTGCCATCCTCAGCCACCGCATCTTCCTTTGCCTCTACCGCCGCCGCTTCCAATGACTGTTCTAGGTCGGCGATCATCCGGGACAGGGCATCGTCGAGCTCCGCCTCATCAACCGTCTCAGGCTCTGGCGTATTGGCCGTTTTGAATTCCGCCAGCTCAGCGCTATCGACCAACTCAACGCCGACCATGGCGCAACCCTGCAGCACCGCAATCAGCGTCAGGCCACCCAAAAATCGATACGTTGGTCGTGAGAAAAGATGACAAAAGAATCCGTGGTTGTTAGGCATGTGTAGTTTTCCTGTCTCTGCGCCAGTCAAGGGGCGAATGCTGCCATGGGTACGGCCATCATGTCTGCGGTATCGCTTTGGCCGGGCCCAGCATACATGGTTAACGTCGCGCTTCGGGGGCCAACCCGCGTCACTTCAGCCAAGCCGACAACGCTTAGAGCTTGCTCCAAGCCACGAGCACGCAGCCGGCGGCTCGTTGGCAAGATAGCCATGCGCTGACCTTGGTAGACCCCAGCATCCCGACCGCCGAGCAGGGTAATTTCGCTGGCGTTGGTGGCAATGGCCAAGCCGGACTCACCGTGACAGTTCACCGCTCGAGCAACATCCGGTAGCGCCGCGTCCAACCATTCCACTAGGCTTTGTTTGGTTGATTGCGGCAGCTCCAGCCACGCCAGTTGATCTTTAGCCGCTTGTCTATTCGAAGGCAGCGGCACTTCGGTTTGCAAGGTCAAAACAGCAGCGCCCTGAGCCATCAAAAGCAGCTGCACTTCCAGTGATTTACTCGATCGCACCCGCTCCAAAAGACCATAGCGGTGCAGGAGTGGTTTGCGATCAGCTGTTCGCACTCGTATCTCCAGATTCAAATCTTGCGAACTTTCGGGAGCAGCCGTCATGTACCTCAAATAAGTCGACATGCCAGAAGACTGCTCAGATTGGGAGGTCAGTAGCACGGCAACATTGTTCGGGCTGCTTCGGGCAAACTCTGCCTGCATATGCCGCTGCATCAGGCTTGCCGCCGCTTGCGCCATATTTTCTCCAGCCGCTTGGCCATGCCGATGTGTCGTCACCGACAGACCCAGCCGCTGCCGTCTCGCCAGAGATGCCCCGCAGATTTCGTCCTGTGTCGCTGCTGCGTAGACCAATTCTGTGGTTTCTGCACCAAACCGGTTTCGGCGCACGGTGGGGCGCAGCCTTTCAAGCTCTAAGTCGCTAAACACCATGAGGTCTTCGCTTAGCGCACCATCCCGGTCCGTCCATCCAGTTGCGGCAATCCGTGCCTGTTGATCCATGGCGAGGGTCATCAATGCTTGTTTCAGTTGGCGTAACTGATCTTCGGCGCCTTGCACCATGCCAGTTGGCGCAGAATCCTTTGCACCATGAGCCCAGCCGCCGATACCGACACAGCAACACATCGCGAACGCCTGCAACAATAGCGACAGCCGCCGAGATTTCCGTTGAGATGAATTGCGCCGATCAAACATGGTGTTAGCGACCTGCGCTTGACCCCTGAAGATAATTCGTCACCAACTCATCTATGGTTCGTTGCGACAGTGCGAGCTTGGTTTCGTAGGTTTCCCCACCAATCGGTGTAATCGACACCACTCGCGCGCCGTAGATCACACCCTCAACGCGGCTCTTCAGATGGTCCTCGGTGATCGCCATATCCGTCATCGTGCCGGTCGCATTGACGTATTGCCCATAGACCTCTTCGGCGAGTGCGCGATAGGCGTCTAGCTTGGATGCTTTGATGGCCATAAGCCGCTGCTGAGCCGGCGTATCACCGCGCTGTGAGGCAATAACCGCATAGCCCGCGGCGACCACTCCGTCGGATTCGGTCACAGGATACAGTTGCTGGCTACGTTGCTGGTTGGCACAGCCACCCAACACCATCAACGCAATCACAACCCACAGGCCACGAAGCCGCTTTCCCGGGGCGCTCACTGGCGCCGTACTGCTGATGACCATGATCAAGTTTTCCTTTTCGCCTATGGGGTAACCATCGGCCGAATTGGACAAATCTTGAATCGAAAATACCGTTGCAGATCGAATACCTGCATTCGGGCACGGTTTGTGCATTCACTCTGGCACAAGTCGATATCGATTACTTTTCGACACTTTTTCCAGGAAAAAAGGATACGGCATAGCTTAAATGGCTACTTCAGCAATCAATCTGTCAGAACTTCGACAACTGACGGCCTCGGTGCCGTGGACGTCGTTGGCAATGCCGATGGCGGTCATTCTGATTCTGACCATGTTGATTTTGCCCTTACCGCCGGTGATGCTCGATTTCTTTTTCACCCTCAACATTTTGTTGGCCCTCCTGATCATCATGGTCGCGCTGAATACCGCCGAAACACTTAACTTTTCGTCGTTCCCGACCATGATTTTGTTCGCCACCATGCTTCGATTGGGCCTGAACGTGGCATCTACCCGTGTGGTGCTGCTGGAAGGACATCAGGGTGGCGACTCTGCCGGCAAGGTCATCGCCGCCTTTGGTGAGTTCGTCATCGGCGGAAACTACGTGGTCGGCTTTATCGTTTTCGCGATTCTCATGATCATCAATTTCATCGTTATCACGAAAGGTGCCGGCCGGGTTTCGGAAGTCATCGCTCGCTTTACCCTGGATGCCCTGCCCGGCAAACAGATGGCCATTGACGCCGATCTAAACGCCGGTGTCATCGATCAAGAAACCGCCAAACTGCGTCGTGCCCAAGTTGCACAAGAGTCGGACTTTTTCGGATCCATGGACGGTGCGTCGAAATTTGTACGTGGCGACGCGGTTGCCGGCTTACTGATTCTGATCATCAATCTGGTGGGCGGCCTGCTGATTGGTTTGCTGCAGTACGATATGACCCTGTCCGACGCTGCACGAGCCTACATCTTGCTCACCATCGGCGATGGTCTGGTTGCCCAACTGCCCGCACTGATTCTGTCATTGGCTACGGCCATTATCGTTACCCGAGTCACCACATCAGAGTCCACACCCGATCAGGCCAGTAAGCAGCTGGCGAACCCCTTGGCTTTTTATATTGCCGGCGGAATCTTGACGGTGATGGGCCTCGTACCTGGCATGCCCAACATGATCTTCCTGCTGCTGGGTGGGATGGCGCTCGGTCTGGGGTTCTACATACAACGTTCCTTTGCTGCAAACGACGCGGCCATGCCTGCACCCGGTGAAATCCAATCCAATCAAGCGGCTCCCACACAAGAAGACCCCAATCTATTGGAACTGGGCTGGGATGATGCCGGTCAGGTCGATGTCATTAGCCTCGAATTGGGTTACGGGTTGATTCCCATGGTGGATGCCGACACCGGTGGCCGTCTGCTCAATCGCCTGAAAGGCATCCGCAAAAAGCTATCAGCGGAAATGGGCTTTCTGCTGCCTTCTATTCGCATTCGAGACAATTTGGACAGCGCGCCAGATGCCTACCAAATTGTGATCAACGGCTCTGTTCGTGGCGTTGGCGTTATTGCCGGCGGCAAGGAGATGGCCATTAACCCTGGCAATGTACTGTCGGAGATTCCCGGCGAGCCTGGCAAAGATCCTGCATTTGGTCTGGACGCGGTCTGGATCGAACCCAGCGAGCGCGAATACGCCCAAGCGGTTGGCTATACCGTGGTGGATGCCAGCACGGTTATCGCGACGCATTTGAACAGTGTGATCAAGAATAACGCCGACGAACTCATGACCTACGACGTAACCCAGCAGCTCATCGATAAAATCGCCGAAACGTCTCCCAAGCTCATTGAGGACTTTATTCCTGAAAAGCTCAGCCTCGGTATCGTCGTACGTGTGCTGCAGAACTTGCTGCGAGAGCGCGTGCCGCTGAGAGATATGCGCACAATTTTAGAAACGCTGGCAGAAGAGTCCAGCCGGACTCAGGACGCGGGACAGCTGAGCGCATTGGTCAGACCCAAGCTCGCCCGACTGATCGTTCAAGACATTATCGATCCGGACGAAACCTTGGCGGTCATGACCTTAGATCCGACCTTGGAACAGCTCCTCACGGATCTGGTGTCACGAGCCAACAGTTACGACGAAATCGCCTTGGAGCCGGCTTTAGCAGAAAGCTTTTTTGCTTCGATCCGCTCCACGATTGAAGACCTAGAACAGCAAGATTTGCCTGCAGTATTGGTGGTCTCGCCTATTTTGCGCCCCTGGTTGGCGCGCCTGCTGCGACGGAGCACAAAGGATCTGACGGTCCTGTGCTACACCGAAATTCCCGACGACCAACCCATTAGCGTTGTGTCCTCGATTGAAGTTAACGAACGTGAGGAAGAGCAGGCCTAGGGTCTGCCTAAAAGACTATGGAACTGAAGAGATTTGTCGGCGCCGACAGCAAGGCAACCATGGATCAGGTGCGTGCGCATTATGGTGACGATGCACTGATTATTTCCACCAACAAGGTAGGCAACAAAACCGAGATGATCTGTGCTGTAGAAGAGCCGCAGGCTCAGACAGCGGTGCTCAATCCGTCTGCTACTGCGAGCACGGAGAGTTTGGACATCAGCGAGGCGACGTCTACTGTGGCCTCGTTGCTGAATCGCGTGGCCGCGGACGCGGCAGAAGGAATTCAGGCCGGTAACCTAGGCAGTACCAAATCAGATGAACGTATCGCTCGAGAATTTGGCCAAGAACTTAACTCCGCCTTGGGGAATCGGCAAAGCGCCAGCGGTAATGAGACCCCCTTTGTCTCGAGCTCGCCCTTTGCACCCAGCGGCAATCCAGCCGCAGAACCGGTGCCCGCTACGCTACCGGGCCGCGATGATATGCATCAGATGATGCAAACCATTCAAGAGGATTTGGCACAGCTGCGCGCACAGTTGGAAGCAAACGCCGCTGCTGAAACGCCTTTGCACAAAGCTCAGCTGGCCATGGCGTCTATTAATCAGCGCGTCAAAGAACATACGGCGACAAGCTCCACGGGGCTCATTGAGCAAGTACAAGGCTTCCTCAGCCAGCCGCTTGCCGAACAGCGAGATTGGTCCGGCGTGCATGCCTTTGTCGGACACCCCGGTACAGGTAAATCCACAGCGATAGCGCGCTTAATGCAGCAAACACTGCAGGCCGACAACAACGCAAATTTGTTGGTGATTTCACTTGGGCGCGGATACCACCAAGCCCTCACGAACCAGCCCGGCCCGAGAATGCTTTCGGGCGATGGATTAGCCCAACTGTGTCAGCATACGGGCGTGGCATTCTTGCAGGCCAACAGCCTGGATCAACTGACTCAGTTACTTGCCCGGTATCGACAGAACCATCAGATCTTGATTGACACACCCGCCCATCTTCTGAATGACCAGCAGGCGCTTATTTCGCTGGTGACCGAAAACGAAATTTTACCGCACCTGTGTGTCGCGGCTGACATGTCACCCGCCGTTCTGGCACCGCTCAAAGACTCGGTGCCATGGATTATGTCTTCTGTCATCGTGACGCGTTTCGACTTGGCGCCGGATCTTGGCCCTTTGTTGCATACGCTGGAATTCAACTCGGCCCAGCTATCAGGAATCAACGGACATCTGATTGACAAGAATGTCGACTCGCCCGAAAAAATCAATTCAACCAATACGTTAGAAGAATAATCTATATACTTGTTGTTAACAGACGTTGATACTTTTACCTCTATGTCTCAGTCAAATACCACAACAAGCATTCTCGGCATTGCCAGCGGCAAAGGCGGCGTGGGCAAAACCACCGTAGCGGTCAATCTGGCCCTAGCACTGTGCGCGCAAAATTTGCGGGTTGGGTTGTTGGATGCGGACCTAGGTCTGGCCAATTCACAAATTCTATTGGGTGTTAATGCGCCCCTGAACGTCAGTCATGTTTTTGACGGCTCCAAAACCGTTGCCGATGTTGCCGTGGAAACACACCACGGCCTGCTTTTGATTCCAGGCGCCTCTGGTAATCAGTCTCTGGCCAATATCACCTCTATAGAAGCGCGTTCCCTGATCGATCAGATACTGGAAAGCTTTCCAGATTTGGATGTGCTGCTGATCGATTCGGCAGCTGGACTGTCCAGTGCCAATATGAGCTTTCTCGATACCTGCTGCACGCGTCTATTGGTCATGCAGGACGAGCCGGCATCCATCGCCGACGCCTATGGTTTAATCAAACTCGAGAGCCGTAAAGACCGACTCAAAAACCTATACTTGGTGCCAAACCGCGTCAGTTCAGAGCAAGCGGGCAAGCGCCTGTTCGACAAAATGAACTTGGTTTGTATGAAGTTTCTCGAAGAACCTGTTAGCTACTTGGCGAGCGTTCTTCAGAACGACCTATTTGGTCAGGTGACTCGCAAGCGCGAGACGATTTTTGAGCACCATCCGAGCAGTCCGGCGACCAAGAACATCGCCGAGCTAGCCGCCGTGCTCATGACCAAATTAGACCGGATCAATGTGCCTAGCCCTGCCCGGGAGCGGGTCTGAACATGGCCAATATTGACGCCTATGAAGAACAGCAAGATTCGTCCGGCGTTTCCATCGGACAGCATTACACCTTGGTCAAACGCATCGCATTTCATCTGCGTACCCGATTGCCTGCCAGCATCGCCACCGACGATTTGATTCAAGCGGGTATGGAGGGACTGATTCATGCGCAGCGCGCTTTTGAGCCCTCTCGGGGAATCGAGTTCGAAATGTTCGCCAAAACACGCATTCGTGGTGCGATGTTGGACGAAGTTCGACGTATTTCTTATTCCACTCGATCCGCCATCACGATCAAACGCGAGCAGGATCAGGCTATTTCCGCTCTGAGCAAGGAACACGGACGTGCGCCTAAGAGCGCAGAAGTAGCCGAGTATCTCGAAAAAGACATCGCTACCTACGAAAAGGAGCGCCTCATTGCTGAGGGTGTGGATATTGTCAGTTCCGACGCGATGCCTTCTGGCTTCGAGGAAGCCAGTGAGTTGGACAGCGGTCCAGATCAAGCACTGGAGAGAGACCAGATGGTGACGCAACTGGCAGATGCCATCGAGCTGTTACCCGAGAGAGCCCGAATGGTACTGGCTCTGTACTACCAAGAAGAAATGAATCTCAAAGAAATTGGAGCGATTTTGGAAGTCAGCGAATCCCGCGTCAGCCAAATTATCTCGGAAACCGCAGGTAAACTGCGGAGCTTGATGGGCGAGAGGAACTGAAATGTCATTGATGAGAATAGAGTTCTTATCGGTTCGTAATCCTGACGCAGGCTAGGGAGTTTACATGGGTTTATTCAAAGGTATTAAACAATCAAAAGAGCGCCAGAAGGCGAAGGCGTTCTATGAGAGTGCGCCCAACCTACCCGACGGTACGAGAGAGACGCGAAAATTACGGTCGGTCCTGGGTAACCGCACATCGGCATTTATTGACATGACGTTCATCGACGGTGCTCGACGCACAGAAGCTTACATTGAGGCAATGAATGCTCAAGGCAAGGCGGCGGCAGAAAAGCCTACGGCTCCTTGCTATCGAGAGGTCAGGACCGTCGGCGGCACCGTGTGGGTTTACCTACCTCAAAGCTACTGCGATCAGTACTTTGCCCTAGGTTCCAAGTACCAACAGAGTATTATTACCCCTGCAACGGTATTCGAAGTCTCGGATACATTGGCCCATGAGATTTCTGAGGCACTGTCGCTGGATCACCAGATTACCCCCCTGCAATTTTTGAACACGACGACGAGCTCTGGTGATGAAGAATCGGGTGATACAGAGAAAACCGATTCCACCTAAGCGGTTTTAGCTACCTCCGGCGCTAAGCTCGTTATTCAATGCCTGCATTAACTGCGCAGCGGGCATGGGGCGAATGTCTCGATAGCGAGTACCCGCCCAGACGCTTTGAAACTCAGCATGATCGTTCTGAACCGCCCACTGCCTTAATGCGCTGGTTAAGGTATTTTGCAGTGGGAATTCCAGCCGCTCCTTTCCTTGCATCGCGTCCATGAACCGATTCCGAATGCCTCGCGCAGGTCTTCCTGAAAAGGCTGAAGTGAATATCGTCTCTCTGGGCTCAGTGTCCAACAACAAGGTTCGATGAGAGACCGAAGCGTTCGCTTCGGGACAGCACAAAAAGGCCGTACCCAACTGAGCCGCAGTGGCTCCCGCCGATAAGACCCTTGCGATATCTGCGCCCGTCATCAGACCACCAGCGGCAACAACCGGCAGCGACACCCTTTCCACCAGCGCTTTTACAAGGCTCAATAACGTCTGCCCATCATCGATCAATGTCTCTTGGAATCGTCCACGATGACCGCCGGCCTCCCACCCTTGAGCAACAATAAAATCCGCACCGGCGGTGTTAATCGCCTGGGCTTCAGCAACACAGGTGGCCGTAATACCAACGCTGATTCCCAGTGCATGCGCTTTCTCAATGATTGCCATCGGTGGAATGCCAAAATGAAATGTCACCATGGCCGGCCGTTGCTGCCAAACCGGTTCCAGCTGAGTGGATAAGTCAGGCACATAGGGGTGTGTTAGCGCCGATCCATCCCAACGCCTATCCACCGGCAATGCATTTAGCGCCTGCAACGCTGCCTCTACGCGTTCAGGCTGTGGGGCGGATACCTCAGGAAACACAAAAAAATTCGCGTTGATCGGTCCCGTAGTCTGGGCAGCAGCTGACACGAGGGCGTGATCGATGGCTTCTGGTGAGGCGTAGGCAAAGCCGAAACTGCCGACTCCACCGGCATTGGCAACTGCAGCGACCAATTCGGGTGTGTTAAAGCCACCCGCCATAGGGGCCAAAAATATAGGGGCTTTCAGCTGCCGTATATCGATCATGATCGTTCGCCGTTAGCGCTCGACATTACTCCACAGTCACGGATTTGGCCAAATTCCTAGGCTGGTCCACATCCGTGCCCTTGATCAGCGCAATGTGATACGCCAACAGCTGCAGCGGCACCACATAGGCAATGGGGGCAAGATATTTATGGCAGGGTGGCAGAGTAATATGGGTTATGCCGTCCTCGGGCTGTATGTTCACCCCTTCCTCTACAAACACATAGAGCTCTCCGCCCCGTGAACGCACTTCTTGCAGATTGGAGTAGAGCTTTTCCAGCAGCTCGTCATTCGGCGCCAAGGCCACCACGGGCATGTCTTCATCTACCAGGGCGAGTGGTCCATGCTTCAGTTCGCCGGCTGCATAGCCTTCTGCGTGAATGTATGACAGCTCTTTGAGCTTCAACGCGCCTTCCATGGCGATGGGGTAGAAGCTACCCCGGCCCAGATACAACGCATGCTGTTTGTGGGCAAAGTGCCCCGCCAATTTTTCAATGGCCGCGTCCAGTTTCAGCAAGTCTGAGACCGTCCCTGGCAACTGATGAAGATGATGGACAATATCGGTTTCCAAAGCAGGGTCTAATCCTCGTTCGCGTCCCAGCAATAGGGTGATTAACATCAGCGCGGTTGTTTGCGCCACGAATGCCTTAGTCGATGCCACACCCACTTCGGTACCCGCGTTCAGCATCATGGCTAGATCTGATTCGCGCACCGTTGCCGACGTCGGTACGTTGCACAGTGTGAGGGTCGCTAAAAAACCGCCTTCCTTTGCGATCCTGAGAGCGGCTAGGGTATCGGCGGTTTCGCCGCTCTGAGAAATCGTGATGAAGAGGCTGTTCTTCTGCACTGCTGGTTTGCGATAACGGTATTCGCTGGCGATCTCTACCTGGCATGGCAGACCGGCTAGCTCCTCAATCCAGTAGCGCGCAACGCTGCCAGCCAAAAAGCTGGTACCGCAGGCCACGATCGTCACCGCCTCGGCCTTGGCTAAGAGCTCTGTGGATCCTTCGCCCAAGGCCGCATCGAGTACCCGGTCCTTGCTCACCCGACCTTCCAACGCCCGTTGAATCACGTCCGGTTGCTGGAACATTTCCTTTTGCATGAAGTGGCGATAGTTGCCGCGCTCCATGTCGTCGGCTTCCATGGCCACTTTGACATCAGCGCGAACTACCGCTTCATCGTCGATATTCCAGATATCAATGCTGTCTGGTCGCAGATCGACGAGATCGCCTTCTTCCAGATAGATGAAGCGGTCGGTGACGGCCCGCAGCGCCAGGATATCGGACGCGAGGTAATTTTCGCCAATGCCCTTGCCTAAAATCAGCGGGCAGCCTTGGCGCGCAGCGATCACTCGTTGATGCTCGCCTGCGGCAATAACCGCCAGCGCATAAGCGCCATCCAAGCGCCGCAAGGCTTGTCTTACGGCGTCGAGCAAGTCTTGATCGCTTTGCAAATAGTAATGAATGAGGTGGACGATGACTTCAGAGTCGGTTTCAGATGTAAAGGCATAACCTAGGCCTTTCAGCTCCTGTCGCAACGCGGCGTGATTCTCAATGATGCCGTTGTGCACCAAGGAAACATCTTGTCGGTCATCGCTTGATGTCGACAGGTGCGGGTGGGCATTCTCCACCGTGACTTTGCCGTGAGTCGCCCACCGAGTATGCGCGATACCCGTACCCCCTGTGACAGGCGCCTGCTCTAAGGCATCCACCAAATTCTGCACCTTACCAATCTGGCGTGAGCGAATGATATCTCCGTTGGGGCCGATTGCCGCAACACCAGCGGAGTCATAACCCCGATATTCCAGCCGCTGCAAACCACGAACGAGTATTGGGGTGGCGTTACGCTCTGCAGCGACTCCAACGATTCCACACATAGCGTTTTCCCTTACAACGTCCTAATTGACGCTGTTATTCTTGAGGTTTCCTACGGCGCATCGGGCTGAGCCATTTGCTGATCGTGCGCTGGCGCGCCCGGCCGACAGCCAGAGATTCGGGCTCGACTGTCGAGGTCACGGTAGATCCTGCCGCAACGAAAGCATCGTCGCCGATTTTCAGGGGGGCGACCAAGGTGCTGTTGGTTCCGATAAACGCGCCCTTACCGATGGTTGTTTGGTGCTTATCAACACCATCGTAATTGCAGGTGACCGTGCCAGCACCAATATTCACCTCAGGCCCTATGGTCGCGTCGCCCAAATACGTCAGGTGGCTGGCTTTAGCCCCCTTGCCCAGCGACGCTTTTTTTGTCTCGACGAAATTCCCAATTTTCACTCCCGCGGCGAAGTTGCTGCCCGGCCGTATTCTGGCAAACGGTCCAAGCTGACAGTCTTCACCGATGGTAGCGCCTTCAATAACGGTATGGGCCTTGATGTGGACGCCACCGCCAATCGTACTGTCTTCCACCACGACTCCCGGGCCAACGGTTACCCCCTCGCCCAAGGAGACATCGCCGATGAAAACGGTGTTTATGTCGATAAAACAATCGATACCACAGCTCAGAGAGCCGCGAATATCCACCCGTGCAGGATCGGCAAAAGAAACACCTTCGGCCATAAGCGACGCGGTTTGTTGACGTTGGAATAAACGCTCGGCCTGCGCTAACTGCGCACGATCGTTGACGCCCATGACTTCGTTTTCGTCCGCTACTACGATACCGTGAACAGCCACTCCATCGGCAACCGCCAGGCCCACGATGTCGGTGAGATAATACTCTCCCTGAGTGTTATTGGGCTCTATCCTATTCAACCAATTTCGCAGCAGATGCGTTGGCGCGGCGAGGATACCGGAGTTGATTTCGGTAATGGCGCGCTCGTCATCTGACGCATCTTTGTACTCAATGATTGCTTCTATGTAACCGGCGTCGTTACGAGCAATACGCCCCAATTGCGCCGGATCGGAAAATTCCGCGGTCACAATACTCAAGTGCCCTAACTGGGCGGCCGCAACGCATTCGGCTAGGGTGCCGTGAGTGATCAGCGGAACATCACCATAGAGTACAAGGCTAATGCCATCATCAGGCACATGCGCCAAAGCGATCTTCACCGCATGACCTGTGCCTAACTGCTCGGCTTGCAAAACGGTATTTAGCGGACCGTCCAGTGCACTGAGGCTTGCTTCAATCTGATCAATGCCATGGCCCAAGACCAAGTGCATTTCTTTCGGCGCAAGCTGCGCAGCCGTTTTGATCACCCGGTGTAACATGGGCTCACCGGCAACCGGGTGCAGGACTTTTGGGATATTGGATTTCATTCGGCTACCCTTACCGGCAGCGAGAATGATGACATTTGGGGTCATGAGGGGTTACCTGTAATGCCTGAGGGAGGCGACGGGCACCTTGGTGCGTGTCGCAGCGTCCTCAGTATAACCCGCGAAATGGATAGACGTTAGGACGCTTTGCGGCCTAACGTCTGCGGCGGCGGAGTTCTTCGAGTGTGCGCTGTTTAGCTAACGCTTCAGCCATCATGGCTGCTGCGGAGGAGAATTCGGTTTCGGCATTGCGATCTTCCATGGCTTTTTCTGCCAGCAAGCGTGCTTCTTCGGCCTGGGCCTCGTCTAAATCTTCCGCTCGGAGGGCGGTGTCGGCCAGCAGCGTGACGAAGCCCGGCTGAACTTCGAGATAGCCGCCAGATGCGAAGTACACTTCTTCACTGCCGTCTTCCATTTGAAGTGTGACCGCGCCGGGATTAATCCCTGTCAGCAACGGTGCGTGCCCAGGTGTGATCCCCAACTCGCCAATAGTGCCTCGAACAGACAGCGATGTGATAGCGCCTGAGAACAAGGATTCCTCTGCACTGACAATTTCGCACTGTAATGTCGCCACGTCGCTACCTCTCGTAAACCTGCTTGTTTAGGACGTATACCGTTCGACTTGTGTCGAACGGATCATTACGTCGCTTTACGCCAAAGAGTCGATTAAAGCGTTTTCGCTTTTTCAATCGCGTCTTCGATACCACCAACCATGTAGAACGCATCTTCCGGAAGGTCATCGTATTCCCCTTCCAAAATCGCCTTGAAGCTGCGCACAGTATCTTCTCGGCTAACGAACTTACCGCTGTTGCCGGTGAACTGTTCAGCAACGAAGAAGGGCTGGGAGAAGAATTTTTGTACCTTACGAGCGCGGTATACCAGCTGCTTATCTTCTTCAGACAGCTCATCCATACCCAAGATCGCAATAATGTCTCGCAGTTCTTGATAACGCTGAAGCACTTGTTGGACTTCCTGAGCCACGTTGTAGTGCTCTTCGCCCACAACCAACGGGTCCAGCTGACGGCTGGTGGAATCCAGCGGGTCAACAGCGGGGTAGATGCCTAAGTCGGTGATGGCCCGGGACAGGGTCACCGTTGAATCCAAGTGAGCAAAGGTCGTCGCAGGCGACGGGTCAGTCAGGTCATCTGCGGGTACGTACACCGCCTGGACTGACGTAATCGAACCGGCCTTTGTTGTCGTAATACGTTCCTGAAGAACACCCATCTCTTCCGCCAACGTTGGCTGATAACCTACCGCGGAAGGCATACGGCCCAGCAGAGCAGACACTTCTGTTCCCGCGAGGGTGTAACGATAAATGTTGTCAACGAACAGCAGTACGTCACGACCGTCATCGCGGAATTTTTCCGCCATTGTCAGGCCCGTCAAGGCAACACGAAGGCGGTTGCCCGGAGGCTCGTTCATTTGACCAAATACCAAGGAAATCTTGTCGAGTACACCGGCTTCTTCCATCTCGTAGTAGAAGTCGTTGCCCTCTCGGGTACGCTCACCTACACCGGCAAATACTGACAGACCCGAGTGCTCGATAGCGATGTTACGAATCAGCTCCAGCATGGTTACGGTCTTACCAACACCGGCACCACCGAACAAGCCAACCTTACCGCCACGGGCGAACGGACAGATCAAGTCGATCACCTTGATGCCTGTTTCCAGAACCTCGTTGCCACCGATCTGGTCTTCGTAAGCTGGTGGCTTACGGTGAATCGGCATGACTTCTTTGGCGTCTACCGGTCCTTTCTCGTCGATGGGAGTGCCCAGAACATCCACAATACGTCCTAAGGTTTCTTCACCCACCGGAATCGAGATGGGCGCGCCGGTGTTCGTGACTTCTAAGCCCCGAGAGAGACCATCAGAAATACCCATGGCAATTGTGCGCACGATGCCGTCGCCCAACTGTTGCTGAACTTCCAGGGTCAAGCCGCTGTCCGTTACTGAGAGTGCATCATAAACCTTGGGCACATTGTTTCGATCAAACTCTACATCGATGACCGCGCCGATAATTTGTACGATTCGACCGCTACTCATTTCTAGCCTCTTTATTTCTTTAGTTTGTTTAAGTCTGTTTGTCTGTCTGGCGACCTGCCGATATTCAGCGAGGTTACCTACGTTGGCTACACTGCTGCCGCGCCGCTGACAATTTCCGCAATCTCTTGGGTAATCGCCGCCTGACGGGCGTTGTTATAAATCAGCTGCAGCTCGTCTATCAGCTTCTCAGCATTTTCCGTCGCGTTTTTCATCGCGATCATCTTGGCTGCCTGCTCACAAGCACCGTTCTCAATCACCGCCTGATACACCTGTGATTCCAGATAACGCAGCAACAAGCCTTCAATCAACTGGCGCGCATCGGGTTCATAAATGTAATCCCAGCGATGCTTATAAGACTCGTCATCTGCAGGATCTAATGGCAACAGCTGACGCACCGTTGGTGCCTGAGTCATGGTGTTTTCAAAATCGTTGCTAGCCAGAAACAACTGGTCGATTTGGCCTGATGAGTAAGCATCGAGCATGACTCTTATGCCACCGATCAAATCAGCGATGACCGGCGTTTCGCCCACGTCTGGCATAACGGCTACAACATTTGCACCGACGGAGCGAAAAAACGGTCCAGCTTTGTTGCCAATCAGGCCCATGTCGACTTCGATGCCCTTGGCATCAAGCTCAGCCATTTGCTTGATCACCGTGCGGAACAGATTGACGTTCAACCCCCCGCACAGGCCTCGATCAGACGACACAACAATAAAGCCAACGCGCTTCACCGGCCGAGCTTCCATAAAGGTGTGCTTGTATTCAGGATTCGAATTCGCCAAATGGCTGATCACGCCACGAATACGGTCGCTGTAAGGCTTACCTTGCTGCATGCGGTCTTGGGTGCGGCGCATCTTGCTCGCCGCAACCATTTGCATCGCACTGGTAATCTTCTGCGTGTTTTGCACGCTTCCGATCTTATTTTTAATCTCTTTGCCGACGGCCATGTTTTATCCTTTCAAGCTGCTGAGATCGCAATTCGACGCGCTTAGTACGCCTGAGTTGCCTTGAACTTTTCAATGATCTCTTTCAGCGTTGCTACGACGTCGTCGTTGTAAGCGCCGGTTTCGTTGGTGCTCTGCACAAAGCTGGCATAGTCGGCATTCATAAAGCTCAACAAACCTTCTTCGAAGTCCAGTACCTTATCGACCGGCACGTCTTCCAGATAACCTTCGTTGGCTGCGAACAACACCGTACCCATTTCTGCCACAGACATCGGGGCAAACTGCTTCTGCTTCATCAGCTCGGTTACCCGCGCGCCATGCTCAAGCTGGCGTCGCGTGGCATCGTCAAGGTCTGATGCGAACTGAGAGAAGGCCGCTAGTTCACGGTACTGGGCCAGCGCCATCTTGATACCGCCAGAAATCTTCTTCATGAACGGCACCTGAGCAGAACCACCCACACGAGATACCGAGATACCCGGGCTCATCGCGGGACGAAGACCAGAGTTAAAGTTCTCGGTTTCGAGGAATATCTGCCCATCCGTAATTGAAATGACGTTGGTGGGTACGAAGGCTGATACGTCACCGGCCTGTGTTTCAATAATCGGCAGCGCCGTCAGTGAGCCAGTCTTACCCTTGACCGCACCGTTAGTCTGCTTTTCGACGTAGTCAGCGTTGACTCGTGCAGCGCGCTCTAACAATCGGGAGTGCAAGTAGAAAACGTCACCGGGGTAGGCTTCACGTCCGGGTGGGCGCTTAAGCAACAACGAAATCTGACGATAGGCCCATGCTTGCTTGGTTAGATCATCGTAGATAATCAGTGCATCTTCGCCGGTATCGCGGAAGTATTCGCCAATCGTGCAGCCTGAATACGCTGAAATAAACTGCATAGAGGCTGGATCCGCAGCGCCAGCGGCAACAACGGTGGTGTATTCCATAGCACCATTTTCTTCCAGGGTACGAACAACGTTCGCAATCGTTGACATCTTCTGACCGATGGCGACGTAAACGCACTTAATGCCACTGCTCTTTTGGTTGATGATGGCGTCAACCGCAATAGCGGTCTTACCGATCTGTCGGTCACCGATGATCAGCTCTCGCTGGCCTCGGCCAACCGGTACCATGGCATCGATACACTTGAAGCCAAGCTGTACGGGTTGGTCCACGGACTGTCGGGCGATAACGCCTGGTGCAACTTTCTCGATAGGCGACGTTTGCTTGGCGTTTAGTGGGCCCTTTCCATCGATTGGGTTACCCAGGGCGTCAACAACGCGACCAAGCAGTTCTGGGCCAACGGGCACTTCAAGAATGCGACCGGTACAGCGGGCCGTCATCCCTTCCGTCAGAGACTCGTAGTCTCCAAGGACAACAACACCAACGCTGTCGCGCTCTAGGTTCAAGGCCATGCCGTAAAGGCCGCCATCAAACTCGATCATCTCGCCGTATTGGGCTTGTGCCAGACCGTGAATACGCACAATACCGTCGGATACACCAACGATTGTGCCTTCGTTTTGGGCTTCAGCCTTAATGTCCAGGCCTTGAATTCGGCCCTTGATGATGTCACTGATTTCCGATGGATTCAGTTGCTGCATGCTCGCTTCCTTTTAAATCTTGTTTCGCTTGGACGGTGCTTTACTTAGCACCCCTATTTCTGCACCAGGGTCTCGACCAGCTTGGTCAATCGGCCTTTGACGGAACCGTCAATGACGATGTCCCCTGCACGAATTACCGCTCCGCCAATCAGGCTAGCGTCGGTTCGTGAAGCTATGGATACTTCTCTGTCGTACTTTTTTTGCAGCGACGCTTTCAATGCATCGCTTTGGGCCTCAGTAAGATCGAAAGCCGACACAACATCGACATCCAGCGTTCGCTCTTGCTCTGCGCGCAACGCTTCAAACTGGTTGCGCACTTCTTCTAACAGCAACAACCGATCGTGTTCCGCTAGTGCCTGCAAAAAGGGGTTGGCTTCGTCGTTGATTTCGTCGGCACACAGTTCCGCCAGCTTGTTCGCTTTATCGGCTGCGGCAAGATCAGGGCTGTTCAACATGGTCTGAACACCCGCATCCCCGCTGGTGGCAACTAGGATACTCAGTGTCTTAGACCATGCTTCCAGACTGTTTGATTCCTGGGCCAAACCAAATATTGCATTGGCATAGGGCCGGGATAGGGTTGCTACCTCTGCCATGGCTTAGAGCTCAGCTGCCAATTTCGTCAGCATGGCATCGTGCTTCGCTGCGTCGATGTTGTCTTCAATGACGCGTTCCGCACCCGTTATCACAAGAGCTGCAACTTCTGCTCGAAGCGTTTCCTTCGCGCGGTTCATTTCTTGATCAATTTCTGCTTTTGCTGCATCCAATAGACGCTGGCCTTCTTGGCGTGCTTCGTCCTTGGCTTCGTCTACCATCTGGTTTGCGCGACCGCGGGCTTGCTCAATAATCGAACTCGCTTCCGCTTTAGCCGTCGCCAGTTCGGCCTCGGCATTTGTTGCCGCACTGGCCAGCTTTTGGTCGGCCTCTTCAGAAGCACGCAACCCGGCTGCGATTGCTTCTTGGCGTTCGCGCATCGCGGTGCCTAGCATTGGCCAGATATATTTCATGACGAACCAGACAAAAATAACAAACGTTATGCTTTGTCCTAGTAGCGTTGCGTTTAGGTTCATTGCTGATCCCTTTTTATCCGTTTCAAATTTATCGTCGCTTTCGCACAGCGCCTTATGCGGCACCACACCGTTATCAGACCGATGCCATCCAAGCCGCCGTCAGAGCACTGTCCCTAGGGCCGGTCTCGAACCGCTCAAACCTTATTTCAACACCTGTCGGCGCTGAGGGCCTCTTCAATGCTTCGATCCAACCGGACCCAGGCAAAGCCTAGGCCGACCTTCGTCCCCGTTTGGCGCGCTATGTTATCCAGCTACCGCGAAGATGACATACAGACCAATACCTACCGCGATCATTGGAACCGCGTCGACAAGGCCTAGAACGATGAACAGTTGAGTACGCAGCATAGGCAGCAGTTCGGGCTGACGAGCAATACCCTCGAGAAATTTACCACCCAGTACGCCTACGCCAATCGCGGCGCCGACTGCACCCAATCCCATCATCAGACCACCGGCAACAAACAAAAGTTCCATTTTAACTCCAATCTAACAGTTAAGAATCGCGGCCTAGCCGCATAATGCCTCTAACGAGAAAGGCGGATCAATGTTCTTCAGAGTCGTGTGCCTGCGCTAGGTACACGATCGTCAAAACAGCGAAAATAAAGGCCTGCAACGTAATGACCAAGACGTGGAAAACCGCCCAGACCCATTGCAATACGCCACCGAAAATAAAGAACCCGATACCACCGCCAAACATCAGGGCGATCAGGATAAAAATCATTTCCCCAGCATACATGTTACCGAACAATCGCAACCCCAAGGACAAGGGCTTAGCGATTAGGGATACAAATTCGAGGACGAAATTAACCGGGATAGCAAAGAGGGAAGGGAAGGGGTGCAGGGTCAATTCCTTCAGGAACCCGATCGCCCCCTTACATTTAATGCTGTAGTACAAAATCATCACAAAAACGGACAGTGCCATCGCCATGGTGATATTCGGATCTGTCGAGGGAACGACTTTCATGTGCGACACACCCAACAGGACGGCTAATTCAGGAATCCAGTCCACCGGCACCAAGTCCATGGCGTTCATCAGGAAAACCCAGACAAAAATTGTCATCGCCAAAGGCGCAATCATATCGTTCTTGTGTTGAAAGATGCTGTCCGTGGTCTCGTTGATGAATTCAACGATCATCTCAACAAAATTTTGCAAACCACCAGGAACGCCAGCGGTTGCAGAAACAGCGGCTCGGCGAAAAAATACGGCAAACAATAGACCGAGGACAACGGACCAGACCATGGAGTCCACGTTAATGGACCAAAACCCCATTTGAGCTGCCTCAGCGCCGCTGTGAGCAAAGCCCCAGGATCCATCAGGGAGCTGACCGTACGTAAGGTTGGTCAAGTGGTGTTGAATATAGTCTGTCGTTGTTTTTGCGCCGCTGCTCATCGCGTTTATGCTTTCCTATACTGTCGTCTTACTGTTCGTAAAAGCCGCATACTCGTCATTAACGACCAGAATGCTCTTCAGACCCTTGGGCCAACACCCAAACATAGGCACCTTGGCCTGCCACCATGCCGAGCAGGAACCAAGCCACCTCTACCTTCTCGAAACCAAGAAACAGTGCCATCAGTGCACCGCTGCTCAACATCTTCACCACGCCCTGGGCCAAAATACGGGACCCAACCAAGGTACGCTGACTTACCCAAGCAAAATAAGCACTTGGCAAAGCAATACAGAACGCCCCTGCAGCAACACTTTTCGCTGGACCTAAACCGAACATGAACCCGATTAAGACGGCGGTAAACACGCCCAATACGAGTTGTTTTGTTACGACCGACCACTGGGCGGTCGCAAACAGACTGTTCATTAGGAACCTCTCGGCGGCGCGTAGTATAGAGACCGGCTCAATGCCATTCAATTGCATTTATCGAAATATCACTCCGGAAGATTGAACCGCCCTAGGACGCCATCAAGTTCTTCAAGGCTGGAATATTTGATTACCACCTCACCAGCAGCACCATTCTTTTGTCGAATATGGACGCTCGCACCCAAGTGATCCATGAGCCTACGCTGTAAGGCTTGAATATCGGGATCCGGGTTTTGAACGGGTTTCGTGCCGGCTTTGTCCCCGGACAACACGCGGCGCACGAGGTTTTCGGTCTCCCGAACAGACAGGCCGTCGCGTGCCACTTTCTCCGCAGCTTGGTCTTGCTGCATACCCGTTAACCCCAGTAGCGCCTTGGCGTGACCTGTGTCTATCGCAGCCGACTCCAGCAATTGCCGGGCGGGTCCACCCAAATTGAGTAGACGCAGGCTATTGGCAATGGCTGCTCGAGACTTGCCAACAATGTCCGCCAACTGTTGCTGAGTGAGCTCAAATTCATTGCGTAACCGCTCAAGGCCTAGGGCTTGTTCCAGAGCACCAAGATCTTCTCGCTGAATGTTTTCAACCAGCGCAATTGTGGACGCTTCGCGGTCGGTTACCTCTTTCTTGACTGCCGGCACCTCAGCGAGTCCCGCGATTTGGGCCGCCCGCCAGCGACGCTCACCGGCGATCAATTCAAAGCCGCCTTGGGCTCTGGAGCGGACTACCAAGGGTTGTAGAACACCTTGTTGCCTGATCGACGCAGCCAATTCTTCCAGCGCGGCTTCATCAAAGTGACGACGAGGTTGATACGGGCTGCGCACAATCTGTTCGACCGGAATGGTGGCTAAGCCGTTAAAACTTGCGGTGGCGACCACATCAGAGCCGGCGGCTTGAGCTGCCTGTTCCGGCACGGATTCGGGGCGCTGGGTTTGTGCCGTCTTAGAAAGTAGGGCATCGAGACCCTTGCCCAATCGCGATTTACTCATTTAGTTTCCATTGCCTATATTGCGCCCCGCATCCATCGACGCTTCCTCGCCCCGCCATTGCTGCCTTTTCCGACTGTGCATCGGTGCCTATTTATCGGTGCCTATTTACCGGTGCTATGGCGTTTCTGCATTTCGCTAGCAAGTGCTAGGTATGCCAGAGATCCCCGTGACCCGCGATCATACATCATCACTGGCAAGCCGTGGCTTGGCGCTTCTGCCAAACGCACATTGCGCGGTACGACGGTGCGATACACTTTTTCGCCAAAATACTGAATTAGCTGCCGAGAGACATCTCGGCTGAGACCATTGCGGGCATCGTACATCGTTCGCAGCAATCCCTCGATTTCCAGTTTGGGGTTTGCCTTGGCACGAATGCCTTCAACGGTATCCAACAACGCAGACAACCCTTCTAGCGCATAGTACTCACACTGCATGGGCACCAATACGCCAGTGGCGGCCACCAAGGCATTCACCGTAAGAATGTTCAGCGAGGGTGGACAGTCGATAATGATGTAATCGTAAACACGGGGTTGTTCACTCAACCGCTTCGTCATCACGAATTCTCTTTCATCAAACTGCATCAGTGCGACTTCAGCGGCGGTCAAATCGATATTGGACGGCATCAAATCGTAGTTGCCGACGGTTTTTTTAACGGTATCTTGCAGCGCAGTCTCGCCAAGTAACCAATCGTAAATGCTGACGTTGAGGTCGTGCTTGTCGATACCGCTGCCCATGGTGGCATTCCCCTGAGGATCTAGGTCCATGAGAAGAACACTGACGCCCAAACCTGCCAAGGCAGCACTGAGGTTTACACTGGTCGTAGTTTTTCCGACCCCACCTTTTTGATTCGCGACTGCAATGATTTTTTTCACTGATTCACCACTCTTCATGGGACGAAGTTTCAAGCGCTTGATGCTGGGTCCAAGCGGCTTTGGACATCAGCTGCAAGTAATGCCTATGAGCCAACCCTGGCACGGCGTAAGCAACCTCTTCTAAACCGACCAGTGGTGGTGTCTTTGAGACACGCTCCTCTGGGGTAGATTCACCGTCTGGTCGAAGATCGTCGGGTTTGGCTATGTGACTGTATACGATAAGGCGACCGTCAGCGCTCAAGTGATCGCGCATCACCGGCCAGAGTGTCTCTACAGGAGCAACGGCTCTAGCGACAACGGTATCGAAGACGGGACTCTCGGGGGTGCGAGTCGACTTTTCGATATCACATTCTTGAACCGACACATTTTTTAGGCCCAACTCTCGACAGGCCATTTGCAAAAATCGAACACGGCGAGCCATACGTTCCCACAATGTTATGGCGACATCCGGTTGGGCGATTGCAAGAGGTATTCCGGGTAAACCCGGACCTGTGCCCACATCCAGAAGTGTCTTGCCCTTGACGTAGGGTATGGCGGCCAAACTGTCGAGCAGGTGGCGCGAGTCCAGTCGGACAATGTCTCCACGAGACACGAGGTTCATGCCTTTGTTCCACTTTTCAATCAACTGCGCAAATGCCACCAGCTGTCTTGCTTGATCGGCCTCAATCTCAACACCTAGAGCACGTGCATCGTCGAGCAGTCTGTCCTGACGAGCACTCAGGACGCCACCGCCGACTGTTTCGCCTTGGCGTGCACCAACAGAATGGATAACGCCGCTGGCGTCATGCCTGGTATTCTTGCGGCTCTGGCCAACGAATCGGGTCTGTGATGATCCAGCTTCTGCCGAAGCTCATTGGAGAGGCCGTCTATCTGCAAAAAATTCAGTTCAGCCGGAATACGCAAGCCTTCGTGACGGCGTATTTTTTCAATCTCGTCATCCTGACGCTTAATGTAACCCGCATACTTCGTTTCTATTTCAAACTGCTCCAATGCTTTAAACGCGACGCCCTGATCAACATCCATCCCTAGAGCTTCAGCAACATTGGCCGCACCAATCTCCGGTCGTCGCAAACACTCTTCTAGCGTGGTCTCGCGACGCAAAGTTAAGCCCAGCGCTTTTGCTAAGTCGCTGTCTGGAAATACTTGGTCTTTTTTCAACTGCTTGGCCGTTTCCGCCAAGGTTTGCATTTTGGCGTCGTAGGCCATTTGTCGCTCTGGACTGATCAAGCCCAGCGCCAAGCCGGTTGGCATCAAGCGCTGATCGGCATTGTCCTGACGCAGCCGCAATCGAAACTCTGCGCGACTGGTGAACATTCGGTAGGGCTCAGTGGTACCCAGATGAATCAAATCGTCAATCATGACACCGATATAGGCTTCGTCCCGCCGGGGTTCCCACGCTTGTTTACCCTGGGCTTTGCACGCGGCATTGATTCCCGCCAGCAGGCCTTGGGCACCCGCTTCCTCATACCCCGTGGTGCCATTGATTTGTCCCGCGAAAAACAATCCCTGAATCGCAGTGGTTTCTAGGGTGTGATTCAAATCTCGTGGATCGAAGTAATCGTATTCAATGGCGTAACCGGGCCGAGAAATGTGTGCGTTTTCGAAGCCCAGCATGGATCGGATGAATTGCAGTTGAACTGAAAAAGGCAGGCTTGTCGAAACACCATTGGGGTAAAGCTCCGTGGTGTTGAGGCCTTCAGGCTCTATGAAAATCTGGTGACTGGGCTTGTCCGCAAAGCGAACCACTTTGTCTTCAATGCTTGGACAGTATCGCGGGCCCACACCTTCAATGTTGCCACTGTACATGGCGCTTTTTTCGAGGTTCTCGCGGATGATCTGGTGAGTACGCTCGTTGGTATAGGTGATATGACAATGCACCTGTGTCGGATGGTCTTCCCGGCGACTCATTTGAGACATCACCGGGCGAGGATCGTCTCCCGGTTGATATTCCAGTTGCGAGTAATCGACGGTGCGCCCATCAATGCGTGGTGGCGTGCCGGTTTTCAGACGCCCAACCCGAAATGGCAGTGCCCGGAGTCGTTCGGCCAAGGCATTGGCCGGTGCATCGCCAGCCCGACCCCCGGGATGCTGCTCGTGACCGATGTGGATCTTTCCACCCAAAAACGTTCCGGTGGTCAGCACCACACTAGTCGCCCTAAAAGTCAGACCCATTTGGGTTTCACAGCCAACTACTTTGTCGCCCTCGACTACTAAATCCACAACGGACTGTTGAAACAGACTCAGGTTTGGCTGGTGCTCTAGAATGTTCCTAACCGCATTTTTGTAAAGCGCTCTGTCTGCTTGGGCTCGTGTCGCTCGAACCGCTGGTCCCTTACTTGCGTTGAGTACACGGAAATGAATGCCCGCGTGGTCTGTAGCACGACCCATCACACCATCCAGCGCATCAATCTCGGCAACCAGATGACTCTTACCAATACCGCCAATGGCGGGATTGCATGACATTTGTCCGATGGTTTCGATGTTCTGGGTCAGTAGCAATGTTTTTGCGCCCATGCGGGCAGAGGCGGCAGCGGCTTCAGTACCCGCGTGTCCACCACCTATCACGATGACATCGAAGCTGTCGGGAAAATCCATAAGGTTCGCCGGGCTATAAATTGGGCGCGCTAGTATAGAGAGATCGGATGGGAAAAACAGACGCGTTCCCATCACTATAAACGGGTGACATTCCGCTGCCGGATTTATTTACCGATACAGAAGGTTGAAAAGATTTCACCCAGTAGATCGTCCGGGGTCAGTGTCCCCACAATTTCACCTAGGGTTTGGTGAGCGAGCAGACAATCTTCGGCAACCAGTTCGGGTCCATCCTGTCGGTTCAGGCTCGCTTGGGCGTCTCTTAGTCTTTCGCAGGTCTTTTGCAAGGCTTGTACGTGGCGTGCTCGCGCCGAAAATCCCGCATATTCGCTCCCGGCACCTCCCGCCTTAACCAATGTCGCTGCAAACGCTTTCAAGCCACGACCTTCTTTGGCCGACACCAAGGAAACCCGGTGCATTATCTGGGAATCTACCGCCGGCACTCCGAGGTCGATTTTATTGATAACGAGGTGCAGATCTTCTGCCCCCAAAGTCGCCCCAAGACCTGTAAGGTCATTCAACGCATGTTGCAGATAGTCTTGGCATACCTCATCCGTACCAGAAGAAAGCAAGGTTCCAGCCGACACGACCACGGCGACATAGTCGGCTGTCTTTATCTGCTCGCGAGCCCTTTCGACACCAATACGCTCGACCGCATCATTACTGTCTCTGAGTCCCGCGGTATCCACCAAACGCAGAGGAATGCCATCAATGACGACGTCGACTTTGAGCAAATCGCGGGTCGTGCCCGGGATCTCGGTGACGATGGCTGCCTCCTCCCCGGAAAGGGCATTGAGTAAACTGGATTTACCGACATTGGGTTCGCCCACCAAGGCTACCGTCATACCTTGACTGAGTTTACGGCCTTGTTCTGCCTGAGCGAGCAACGTTGTGGTGTCATCAATTAGGTTGGCTAGGGTTTGGGCCACCCGTGCTTGTTCCAATATCTCGATATCTTCATCAGGGAAATCGATCGCCGCCTCTATCTCTACCCGCATGCGCTTTAATCGGTCAGCCAGCGTGGTGACCTTTTCTGAAAAAACGCCCTGAAAGGACGACAACGCCGCTTTTGCCGCAGCGGTGGACTTCGCGGCAATCAAATCTGCAATTGCTTCGGCTTGCACGAGATCCAGCTTTCCGTTCAGGAAGGCCCTTTCACTGAATTCACCCGGTCGAGCCAGACGCGCCCCTCGCTCGCACAATATATTCAGTAGGGTTTGCTGAACAACCGGTCCGCCGTGACCTTGGAACTCTACAATGTCTTCGCCAGTAAACGAATTCGGGCCGGGAAACCAAATAGCGATCCCGTCGTCTAGCGTTTCGCCATTCTCGATGAAGCGGCTGTAGTGTGCTCTGCGTGGCGTAAGCTGAACCGCGACTAGGGTTTGTGCAAGCTCCTTGGCTGACGGCCCTGATAAGCGGATTATGCCGACGCCACCCTCTCCTGGTGGCGTCGCAATTGCACAAATTAAGTCTGTATCTGTTGCAGCCATGTTATCGGGGTCAGTCGCTTGAATCCGCAGGCTACTTCGATTTGGCAGCCTGTTCTTGTTCTACTTTCCGGTAGACGTAGGTCTGTTGTGCCAGTGACAACAAGTTGTTGACCAACCAGTACAAGACCAAGCCCGCTGGAAAAAACAAAAACAGTACGGTGAACATGATCGGCATTAATTTCATCATGCGCACCTGCATTGGATCCCCAACCTGTGGGTTCAGGGCTTGCATCAAGTACGTACTCGCGCCCATCAACAGCGGTAAAATGAAGTAAGGGTCCATAGCTGCCAAGTCGTTAATCCAGAAGATAAACGGTGCCTGACGCAGTTCGACGGATTCGAGTAGCACCCAGTAGAGAGCGAGAAAAACCGGCATCGGCAGCAGCATGGGCAAACAACTGCCCAAGGGATTCGCTCCTTCCTTTTGATACAGGGCCATCATTTCTTTGGAAAGTTTTTCTCGATCGTTTGAGTAGCGTTCTTGTAGCCGTTTCATGGCGGGTGCTACCCGACGCATATTCGCCATGGACCGGTATCCCTTGGCGGAGAACCCGGCCAACAAAGCCTTGACTGAGAGTGTCAGCAAGATAATCGCCAAGCCCCAGTTACCGACGATGTCGTGGAAAAACGTCAACGCTTTAAACAGCGGTATGGCGATCCACCAAAGAAAACCATAATCCACAGTCAAGTTCAGATGTGGGGCTATTTTTTCCAGTGTGACTTGGTCTTTCGGGCCGGCGTAGAATCTCGCGGTCCAGGTGCCCGTCTGACCACTGCTGATGGTTTGATTTTGACCTGTGAATCCAAACAGGTAATAGCCGTCGGATGTTTTGCGAGCATGATAGGACGTTGCTTGGTTTTCCGGTGCGACCCACGCTGTCAGAAAATAGTGCTGTAAAAATGCCACCCAACCACCAATGGTGGTCGCCTGAAAACTGCCTTCATCGATGTCATCGAAATCGATCTTCTCATAGTTGTTTTCTTCTGTGGTCAGCGCACCGCCTAAGTAGGGAGAAGGGGCCAAGGGCACAGTTTCATCTGTTGAAGGTGGCAAGCGATCCCGCTTTATTTGAGAAAGCATGCGCATCGTTTTGGGCTGCTGGTCCACATTGGTCACGTCGTAGCGCACATCAATCAAGTGACTGTCAGCTTCAAATACAAACGTCTTGATCACCTTGGCGCCATCGACAGTGGTTCGCAGTGTTACCTCACCCCCATCGTTCAGCAACACACTTGCGTTAGGTGCTGAGTACAGCGGACGTTCACCTGATCGATCGATGCCGTCTGAACCGATCAGTGCACTTTGCGCTATGTAGGTGCGAGTCGCACTCTGGTCCATCAATAAGAATGGTGTATCGGGTTCTTCTAGCGTCACCGGATAGGTTGGTAACTGTAC
Organism: Gammaproteobacteria bacterium; assembly: GCA_042091155.1. Taxonomy (GTDB): domain Bacteria; phylum Pseudomonadota; class Gammaproteobacteria; order Pseudomonadales; family Azotimanducaceae; genus UBA4421. Next base: position 171,760 of record JBELHZ010000001.1, read on the forward strand.
TCGAACGATGTCTCCACCCTTGAGGTCTATCCATACCAAGAGCGCGGGTGTTTCGACTTTTACCAAACGGTTCGACAGTTCAACTGGTGTACTGGACACAATAGAATCCGCCGGTGTAGCAGGGGGTATATCCGCGCCGCCAGGAGCAAATTCATCGACTTCTATGGGAGCAGGTGCAGTGAAAGGTTCTTCCTGCGCCATCAGCGGTGCGTCACTGTAGACGGTTGGAACCTTTGCGGCCTCCATGTCGTCATTCCAAGCCAAAATCAGCAAATAGGCTGTCGCAGCCATACCAATCAGAAGGACGACCCTTTGAATTTCTGGAGGTAACATCAACTGGTTTCCTAACTATGGTTTGTTGCTTGCCCGCGAGGGCGTATCAGTTTGCGACTTAGGTACTAGATCTACGCCGCCATCACTCAGAGGATGACATCTGCCAATTCGTTTGGCACTTAACCAGAGTCCCTGGGCCAGACCATGCTCGTCAAGCGCTTGTCGAGCATATTCGGAACAGGTTGGTTGAAATCGACAACGTGGCCGAGTGAAAGGACTAATCATAAGCTGATATGCGCGAACGAGCACCAACAAAGAAACCACAATTACGCGGCTTGTTGTTTTGATCAACCGCTGGACGCCTGATGAAAGAACCGTTACCAAACGATTAACGCTCTTGTTGTCCTGATGCGGATCGATCATGGATCCTTTCCTATCGCCAAGCTCCGGAGATCTTGGCGCAGCAAGGCCCGTAATTCGGCATCCTCTATTGGGCCTGTCACATGGACTATAATGTCGGCTGACACAAGACAGTGTCTGGTCAATCTAAATTCGTTTCGAATAATACGCTTGATGCGATTTCTTCTGGCCGCTAGTCGGTTTCCCTTCTTCGGAACGATGACACCCAATCGCGCAGTTTCGGCCTTTGTTTCGACAGAACGTATTCTTACGGTACCCTTTCTGCGTAAGAAACGGCCGTTACGGAACACTTCAGTGAACTGCTGCGCGCACAATAACCGCGCACTGCGAGGGAATGTTGTGACCGTAATGGTCTATCAGACCGTAAGGCGTTTACGGCCCTTGGCGCGTCTGGCGTTTAATACTTGCCGACCTGCTTTTGTCGCCATACGAGCACGAAAACCGTGCGTACGCTTACGCTTTAGGTTACTTGGTTGGAACGTTCTTTTCATTGCCAGACTCGTTTTTTAACAGAAGAGATTGTTGGCCCCTATTCCCCATTCAGACAGAACACCGTCCAGCAGGTTTTTCAAGGGCCGGGGATTCTATGAACAGATCTTTGGACTGTCAAATAAATAGATATATATAAATAAAGTATTGTTGTTGTTTGTTAAGGCGGCAGTTTTCTGTGGGTAACCGTTCGAAACCTTGCGAAACAGCAAGGTGGAGCCTGATTGCGACTTGTGCAAAACCTCTTGACGGTGGCGGAAGGACTTTGGGATAACTGGCGTTACAAAAGTTATCCACAGGTTTTTCAGTTTTTTGCGCACACCTTTGACTCTGTTCCTCGGTGATAAAAACGTCAGATAGTTGATCTAAACCGCTGATTTCTCGCAGTTACTAAAATAAAGTTAAAAATTAAGGGCGATTGCATGGCGTCGGGACGAACGCTCGGCATAGAATCTCAACCGTTCGATGGTGAAAGCATTTTTCCAGGTGTGAAGGAGGCAAGTCGCACACACGGGAACAGAGAATCGGAAGTCTTCGAAGAGAGACATCCCACATAAGAACGACAAATTAGAATGAGAAATCCCATGCGCAGCCGTGATGGCTGCCAAGAGGCAAGAAGAAGTGAACGACGCAATTTGGCAGCAATGCCTAGGTCAACTCCAAAGCGAGACTAATGGCGATCAATTCGAAACATACCTGCGCCCTTTGCAGGTGGATTTCAGTAAGGGAAAGCTGATGCTCCTAGCTCCGAATATCTACGTTGAAGAAAAAGTACGATCGACCTACCTGACGAGAATTAGCGAATACTTTGCCGCTCTTAGCGAAGAAAGTGATGTACTCCTCTCTGTGGGAGGTATGCGAGAAGCGCAACCGTTGCGTGCTGAACCAAAACAGGGTCTGAAACACGGCGAAAACCTAGTAAGGACTGCGCACAACCTCAACCGAGAATTTACCTTTGATTCTTTTGTTGAAGGAAAATCCAACGAGCTTGCGAAGGCAGCGGCTTCACAAGTGGCTGATAACGCTGGAAAAAGCTACAACCCACTGTTGATGTACGGCGGTGTTGGATTGGGCAAGACGCACCTTATGCAAGCTGTTGGGAATGAAATTTTGCGCCGCAAGCCCGATGCGCGGGTGATGTATCTGCATTCCCAGCGTTTCGTGCAAGACATGGTGAAGGCCTTGCAAACCGGAACAATGCAGGACTTTATGCAGTTTTATCGATCCGTAGATGCACTGTTGATCGACGATATTCAATTTTTTGCGAAGAAACTGAGATCACAAGAAGAATTTTTTCATCTCTTTAATGCACTGCTGGAAAAGGGTCAGCAGATGATTTTAACCAGTGACAAGTACCCGCGAGAGATTGACGGTTTGGAAGACCGACTGAAATCGCGTTTCGTTTGGGGGTTGACGGTAGAGGTAGAGGCACCCGAGCTGGAAACCCGTGTAGCCATTTTGATGAAGAAAGCGGAGGCCGAAGGGGTACCCTTGGATCAAGAGGTGGCGTTCTTTATCGCAGAGCGTATTCGATCGAATGTCAGAGAGCTCGAAGGCGCATTGCGCCGGGTCATCGCGAACGCACGTTTTACAGGCAGTCGTATTTCGATTGAGCAAGTTAAGCGAGCGTTGAGAGATCTTTTTGCGATTCAGGATCGTCAAATATCCATCGACAATATTCAGAAGACGACCGCGGAATACTACAACATAAAGATCAGTGACCTGTTGTCTAAGCGCCGAAGTCGCACAATAGCGAGACCCAGACAAGTCGCTATGGCAATAGCCAAGGAGTTGACGAATCATTCTCTACCTGAGATTGGTGATGCATTCGGCGGTAGAGATCACACGACGGTACTGCATGCGTGCAGGAAAATTGCAGAGTTACGCGCGACAAGTGCTGACATATCCGAGGACTATCGAAATCTGTCACGTTTGCTGAGTGGTTAAGTCACTGGTTGGTTTGGTATAAGACGTACGTCTTCCCGAGTCTTCCTAGATCCAGTGAGATCGGTATTCGGGGTCAACAAAGAAGGTTGAAAAAAAATGAAATTTACGATCCCAAGAGAAGCCTTGTTGAAGCCGCTGCAACTTGTAACCGGTGTTGTTGAAAGGCGTCAGACCTTGCCGGTGTTGGCGAATTTGTTGATTCAAGCCGATGACAAGGGTTTGTCGCTGACGGGTACCGACTTAGAGGTCGAGATGATTGCCCGCTGTATTGTCCCGATTGAGCAACCCGGCGAGGTAACAATACCCGCACGAAAGTTAGCGGATATTTGGCGCGCACTGCCGGACGGTGCCGATGTGTCCGTGGTTGTGGAAGGCGAGCGCGCGGTTATTCGAAGTGGGCGCAGCCGATTTACTCTCGCCACGCTTCCAGCGGTTGATTTTCCCAAAGTCGAAAACGCAGATTCCGATGTTGTTGTTTCGCTGCCGCAGAGCCAAATAGGCAAGCTGATTGATCAGGTGAGCTTTGCGATGGCCCAGCAGGACGTTAGGGTCTTCTTGAACGGCATGCTGTTGGAAATTGGCGAAAAGACCATTCGCGCGGTGGCAACGGACGGCCACCGGCTAGCAATGGCAACCAAACCTTGTGAGTCAAATGCGGGACCAGGAACCGTCAAGCAGGCGATCGTGCCACGCAAAGCGGTGGTCGAAATGGGCCGGTTGCTGGATGAAGAAGATGAGGATCTCTCCATTCAGTTGGGTAGTAACCACCTCAAAGTTACCAAGGGCGGCGTGACGTTGACGACGAAGCTGGTTGATGGCCAGTTTCCAGACTATGAGAAAGTGGTGCCCAAGGATACATCGCGGGTGCTGAGCGGTGATAGAGATACGCTCAAGCAAGGGTTTCTTCGGGCATCGATTCTTTCAAACGAAAAATATCGCGGTGTTCGCTTAGCGATAACGCCGGAATCGCTGACGATTCAAGCGAATAACCCAGAGCAAGAAGAAGCCGAAGAGACGGTACCGGTGCAGTTTTCCGGTGATCAGCTGGAAATCGGGTTCAACGTCAGCTATCTGTTGGATGTGCTGTCCGTATTGAACAGTGATCAAGTGCAGATGAGTGTCAGTGACGCAAACAGCTCGGCATTACTCGAATCGCCAGAAGACAGTGATGCTGTCTACGTCGTTATGCCGATGAGGCTGTAGCCGAGAGTTGTATCTTGCAACGCTGAACGTTTCGCACTTTCGCAACATAGCCGGGGCTGACCTAGCGCTTTTGCCGGGAATCAACCTGCTGGTGGGTGAAAACGGAGCCGGGAAGACTGCGCTCCTAGAGGCGATCCATCTCCTGGCGAGGGGTAGATCCTTCCGAACACCCCATACCAAGCAACTTATCCAACACAGTGAAAAAGAACTCCTCGTGCGAGGAGAAGTCGCTTCCAGCGCCATAAGCCATAAGCTGGCGCGGAGTAAATCTGCACTAGGTGTTAACGAGGCTCGTATTGACGGTCAATCGGTCAATCGTCAGTCGCGATACGCTGAGTTGTTGCCGCTGCAAACGCTGTTACCGGGTATTGGCGACCTTGTGTTGGACGGTCCAGCTATCAGGCGCGAGTTCGTCGATTGGGGCTTGTTCCACGTGGAACAAAGCTATTTGGTGACGGCGCAACGTTTTCGAAAGGCACTAACGCAGCGCGCCGCCTGGCTGAAAGAAAGCCCAACCGAAGATTTCTCAATGGACCCTTGGGTTGCAACCCTTGCTGCTGCAGGCGCGGAAATCAGCTCCTGGCGAGACCGCTTCGTTGTCGCGTTAAATGCGCAATTTCAACAAACGCTCGTTCGTATGCAGGCCAATTTCTCCTGTGACCTTCGTTATCACGGTTCTGGATTTAGCGAGGAGGAAGCGCTGGAACAGCTGGCCACCTCTTTTGAGCGAGACAAACGGTATGCGACTACGCATGTGGGTCCCCACCGGGCGGACGTCGACATACGAGTCGACGGAGTCTCGGCGAGAACCATTGTTTCTCGTGGGCAGGCCAAGTTGATTGCCAGTGCGATTGCTCTGAGTTACGCAGCGGAACTCGCTGCTCGAGGCGGTGCTAAACCCGTCCTGCTGCTAGACGATTTTGGGGCTGAGCTGGATGAATCACACCGCGAGCGCTTCTTTGCTGAACTTCGTGCGCTGGGGTGCCAAGTGATTGCCACGACAACCGATCAACCCGAGCATTTGGTGGGTTTGTCCTCACTGGACACCGCCCGAGTGTTCCACGTGGAACACGGCTCGGTAACCCAGAACTCATGACAGTTTTGTGTTAAATTACGCGCGTTGGCATGGGTTCAAAACATGAGGGTTCAGAATGTCAGAAGACAACAGCTATAACTCGGATAGCATCAAGGTTTTAAAAGGCTTAGATGCTGTCCGGAAGCGGCCTGGCATGTACATCGGTGATACCGAGGATGGTACCGGTTTGCACCATATGGTGCAGGAACTCGTGGACAACTCTATTGACGAAGCGCTAGCAGGCCATTGCGATACGGTTTTCGTCATCATGCACCCAGAAGAGGCCATTACCGTCAGAGATAACGGCCGAGGTGTACCCGTCGACATGCACCCTGAAGAAAAGGTCAGTGCAGCCGAAGTGATCATGACCACACTACACGCTGGCGGAAAATTTGATGACAACAGCTACAAAGTGTCCGGTGGTCTCCATGGGGTTGGCGTGTCGGTGGTGAACGCTCTATCCGACGAATTACGCTTAACGGTTCGACGAAACGGCAAGGTCTACCAACAAACCTACGAGCATGGTGTCCCAGTAGCACCACTTGCAGAGACCGGTGAAACGGAAGAGCGGGGCACCGAATGTTATTTTCGTCCATCGCCTGAAACTTTTCACAACATCAAGTTCCAGTATGAAATCCTGGCAAAACGTCTGCGGGAATTGGCTTTTTTGAATTCCGGCGTGTCGATCATTTTGAAAGAAGAGCGCAGCGGTAAGGAAGATACCTTTTTCTACGAAGGCGGCTTGCAGGCCTTTGTGGAATACCTGAATCAAAACAAGCAGCAGCTCAACGAAGTATTCCACTTTAATGTAGAGCGGGAGGATGGCATCGGCGTTGAAGTCGCCATGCAGTGGAACGATACCTTCCAAGAACAGGTCTTTTGCTACACCAACAATATCCCACAAGGAGATGGTGGTACTCACTTGGCCGGTTTTCGTGGAGCGCTAACCCGAACGCTGAACAGCTACATCGAAAAAGAAAATCTCGTCAAGAAAGCCCAGGTAAATACCACGGGTGACGACGCACGAGAAGGCATTACAGCGGTAGTTTCCGTGAAGGTACCTGATCCTAAATTCTCTTCTCAGACTAAGGATAAGTTAGTCTCCAGTGAGGTAAAAACCGCTGTAGAACAAGAGCTTAGTAAGTTTTTTGCAGAGTATTTGGCCGAACACCCGCAGGACGCCAAGGCGGTTGTGGGCAAAATGATCGACGCGGCTCGGGCTCGCGAAGCAGCACGCAAAGCGCGCGACATGACCCGACGAAAAGGTGCCCTGGATATTGCCGGGCTGCCGGGCAAGTTGGCTGACTGCCAAGAAAAAGATCCGGCATTGTCCGAGCTGTTCTTGGTAGAGGGCGACTCCGCTGGTGGCTCGGCCAAGCAGGGCCGTGATCGTCGCACTCAAGCGATATTGCCGCTGAAGGGCAAAATTCTAAACGTCGAAAAAGCCCGTTTTGATAAGATGTTGTCTTCCCAAGAAATCGGCACCTTGGTCACCGCCTTAGGCTGTGGGATTGGTAAGGATGAGTTTGATCCAGACAAGCTGCGCTATCACAACATCGTGATCATGACCGATGCCGATGTGGATGGTTCGCACATCCGCACGTTGCTACTGACCTTTTTCTTCCGACAAATGCCCGAATTGTTTGAGCGCGGCCACATCTTTATCGCCCAGCCACCACTCTACAAAGTGAAAAAGAACCGGCAGGAGCGTTATGTCAAAGACGATGACGAACTCAACGCTTACTTTATGGATATGTCGCTGCAGGACGCAAAGCTCTTCGTGAATACCGAAGCGCCTGGGATTCAGGGTGAAGCGCTGGAGACGCTGGTAGTTGCCTATCAAGCATTGATTCAGACATTGGCAGGATCGCGTCGCAAGTATCCCGAGGAACTGACTCAGGCATTGGTCAAGGTGGATAAGCTAACCCCAGAGCTGATGAGCGATGAGGCCGCTGTGCAACAGTGGTCGGAGTCGTTGATTGAGGTGCTACGACAAAACCTAGATGCAAACCCAGCGGTTGCGGTGCAATTGGACCCGGAAACGAACGTCTACGTGCCCGAAGTAACGCTGCTTCTGAAAGGCGTGTCGGAAAAAATCGCACTGCCGCTTAACTTCTTGAACGGCCCAGAGTACCGGGCCATATCTGCCATGATCGACCAGCTTCACGGTTTGCTCGAGGCGGGTGCCTTTATTCAGCGCGGCGAGCGACGAACCGATGTCGAACACTTCTCAGAAGCGTTCGACTGGCTGCAAAAAGAGGCACGTCGAGGGGTCGACCTGCAGCGATACAAGGGCTTAGGTGAAATGAACCCAGAGCAGCTGTGGGAAACCACCATGGATCAATCTGCGCGTCGAATGCTGCGGGTATCCGTAGACGACGCCATCGGTGCTGATCGGATGTTTACCACCTTGATGGGCGATCATGTCGAGCCTCGGCGCGAATTCATTGAGAAAAATGCGCTGTCGGTGGTAAATCTCGACGTTTGATATAACGGCTGTCGAATATGTCGTCAGAGGGAAATATCGTGCGTTGTTCCTGGTGTGAAAGCACCGATCTCTACCGCGAGTACCACGATACAGAGTGGGGCATACCGTTGCTGGATAGCCATGCACTGTTTCGTCTTTTGATGTTGGAAGGCCAGCAGGCAGGTTTGGCCTGGATAACGGTCTTAAACAAGCGCGCTCATATGGATGAGGTGCTTTCAGGTTTCGATCCGCAGATACTGGCGAAAACCAAGCCAGCGACGATAGAGCGATGGGTCTTGGACGCTGGATTGATCCGGCATCGAGGTAAACTCGACGCACTGGTGGGCAATGCAAAAAGCGCGCTGGCTATCCCCGATTTTGCCTCGTGGCTTTGGTCCTTCGCGCCGGCTGCCGATGAGGAAAAGCCCAGCGCCGTGCCTGCTCAAACCCCTCACTCGCTAGCTATGTCCAAGGCACTGAAGAAAGCGGGGTTTCGCTTTGTCGGCCCGACCATTTGTTATGCCTTTATGCAGAGTGCCGGCATGGTGAACGATCACCACCCCGATTGCTGGCGCTACGAGGTGTGTGAACCCTTGGTGCAACAGGCATTGAAGGCCCGGTGAAATTTCTTATTGCAGGTCTTTTTAGGTTGCTCAATCTGATCCCAGACCGCTGGGCCGTGCACCTTGCCAATGGCATTTCGGGGTTGCTGGTTCGATTCAATACCGATATCGCGCGAGTAAGCCGGATCAACATTGCACACTGTTTTCCAGACTTAGACAAGGCGTCTCAAGACGATCATGTTCGTGCATCGCTTACTCATGCTACTCTGTTGCTATTTGAGTTTGCTTATTTGCAGTATCGCCCCATTGATCAATTGTTAGAAAAAATCAGTGGTGTTGACGGCGAACAGCGCCTGCAGCGCGCTTGGCAAGAAGGGAACGGCGTAATCTTGTTGATGCCGCACTTTGGGTGCTGGGAATTTTTGAGCATATACCTAGGTCGCGTCTATCCTATTTCCGCTCTCTACGACCCGCCGAATATGGCAGCCTTGGAGGAAAGTATCGTCAATACCCGCCAGCGGCAGGGAGCGAACATGTATCCGACCAACGCGTCGGGTTTACGCGGGCTGATGCGGGGCCTGAAGTCTGGGGATGTTGTTGTCGTATTGCCGGATCAGGTGCCTACGGGTAGGGGCGGTGGTGTAATTGCACCGTTTTTTGGACAGGACGCATTAACCATGTTGTTGGGTAAGCGGCTGATGAGCGTTGGTCGTCCAACGGTGCTGATGGCTGCGGCTTGGCGGGAACTTAGCGCTGACGGCATCCGCTATCGATTGAGCTTTGACGAGCCCGCCGAGGGGCTTTTTAGCGACCAAGAAGACATCCACGCGGCCGCACTTAATGCGGGTATTGAAACAATTGTTTGCCGCGATCCGGCCCAATATCAGTGGTCTTACAAACGCTTTCGGCGCTTGGGCGAAAACAGACCGGATCTTTACCGACGCCAGTAGGCCGGTGTTAGCAGCACCAGCAGGGTGAAGATCTCCAGGCGGCCGAGCATCATATTGAACATGAGCACCCATTTAACTCCGGTATCTAATGCCGCGTAGTTATTGGCAACATCTCCAAGGCCCGGCCCCAGGTTGTTGAGGGTTGCGCCAACAGCAGAAAAAGCCGTTAAAAAATCCAAATCGCTGGACAGCATAATTACGGTGACGGACAACAAAAATATCAGCACATAGACGCTGAAAAAGCTCCACACGGATTCAATCAGCCGGTCAGATACCGGTGTTTTACCCAACTTAATCGGGAAAACGCCGTTGGGGTGGATCAAACGCCTCACTTCGCGCATCCCTTGGAGGTAGATCATGAGTACGCGAACGAGCTTGATGCCCCCTGCGGTAGAACCGGCACAGCCTCCAGCAAAAGCGGCAAGTAAGAGTAGGGTGGGTGCGGCGGCGGGCCACTGAGAGACGTTTTCCGTGACGAAGCCCGTCGTGGTGGCAAAGGAAATCGTTTGAAAAATACCGTGTCGAAGGGCTGAGTCTTGGGTGTCAGGAGTGTTTAGCAGAATGCTGACCACGGCAAAACCCACAAATAACAGCATCAAAAAATAGGTTCTGACTTCATGATCCGCCAGATACAAACGCAGATCCTTGCGGCGCCAAACGAGAAAGTGAAGACCAAAGTTAATACCGGATAGCACCATGAATACGCAGGCGACGGCTTCGATGGCCGGACTGTTGAAAAATCCCATGCTGGCGTCGTGAGTTGAGAAGCCGCCAATGGCAACGGTCGCAAAACTGTGACTGATGGCATCGAACACACTCATCCCGGCATACCAATAGGCAAAGGCACAGGCGACAGTGAGACTGAGGTAAATGTACCAAAGGGCTTTGGCGGTTTCGGTGATGCGTGGGGTAAGTTTGTTGTCCTTGACCGGTCCCGGAGATTCCGTGCGGTACAGCTGCATGCCACCGATACCCAGCATCGGGAAAATTGCCACGGCTAGTACGATGATGCCCATGCCACCAAACCACTGCAGTTGTTGGCGGTAGAACAGTAGTGACTTTGGCATGTCGTCTAGGTTAACCAGCACTGTCGCGCCGGTGGTGGTCAGCCCGGACATGGACTCAAACACCGCATCGACGAAGGTCAGGTTCAAATTCGGGGCTAACAAAAAAGGGATGGCACCAAAAAGGCCCAGACCCAAATAAAACAGAGCGGTGATTAAAAATCCGTCCCCACCACGCAGCTCACGATTCCCTCTCAGTGGCAGCCACATGCACAAACCGCAGCCTAAGGTGAGCAATAACGCGATGCTAAATGTGTGAAGCGTCTGTTCGCTGAAATACAGCGCCACCAACATCGGCGGGATGAACGTTGCGCTGAAGCAAGTCAACAACGTGCCGGTAATACGAAAGATGACAGAGAGGTGCACAGGTATCCGTCAGATAAAATTCATGCTGACTTGAAACAGGCGCTCTACTGCTGACACCTTAGTTTTATCGACCATGAAGAGAATTACATGGTCATCGGTAGCGATAAGAACGTCATCGTGTGCAATTAGAACTTCTTCGCCGCGCACGATCGCGCCAATGGTCACACCACTGGGGAGCTTAAGCTCATTGAGCCGACGACCGACGACACTGGAGCTTGTTGCGTCGCCGTGGGCAATCGCTTCTATGGCCTCTGCAGCACCGCGCCGCAAACTGTGAACACGCGCCACATCGGCTTTACGCACATGGGAGAGCACCGACCCTGTCGTGGCTTGTTGCGGTGAAATGGCTACGTCAATTTCACCACCTTGGACAAGGTCAATGTAGGCCGGTTTGGTGATCAAGGTGATGACCTGTCTGACGCCGAGGCGTTTGGCCATTAAGGACGACATGATATTGACTTCATCGTCGTTGGTGAGCGCGCAAAATGCATCGCATTGCTCGATGTTTTCTTCCAGCAACAATTCACGATCCGTCGCGTTGCCTTGTATGACCACGGTATTGTGTAGCTGATTCGCCAGCGTCTTTGCCCGCTCTGGGCTCAGTTCAACGAGTTTGACGGCATACTCTTTGTCGATTTCCGAGGCCAGCTTCGCGCCAATGTTGCCGCCACCGACAATGGTAATACGCCGATAGGGTTGCTCGGCCTTGCGCAGCTCCCCCATGACCTTGGTGATATGCTCGCGGGCGGCGATGAAAAACACCTCATCCTCGGCTTCGATTACCGTATCGCCACGAGGGACAATGGACTGGCCGCGTCGGAAAATGGCCGCAACCCGGGTATCGGCGTTGGGCATGTCTTCACGCAGAAAGCTCAGGGCCTGACCGACTAAGGGCCCGCCGTGCACCGCGCGCATGGCCACCAGCTGCACTCGGCCATTGGCAAAGTCGGCCACATCCAACGCACCCGGATGGCTGAGGAGTTCATGAATTTGCTCGGTTACCACAGCCTCTGGATTAATCAGCCGGTCAATTGGCATGTGATTCTTGTGGAAAAAGCCCTCTTTCTCGAGGTAGGCAGAAGATCGTATTCGAGCGATCTTCATGGGGGTGCGAAACAAGGAATAACAAACCTGGCAGGCGACCATGTTGATTTCATCGCTGGACGTAACGGCAATCAACATGTCTGCGTCGTCTGCGCCGGCCCGTCGCAGTACGTCAGGGTGTGAGGCGGAGCCTTCGATGGTTTGAATGTCCAGGCGCATCCCCAATTCGTTGAGGCGCACGCTGTCGACATCCACCAGTGTAATATCGAACGCCTCGAGTGCCAGACTTTCAGCCAATGTACCGCCCACTTGGCCCGCGCCAAGAATCAGTATTTTCACGGTGAGTCTGCCTTGTTGTGATCCGTGCCTTTTTTCAGCATGCAGTAGTAAAAGCCGTCGGTTAGAGGCTCGGTTGGCAGTAGCTGCCAGCCATATTGAGTGGCATTGCCCATTGCCAAGCTTGTGTTAACGACGCAGGCGTCGGCGGTGCTGCCAAGAAAGCTGTGAATCACCTGATCGTTTTCCTCAGAAAAAACGGAGCATGTGGAGTACACAAGAGTACCCCCAGGCATCAAGCGTTGCCATAAATTCTGTAGCAGCTGACGCTGCAGTGCTTGTTGTTCTCGCAGCCCTTCTTCGGTGAGCAATAGGCGAATGTCCGGGTTGCGTCTGATGGTACCGCTACCGGAACACGGGGCATCAATGAGAATGATGTCGAGGCTCTCGGGCAAAGGCAGATCAATGGCGCAACCGTCCGCACAAATCAGACCGATAGAGTCGGACGCCAGTGGCGAGCCGTCGGCATGTGGATGAGTAATATGACCCAGCCGTGTTGCGATCGCGCTGAGTTCCTGCAGTCGCGTTGCTTTGTTGTCCAAAGCAAACAGGTGGTGTTCGATGCCTGCTTGGGTCAAGACTTCGCGCAAGTGGAACAGTTTGCCGCCTGGCGCGGCGCAGGCATCCAGCACCTTGACGGGAGAGGCACTCGGGCCCTTGGACAAAAGAGCGTCCATGATCAGGTGAGCGGCATGTTGTGCTGCTTGGTCTTGAACCGCGCATTCCCCCTGATCCCAACCGGGAAGGTCGGTGGCAACCTGAGGATCGAGCAGTGTAACGGTTTCTGGCCAGGGGCCATCGGCAAATGAAATCTTTGCGGTCTGAAGGCGTTGCTTGAAAGTATCCGGGGGGATGGCGATTTGGTTGATGCGCAGAGTCATTGGCGCGCGTCGATTGTTGCCCTCCATGAGCGCTAACGCCCCATCGCCGTACTGGCGATGAAGCAGGGAGCGGAGCCACTCAGGGTGATCACTTTCCGCAAGCGTCTCGGCGTCCGGCTTTTCTTCTCCCTGGCGTTGCAGTGTGCGAAGGACCCCGTTTACCAGGCCTTTTGCCCAGGGTTTACCCAGTCCCTTGCAGGCGTCCACACACTCACTGATTGCCGCATAGTCTGCTACAGCTGTGTATTTTAGTTGGTAAGCACCTACTAACAAAAGGTTTTGGAGATCCAAGTCCTTGGTTTTGAGTGGCCGCTTCAATTGTTTTTGAATGACATCGGTCAAGGAAAGATAGTGACGTAGCGTGCCGTAGAGCAGCTCACTGTGCAGCGAGCTTTGCAACCACTGAGGCCGCTGGGCCCGCACCCAATCGATGGTGCGTCCATGGCCAATAACCTGGGTTAGCGCCCGCGCGATATCCAAGCGGGTATTGGTGTTTTTCGGACCTTGGCTCGCTTTTGTGTTTTGTGTCATGGCGAGGCGTTAGCTTCCGGGTTTGCAAAAACGGCACCCGTTTGAAACACGTCTGGATAACCGTTGCGAGCGGCGGCGGCATCCATCGGTAGACCCTTGCCTCGATTGATCTTGAGTCTGGACACCTGTAGCCAACCCGAACCGCATTCGATCGTAACGGTCTGTTTGCTGGCTAGGGCTTGCCGGCCGGGTGTGCCCATTGGCGCGATGTCCGTTAGTTCGCGAATCGCCGTCGCCTGAAGGACCTGTACTTGGGTCTGTCCAAGGGCGGTGATTGCGGGCATACGGTGGTTGAGGGCCCAGATTTGGCGCGCAATATCTGACGCATCTTGTGCCCAGTCGATGATGCGATCCGCTGCCGTCAGTTTGTGAGCGTAGGTGATGCCCTGGGTCGACTGCGGCGTCGGGCGTTGGGGCAACCGCTTGAGAACATCAACCAGCAAATGAGCCCCGGTGTCTGCCAGTTGATTTTCCAACACTTTGATAGTCTCGTAGTCGTCAATCGTTAAGGATTTCATCGCGAAAACCGGACCGGTATCCAGGCCTTTCTCCATTTGCATAATCGCGACGCCTGTTTCCAGATCGCCAGCCATGACCGCTCGCTCAATGGGCGCTGCGCCACGCCAACGGGGCAAAAGCGACGCATGCACATTGATACAGCCGAAGGTCGGAATATTCAGCACATGTTCGGGTAACAGCAATCCATAAGCGGCGACGATCAATACGTCTGGCGCGAATGCTCGCAAGTCGGCAGCGGATTCAGGCTCGCGTAGGCTGAGAGGCTGGGACACCGCTAGCCCACGATCCATAGCAAGGACCTTGACCGGATTAGGCGTCAGTTTCCTTCCCCGCCCGCGTGGCCGGTCGGGTTGGGTGAGTACGAATTCACATGGCACAGAAGAATCTTGGAGCACGCTGAGAATGCGAGCGGCAAAGTCGGGGCTACCGGCAAAGGCCAACCTCAGTTTTCGGGGTTGCTCGTCCAACCTAGCGCGCTCGCTCTCGCAGTTTCTTGGTGATTCGGCCGCGCTTTAAGCTCGACAGGTAGTCCACAAAGAGTTTGCCCTCTAAATGATCGCATTCGTGCTGGATGCAAATGGACAGCATGCCATCGGCAGTAAATTCCACCGGATTGCCTGCGACGTCCTGGGCCCTGACGATCACATGTTCGAATCGCTCAACCGAGTCGTAAACCTCCGGCACCGACAGGCAGCCTTCCTCACCCTTGATTTTGCTTCCATACGGTTCCAGTACCGGGTTGATTAGCGTGTGGGGTTGGTCGTTATCTTCGCTCACATCCACGACGATGATTCGTTTGTGGACGTTGACCTGAGTTGCGGCCAGGCCAATGCCCGGCGCCGCGTACATGGTTTCCAGCATGTCCTGAACAAAAACGGCGAGGTCTGCGTCGAAGGTCTCTACCGGTGTTGCCTTGGTGCGCAGGCGCGGATCCGGATGGTGAAGTATTTTCAGTTGAGTCATATGTTGCTGTCGTTTTAAGCGCAGTAGTGCCAGGAGCCGGGAAGTATAGCGCCTCGATCAGAAATCTCGCACAGACATTGAAGACTTTGGTGATGCCTATCCAACCAATGCCCCGGCTATAAAGTGGCCACCGAGTTGCTTCGATTGGATACCGATGAAAAATTTTGCGAGTGAGGAGCCGGCGGATGGACGTTTTGCGTTTCAATGCAGCGGCGTTACCCAGCACCTGTGCGTTCTGTTGTCGGATTGGTCTCGCCAGACCATTTCAGCCTGGTTAGCGCAGGCTCCTGCGCCGGACACATTGTTGCAGTCTTCCGGCCAACCCGATGACAGGCACCGGCGTAGAGCGCCGCTGACGGTCTTTATCCAACGCGAGACCCTTCCTCGTGACTTGAGAGCCCTTGATTTCTTTGCGATCGGTTTGTACGACTCGACGTATCCAGATTTGCTCAAACATATCCCAGATCCCCCATTGGTTCTCTTTTGCCTCGGCGATTTGGCGGTACTGGAGCAACGCAGTGTTGCCTTGGTTGGTGCCCGCCAGAGCACCGATACAGGTCGCGGGATGGCTCATAGCATGGCCGCTGGATTGGCGGTGCGTGGTTGTACCGTGGTCAGCGGTTTGGCTGTAGGTATTGATGCTGCGGCGCATCGTGGCGCGTTGACGGTATCCGGTGGCAAAACCGTCGCGGTGTTGGGCTCGGGTTTTGGCCACCTGTATCCAAAACAGAATCGTGGATTGGCCAAGGCCATTCTCAGGGCGGGCGGGCTGCTGATGTCCGAGTATCCACCGGGGATGGGACCTAGGCCCTATCAGTTCCCCGAGCGCAATAGACTCATCAGCGGGTTGTCTGAATTGACGGTATTGGTGGAAGCGGGGGTTAAAAGTGGCTCCTTGATTACCGCGCGATTGGCGCTAGAACAAGGAAGAGACCTGTGCGCGGTGCCTGGGCCGGCCCTCAGCCCTCTGAGCGCAGGCTGTCACCGTATGATTCGCCAGGGGGCAGCCTTGGTGACTTGTGTGAAAGAAATTGCCGAGGAAATGGGCGGTCTGCCTGAGCCGGCTCTCGCTACCGTTCAGCCGGCCCCCGAAGATTCGCCCCTGCCGCCGAATGAGACATCGGCTCAGATCCTTGAGGCTATTGCAGCGGAGCCGCGTCAATTGGACGAAATTGCCGTGCTGATTGGTCGAGATCCACAGCCGGTGAGCCAGTGTTTGATGGAATTACAGCTTTCCGGGTTTGTCCGACAGGGGCCTGACGGGTATATTCGCCTGCTTTAACACCGCCGGAGAAAGAGATGAGCTGGGTTGCCGTTTTAATGGGATCTGAGTCGGATTGGCCTGTCATGCAATCAACAACGTCAATGCTGGATACATTGGGTATACATTACGAAGTCAAGGTGACAAGCGCTCACCGAACGCCAGCGGGTACTCAAACCTATGTTCAAGACGCAGAAGACCGTGGCTGTCGGGTCTTTATCTGTGCTGCCGGTATGGCCGCTCACTTGGCGGGTGCCGTTGCAGCCCACACCCAACGTCCGGTTATCGGTGTGCCCATCGATAGTGGCCCGCTGCAAGGTTTCGACGCCTTGCTTTCCACCGTGCAGATGCCTGGTGGGATCCCAGTGGCGACGGTAGCCGTTGGCAAGGCAGGAGCTAAGAACGCTGCTTATCTGGCTGCGCAAATCCTCGCGGTAGCCGATGACGCCTTGCATCAAACGGTAGTTCAAGATCGCAGCGATAATCGGGCCAAAGTAGAGGCTCAAAATGAGTCGGTTCAAGCTTCGCTAAAGTCGTGACAGATGTGTTCAATGCCGCTGTCTGTCTCAAGGCAGGTGGCGTCATTGCTCACGCAACAGAAGGCGTATGGGGTCTTGCCTGTGACCCGTTCAACCGCGAAGCGGTGGATCGTATTTTGACGATAAAAGGACGCGAGGCCGGCAAGGGCATGCTTCTCATCGGCGCATCCCCCCATGCGTTCGAAAATGCGATGGACGCAATGGAACCCGATGTGCGCGCTCGAGTCGAGGCCAGCTGGCCCGGCCACGTCACTTGGCTATTGCCAGGCGATGCCTACCCGCAATCGATACGGGGACAATATCAAACGGTCGCGTGTCGCGTACCCGATCATAGCCAGGCTCGTGACATTGCAGCGGCCTTTGGTGGGCCAATGGTGTCCACGTCGTTGAATCGAGCTGGTGAACTGCCTGTACTGCAGTACGCCCAAGCACTGGCTCTCTTCGATACCGACGTGGACTTGGTGGTGCCCGGACAGACCGCCGGATATACCGGCGCCAGTGCCATAATTGGCTTAGACGGTACAGTGGTAAGAGAGGCATCGTCATGAGTCAGTCTGCGCATCGGTTGGGAGTGGCGGGAAATCCTATCGCTCATTCTCTGTCGCCAGACATTCATCAAGCTTTTGCTGTCTCGCTGGGCGACGACGTGGTCTACGAACGCTACTTATTCGATCGGGATGACTTTGGGGCCGGCGCGGCAGCTTTTTTCCAACAACAAGGAGGTACTGGCCTTAACGTGACGGTTCCTTTTAAACGCGACGCCTACGAATTCGCGGATCGACTGGACGCCTTAGCTGCAGCGGCTGGCGCCGTTAATACACTTGCTTTGCAGGACGGTAACGTCGTCGGCTACAACACTGACGGTGTGGGCATGGTCCGTGACATTCAAATCCGTTACGGCGAGGCCCTCGGTGGTTTGAATGCGCTTATTTTGGGTGCTGGCGGCGCTTGCCGGGGCGTTATCCAGCCCTTGTTTGACGCCGGTATCGGAACGATCCGTATAGCGAACCGAACCCTGGCAAACGCACAGGCCCTGGTTGACCGGTTCGACCGGGACTACCCGGATCGGATTGACGCTGTTGGGTTCGATCAACTGGCAGACGATGTGCCGGAGGTGCAATTGATTGTGAACAGCACGTCGTCTGGCTTGAGCCAAAACAACGCGTCAACTGAGGCGCTGCCTGAGGGTTTGCAGAGCCTGTCACCAGCGCTTGTCACGGGTCGGCTGTGTTACGACCTCAGCTACGGTGAGCAAGCGCATTTTGCCCGTTGGGCAGCGACTCAAGGCGCTCGGCTAAGCGCGGATGGTTTGGGGATGTTGGTGGAACAGGCCGCTGAGAGCTATCGGATATGGCTTGGTCAGCGTCCAGATACTGAATCCGTTTACCAAAGTTTGCGGCGTAAAACATCCTAAGTGGACAGACATCGATTCCAGCGAGGAGACGCGCCGGAACATCAAGGAGCAACAGCATGACTCAAGCAAAGCGCTTTATCTCTGGCGCGGTATGTCCTTCATGCCAAGAGGTGGATCGTACGGTAATTGAAGCCGTGACCGAAGCGCCCGAATCGGAAAGTCTCAACGAGATGGCTACGGAAATGATTCGTCGACGCTGCGTTTCCTGTGGTTTTACTGAAGCCTTGGATCCCGAGCAAGCAGCCGTGACCGCGCCGCTGCCCAGGGCGCGCTATGAAAAAAGCCGGCAGACGACCACAAAGGTCGAAACAGTGAAGATCATTGACCCGGGTCGACCGAAATCCTCCTAAGCGAGCGAGAAACGCGTCGTAAATAATTGGAATTGTCCAAGTTTTCTGCCTCGAACGAGTTGCCGATCAATCATTGACTGCTATAATTCCGGCGCTTCCGCATGAGTCGATTCATGCAAGCGATCAGCGTGACAGGCCACCAGCCGCGAAAGATGAGTCGTTTCGGAATGAGAAGGGTCCGTTTCGACACAATTGTCGCTGCAACGGGCCTCGTCTAAGTCTTAGGCAGTAGTGCTGAGAAACGCCGCTGACAGTTGAGTGATCTCCCAATGTCGCTTTAGAGAAACATGCGTTTGGCAAGACTCGAACTTGCTTAGACTTGGCGCATGTCTTGGATTGGGTCGATGACGTCGATAGTAAAGACGCATCGGTATTACGACGAAGATAGAGGGTTGCGTGTCGTTGAATTACACGGAACCGAAGAGATAGGCACCGCGAACTAAGGTAGAGAGACATAGCAGAATGAAAAACCAGCTTTGCAGAATGAAAAACCAGCTTTGCAGAATAAAACTTCAGCTTTGGCGCACGATCGTTGGAATGACTTCACTACTGTTGACCGGTGTCGTCGCCGCCGATGAGCTGAACCTACGCGTTGGGGTTACAGACATCAGCCGCCAGGTATACGACCTGCACATGACCATCTTCTTAATCTGTGTTGCAATTGGCGTGCTAGTGTTTGGCGTGTTGTTCTGGTCGGTTTTCAACCATCGCAAATCCAAGGGTGTTGAGGCAGCAACCTTTCACGAAAGCACCAAGCTCGAGCTGGCTTGGACAATTGTTCCTACGCTGATTTTGATCGTGATGGCGGTTCCAGCGACTCAGGTCTTGGTGGCGATGTACGACACCGGCGGTGAGGATATGTCCATCGAGGTACGCGGTTATCAGTGGAAGTGGCAGTACAAATATCTGGATGACGACTACAACAACACGTTGTCGTTTTTCTCCGTTATGTCGACGCCTCGAGACGAGATCTACAACCAATCCGTAAAGGGCGACAACTACTTGCTGCAGGTGGACGAGCATCTGCGTATCCCGACCAATCGCAAAGTGCGTTTCTTGATCACGGCTGAAGATGTGATTCACGCATGGTGGGTGCCAGATTTCGGCATCAAGCGAGACGCCGTGCCGGGCATGTTGAATGAGCTTTGGACAGTAGTAGAAGAGCCCGGCATCTATCGAGGTCAATGCACGGAATTGTGCGGCAAGGATCACGGCTTTATGCCAATCGTTGTCGAAGTGCTGCCTGAAGCAGAATTCGATGCGTGGTATGCATCAAAAGTATCATCAGAGTTGGTTCGCCAGGAAAGCTTTGGCGAGACGCTGAGCCACGAAGAGCTCATGGCGCAGGGCGAGACGGTGTACGGCACTTACTGCGCTTCCTGCCATATGGCAAACGGTGAAGGTGTTGCGCCAGTATTCCCTGCTATAGCGGGATCTGCCGTGGCCATGGGTCCTCGTGATGATCACTTGAATCTCGTCATTAATGGCGTGGCCGGTACAGCAATGCAGGCCTTTGGTCGCCAGCTCGACCCCGCCCAACTCGCATCCGTGGTTCACTATCAGCGACACGCGTTTGGCAACGACGCCGGCGATATGTCGCAACCACAAGATGTCATCAATTTATCTAACGGTCAGTAAGGAATAGTCATGAGCGAAGTTATTCACGCAGATCATCACGACGACCACGCCCACGGGCCTGCCAAGGGCCTGAAGCGCTGGCTGTTTACCACCAACCATAAAGACATTGGCACGCTGTACCTCTGGTTCAGTTTTGCGATGTTCTTGGTCGGTGGGGTGTTAGCCCTGGTTATCCGAGCGGAATTGTTCCAGCCGGGTCTGCAATTCGTGCAGCCAGAGTTTTTCAACCAGATGACAACCAATCACGGCTTGATTATGGTCTTCGGGGCCATCATGCCGGCTTTCGTAGGCCTGGCTAACTGGTTGATTCCGATGCAAGTCGGCGCGCCAGACATGGCTCTGCCACGCATGAACAATCTGTCTTTTTGGATACTGCCCTTTGCCTTCGGCATGATGATTTCCACTCTGTTCATGGAAGGCGGTGGTCCAAACTTCGGTTGGACGTTCTACGCACCGCTGTCGACCACCTACGCGCCGCCTTCGGTCACGTACTTTATTTTCGCCGTCCACTTGATGGGTGCTTCGTCCATTATGGGCAGCATCAACATCATCGCGACCATTTTGAACATGCGTGCGCCAGGCATGACCCTGATGAAAATGCCGATGTTCGTCTGGACGTGGTTGATTACGGCCTACCTGCTGATTGCGGTAATGCCTGTGCTTGCCGGTGCAGTGACGATGATGTTGTTCGACATTCACTTCGACACCAGCTTCTTTAATGCTGCCGGTGGTGGTGACCCAGTGATGTTCCAGCACATCTTCTGGTTCTTCGGGCATCCGGAGGTCTACATCATGATCTTGCCCGCCTTTGGGATTGTCTCGCATATCATTCCTGCTTTCGCTCGGAAGCGATTGTTTGGCTACACCTCAATGGTCTATGCCGTTGCATCCATTGCGTTCTTATCGTTCATCGTATGGGCGCACCACATGTTTACAGTGGGAATGCCATTGGCAGGCCAGCTGTTCTTTATGTACAGCACCATGTTGATTGCCGTGCCGACGGGCGTGAAGGTCTTTAACTGGATATCCACCATGTGGCGCGGCTCCATGACCTTTGAAACCCCCATGTTGTTTGCCATTGCCTTCGTCGTGCTCTTTACGATGGGCGGGTTCTCCGGGCTGATGCTGGCCATTACGCCGGTGGATTATCAGTACCACGATACTTACTTCGTGGTTGCCCACTTCCACTACGTACTGGTGCCTGGCGCACTGTTCTCAATCATCGCCGCGGTCTACTTCTGGTTCCCCAAGTGGACCGGCAAGATGTACGACGAGACGTTGGGCAAAATCCATTTCTGGCTGTCCTTTGTTGGCGTGAACGTAACGTTCTTCCCCCAGCACTTTTCAGGGCTGGCTGGTATGCCACGCCGTATTCCCGACTATCCTCTGCAGTTCGCTGACTTCAATATGATTTCAAGCGTTGGTGCCTTTATCTTTGGTCTGTCTCAGGTGTTCTTCCTATACGTGATCATCAAGTCGATTCGTTCGGGTCAGCCTGCAGCCGATCGTTCTTGGGAAGGCGCCAAGGGTTTGGAATGGACATTGCCATCTCCTGCGCCATATCACTCATTCACTCACCCGCCGGTAGTGAAAGATGAAGAGGTGCTCGGTTAAAGCCGATAAGTTATGACGGAACAAACTCAACAAGCGGAAATTAGAAGGACAGTGAAAAAGCTGTCCTTGATCGTGCTGGGCATGTGCGGCTTCGCGTTCGCACTGGTTCCGCTGTATGACCTGTTTTGCGAAGTGACGGGGCTGAACGGTAAAACCGGCGGCCCTTACGTATTTGATGAAGCCAGTGCCGAGCCCGATCGGTCCAGGTTAATCAAGGTCAATTTTTTGACCAATACGAACGAAGGAATGCCATGGAAGTTTTGGTCTGGCCAGGGTGCGGTGAGGGTCCACCCCGGCGAAGCGAAAACCGTCAGTTTTTATGTAAAGAACACGACGAATAAACCCATGGTTGCCCAAGCGATACCATCGCTTGTGCCAATTTCTGCCACCGAGTTTTTTCACAAGACAGAATGCTTTTGCTTTGAACAGCAACTTTTGCAGCCTGGCGAGGAAGTGGAAATGCCGATGCGTTTTATTGTGGGAAGGGAATTGCCGAAGAACGTTGGCTCAATTAATTTGAGTTACGCGCTTTTTGACATTACCGACCGCGTGGATATCTCGGCCATCCAAGGGAATGGCCTACAGGATCAACTGCCGGCGGCCGGCGGTTAATAACAGTTCTTTAGTGGAGGAATCTCATGGCTAATTCGGCAGAAGTCGACAAGTCGATTTATTACGTACCAGACTCTGGATGGTATCCAGTATTTTTGGCCTTTGGACTGATGCTCACGGTCACCGGACTTGCGGGATGGCTGAATGATGTCAGTGCGGGCGGCACAGGTGACCCAACGCAATCCACGGTTGGATTCGCGATCGTTGCCGTGGTGCTATACAGCTGGTTCGCGAAGGTTGTGGAAGAAAATACCGCTGGCCTGAATAACGAATCGCTCAAGCGCAGTTACGTTTGGGGTATGGGTTGGTTCATCTTCTCTGAGGTCATGTTCTTTGCCGCATTTTTCGGCGCCTTGTTTTACGTCCGATCCTTTGTCGTGCCTTGGTTGGGCGGCGAAGGGGATAAGGGCATCACGAATTACCTGTGGCCTGCGTTTGAATCAACCTGGCCGGTTGTGCAAAACCCTAACCCCGAGCTGTTCGTGAATCCGGGTCAAAGCATGGAGGCTCCAGGAGTCACCGACGTCAGTGCTTGGGGTGCCTATTTGCCGTTCTATAACACCGTGATTTTGTTGACCTCGAGCGTCACCGTGCACTTTGCTCACGATGCAATTAAAGCGCAAAACCGCAACAAGCTCATTGGCTGGTTAGGCCTGACGGTTTTGCTTGGGGCGATCTTCTTGGTGCTTCAAGTAGCAGAGTATGTTCACGCCTATAACGATCTGGGGCTGACGCTGGGCAGCGGAATCTACGGTTCGACATTCTTTATTCTGACGGGCTTTCACGGTTTCCATGTAACCCTGGGTACGTTCATGTTGCTCATCCAGCTGTTCCGAGCCATGAAGGGACATTTCTCTAAAAATGACTGTTTCGGGTTTGAAGCGTCCAGTTGGTACTGGCATTTCGTTGACGTGGTGTGGGTCGGTTTATTTATCTTCGTCTATGTTGTGTAGACGCCTACAGCGCACATGAAAAAAAGGGGCTCTGGCCCCTTTTTTTTGCGTTGACGTTAATCCGTCTGCGTCGCCTGGGGAACAGCTTGTGTCGCACCATGCCATGGTGCATTCAGGCCCATTCTCAGTTCACCAGTGTAGAATCCGTACCCGATGGCCAGAACCAATAAGGTGGCAAAGGTGATTCTTACCCCCAAGGCATACCAAAGCCGGCGGCTTTCCGGTTTGCCGGTGTCTTTGAACAAGAACACCAAGCCACTCATCAAGCTGAGAATGACGCAGATCAATAATAGGACGATGATGACTTTGAGCAACGGGCTCTACTCCAGTTCTGTTCAAAACCAGTATATCAGCGCCCTGTGATCATCAAGTGAGAGCGAAGTTCACCCCAGGTTGGAGAATGACCGGATTTTTTCTGGTGATGATGCCGGTATTGATCGCGTTGGGTAACTGGCAGGTGCAGCGTGGTGACTATAAGCGACAGCTTGAGAACCAGTACTTGGCCAAACTGACTGAGTTGCCTCAGACACCAAACCCAGAGACGCTGTCTCAGCCCTTTCAAGCTTTGCGCTTGGCTGGTCGATACCATCCTGAGATGTTTATGGTGGATAATCAGGTCTCGGAAGGCGAAACAGGCTATTGGGTCTATCAGGTATTCGAGGACGACAGTGTTGGCCGCCTTCTGATTAACCGCGGTTTCGTGGCGTCCAGCGATCGGCAACGGTTGCCCGACGTGAGTACTCCGGTAGGAGAACTGCGACTGACCGCCACAGTTTGGCCCCAGCTGGGCTTAATTCCGGCATGGGGTTCGCAGGAATGGGCGAAGGACTGGCCTAAGCGTATTCAGCGAGCGAACGTTGTGCGAATGTCTGCAGAGTCTGGGGCTTGGCCGGCAGAGTTGCGATTGGAACCCGGTCAACCCAGTGTGCTTCGGCCGGCCCCCTTTGCCTCCCGTTTGGCCGATGACACGCACCGCGGGTACGCGGCAACGTGGTTCGGTTTGGCAGTCGTGTTGTTGCTCGGCTATCTCTATCTTGGGTTCGCAAGCTCGGAAAAGATCACGACAAAGCGTTAAAACCGGTAACATTTTGCTCCCTGGTGCCATGATTTTCGATGACACCAAAAGCCTCCACCAAGTATTGAGTCCACTATGCAAACAGAGTCTGACAAACCCACACCGACCAGCGGCCGCCGTCAATTGACCATTATTTTGGTCATGGCGCTGTTCTCCCTTGGAGGCTCTTACGCGCTGTTCTTTTCTGCCAAGAGCGGTACAAGCTGGGGCACCACCAACAATGGTGCCTTTGTTCAACCGGCAACAACGGTCGCGGCGCTGGGCTGGGCAACGCCGGAGCAAACGACGCTACCAACGTCTGGTCAATGGTGGCTTTGGACAGTAGCTGACCAATGCGATGCTGCATGTGTTACGGCATTGCAGAAGCTTAGAGCCGCCCACATATTGCTGAACAGAGAAGCGAAACGCGTTCGACGTGGTGTAACCACATCCCCCGCATTTGTCGTGCCTGAGGATCAGCCAGATCTGCAGCGCATCCTGACTCCTAATGGGGATATGGATGAGGGCATCTACATTGTTGACCCTAACGGCAATCTCGTTTTCTTCTACCCTTTGGATATCAATCCAAAACTGTTGTTAGCAGATCTTAAAAAGCTATTAAAGGTTTCTCAAATTGGTTAATGCACAAATCAGAAAACTTGCCGGCTTCGGCGTTATTTTCGCTCTGCTGGTCGTCTCAGTCGGGGCCTATACGCGTCTGGCGGATGCCGGATTAGGCTGCCCCGATTGGCCGGGTTGCTACGGGTTTTTGACCGTACCCGACCAGGCCAGCGAAATTTCCACCGCCGAAGCACGGTACCCCGGAGCTCCCGTCGAGTTCGCCAAGGCTTGGTGGGAGATGGGTCATCGCTACATTGCCGGCGCATTGCTACTCTTGGTAGCCAGTATTTTAGTCATTGCCTACCGCGCCCGAGAGAAAGAAGACACGCCTTTCAAACTTGCCGCGGTGTTGATGGTCGTCATTCTATGGCAAGCGGCATTTGGTGCCTGGACAGTGACACTCAAGCTTTGGCCACAGGTCGTAACCGGGCACTTAATAGGCGGCTTTACGACCCTTAGTTTGATGTGGCTGTTGTTTCTCAGACAGGGTGGCCTATCAGACGTGGTGTCTGCACTGCCGCGGCCGAATTGGCTGGCCAAATTAGCGTTTGTTGCTGTGGTTGCGCAGATCATATTGGGCGGCTGGGTCTCTTCGAATTATGCTGCGCTGGCCTGCTACGACTTCCCGAGCTGTGATGGCACCTATACACCGGACATCGATCTACAGCAGGGTTTCAACATTTTCCAGAGTGTGGGCCCTAATTACTTGGGCGGGTTAATGACGAATGAAGCGCGCATGGCGATTCACTGGGTACACCGTATCGGCGCAATTGTTGTGCTGCTCGTTGTGGGCGGTCTGGTTTTCCAAACGGTCAAGCAGGTGGCTGTCGTGGGCTACGCGTTGCTGGCAGCGTTGGTGACGCAAATCACATTGGGCATTCTCAATGTGGTTTGGGTGTTACCGCTACTCAACGCAACAGCACACAATACTGTTGGCGCACTGTTGCTGCTGGTGCTGGTTACGATAAACTTCGCGCCCCGACTGCGTATCGTGCAGTCCTAAGGCTGAGTGCAACCGCAATATGAGTGAAGTAGCCCTGAGTGCCACTTGGCGTGATTACCTAGAAATGTGCAAACCACGTGTGGTGGTTTTGATGCTGCTGTGTGCGGTCGTCGGCATGTATCTGGCGACGCCGAGCCTCGTGCCCGTCGATATTCTTATTTTCGGCAGTGTCGGAATTACCTTGGTTGCGGGCTCCGCTGCCGTGGTGAACCATATTGCAGACCAGCACATCGATGCGCAAATGGCGCGGACAGAAAAACGCCCGGTTGCGACGGGCCGTGTCAGCAACCAACAAGCCATGGTGTTTGCCGCTGGAACCGGACTGATCGGTATCGCAGTACTCTGGTTTTTAGTAAACCCATTAACAGCGTGGCTAAATCTCGCCTCCTGGGTGGGGTATGGATTGGTGTACACACTCTATTTGAAGCGTGCCACGCCACAAAATATTGTGATTGGCGGTCTGTTTGGTGCTGCCCCACCGCTGTTTGGCTGGACCGCAGTAACAAACAGTGTTGACCCGGGCGGGCTGCTGTTGGTTCTGATCATTTTCGCGTGGACCCCGCCTCACTTTTGGGCCTTGGCCTTAGAGCGCAAGGATGAGTACGCGGACGTCGGAATGCCTATGTTGCCGGTGACTCACGGCGAGGCCTATACCCGTCTACACATTTTGCTTTATACGATTTTGCTTGTCATTGCGTCTGTGCTGCCCTTTGTAATCACGATGTCAGGCCCGTTGTACCTCGCGGGCGCTCTTGCTCTAGGTGCTGGGTTTCTCTATTGGGCAATCGTGCTGATGCGCAACAACAACCCTAAAGCCCCCATGGAGACGTTTCGTTACTCCATTATTTATCTGGGTGCGCTGTTTCTGTTGATGCTCGTGGACCATTACCTCTATCTCGGTGTTGGCATAACGCCCCCGATTCAAATGACACCCTTGGCGGCTTAGCCCATGAGTACTATTAAAAGCACAGTTCTGCTCTGTTTTGTTTTTATCTCCATCGTGCTGGTGATGTTCGTGATCAGCGTGATTCGGGTGCCTCAGCTGTCCGTAGAAGAAATGCGCAGTAAGGGCGTGTTTATTTTGCCGCGGCCAAGAGATATCGCTGAATTTGAACTGCGCGACCACACAGGCGCCTCGTTTGACCGAGCCAATTTCGAAGGCCGGTGGAGCTTCGTCTTTTTTGGCTTTGTCAGCTGTCCCGACGTTTGTCCCACAAGCATGGCGGTACTGGGCACGGTGGATCGGCAGCTTCAGTCCGGGGATTCAGAGCTGGCGGAACAATTTCAAGGGATTCTGGTTTCTGTAGATCCTGACCGAGACAGCCTTGAAACATTGGGAGCGTACGCCACCGCGTTTTCTCCTCGGTTTCTTGGCGTAACCGGCCCGCGTGAGGACCTTGTCGAGCTTACAACTCAGGTCAACGTGGCCTTTGCCAAAGTGCCTCTGGCCGAGGCGCTAACACAAAGGGCCCAAAACACAGAGGCTCTTGCAGACGCGTATACGGTAGATCACACGGGAAATATTGTGATCATCAACCCACGGGGGCACTACCACGGGTTCATTAAGTTGCCCCACGACGCTGAGACCATTAGGCTGACCTATCAGACCCTCGCCGCGCAGTTTTAGTTGGCAGCCGCTAACGGGGTGTCTCTCGAGCCACGCTGAGGCTTTTTTAATAGGGCATTTATGATTTCTGGCGTAAACCCCCAACAAAGCGATCAGCGTGTAGAAACTACCGCGTCTTTGCCGGGTGATGCAGAGCTGGGTGCCGCCGATTACCTACGCGTTCGTCAGCGCAGTGAGGCAATCTGTGCTCCGCTTGAAGTTGAAGACTACGGCGTCCAGCCCATGGCCGACGCAAGTCCGCCAAAGTGGCATTTGGCACACACGACTTGGTTCTTTGAAACGTTTTTGATCAAACCCCATCAGCCCTCTGCTAAGCCATTTCATCCGGCATTCGAGCATCTTTTCAACTCGTATTACAACGGGGTTGGACAACCGTTTTCGCGAGCCAAGCGCGGGAATTTGTCGCGCCCGACCGTCGCGGAGATCGTCGCCTATCGTTCCTACGTAGACGAAACGGTCAGCGAATTGTTGACTGCAGACAAACCGCCAGCGTTGCAACAGTCTCTACTGGATACCCTAGCGTTGGGTCTGCACCACGAGCAACAGCATCAAGAACTACTCCTCACGGACATCAAATTCAATTTCGGTCACAACCCGTTGTACCCAGCCTTGATTGCCAGCTCAGAGATTGACAGCACGGCACAGCCTGCCCCTGGCCCATCGTGCGAAAATATCCAATCGTCTGGGACGAGTCTTGAGCAGGATTTCACGCTATTCGAGCCTGGTTTGGTGGACATCGGCGCGCAGCAGGGCTTTTGTTTTGACAACGAGCTGCCCCGTCACCCGGTGTATTTGACACCATTTGGCCTGGCTAAACGCCTTGTGACCAATGAAGCCTATCAAGCGTTTATTGATGACGATGGCTACAGCCGTCCGGAACTTTGGCTTTCGGAAGCGTGGGCAGAGCTGCAGCAACATTCTCGACGACACCCACTTTACTGGTGTTGGCAAGGCGGTCAGTGGTTTGAGTATCGCTTAGATGGCTATCATCCGCTGGTAGCGAATGCGCCGGTTGTCCATGTCAGCGGTTACGAAGCTGCGGCATTTGCCGCCTGGTCTGACGCCAGACTGCCCACGGAGTTTGAGTGGGAGTATGCGGCCTCCAAGGAATCGAATACCTCAGGCAATTTCGCCGACAGCGGCCATCTACACCCTCAGTCACAGCACCAAGATCACAGTCAAATGTTCGGCGACGTCTGGGAGTGGACCAGCAGCAGTTACGGACCTTATCCAGGCTACGAGCCCTTGCCGGGTGTGCTGGGTGAATACAATGGAAAATTTATGAGCAGTCAGTGGGTTCTGCGTGGTGGGTCATGTGCCACGCCTCAAGATCATATTCGGCGCAGCTATCGCAACTTCTTTTATCCGAAGGATGCGTGGCAGTTCAGCGGTATTCGGTTGGCGCGTAATCCATGAATACCCGCCGGCAACTTGAGCTACTGGATCTGCATCCAGAGATTGAAAACGTGACGCTAGAGGTCTGCGAAGGACTGAAAAAACAGCAGAAATCTTTGTCACCCAAGTACTTCTATGACGAGCGCGGGTCTGAGTTGTTCGAAGCCATTACCCAACTGGACGAGTACTATCCAACGCGAACGGAGCTGGCGCTTTTTGACGCCCATTTGCCTGAAATTGCGGAATTGGTGGGGGCAGGGAGCTGCGTCATTGAGTACGGTAGCGGCTCTTCGCTGAAAATTCGTAAGCTGCTTGACGCTCTGTCACCCCTGGCCTACGTCCCCGTGGACATCTCCCGGGATTATTTGCTCAATAACGCGATGGTGTTGGCTCAGGATTTTCCGCAGCTCACGGTCCTGCCGGTTTGCGCTGACTTTTCTCAGTTCATTGCATTGCCGGAACAGTTAGGTGGCATGAACCCAATCGGGTTTTTCCCCGGTTCCAGCATTGGCAACTTTGAGCCAGAGCAGGCCAAACAATTTCTTGGTCGGGTAGCCAATACTCTGGGCAGCGGTGGCCATCTTTTGATTGGCGTGGATTGCAAAAAAGATCCAGTGGTTTTAGAACGAGCCTACAACGACGCAGCGGGCATCACCGCTGCGTTTAATCTCAATGCCCTCTCCCACTTGAATCGAGTGTTGGGAGCGGAATTCCAGCTGGATGATTTTGAACACGAAGCCCACTACAACCGTGACGCAGGATGCATCCAGATGTTTCTGCGCAGCACGGCGCAGCAGCAAGTGAGCATCGGGGGCTCGGTCTTCGCCTTTGACGACGGTGAACGTCTGCACACGGAAAATTCGTATAAATACTCGCCGGACGAATTTATTCGATTGGCCGAAGACTCAGGGTTTGGCTGCGAGCATCTCTGGCAAGACGCCGATGAATACTTTGGTCTGTATTTGCTTAAGGCGCTCTAGTGCTCGATCAGTCGAATTCCCAAAGAACCCAGCTCGCCACCAAGGCGTCTACCCGCTGTAAGTCTCCATCACCTTGAGTCGGATCTCGAGGAACTAAGTAGTAGGGTTTTCCAAAGTTGGGCACAACCCGGATCATTCGAAGCTGACCGTTTTGCCTAAACTCGTAAATCATTTTGTCGTCTTCAGCGATGATCACAACATCCGGGCCCGGTTGGGCGTGAACGGACGATGCCCAAAACATGGCGATCATGAGCATCATGCAAAGCCATGGGCCCGCTGGTCGCCGTTTACTGACTGTTTCTAGCGATAAGGGGGGAAGTAGGGCCATAATCAACACCGAATCTATTGTCTAATTTTGGAGCATACCGTGGCAGATAATCTAGCGCCGAAGTCGACAGAACTCCACGGTCCCGTCGTGCTGGTGGACGGTTCTTCCTATCTGTTTCGCGCTTTTTATGCGCTGCCGGACCTGCGCAGCACCAGCGGTCATCCAACGGGTGCCGTTCGCGGCGTGATCAGCATGCTTCGGCGCTTGGCGAAAGACTACCCCAATAGTCCGCTGGCCGTGGTCTTCGATGCCCCGGGTAAAACCTTCCGTGACGACATGTTTGAGGAATACAAAGCCAACCGGAGCGCCATGCCAGACGACTTGCGTGAACAGATCGCGCCAATCCACGAAATGATCAAAGCAATGGGGTTACCCTTGATCAGTGTATCTGGGGTGGAGGCCGACGACGTGATCGGCACCTATGCCGCTCAAGCCACCGCCTTGCAGCGAGAAACGGTTATTTCCACTGGTGACAAAGACATGGCTCAACTGGTGACGCCCTTTGTAACCCTGGTTAACACCATGACGGAAACCACAATGGACGCCGATGGGGTCAAACAAAAGTTTGGTGTCGGCCCCGAGCTCATCATCGACTATCTGGCGCTTATGGGTGACACCGTGGACAACATTCCCGGCGTGCCAAAGGTGGGTCCGAAAACCGCCGCCAAGTGGCTCAATGAGTTTGGCTCGCTGGATGAGCTAATGGCGAGAGCTGACGAGGTGAAAGGGAAAGTTGGCGAGAACCTTCGGGACAGTTTGGAGCAGCTGCCGCTGTCGCGAGCGCTGACGACAATCAAATGCGATGTGGCCTTGGATTTGACCTTCGCGGATCTGGTGCCAACCGAGCCTGACACGGCGGAGTTGAGTAAGTTTTATAAAGAATTTGAATTCAAGTCCTGGCTGCAGGAGCTGGACTCGTCGGAAGCTGCCGGTGCAATCGAGACAACTGAAAACGAAGTGCCAGCCCAGCCGGCGGTTGAAACCGACTACGACCTGATTTTAGATCAAGATCACTTACAGCGGTGGATCGCCTTGCTCGAAGATCAGGAATTGATTGCTGTGGATACAGAAACCACAAGCATCAAGTACATGGAGGCCGAGCTGGTTGGCTTTTCTTTTGCGATCAGCCCGGGTCGTGCGGCGTATCTACCTGTGGCCCACGATTATCCAGCCGCCCCAGATCAGGTCAGCCTAGAACAGGCATTACAGGCCCTGAAGCCGGTGCTGGAAAATCCCGCCATCGCCAAGGTCGGACAGAATCTGAAGTACGACATGAGCGTGCTGGCTCGCTACGGTGTTGCCATAGAGGGGCCAATACACGACACGATGCTGCAGTCCTATGTGCTGAACAGCGTCGCTACCCGGCACAATATGGATGCCTTGGCGGGATTCTATTTGGACAGAAAAACGATTCACTTTGAAGACGTGGCAGGCAAAGGGGTCAAGCAATTGACCTTCAATCAGGTGCCATTGGAAACCGCAGGTGACTACGCTGCTGAAGATGCCGATGTCACCCTGCAGCTGCACCACTGTTTGTACCCCCAACTGCAGGCCCAGCCCAGTCTGCTCTCGGTATATACCGACATCGACATGCCGCTGGTTCGTCTGCTGTCACAAGTCGAGCGTCAGGGCACCCTGGTTGACGGGCGTATGCTCAAGCAACACGGGGCGGAGCTGGCGGACCGGCTGAACGAGCTAACCCAAGAGGTTTGGGCGCTGGCAGGAGAAAACTTCAATCTCGACAGCCCCAAACAATTGCAAACCATCCTCTACGACAAGATGGGCCTGCCGGTACTGAAAAAAACGCCGGGTGGTCAGCCATCAACGGCTGAAGCCGTGCTGGTGGATCTGGCGCAAGACTATGAACTGCCCCAACTGATCTTGACCTATCGCGGTTTGGCCAAACTCAAATCGACCTATGCCGATAAGTTGCCCTTGGACATACACCCAGAAACCGGTCGTATTCATACCTCCTATCATCAGGCGGTAGCGGCTACTGGGCGTTTGTCTTCGTCAGACCCGAATTTGCAAAACATACCCATACGCAATGCCGAGGGGCGCCGGATACGTCAGGCCTTCGTGGCTCCGGCGAATAATGTGGTGTTGGCCGCTGACTATTCACAAATTGAGTTGCGCATCATGGCCCATCTGTCCGGCGACACCGGACTCACTCAAGCCTTTGCCGAAAATCAGGACATTCATCGAGCGACCGCTGCTGAAGTGTTTGGGCTCGCCCCCGAAGACGTCGCCGATGAACAACGACGCAGTGCGAAAGCCATCAACTTTGGTCTGATCTACGGTATGTCAGCCTTTGGACTCGCCAAACAGTTGAATATCTCTCGAGGCTTGGCTGCAGACTACATTGACCGCTATTTCGATCGTTACCCCGGGGTCCTGCGCTATATGGAGGAGACCAAGGCCCTCGCTGCAGAACAAGGGTTTGTCGAAACAGCCTTCGGCCGCCGTCTGTACTTACCCGAGATTAACGCCAAGGCCGTTCCCAGACGTCAGGCTGCCGAACGTACGGCCATTAATGCGCCGATGCAGGGCACTGCGGCGGATATCATCAAACTTGCCATGATAGCGGTGCAAAATTGGCTGCCAGACAGTGATCTGGATGCACGTATGATCATGCAGGTGCACGATGAGTTGGTGTTTGAAGTGGCAGAAGCCGATGCTGAGGCGTTGAATGATGGGGTAGTGCAGCGCATGGCGGGTGCCGCTCAGCTAAACGTCCCCTTGGTGGTGGACACCGGCGTCGGCGAAAACTGGGATCAAGCTCACTAAGGCTGGTGCCCTGACTCGTTGTGAGGGACTGCTTCCTCAGCGTCTTCGGCATCAATGGGTAAGGACAGCCATTCCAAGAGGGTGGCAATCAGGTCGGGTTTACCCGTGCCGCGCGAGGCTGAGAAGGTTTGAAAAGAAACCGTTGGGTGCTCCTTATAAAGGTTGCGCATCTTGTTCAGCTCTTGTTTTTGCGCGCCATTGCTCAACTTGTCGGCCTTGTTAAGCAGAACGCGGATCGGCAGCTCACTGGCGCTCGCCCAGTCCAACATTTGTTTATCAAAGGCCTGGTTGGGGTGGCGGATATCCATTACGAGCACGATACCAACCAGGGCATCGCGATAGGAAAGGTAATGGTTAACCGCATTTTGCCAATTTTTCTGGGCTTCCTTACCTGCTTTTGCGTAGCCGTAACCCGGTAGGTCCACCATTCGGCCGCCAGTGCGCACATCGAAAAAATTCATCAGCTGCGTGCGACCGGGCGTTTTGCTCACCTTGGCCGTGCGGCGGTTGCCTGTGAGTTGATTCAGCACCGAGGATTTGCCCGCATTGGAGCGACCAGCAAAGGCCACCTCCGCCCCGCCATTGGGTGGACATCGCTTGAGATCCGGAGCGCTGGTTAAAAAGGTTGCTTCCAAGCGCTCAGGCAAAGACACATTCTCGGTCATCTTGTATATAATCTCGCAGCTTCGTGAGCGCGGGTATGCGCAATTGCCCCACACCCTGTTGAAGAGTGTGATTGGGTTTCAAGCTGAAGTGTATCACCGCTGGCGAACGATCCTTTCAGAATACGTAACTCGTATTCTTAAGAGATGTTAACGAATTGATACCGTCAGTCTGTATATCGCAGAAGCCGACGAAGAGCAGTGCCAAGGGTCGTGATCGTTACCTTGGTCAGAGGTTTTTTTTCAATGTTCACTTGGGTTGCGTAAAACCTTGCGCAACGAGAAGTGGGCACCAGTGAATTAGGGAAAACGTAAATGAGTGTTCGCATAACGGCTGCAAAACTAATGGTTCTTTCTGCGCTTATGGCTGCGCTTCTCGGTGTGAGTGCATCGCCAGTCCTCGCTGCTGGAGATGCCCAAGCGGGTCAAGCCCAGTCCATGGTGTGTGCGTCTTGCCACGGTCAGGACGGCGCGACGGCGATTGATCCGTCTTATCCTCAACTGGCGGGGCAAAACGAACGCTATTTGGCCAGACAGTTGAAAATGTTCCAATCTGGTGAGCGCGATGTGGCTCTGATGACGGCCCAGCTGATTGGCAAAAGCGAACAAGACCTGGATGACCTGGCTGCCTATTACGCCAGTCTTCCCAGCAAAGGCGCTGAAGCCACGGGCAGTGACGCGGAGATCGAAATGGCGATGCGTATCTATAAGGGCGGTATCGCCAAGAAAGGTGTTGCAGCCTGCAGCTCTTGCCATGGCCCGGACGGTGCGGGTAATGCACAAGCCGGCTTTCCTCGCATTGGCGGTCAGTCTGCACAGTATACGGCCGCTCAGTTAACCGCTTACCGCGAAGGCGAACGTCGATCCGACGAAGCCTACGGCGCCATGATGCGTGGTGTTTCTAAAGGTTTGTCAGACCGCGAAATAGTCGTCTTGTCTGACTACATCAGCGGCCTAAACTAGGCCGATTAAGGCAAGGACTCCATCAGATGCAGATTCAAGCCATGGTTAAAGCGTCGGCATTAAAAAATGCGATCTGGATCACCGCTGCGCTGGTGTTTGCTACGGCTCAGGCCGGAGCGGCAGAGAATCCAGCGGGATTCGTCGAAGGCACGCACTACGAGCGTATCGACGTACCTGTCGAGACCGGACTCGAAAACGAGTCTCCGTCTGTGGTTGAGGTGGTCGAAGTGTTTTCCTACATGTGCATTCATTGCTACAGCTTCGATCCGTTGTTACAGAGCTGGGAAGAAAACATGCCGCAGCAGGCAGTGTTTAACCGAGTCCCTGCGGTTTTTTCCGATGATTGGGCGCTAATGGCGCGTGCATTTTATACCGCAGAAATTTTGGGCATTTCGGAAGAAATGCACGAGCCATTGTTCAATGCGATTCACGTCAAACCAATGAATCTTCGCGATGAAGATCAGATGGCCTCGCTATTCAGTGAGGCGGGTACAGTCTCTGACGAAGAATTTACCAAGGCATATAACTCGTTCTTCGTGCGCAGCCGTGTCATGCAGGCTCAGGCGAAGAGTCGTGCCTACGGCATCACTGGCGTGCCAACGATGGTCGTGAACGGGAAATACCGAGTCGATGGACGCATGGCCGGTTCGAATCAAGGCATGCTCGACGTGGTCAATTTTCTGGTCGAGCAAGAGCGCCGCAGCAACTAATCATCAGCGCGTTAGTCCACTACCAGTCCGGACGCTGGCGCTGTTTCTTGGTGCTGGCCTGCTTTTTTTTCTGATCTACGCGTCGACGTTTCGCAGAAAAGGTCGGCTGGGTAGCGATTCGTGCCTTCGGTCGTTTTCTGGCCTCCGCAACCATTTCTTCGACGCGACCAACCGCGTCTTGCCGATTCTTCAGTTGGGAGCGGTGCGAGGTCGCTTGAATAACCAGCACACCCTCTTTGTTGATTCGGTTCGCTTGCCGCTGCCGCAAACGCTGTTCGACACGGGTCTCCAACCCTAACAAACTCACATCCACACGAAGCTCCACGGCGGTGGAGGCTTTGTTGACATGTTGCCCTCCGGGCCCAGAGCTGTGCACGAAGCGAAACTCACAAGCATCAGTCGGCAGCGAATTGTGGGCAGATGTGTTCATGATGAATCCCAGTAACGTCTGGATTACTCCTCGTCGCTGATTGCCTGCTGTAAGGCGGCCAGCGGATCAGGTGCGGTTCCGGCTTTCTCCAGCCTTAGCTTAGTCTCGGCGGCAGCAATAAAGCTAGCCAGATCCCTACTCAGCCCGGGCTTGTCCACAAAGGGGTGGGCTTGCCCCGTCTGACGTTGGGCCAACAAATCCCGTCGGTCAAACACCCGGCCCATGGATTGATGGTTGGGCAGACTGACCGAAAAGTTGTCCTGCATGGATTGTAGCCGTCGATAGCTGTCGAGATAGATTTCGGTTCGTTCAATCCCGGAAAAATTTAGCCCGACGCCGCCAAGGGTTAGAATCGAATGCGTATCGGCTCCGTCCTTGCCGGTGTATCCCAGACTCAGTACTCCTTCGGTATGGCCGGGCGTGTTGAACAAGGTGATGGTGTTGTTGCCCAGAGTAATGGTATCGCCGTCCTTGGCGATGATATCGACCCGCGGTGTCGGCATATAAAAGACCGCTAATTCTGGTTTCGCACGAGCGACTTGCCAGTCCTCGGCGGTCATCACTACGCGGCTGCCATAGAGCTTTTGGAACAGTGCGGACCCGCCGGCGTGATCAAAGTGACCGTGTGTGTTGATCAAATATTTTACGTCAGCGGGATCAAAGCCCAGTTGGCGGATGTTGTTGAGCAACACGGGAAGCCAGTTACCGTAAAGAGAGTCGATCAGGATCAAGCCGTCGCCAGTATCAATAAGATAGGCGGCAACCCAGTCGATACCCACGTAGTAGACGTTGTCAAAAATTTGGAAGGGCACCACGTACTGGCTCTTGCGATCTTCCCAAGACGTCCACATCGCCTCTACGGCCGGTGGCATGGCAGCCCCTGAGAACGATTCGATAGCGCACTGTGCGCAGGTTACGTTTTCCACGGCTTCGAAATTGGCCAATGCGGCAACCCAATCGCGAATGGCCACGCCGTCGGACGCAAGGGTATAAAACTCAGGTCGGCCCAGAATGGTGTGGGAGTCGCCTCCAGCGATGTAGCTGCTGAAATTACCGACCTCTCGCCGGATATCTGCGTGGTTGGCTTCAATGGCTTGTTGCAGTGCGACATCTCTTTGACCGGACATGTTCAGGAACCGCTTTTGTACTGCATCTTCCGCGGCATCGTACTCTGCGAACGTGATGTCTGGATGCGCTTGCGCTGCAGCGATATACAGTGATTCGTAAGTCATGGTCTCGGGGCTCAGATCGGCAAACCCTTGCTCCTGTGTTATGAAGTTAAAGGTTCCCCATTGTTCGTCTGGTCGAGAGTCGTTGTTGATTCGCCGATAACCGCCGGCACCATCTCCGAGCTGCGCGATTCTTGCGTCCACATAGTGATCGGCAATTAATGCGGTATACAGTGGTGAAGGAATTGCGCCTGCGGATGAACCCGTAACAAAAATATCTTGGGGTGACGGAACATGCTCATAGGTCCACTGCAGTACGGCCTCAACATTTGCCCGGCCCTGATGGCGTATGACTAAATCGGTTTGGCCCTCCTCCACGGGTGGATAGACCGTATCACTGGCACCCAGATGCACATCTGCTGTGCAATACGGCGCAAAAACGGTGGTGTGGTCTTTGAATGGATTGTCCGGATTATCCAGATTGAAAATCCCGAAATTGGCCCGGTCGATGTTCCCTATTCGGATGCTGTAGCTCGGGCTCATTTGCGGGTCGCAATTCTCTCGAAACCAGCAAGCCCCCCCGCCCTGAAAGTACACCAGCAACTTATCCGGATCGCCATGTCGCACGAAGAACGAATAGGGTGACCCGTCGGAGCACGTTGTATTGGCTGCAGGCAAAATTTCTTGCCAATCCGTCGGTGTCTCGCTGGTGGTAGTGGATACCCCAGCGTGGTGGGTCGTATCAGAGGGTGTCGCCGGTTCTTGCTGACAGGCACTGAAAATGAAGGCGACGAGCAAGATAGCAAGACATCGGCTGAATTTTTGGTATTGCATAGGTTCCTCAGTCGTTAAACAGTAGAATGCAGCCCAAAGTAACGGTCAAAGACGGGTGATAGCAAGGCTAGGCCTAAGATGGTGACCGGCGCGAATGCCAAAGCAAGGAAACGAAGACAGACGATGAGTATCTTGGAACGCGACGAAGTCGTGAGCAAATTACAGGCTTGGCAGAATCAGGCCGTAGACAGCGAGGAGATCTGGCAGTGGTCTCTGCAGGCCGCGGAAACGCGTTCAACCAGCGATGACGTGATCAAGGCGGTCATGGAGATGCTCTGCGCTCTGCCCCAAGATCTTTGGATAGAGGAGGACGCGGAAGTCATGATTGACGCGCTGCAAAATCCCCTGGATCAGTCGGATTTGTCCGTAAACCTGCTCTGGAATTATCCGGACATTGTGGATCTGCGTCGGCGCCGCCGAGCGCTGGAAGATCATCCCTTGTACGGGCCTTACTGCGTTGATTAAGGCTTGGTCTGCGAGGTCAGCGGCATAATGGCTAGCGGTGAAAAACTGAAGGAGCTGTTGCAGCTGTTGGATCTGGAGCAGATTGAGGAGAACATTTTTCGTGCCCAGCACCCTGTGGGCAGGCAAGGCCGGCTCTATGGCGGTCAAATCATGGCCCAAGCCCTGATGGCCGGCGGCCGTACGGTTTCCAGTGATTTGCGTGTGCATTCGCTGCATGGGTATTTTTTGCGTCCCGGCGACCCCAAGGTGCCTGCCGTAATTCGGGTGGAACGCGCACGGGACGGGCGATCCTTCGCAACGCGCCGTATTTTGGTGACCCAGCGCGGCGAGGCAATATTCAATATGGATGCGTCTTTTCAGGTGGTGGAATCGGGCTTGAACCACCAAGCCGATATGCCCGACTTACAACCGCCTGCAGAGGAAAAAATTCCTGCGGCTTTGTACGATGCTGCCTTCGTAACCTGGCGCCATGAATTTCGCCGTCTGCAGTCTGAAAGCCCTCAACCGCCTGAACAGTTCGTCTGGTTTAAGCCCACGGGGCCGGTGCCCCGGGACGCTTTGATCGCCGCCTGTTTGTTGGTTTTTGAGTCCGACAACGTGCTGATCGGAACCGCCCGCCTGCCCCATCGAGGCAGTTTCAAGCGCGAGCACATGCAAGTGGCCAGCCTTGATCACGCCATGTGGTTTCACCGCCCGCTGGAGTTGAATCAATGGCTGCTTTACGCCATTGACTCACCCAGCGCCTCTCACGCCAGGGGGTTTGCCCGAGGCAATATTTTCTCTGCGTCCGGCGACCTACTGGCCTCGACGGTGCAAGAGGGGCTGATTCGGGTTCGGAACCCCTAGAGAGAATCCACCAAGTTACGGAGGTTTTCGCATTGCGCAGCGCGCTCTGCTGCATCCGCACCGGCGAAGCTGACATTCAAGGACGTCACCCCGGATTCGCGCAGCGCATACAGACGCTCTTTCACAAAACCTTCGGGCCCGATCAATGAACTCTTCGCCAAATAATCGTCGGGTATGGCTTCCTCGGCAGCTTTCTTGTCACCGGCCAGATACAGATCCTGGATGATTTTGGCTTCTGCTTCGTACCCGCTCTTGGAAAAGATGTCGTTGTAGAAGTTTTTCGAGCGAGCGCCCATGCCGCCGATGTACAGCGCTGCTCCGGGTCGCGCTCGATCTCGCAGCGGTTCCATTCCCTCACCGATGGCGACGCTGCCACCTGCGTAAATGTCCAAGGGGCTTCTATCGCCCGCTCGTTTGCCGTTGCCTTTGCGGAGCGAATCGCCCCAAACCGCATCAGCGGCTTCCGCGGTATAAAAGGCCGGAAGCCAAGCGTCTGCCAGTTCCGCCGTGGCAGCCACACTGGCGGGGCCTAGAGAGGCAATGGCTATGGGTATGTCGGAACGTACGGGGTGATTGATCAGTTTCAGCGGTTTACCCAATCCTGTGCCGCGATCCTGGGGCAGCGGGATTTGGTAGTGGTCGCCCATGTACTGAACCTTTTCCCGACGCCAAACCTGTCGGCAGATGTCAATCACCTCTCGGGTTCGCGCGACTGGGGCGGTATAGGGTAGACCATGAAAGCCTTCAATGACCTGGGGGCCCGAAGCACCCAGGCCCAGCATTGCTCGACCGTCAGATAAGTAATCAAGGCCCGCTGCGGTCATGGCCAGCAAGCTTGGCGTCCGGGTGTAGATTGGCAAAATGCCGGAAGCGATGATCACTCGCTCGGTTTCAGCCGCAAGGTAACCCATGGCGGTGGGTGCGTCGAAAGAGTAGGCCTCTGGTACCCAGACCACATCCAGACCTGCTTTTTCGAGTGCTTTTACTTCAGCGACGGCTTCTTTAAAGCCGCCGGCATAATTGATCAGGGTAGAAATTTTCAAGGGGCTCTCCAACTAATTAGTTGCTAGATTATGGCGACTTCGGCATGGTCTGCGAAGGTTTTTTCCGGTTCGGGCTGTTCAGTAAAAGGAATCCTCACATGAATACGAATTCGGCAAAGCGCTCGATTATCGGTCTTTTTGCAATGTTTCTGCTGACGGCCAGTCCGGCTCAAGCATTCGATTTGCAGCCCTTCGTGCAGCAAGCTGTGCCCAATCTCGTCGGTTATCTGCAGACCAATACTGTTAACCCGCCGGGTAATGAGTCCCGCGGTGTCGCCTATCTGGGCAAGTTGTTGGATGACGCTGGTATTGACTATGAGGCCGCCGAGTCAGCCCCCGGCCGGGGTAACCTATGGGCCAAGCTGCCCGGTACCGCTGACGTCAATGGCCGCAAGGCACCTGCCTTGGTGCTGCTGCATCACATTGATGTGGTACAGGCAAATGCCGATTACTGGCGTGTCGATCCGTTCTCCGGTGACAAGGTTGACGGCTACATCTACGGACGCGGTGCGATTGATACCAAGGGTTTGGGTATTGTTCAGCTCCAGGCTTTCCTTGCTTTGGCCGCCAGTGGACAGTCTCTGAATCGAGATGTGTGGTACATCGCCACAGCGGATGAGGAAGCCGGAGGGTCCTTCGGTGCGGGGTGGCTGGTAGAAAACCGACCTGAGTTGTTCTCCGACGTAGGCTATTTGCTGAACGAAGGTGGCTCCGGCCGTCGGTTTGCCGAAGACGTGGCGGTGATGGTTGAGGTCACGCAGAAAGTACCGCTTTGGCTGAGACTGACCTCGACCGGTAGGCCCGGACACGGATCAGCTCCTCAGGTAACGACGTCGGTAACCCAACTGGTAAGGGGCTTAGAGCGTATTCGCGAAACGGACTTCCCGGTTAACATCGTTCCCGCAGTAGCCGCCATGTTCGAAGGATTGGCACCCTATCAGGACGAGGGCAAGCGCAATCGTTACGCCAACATCGCACAAGCGGCTAACGACTCCAATTTTTTGCTGGGTTTGCGGCTTGAAAATCCCGGCGCACATGCACTATTGAGAAATACCTGCTCAATTACTCGGCTGCAAGGCAGCGGTAAAATCAACGTGGTTCCTGCGGAGGCATCGGCTGAACTGGATTGCCGGTTGCTGCCCGACCAAAGCCCCGAGGAGTTTTTGAAAGAGCTTCGTCACATCATCAATGATGAGAACATCGCCATTGAAAAGATCATGGGCTTTACGCCGGCTACCAGCCGCACAGACACACCGCTGTTCCGAGCGATCCAAAAAATAGCGGAGGAGCGCCATGGCGCGCAGCTGGTGCCCACGGTCGCGGGAGGATTTACCGATTCGCACTTTTTTAGAGACTTAGGCATTACCAGTTACGGCTATTCACCCTTTATTTTCGAAGCATCCGAGGCCACTGGGGTGCATGGCAACAATGAACGCATCAGCGTCAGCAACATCACCAATGGAGTCGAAAGCTTTTATCAGCTGTTGGAAGAATTCACCGTCCAGCGGTAGTGGCCAAGACCCAAAATCCCAAAGGGAACCCAAAGGGGAAACTTATGAACGTAACCGATTCAAGCTACGACTTTTCTGCAATGCATGAACGTATGCAGTTTTACATTGATCAGAACATTCTCTCCTGCTGCGCAACAGCGGTCTTTAAAGGCACGGACTTGGTCGACTATGAGACCTTTGGCTACATGGATACTGAGAGCAAAACACCTCTGCGAAAGGACGCTATTTTTCGCATGTATTCAAATACCAAGCTGGTCACTTCCGTAGCATTGATGATGCTGCACGAAGAGGGACTCTTTGATTTGGACGATCCGCTGGCTAAATTCATGCCGGAATTTGCTGACCTTCATGTTCTCAAGCCCGACGCGACCGGGGTGGCGGACACCTCACCGGCGGAAAACATGATTTCCGTGCGCCACATACTCAGTCACAGCGCTGGCCTGAGCTACGGGTTTATTGAGCCCACATCGGTTATCGATCAGGCCTACATGAATGGTGGGGTCAATGTGCTTGCCGATGCCAGCATCGACTTAGAAGAATTTTGTCTGCGTGTGGCAAAACTTCCCTTGGCCTATGAACCCGGCACCAGCTGGCGCTACTCGGTAGCAACCGATGTCTGTGCCCGCTTGGTGGAAGTGTTGTCGGGACAGCCCTTCGATGAATTTTTACATCAGCGGATTTTTCGCCCCTTAGCCATGGTGGATACGGATTTTTGGGTGCCAGAGGAAAAAGCTGATCGGTTCACGACCATGTATGCGCCGGGAGATCTTTTCGACCCAATGAAGCCAGGCCTGAACAAGGCCGATGATTCCCATGCAGGCCAATACAATACGCGTCGTGCCTTACTCAGTGGTGGTGGTGGTTTGGTTTCCACAGTAGCCGACTATGCGGCGTTTCTGCGCATGCTGGTAAACGGTGGTGACTGGGCGGGCGCCCGAATCCTCAAGGCAGAAACGCTGCAGCTTATGCGCACAAATCAATTAGCCGATGGTGTGCAGGTCGCCTTCCCCATGTGGGCGATGCCCGGCACGGTCTTTGGCTTGGGTTTTGCCCTAAAAACCGAGCTGCAAGCAGATGACCCGCAAGTGGCCTTGGGTGAATATCACTGGGGCGGTATGGCAGGTACGCACAGCTGGATGGCGCCTGAGGCCAACCTAACCGGGTTCTGCTTGACCCAACGGATGCCGGGATTCTGGCACCCCTTTAGCCATGAGTTTAAAGCCATGGTCTATGCGACAGCCGGCCAATAAGCATTTCACCTCAGTGGCGATTCGAACGGAATATTGAATAGCGGAGACAACATGTCAGCAATTGAAAACGGTTCGGATCAGGCATCCCCAAAGGCCGGAAAAGGTTGGTTGTTCA
Source organism: Gammaproteobacteria bacterium (assembly GCA_042091155.1). Taxonomy (GTDB): domain Bacteria; phylum Pseudomonadota; class Gammaproteobacteria; order Pseudomonadales; family Azotimanducaceae; genus UBA4421. The sequence goes on from JBELHZ010000001.1 coordinate 215,025, forward strand.
AAGTGGCGACCTGGGCAGTGACGTTGTTTTGCTTTTACCTGGTGTATACCCGCACAGAGGCAACCGCGGCTCGGGAAAGTTTGACCGTGGCGGAATATTTGCTGCGATTTTTTTCCGACGCCGACTGGGTCGTCTGGTTGATGGTCATGATTCCTTACTCGCTGTTCTTTTTCAGCGTCGATTCGCACGCCAGTTGGCGAGCCATACGTTGGTTCAATGCTCCGCAACTGCGACTGATCCAAGTGCTGCCGATTCGAGCCAGCGCCTACATTTTATCCCTGGTTAACGAACAGGTCGGTAAGGGAGCCATGTCTCTGTATCTGGCCAAGCGTCATGACGTACCGGGTTGGCAAGCATTGTCCACCATGGTGATGCTCGGTTTGATGGAGATTTATCAGCTGCTGTTTTTCTCTGGCATTGGCGTCTTGATCTACTACGAATTGGTGCAGGAGGCGTCTACTGCGATTCGCTTGGATTTGATTTTGCCTACTATATTTGCCGGGGCGGTCTGTTATTTGCCCCTCCACATTCTGTTTTTCCGCGGTGTATTCGGCGAGTTCCCTAAAATTCGCAATGCGCAGATATTCCGTGCCTTTCGGGAAGCGCGGCCAATACAGTATTTGCTGCTGCTGCTTTTCAAGGCACCTAACTTGATCGGCGCTGTATTCGTCTACACCTTTGCGCTGCAGTTGTTCAATGTGGATGTGGGCTTTGGCCAGATGCTGGCGTTCTTGCCCGTGATTTTCCTCGCTGCTGCCCTGCCGTTGCCGTTTCACGCCGGCGCACTGTTGCTCTGGACGGTCTTATTTCCAGAGTTTCCCGAGGTGGGAGTGTTCAGCCTGATCATGCACACCTTCTTTGTCTTGTTTAATGCAGCCATCGGTGTGGTGTTTTTGCCAAAGGCCAATGCCGAACTGTTTGATAAAGAGGCGGCCTGAGGGATTTCAGTGTTCTTCAGGATCCGTGCGCAGCAAGTGAATCAGTCGTTCAGCCATGGAGAGGATTGTGCTTGCCAACAGCAGCCAAGCGGCGAGCGCGACACCTCGATCAAGCCAGTGCAGGCCCTGCTCGAGCAGCGGCCGATGCTGAATCGGCGTAAGAAATAAAACCGCCAAGGCCTGGCTGCCGATAGCGGTGCAGGCCAACACGTAGTAGCCAATGCCGTTGTACTTGCCAATCTGACTGGTGCGCAGAATGCGCCCGAGTAGGATCTTGGAGTCCCATGCGTACTGGGCAAAGGCTAATCCGATAAAGGGCCAGAGCCATGGGTGAATCAGACCGGTTTGTGCCAAAGCCCAGGCGCTGCTGCTCACGAGCAATGCATCGGTGCCGTGATCGAAAAATCCGCCTAGGGGTGATGCGCTGTTGTAATGCCGGGCAAGCTTGCCGTCGTAGACGTCAGTAACGATGGCTAACGCGATCGTGGTTGCAGCCATCAACCATTGAGCACCAATAATATTCCAGACCAGAAAGGGAATAAGTAAAAACCGGATGGCGGTCAGAACATTGGCCGGGTTGACAACTGAACTGCCTGACGTGTTCTGGTGGATTAATTTAGCGCTTCTGTCTTTGCTCATGTTGCAAATTACCAGGCGGCCTCACCGTCTTCTCAGGTGCTAGCGAGGAATGTTATTGGATTCGACGTGTTAAACGATAGAACGCGCCGTCGCCTTCCAGGTTATCCGGGTCCATGTCGTATTTGTCGAAGAATTTGTTCGCCACAGTTTCAGCGGTCGCGGCATCGGTTAAGATCTCGGCGTGAGCCTGGTACAGCGTGCCGTCCACAGCTAGGACCACTCTCGGATCGTTTTCGATTTTGCGAGCCCACTGATTTGAGCGTGTCGACGCACCAACGAAAAATTCGTCCCGAACCCCCACTCCCCAGATCGTGACCGAATAAGGGTCAGCGGGATCCGTTTCCAACAACACATTTTCACAATCTTCCGCATGATCCCAATTGGCTGGCCAGGGCGAAACCTCACCTTCTAATTTGCCGCCTGCAATTGGCCCAAGAGGAGCCCCGCAAGAACTCAGCAGAACGGCGCCGACAATCCAGAGGGTAGTGCGGCCGAAATGGGTTGGTTGGAGCATAGGCATGAACAAAGGTCTGTGAGATGAGGCAAAGTTTACCTGAAAATCAAGGTATCATCTTTGAAACGAGAATGGAGGGCCCTGCCGTCCAAGCACTGGTGAGAAATTATGCCCGATGAGCAAACACAAGGCGCAAAGGCAACGGCTGACACTGTGGAAGCAACCTCTGCCGGCGCATCGGAACCCCAAACCGAAGATCAGCCCGAAGCGGAAGAAGAAAAGCAGCCGGAAAGCTGGTTCATTACCGGAGCCAATGGAAACCTCGGTCAGCGGTTGATTCGCAGGTTGCTATCCCAGGGGGCAGTGATCACGGCGGTAGTGCGCAGTTCAAGAGCCGAACGGGAGCTAACCCGAGTCTTCAGTGCCACGAGTCAGTTACGTATCGAAGTGATCGACTACGCAGAGACGATGCTGCTCGCCCAAGCGGCTTACGGGGCGCAATACGCGGTGCATCTGGTGGGAATTCTCAAATCCGGCAAGAACGCGACCTATGCCACAGCCCATGAATCCAGTTGCACCTCACTGACCAGAGCACTGAAGGATACGTCGGTTGAGCACATTACCTATGTCTCCATCCTCGGTGCAAAACCGGATTCTAACAACGCATGTTTGGCGTCCAAGGGGCGTGCTGAGCGAATACTCTACCGATGCCCAATACCTGCATGCACCCTCCGAGTGCCCATGGTGATTGGTGAACGAGATTACGCCAGCAAAATGCTGACCCAGCGCGCGAACCTCAAAAGCTCCGTTACCTTTCGCGCCAGCAGCCTAGAGCAACCCATTTATGCTGATGACGTGATCGATGCGATTTGCAGTGCAGCCCGGCTCGGTCTTGACGGCGGGCTGGATTTAGCGGGTCCCGAGAGCCTGCCCCGCGCCGAACTTTACCGCCGCGCAGCAGCGGTGATTGGGCGTACCACACGCGTACGCTCGATTCCCATGTTTTTGGGTTACACCATGGCTTGGTTTTTGGAACTGTTCATGTCCGCGCCCCCGGTGACCCGGGCCATGCTGGGAGTGCTGGATCATGATGACGACATCGACGTCACGAAAGCGCTGCGCATTTTAGAGTTGGATAAGCTGACAGAACTCGATGCCATGCTTCGAAAAACCGTTGCCAAAAGCTGATCTCTTACCCCTTTAGAGATTTGGCCAAAAACGGCAGGCTGATATCCAGCCGATGATCAATGCCTGAGTGTGTCCCGGCAAACTCCTCATAGCGATGGCCGATGCCGCATTGGTTGAGGCGCGTGGACAGCTGTCGCGAACCATAATGAATATGGAACTGATCTTGCCAGCCGCAATCGATGTAAATACCACGCAGTTTGGCCAATCGAGTCTTATCGGCCCGCACCCTGTTGATCGGGTCGTGTTTCAGCCAAGTACGCCAGCGGGTGTCGATGCGCTCACCGGTATTCAGATCAAAGGGCAGGTTGAATCCGTTGGGGGCGTCCGGGTTCGGATCATAGGTTGCGGCCATGGCGACCAACATCAACGACATGATGTCTTTGCTGGAGACGGGTTGTTCGCCATTGGGTGGGCAGCTCGAAACATGAGCCAAAAAGCGCTGTACGCGACCGTCATCTTCACCCGGCGATGACTGCGGTCTGACGATGCGTTTACCGGGTTTTGGCGCAGGCGCTGCGAATTTCTGCAAATGCGTCAGTACCGCAGGCCACTCGGCGCCGTAGACAAAATCGAAATAGGCATCGCCCGAGTGATTGGCAATCGCGCCCCAAATATTCGGGTAGGCCATACCCAAGCGCATGGCACCAAAGCCACCGGATGATTTGCCGAAGCACCCCCGGTGGCGGGCATCCGCCAACGTGCGAAATTCATTGTCGACAAAGGGGACGAGCTCTTGGTTCAAATAATCAGCGTAATCACCAACGGCGCTGGAATTGATGTACTGGTTGCCCCCAAGCCGCGTAAAGCAGTCGGGAAATACCACGATGACCGGGGGCATGCGCTTGGTCTGTATCAAGCGGTCCAGTTTTTCGGGCAGGTTTTCATCGAAATTTCGCCAATTCAGATGACTCAGACCGCTGCTGGTAAAGCCCGCTAAGTCATAGAGTGTGATGAAGCGGCGGTGTGCATTGCGCGGGGAGTCATAGGCGGCGGGCAGATAGACGGACAGTTTGCGTTGATGAGGATCACCCAGAGGATTGTCTCGAAGCACGGCAGAGTCGTGCATGAGCGTGACAATTCGACCGCTGGTCGGGGATGCTGATACTACTGTCATAATCGGGTCCGGGTTGGTGTGTCGCTGCTGAACAGACAAGTCTATAGTTTGGCGTTATCGAGAAAAAATTTGCAAACCCTAAAGGAGATGCGGTGAGGAGCGGCGTGTGAATGCGACAAATCAAATCGACAAACCACTGGCGAGCCCAAGGGACCGAAAGACCGCTCTGCTGTGGCTGGTTCTGCTGTGTTGTGCGGCGGGCATGTCGTCGACTTGGGCTGCAGGCAGCCCGGAAGCAGGTCGGACTCTCTACCCCGTATGCACCGCCTGTCATGGCGCTGAGGGGCAGGGTAATCGTGTCATGAGTGCCCCGAAGATCGCAGGCCAGCAAGGGTTTTATTTGCTCAAACAGCTACAGCATTTTCAATCTGGAATCCGAGGCACTGCCCAGGGCGACGCCAAGGGGCGGCAAATGGCGGCCATGTCAAAAGGCCCCCGGTTAGCCTCGAGCCAAGCACTGGAAAATCTCGTCGCCTACGTAGAGAGCTTCCCGGACAACAAAACTGTCGAAACCGTGAGTGGTGACACGGATCGAGGCAAGGGATTATTCGTGACGTGCGCCAGCTGCCACGGTGATAAGGCTCAAGGTCTGGAAATGATGGCCGCGCCGCGTTTGGCGGGTCAAAACGATTGGTATTTGGTTGCGCAGCTGGAAAATTTTGCGGCGGGCAGGCGCGGTTACGCACCAGGTGATCACGGCGGCCGGCAAATGAAAGCCATGATGAATGTGCTGCAGAGTCCTGAGGACTATCGGGACGTGGTCGCCTACATCAATACGCTCACCCCATAGCGCTTCACCCGACGTAACCTTATGACTTCTCCTCGCCTCCGCCTTGATCTTGATGCGCTAGCGCATAACTTCCACCTTCTGCGGCAGCGTGGCGCGGAGTCTTTGCCAGCTGAGCGGGCTGCCGCAGTGGTGAAAGCCAACGCCTATGGCCTGGGCATTGGACCCGTTGCGCAGCGGCTGTGGCAAGAAGGCTGTCGTCGTTTTTTTGTGGCAGTGACCGAGGAGGGTATCGAGCTTCGTGGCGTGCTGCCGCAGGCGCAGATCTATGTGCTTGCGGGCGCGACTGCACTAACTCTGGACGAACTGACAAGCCATCGGCTTAAGCCGGTGCTGAACACCCCTCATCAGTGTGCCCTGTGGTCGCAACTGCCAGATCCTGAGCCGGCGGCCCTGCACATTGATACGGGTATGCATCGGCTGGGCCTGCCCTGGGATTATGACTTTGGATCGCTCCCAGCTCTTCAGCTGGAACTGATAATGACCCACTTTGCGCGGGCAGACGAGTGGAGTAACCCGATGCGGCAAGCGCAATTGGGCCGTTTTGCTGTCTGCGTCTCGCTGTTGCGTGATCAATTCCCCGACGCGTTGCTCAGTACGAACAACAGCGCAGCGGTTCTATCAGACCACGACGGGCCCGCAAGCCTGTTGGCGGATGCTCCGATGGATGTCGATCGGTTGGGTATTGGCCTGTACGGCGTTAATCCCCACGTTGAAACGGACTCGAAGCCGGCGAAACAACGGCTTGCGAACGTGGCGACGTTGGAAGCGCAGGTGCTGCAGGTACGGCTTGTCGAGGCCGGTGCCGAGGTCGGCTATGGGAGCACCTATCGAGTCAGCGGGGCATCCCGTTTGGCGACCATTGGCGTGGGTTATGCGGATGGTGTACCCAGACTGCTGTCCAACCGAGGGCAGGTCTACTTTCGCGGGCATCGCTTTCCCATCGTGGGGCGTATCAGTATGGATTCGTTGGTCGTCGAGGTGCCAGATGCAGCTCACTGCAATCTGCAGGAAGGAGATTGGGTGGAAATCTTTGGCGCCAACCTGTCTGTCGACGAGGTCGCACAACAGGCTGAGACCATCGCCTACGAGGTCTATACAGGCTTAGGATCTCGCGTGAGACGACTGCTATAGTCCTGAGCAAGCGAACGCATCAGGTAGGAGCGAAAGATGTCTGTATCCGTTAATCAGCAAGGGGTTTTGGCTGGCAAGGTTGCCGTTATTACGGGAGCCAGTCGCGGTATCGGCGACGCCCTAGCCCGACGTTACGCCATGGAAGGAGCGAAGGTCGTGGTATCGGCACGCACCGTGGGCGAAGGTGATCACTATCTGCCAGGTTCGATCAATCAAACCGTTGCCGACATCAAGGCAGCGGGTGGCGAGGCATTTGCCGTCAAAGCTGACCTGGCAAATGCGGAAGACCGACAGGGATTGGTTGAGGCGGCCATGGGCGCCTACGGGGCCATTGATATTTTGGTTAACAATGCTGCCATCACCTACTTTATCCCCGTTGCAGATTTTCCGGAGAAGCGCTTCCAGTTGATGATGGAGGTTCAGGTTTGGGCACCCTTCGAGCTGGCGCAGCTGGTGCTGCCCGGGATGAAGGAGCGCGGCTCGGGTTGGATTTTGAATGTGTCATCTCATGCGGCGCTTCATCCCGAAAAGTCTGGGTCTGGAAGGGGCGGCACGGTCTATGGCATGTGCAAGGCCGCTCTGGAGCGTTTTACAACGGGTCTCGCACAAGAAGTGTTTGAAGACGGTATCGGTGTGAACGTGATCTCCCCAGGCTTGGTAGCCACGCCCGGAGTCATGCATCACAAGCTAATTAATGAAACCAACGAAGATCGGGTGACACCGGTGGAGCATATGGCCGAAGCCTGTTTGCGGTTATGCCATGGAAAGGCACAGGAGTTGACCGGACGCATTGATTACGCAGATGCTGTGATGGACGAATTTTCGTTGAGCGCACGAACGCTGATCTGATCTCGCAGACCTTGATGTCGGGCAGGGTGCCGACAAGGAGCAATGACATGACTAACATTCCAAGATTCGCAACCCACAATGAATACCCTAACGATTCTATTGAGGGAATGGACTTGCAGCACCTGCTGCATCCCTCAACAAATCTGGCTCAGCATCAGCAGCATGGGCCTGTGGTGCTAGAAAGTGCTGATGGAATCTATGTTCGCGATAACCACGGTAAGCAGTATTTAGAAGGCATGGCGGGTCTTTGGTGCACTGCCATTGGCTACGGTCAAGAAGAACTGGCCCGTGTCGCCTACGAGCAAATGGTCAAACTCAATTATTCTCAGCTCTTTGCCGGTAGAACCAACGAGCCATCGGTGTTGCTGGCAGAAAAGCTCAAACAGATGGCGCCATTTGATGCGGGCCGTGTCTTCTTTGGTTTGTCCGGCAGCGATGCAAACGATACCCAAATCAAATTGATCTGGTATTACAACAACGCCATTGGCAGGCCGGAAAAGAAAAAGATCATTTCGCGCAAGCGGGGTTATCACGGGGTCACCATTGCCAGTGGTTCGCTCACGGGCTTGCCACCGTTCCATGCAGCCTTTGACTTGCCAATGACCGGTGTTCTGCATACGTCATCACCGCATTTTTACAGCGAAGGTTTGCCCGGTGAAACAGAGGCCGAGTTTCTCCAGCGGCTGGTGGATGATTTGGAGCAGATGATAACCCAGGAAGGTCCGGAAACCGTCGCGGCATTCATCGCCGAACCCATTATGGGAGCCGGCGGTGTGGTCGTGCCGCCGCAACACTACTATCCGCGTATTCAGCAAGTTTTGGACAAGTACGATATTGCCTTCATTGATGATGAGGTGATCTGCGGCTTTGGTCGCACGGGCAAGCCATTTGGGGCCCAAACCATGGACATCCGGCCCACCACCATGAGTATTGCCAAGGCCTTGTCATCGGCCTACTTGCCAATCAGCGCAGTGTTGTTGCCGGAATTCATGTACGAAGCCTTCGCGGATCGATCCGCTGAGCTGGGGAACTTTGCCCACGGTTTTACGTATTCCGGCCATCCGGTTTGCGCGGCGGTAGCGCTTCGCAATCTGGAGCTGATGGATGAAATGGACTTGTTCGCCCATGCGGAAAAGATGGGAGCGATTCTCCAGCAGCGCTTGCAACAATTTGTGGGTCATCCACTGGTAGGCGAGGTGCGCGGCAAGGGGCTGATTGCTGCGGTAGAGCTGGTGCGTCGTGCGGAGCCTCGAGAGACCTTCGCGCCCAGTGATGGTGTGGGGGCCTACTGTTCCAGCGCCTGCCATGAAGCGGGCTTGGTGTTACGTAACCTAGGCGATTCCATCGCCATCTGTCCGCCGTTGATTATCAACGAAAGTCAGATTGACGAGTTGATGGCTAAACTCGGCACCGCGCTGAACCAGACTCACGAATGGGTCAACAAGCAGGGGCTTCGCTAGGGCGCCTGCCCGGTATCTTCTTGGCGATGAAGTGATACCCCAAGGTCTTTGAGAAGACCGTCTTCAATGCTGTAGATCCAGCCATGTAGCGACAGGTCGCGACCCGCCGCCCAGGCATGCTGAATGGGCGCGCTTTGCGCCAGATTGGCCAGTTGATGTCGTACATTGAGTTCGCAAAGGGCATTGAAACGATCCGCTTCGGGCAGTTGGTTCAGCGCCTCTTTCTCATCGGCATAGAGGCTTGAAATACCAGAGATCCACTGGGCTACCGTGCCGCTGGCGCTCCCTTGCATGGCCGCGTGGACACCGCCGCACTTGTAGTGGCCGCAGACAATAATATGCTCAACTTCTAACGCCTCGATGGCGAACTGCACAACGCTTTGGCAGTTAGGGTCGTTGAGCTGAACCACGTTGGCCACGTTGCGATGTACAAATACTTCGCCTGGTGCCAGGCCCGTGATCTGATTGGCGGGCACACGGCTGTCTGAACAGCCAATCCACAGATATTTTGGTTTCTGCTGGTTGGCCAGCCGCGAAAAAAAACCAGCGTCTTTTTCCTGTTCTGCAGCTGCCCACTTGCGGTTGTTCTCAAGCAGTGTGCTCAGATCAGGTCCGTCCTTGGGTGCAGAGGTCTCGCTCATGGGGATTGGTACCGTGTTGTTGCTGAGGTGCGTGATAGGGGAGGCTGCCCCACGCATGCCTAGCATGTCCAACAGTGCGCGCGAATTCCAGTGCCCTAGCGAGCCTTGCTCAGGATTTGTAAGCTTAATTGATCGATCCCGGGCAGGCAGTTCGGGTACCATGGCTGCAGTGGACTCAAGAGGCAGCAACCATGCATTTGGTACCAGATTTTGACTTCGGACACGGTGAAACCATAGGGCAGCTGCGTGACAGTGTGGCGAGTTTTTGCGCTAAGGAATTAGCACCCCGTGCCGCCGAAATCGATCGCGATAATGAATTCCCTCGAGATCTGTGGCCTAAAATGGGGGACCTGGGCGTTCTGGGTATGACGGTGCCATCGGAATATGGTGGTGTTGACATGGGCTACCTCGCCCACACCATTGTACTGGAAGAAATCAGTCGAGCTTCCGGGTCTGTTGGCCTGTCTTATGGTGCGCATTCCAACCTCTGCGTGAATCAGCTTGTGCGCTTTGGTACCGCAGATCAGCGACAGAACTATTTGCCCAAGCTGGTATCGGGAGAGTTTTTGGGTGCCTTGGCCATGAGCGAACCCGGCTCAGGCTCCGACGTTGTGAGTATGAGTTTGCGCGCCACAGACGATGGCGATGACTACGTTCTCAACGGCAACAAAATGTGGATCACCAATGGGCCGGGTGCGGACGTACTGGTGGTCTACGCCACCGTTGATCCTGCCTTGGGCTCGAAGGGCATTACGGCTTTCCTGATCGAAAAGGGGATGACCGGGTTTAGCACTGGCAATAAGTTAGACAAAATGGGTATGCGGGGTTCCGACACGGCGGAACTGATTTTTGAAGATTGCCGGGTTCCCAAGTCGCAAATTCTTGGCAAGGTGGGTCAGGGCGTCAGCATTTTGATGAGTGGTCTGGACTATGAGCGGGTGGTGTTGGCCGGTGGTGCACTGGGCCTCAGCCGCGCGGCCCTCGATGTAGCGATGCCCTATGTTCACGAGCGGCAGCAGTTTGGTCGACCCATTGGTGAATTTCAGCTAATGCAGGCCAAAATTGCTGATATGTACACCGAAACTAACGCGGCTCGCGCCTATGTGTATTCGGTTGCAGCGGCCTGCGATGCGGATCGCACCACGCGCATTGATGCGGCGGGCTGTATTTTGTACGCAGCAGAGCGGGCGACTCAGCATGCCTTGCAAGCGGTACAGGCCCTTGGCGGCAATGGCTATATCAACGACTATCCTGCGGCCCGTTTGCTGCGTGATGCCAAGCTCTACGAAATTGGTGCAGGCACCAGTGAGATTCGGCGTATGCTGATCGGGCGCGAGTTATTCGACGCGACTCGTGGCTGAGGCTATAATCGCGCGCGACTGGCCCTGTAGAACCTGAACATCACCGATCAGGTCGACGAAGAGCCGAGAGACACGATGGAGGCTCATCGGTCAGGTTCGCTCAACGACATTCATTTGCTCAATTAAGGAGAGGTCTCTTGAGACTGAGATTCATCGCGATTGCTTCAACCCTTTTGTTTGCCTTGTCCGCCAACGCGGTACCACCCGGCAGCGACGACGAGATCGATGCACGCTTGCAGCCCTTTGGCACAGTCAGCCGCTCGGCAGTTGAGGAAGTCATGGTAGCGACAGCGCCTGCGGCTCCGCTAAGCGGCGCGCAAGTTTACGATACCTACTGTGCAACCTGCCACGCCATGGGCATCGGTGGCGCGCCAACCTTCGCCGACACCGCTGCTTGGGCTCCCCGTATCTCCAAGGGTATGGATGTCTTGATGGCAAGCACGCTTAATGGCATTAACGCGATGCCAGCCAAGGGTTTGTGTATGTCTTGCTCCGATGATGAACTGAACAACGCCGTCACCTACATGGTCGACGCTGCCCAGTAGTGCTCGAGGGGCATCGAACCCCTCAGTTTGGGTCAGACAGGTTCAATCCAACACAGGGCCTTGGTAATCGTCCAGCATTGCCAAGGCCAGGTTTCTCTTTAAGTACCGGGATGGAGCGGCGCACCAGATTGGTGCGCAGCGCCCAAGATTGTGCACCTTAGATAGGCAGCTCCTCTGCGCTTTAACTAAGCTTTGTCCACTTTCCTCTGCCAGTTCGTCCAGATCCGGTTAAAATACGCAATGAAATCAAGGTGAACAGCCTTTTTTCATCCCACGTTGCTATTTCTATCCAAAGTTGGCCCGCTTGTTGCTTTAGTCCGTTTAGCGAGACAAGCGGCTCCGTGCGGAACGCAGATAACGCTGAAATTGGAGAACGGCAGTTCCCATTCATTACCTATGAATAGTCAGGAGAGACGATGAAAACACTTACTAAATTATTTTCCGTAGCGGCCATTGCTGCGGGCGCGCTGGGCACTCCGGCTCTAGCTTCCGCTGATGTGTCCTACAATGTGGGCTACGCGTCGGAATACTATTACCGAGGCTTTTTCCAAGCAGAGTCGTCTGCTAGCGCTGGCATCGATTACGAGCAAGGCGGTATTTATGTCGGAGCATGGACTGCTGACGTAGGCGACGGTCTGGAGTATGACCTCTACGGCGGATACGGCACAGACATCGGCGCGATCTCCGTGTCCGTTGGCTTTACCGGGTACTACTACACGGAAGATTCCTTCGACGAAACTTATGAAGAAGTCAATCTTGGCTTGGCCTACGGCCCGGTTTCCATCGGTTATTCCATCGGTGAATGGGATGGCGATGGCGGTCAGGATTATGACTTCCTCGACATCACAATTGATCTGGGCAAAGGGTTTTACGGAACATATGGCACATTTGGTGATGAATTCGACGGCGATTATTTTGAAGTAGGATACGGTACCACGGTGGCAGAAGTGGATTTGGGCGTTGCGATGATCTTCCCAAGCGATGACATTACCGATTCTCAAGATGGTGTTGAAGGCGAAGCGATCGTTTTCTCACTCGGAAAATCCTTCTAAGAAGCGATTTAAAAGCGACTCCCTCCAAGGGCTCCTTCGGGAGCCCTTTCCTTATGCGGTAGCCCAGTCTTGTCGCCCTACCATTCGAGTTCCTTTCTCAATTCCCTCCCAAGTGCATGGCCCGAAAATTCAGGGCGTCCAACATATGTTGCTCGCTGACATGCGGCTCATTATTCAGTTCACCCCGTCCTACCACGTCAGGGTTTTCCCGTACCCTGTCGAGGTCAGCCAGTGTCAATGCAATGCGCCAGAGCTTGTGGTAATTGCGCAAGGACAGCTCAAAGTTCTCGGTGACTCGCGTTAAAAAAGAGGCGTCTAGATCCGCCCGCTGGATTCGGCGCGTCAGCTCCGACCCATTGACATAAGCGTTTAGGCAACCCTGTCGAGCGGTTTGGCGTTGGCGGGCTAGGATGATCGTTTGCCGAGCTTCCTCCCAACCCATTCCGCCAGACTTTTCAGGCTTTTCCGGTCGCGTCTTCAGCATCGTTTGCTGATCCAACTCAGGCACGGGTACGTGCAGATCAATGCGATCCAGCAGTGGCCCAGAAATCCGGCTCTGATAACGCTGCACCTGACCGGGGGTACAGCGGCATGTATGTTCCTTGCAGGAGCGACCCGCCGGACAGGGATTCATCGCCGCAATGAGCTGGAAACGACAAGGAAAGGATGTTCGGTACCGAGCCCTTGCAATGGCAATTTCGCCGGTTTCTATGGGTTCACGGAGTAGGTCTAAGGCCGATGGCTTAAAGTGCGGTAGCTCGTCGAGAAAGAGCACTCCGCAGTGAGATAGTGTGATTTCACCGGGCGTTGGTGTGTGCCCACCACCGCCCATGGCTGCGGTGCTGACGGAATGGTGAGGGCTTCTTAGGGGCGGCCTTCGATAGTGTGCTCTTTCGCTACCGTAGGCGGAATAAACCGTCGCTACTTCCAGCATGCGTTTATGATCAAGATCTGGCAGCAAGCCAACCAAACATTGCGCCAGCATGGTTTTTCCCGTGCCCGGGGGGCCGATCATCAGCATGTGGTGACCTCCGGCAGCGGCGATAATCAGCCCTCGCTTGGCAAGATACTGACCAATAATCTGATCAAAGACCTCGCGGCCTTGGCTGTCCATGGCCTCGATTGGCCTAACCGGCGCCGGCGGTTGTTCTCTTTTTGCGCTGAGTAATTCAGCGACCTCCAATAGGTTGGTCGCCGTCCAAAAGCCATCACTCGCGATCAGCCGAACCTCATGGGCGTTTGCCTGAGGTAGAAAAAGACGATGACTCGATTGGTGACAGGCTGCAGCGCTCGCCAGCACATTGTGTGCCCGACGCAGCTCGCCGAATAACCCCAGTTCGCCAATAAACTCGGTTTGCTCCAGCGCCTTGCGGGGCAACTGCTCGCTGGCGGCCAATATGGCGATCGCGATGGGTAGGTCAAAGCCCGTGCCCGACTTACTTAGGTGGCTTGGTGCGAGATTGATTGTGATATGGCTGACAGGGTAGCTGAAGCCGCTGTTACGAATGGCACTTTTGACTCTATCACGAGCTTCCCGGACGGCTCCCTCGGCTAACCCGACAATGGTGGTGCCGGGTAGCCCCCCCGCCAGATGGCACTCGACGTGAACAAGGTGCGTGTCTAGTCCATAGGCCGTGCGACTGAGCACAGAAGCGCTACGATTCATGGAAGGGCCGATCAGTCCTGGACCGATTTAGTGTCCGGTTGTGATCCGTGAGCGGATGACTCCTCTAGCTGGGACAGGCGCGTCTCTAGGGTCTTAACTTGCGCTTCCAACGTTTGTAGAAGCGCCTCTTGGGCTTCAAATTCGTGTTTTGGCACCAATGCCATCTGCTTGAATACGCTCTGAGCCTTAGATTCGATATCGGCCTTTACGGATCCAGCCAGATTCTCGGGAAGCGCTTGATCCAGTAACTGCATAATGGGTCGAAGCAGGGTGGTGAACGGGTCTGCGTGCATGGCGATTCCTGTCGAGGTGATGATCGAGTGTACTTCTATTCCATCTGAAGCCCTATAACTCTATCGAAACACCCAATCGAACCAACACCCAAATGCTCGCGCAATTGTAAGCAATCGCCCAAACGCGGTGCAGTGATTGTCCAAGCGCACCAATCTGATGCTTCAGCCTGGTGCGCGCGCCCTGTTTTTGGGCGAAACCACGCAGGACACGCGCCGAACCCGCCTTTTTTTTGATCGTTAAAGCCTCATTAACGACAAAAGACACTAAATAGCCAACGAATGCGGGCGTTTTTGTCCAACTTGGCGTCAATCACGTGATGATACGAAAAGTAGGCACGGCTTTTGCTTTATAGGCTGTGGGACCGTTGGTTGGAAGATCAATTAGCGTGAAAAGGTTGCGATTGATGCTTAAAGGTATCTATCGCCGGCTGATTCATAGAAAATTTCAATGCGAAATGCATTTGATCTTCCACATCAAATCGGTGCCAGGTCGCTTGAGCGATTTGGGAGTCCCTAACGTTTAGGAGAAAACAATGAAGTTAATCACCGCGATTATTAAACCGTTCAAGTTGGACGATGTTCGCGAAGCACTTTCAGAGGTGGGCGTGCAAGGCATGACCGTCACTGAAGTAAAGGGGTTCGGCCGTCAAAAGGGACATACCGAACTGTATCGAGGCGCTGAATATGTCGTCGATTTTTTACCCAAGGTGAAAATCGAAGCGGCCATTGACGACGCTTTACAAGATCAGGTTATTGAAGCAATCAGCAAGTCCGCAAACACGGGCAAGGTAGGGGACGGCAAAATTTTTGTCACGGCCCTCGAAGAAGCTGTACGCATTCGTACTGGAGAAACAGGGCCTGGAGCGGTTTAGGCCCCCTAAAAAAAATTTGGAGCGAAGATTGTGGAAGATCTGATTCAACTGAGTTACGCGGTAGACACGTTCTACTTCTTAGTAATGGGTGCCCTAGTCATGTTTATGGCCCCCGGCTTTGCCATGCTCGAAGCAGGTATGGTGCGAAGCAAAAATACATCTGAAATTTTGACGAAGAACGTCGCGTTGTTCGCGATTTCTTGTGTCATGTACCTACTCGTCGGCTACGCCATTATGTATGGCGGCGGCGGTATGTTGATCGGCGCAGAGAACACTGTCGACGAGGTCTTGGCCTCCGGTGGCGATGTGTATTACTCCGCCCGTTCTGACTTCTTTTTCCAAGTTGTCTTTGTGGCAACCGCGATGTCAATTATCTCCGGAGCGGTGGCAGAGCGCATGAAACTTTGGTCATTCCTGCTGTTTGCCGTCGTCATGACGGGCGTCATCTACCCGACTCAGGGAAGTTGGAGCTGGGGTGGTGGATTCCTCTCCGATGCAGGCTTTGTCGACTTCGCGGGCTCCGGCATCGTTCACATGTGTGGTGCCGCTGCGGCACTGGCCGGTGTCCTGTTGCTCGGTCCACGTCAAGGCAAGTACGGCCCGAACGGTGAGGTGAATGCGATTCAAGGTTCCAATATGCCCTTGGCTACCCTAGGCATGTTCATTCTTTGGTTCGGTTGGTTCGGCTTTAACGGTGGTTCTGAATTGAAGCTCAGCAACATCGACGAAGCGAATGCCGTAGCGCAAGTCTTCGTCAACACCAACATGGCAGCAGCCGGTGGCCTGATCGCAGCTCTGATTTTGGCGCGAATCCTGTTCGGCAAAGCAGATCTCACAATGGCTCTGAATGGCGCGCTGGCTGGTTTGGTTTCCATCACGGCGGAGCCGCTGTCTGGCACCAACGTGGAATCTATGCTGATCGGCGCGGTCGGTGGCGTGATCGTCGTGCTTTCGATTGTGGGCTTGGACAAGATGCGAATCGATGATCCGGTGGGTGCAATCTCAGTGCACGGAACTTGCGGAATCTGGGGTCTGATGGCGGTTTTGATCACCTCTGACGACGCGACCCTGTCTGGCCAGTTGACTGGTTTGGGAGCAATACTCGGATTCACGTTTGTCGCGGCCTTGGTCGTGTGGTTCGTGATCAAGATGGTCTTTGGCATTCGCTTGTCGGATGAGGATCAGCAAGTAGGAGCGGACGTTGCGGAAATCGGCATCGTGGCCTACCCCGAGTTTTCTAAGTAACGCTTAGGACGATCGTTAGCGCGCCCGTTCGCGCTAGCATCCTTAAAGCCGCCTTCGGGCGGCTTTTTGCGTTCTAATCTTTTAACTTTTTGTCCTATCCGGCAATTGAACGTTTAAACTAGCGGCTCGTTGATCGGTAGTATTGAGTTGTCATGAAATATAAAAGCACCCGGGGACAGGTATCGGGCTTGGGATTCAGTGATGCCCTGCTGATGGGCCTTGCATCGGATAACGGGTTGCTGGTGCCTGAAACCATTCCCGACGTGCGTTCGTGTCTTGCAGAGTGGCAGGGCCTGAGTTTCGTTGAGCTTGCCCAGGAGCTCATGCCACTGTTCATTGATGACATTGAGCCCGAAACCTTGAAACGCCTGGTGGCAGAATCCTATGCCAACTTTGACCACGACGATGTGGTTGCCATGGAGCAACTGGATGAGCTGACCATTCTCGAACTCTTCCACGGACCGACATTGGCCTTTAAAGATGTCGCTTTGCAGCTGTTAGGCAAGCTCTTCGAGCATGTCTTGGGTGAGCGGGGACAGCGGCTGAATATTCTTGGCGCCACCAGCGGTGATACCGGCAGTGCTGCTATTGATGGGGTGCGCGGCCAGCGCAATGTCGATATTTTCATCATGTATCCCAAGGGCCGAGTAAGCCCCTTGCAGGAACTGCAAATGACGACGGTTGCGGACGACAATGTGCACTGCATCGAGTTAGAAGGCAGCTTTGATGACTGTCAGAACATCATGAAAACCGTCTTTGCGGACGCCGAATACAAAGCCAAGTATCAGCTCGGTGCCGTTAACTCCGTCAATTGGGCGCGCGTGTTGGCGCAAATCGTTTACTACGGATACGCCAGTTTGCGCAGCGAGCAGGCGTCGACGTTCTGCGTACCGACTGGCAATTTTGGCAATGTCTTTGCCGCCTATCTCGCTCAACGAATGGGCTTCCCGATTCGCCATTTGTTGGTCGCCACCAACGATAACGACATTTTGGCTCGGTTTTTTGCGACGGGTAGCTATTCGCGAGGAGACGTCCATCAAACTCTGTCTCCAGCAATGGACATACAGGTTGCGAGTAATTTTGAACGCTTTCTCTTCTACTACTTTGATCAGGACAGTCAGCGACTGACTCAATTTATGCAGGACTTTGCTGCCAATGGCGAAGCCAGTATCGGTGCGCCGCCAGAGGAAGCGTTGATGACCAGTGTGGCTGTTACCCGAGAGCAGACCCTGCAATCGATGCGCGATGTGTATCAACAATTTGGCTACGTATTGGATCCGCATACTGCTGTCGGTTATTACGCAGCCAAGGCACGGTTACACAGCAACGAGTTGAACCCCGCTGGAGACACGGTCGTTGTGGGAACCGCGCATCCGGCAAAATTCCCGGAGGCCGTTGTCGAGGCGACAGGGGTGCAGCCAACTCACCCGACACTCCAGGCACTCGACGGCCTGCCCATGCGCCGTCAGTCGCTGCCCTGCGATATTGAGGCCGTTAAGGCCTATCTGGTGGAGAGCTTGGCGGGTGAGTAGCACGTCGCCTCGTCATTTGGTGCGAGTTAACCTTGGTTAAGGCTCGTCATGAGGTCGGCAATGGTTGCGGGTAGCTGACTGAGTCTGTGAACCTCCCCGGAGGGGACGGAATCGGAATCGTTAGTAAATTCACCATTATGGTTATACCAAAGCGACAGCATGCCGGCGTTGTTGGCGCCCAGGATGTCGTCCGACAAGTGGTCGCCAATGTGTACGGCTTGGTTTGCGCCAACGCCGGCACGACTGAGCACGGTGTTAAACATTTTTGGATCGGGTTTGCTCGCCCCAACGTCTGCGCTGCTGACAGCACCCTCAAAGTATTTGCCAATGCCGACGCGATCGATGTTTGCGTTACCGTTGGTCAGCGCGAACAGACGATAGCGCTGACTGAGATTTGCCAGAACTTCTATCGCTCCGTCGTAAAACACCACCTCGTTACGGCCGACAAAAAACACATCGAATGCCCGGGAAGCCGCGCTGGCGGCATCATTCTGCGCGAGTCCAGACACTACCATGCATTCATAGAGGATCTGTGTGCGTAAGAAGGACAGATCGTGACGCTTGTCAGGGTACTGCTCTAAGACCCGTTCCCGTATGTCGCCAATGGCATCCGAGGCGTAAACCGCTAGTGCCTCAGCGGTGTTTTCCTGCATCCAACGGCGCAGCGTCTGTTCAGCCCGAACGATCGTCTGACTGACATCCCACAGGGTGTTGTCCAGGTCGAAGGTGACCAGCTCGATTTGCGTTGCTTGTTTCATGAGCATTAGGGTGTTTCCGTGTTGCGGGTTCCGGATTACTCCGCATCCTTATTTTTTGCTGCGAGGGCTCTGGGGTGAGCCTTGTCGTAAACCTGAGCCAGATGCTGGAAATCAAGGTGCGTGTAGATTTGTGTGGTGGCAATGTCGCTGTGGCCCAGCAACTCTTGAATACCCCGTAGGTCGCCGGATGATTCCAGCATGTGCGTGGCATAGGTATGTCGCAGCATATGCGGATGCAAGCTGTCGTCACCCAGCTGCTGGGTGGCAACGCTCTTGAGGCGATTTTGCACCGTGCGCGGCGAGATACTGTTGCCGCGACGACCCGGAAACAGCCAACCCGTGTGATCGGCAGAAAGCGTCAGAATCCACTGACCGATGGCCGCGACGCAGAGCCGACCCAATGGCACCAAGCGTTCCTTACGGCCCTTGCCCACCACCCTCACCACGCCTTGATCCAGGTCGATATCCGTTCGCCGCAGTCCAGCGACCTCACCGAGTCGCAAACCACTTCCGTAGAACAGCTCCAGTAGCGCCTTATCGCGCAATGCTTGTGGCGAGCTGCTGGCAAAATTGAGCAATTGCGCCGCTTGATCGGTATCCAGTACCTTGGGTAGCCGCCTTTTGTGTTTTGGACCGCGACTGACTGCCGCGGGATTGGCTTCTACAGCGCCCTGTTTGAGTAAAAAGCCGTAGAAACTGCGGATGGCAGAAAGATTGCGCTGGATGCTGCTATTTGCCAGACCCTCACGTTTCATCTGGGCAATGTACCGTGAAACATCCTGTGCGGTTGCGACACAAGCTCCCGAGTCGAGCCACGCGACGAAGCGATTCAGGTCCCGTCGATAGGCGTCGAGGGTGCGATGCGAGTAATTACGTTGCTGATCCAAATTCAGCAAAAAGTTGTTCACCCAGTGCTCATTCGAATCATCGGTTTCTGTCATGGCGTCGCTAATCGATTCATGACCTTGGCAACAATGTCTGCAATATAAGTGACGAAGAGCGTGTCCATATCTTTGGCGAATCGTCCGGCATCACGACTGCCAA
Source organism: Gammaproteobacteria bacterium (assembly GCA_042091155.1). Taxonomy (GTDB): domain Bacteria; phylum Pseudomonadota; class Gammaproteobacteria; order Pseudomonadales; family Azotimanducaceae; genus UBA4421. The sequence continues at coordinate 234,597 of JBELHZ010000001.1, forward strand.
TGCACAATGCGCCGGTACCGTTAATGAGGGCCAGATTTAAAATTGCCGCGCTGCCGCCGTCGTCGTGATCGGAAAGGGGAAACATTTGGGTGAGTTCTTCCCGACGAAGCGAAATGCACAGTGCACTGGTCTTGCTGTGCAAATGTTCTAGCGGCATTTGTTTGGTGTGATGCTGAATATGATCTAGGGCAAGAGCCATATCTGCGCCGCAGAGATGTGCACAAACGAAATCTGCCTCGAAATCGACCAGCACATGAGTGGCGAGTACCTCATTGAGTTCCGGCCAGCTGTCCACCTCCAGCAGGGCAAGATTGAGGGATCGGGTTTTGGCAAAAATCTCGTCATTGACTCTCGCTGCCTGTAGAAGTTCGTTCATCCGCTTGCGCATGGTGACATTGCGCTCGCGCAGAATAGCGATTTGGCGTTCGATCAGCGATACCGCCTCGCCGGATTCGTGCGGCAAGCTCAGTTCGGACAGAGCGCTTGGGTGACGCAGGAAAAAATCCGGTGATTGACGCAGAAAATCTAACACCGACTGATCACTTGGCGGGGTGGCCTTGGTCGAACCGGTAAACTTCTCGATGCTCATCGTATGGGTTCCCCTAGATATCCAGTTGTCCGGTGTAAACGAAGGTAGAATCGCCGACGAGCTTGATCGGTCCTTCGCTGCTAGGCCACTCCACCCGCAGTTTTCCGCCCGGCAAGGATACTTTGACTTTGCTGTCGAGTTTGCCGGCCTTGCGACCCACTGCCACAGCAGCGCTGGCACCACTGCCGCAGGCAAGGGTCTCTGATGCACCGCGCTCAAACACGCGTAGGCGAATAAAACCCTGATTAACGATCTGACAAAACCCAATGTTGGCCCGTTCGGGAAATGCCTCGTGGTGCGACAGTGCGTGTCCAATACCCGCGACGTCTAGCCCGATAACATCATCAACAAAAACCACACCGTGCGGGTTGCCCATGGAAACCGGGGCAACTTGAAACTCGCCGTGCTCGGTCTGTAACGCCACACACTGTCCGGGAGGCTCGTCAGCACCCTTGAGCTGAAAAGGCACCGCTGCGTGCTGGAATTGAGGTTCCGGTAACCAGGTTTCGATCATGCCGTCATCGTGCATCGCCGTGCGAACGACTCCACCCTTGGAGTGCCAGCTCAACTGAGATTGTTGGGTAAGACCGCGGCGATGAACAAAGTCCGTGACACAGCGCGTGCCGTTGCCACACTGTTCGGCCTCGCCGCCGTCGGCATTAAAAATCAGATAGTCGAAGTCACAGTCTGGAGCGCTTGGCGGCGCCACCATCAGCAGTTGATCAAAACCAATGCCGCGCTGGCGGTCGCCCCATTGCGCGATATGCTCGGGCTTCAGCCTCACGGTCTCGCTGATTGCATCAATAACCATGAAATCATTGCCGAGGCTGTGCATTTTACTGAAGTTGATCATGGCCTGTGTCTAAAGAATTTCAGTCGACAGCTGATCTTGGAGGCTCTCGCGGCGTCTGACAACCCGAAAACTATCGCCGCTTACCATCACCTCGGCTGCCCTGTTGCGAGTGTTGTAGTTGGAGGACAAGGACGAACCGTAGGCGCCGGCACTGAGAATGGCCAGTAAGTCGCCTTCGGCAAGACTGAGCATTCGATTCTTGGCCAGCCAGTCGCCTGACTCGCAGATCGGACCGACAAGATCCCAAGATCGGGTGTCGCTTGACGAATGCTCCTGCACCGCCAGCACACCGTGCCAAGCTTGATACAGGGACGGCCGCAACAAATCATTCATGGCAGCATCCACGATGGCAAAGTTTTTGCCTTCGTCCGCATGGCTTTCGTTTGCGTGAGCTGAGCCGCCAGAGGGCTTCAAATATTCTACTCGGGTTAGTAGCACCCCAGCGTTTGCGGTGAGGAAGCGTCCGGGCTCAATGGAAACCGTCAGCCCGCGCGGGGCCAAACGCTCCTCCACCCTATCGCCCCAAGCGTCGATATCAAAGGACGCTTCGTCCTGATAGGTCACACCAAAGCCGCCTCCCAAGTCGATATCCGTTAGCTGTATCCCCCGGTCCGCCAGTTGATCAATCAGTGACAGTAGCTGGTCCAGCGCATCAAACAGCGGCGTCGGGTCGCTGATTTGAGAACCAATATGACAGGCAACCCCGCGTATGTGCAGATTCGGGTCCGCATCGGCTTGCTGGTACAGGCTCAGAGCAGCTTCCTGCAAAATGCCGAACTTGTTCTCTTTTAGCCCCGTAGATATGTAGGGGTGAGTTTTAGGGTCAACGTTCGGGTTAATACGTAGGGCTATGGGCGCGACTTTCCCGAGCACTTCGGCGCGTTGGCTGATGCGGATGAGCTCGCCGTCGCTTTCTACGTTAAAACACTCGATGCCGGTCTTTAACGCGAAATCAATTTCTTCCACGGACTTGCCGACGCCGGAAAAGACCACGCTGTCGGGGTTACCCCCTGCCGCTAATACTCGGCTGAGTTCGCCGCCTGAGACGATATCAAAGCCTGCACCCAGTTCAGCGAACGCCTTCAACACGGCCAGGGTTGAATTGGCTTTAACGGCGTAATGCAGCTGATGCGGTAGCGAGCCCAAGGCGGCATCCAATTTTTGATACTGATCCTTCAGCATCTCATGTGAATACACATAAACCGGCGTGCCAACCGCATCGGCGATGTCTTCCAGCGATGCGCCTTCCACATACAGCTCACCGTTTCGGTATTTGGCGGCGGTAGCACTAAAAAGCTCAGGTGTGACAGTCAACAAACTTTCCTTCTTCTAATTCTGCGGTCAGGGCATGATCCAATCTGGGATCTAGATGTTCGCCCGAGCTCGAGCAATGGCCTGTCGGACTTGATTCGGCGCCGTGCCGCCCAGATGATCTCTGGAGGCGATAGAGCCTTGCAGTGTCAGCACCTCATAGATATCGGATTCGATCACTCTTTGACCTGGGCCATTCAGCTCTTCCACGCTCAGCTCTTCTAACCCCTTGCCGAGGCGAACGGCCAGTTGCACCGCTTGCCCAACAAGCTCGTGGGCATCACGAAACGGTACATTTTTACGCACCAGATAGTCGGCCAGGTCCGTGGCAGTCGTAAAACCTTTTAGCGTGGCGTCCAACATCACGTCTTTATTGGCCTGAATATTGGGCACCATGCCAATCAGTGCTGTCAGGCAGTTGGCGAGTGTATCAATGGCATCAAAGAGCGGCTCTTTGTCTTCTTGATTGTCTTTGTTGTACGCCAGCGGCTGGCTTTTCATCAAGGTAAGAAGGGCAATCAGATGACCGTTCACTCTTCCCGTTTTGCCTCGAATGAGTTCAGGGACATCTGGGTTTTTCTTCTGGGGCATGATGCTTGAGCCAGTGCAAAAACGATCCGGCAAGGCGATGAAATTGAACTGCTGGGATGACCACAGGACCATTTCTTCGCACCAGCGCGACATATGCGTCAATGACAGGGCCGTAGCCGCGCAAAATTCGATAGCGAAATCGCGATCGCTAACGGCATCCAGTGAATTTTCGCAGACACCGTCAAAACCCAACAGTTCTGCCACCAAGGCGCGATCCGGTTTATAGGGACTGCCCGCAAGCGCTGCGGCCCCCAACGGCAGTTGATTAAGACGCTTGCGACAATCCATGAGGCGTTCGCGGTCGCGTCGCAGCATCTCAAACCAGGCCATGAGATGGTGGCCAAGAGTGATGGGCTGAGCCGCTTGCAGGTGGGTAAATCCCGGCATGATGGTGTCGGCATTGGATTCGGCCAGATCCGCCAAGGCGGTCAGCAGCTGACCTTGTTGTTCGACGAGACCATCGATAGATGAGCGCAGATGTAAACGGATATCTGTCGCCACTTGGTCGTTGCGCGAACGACCGGTATGAAGCTTCTTTCCTGTGTCGCCGATTAACTCGATCAAGCGGTGTTCGATGTTCATATGCACATCTTCAAGATCCACGCGCCACTGCAGCCTGCCGCCCTCGATTTCAGCTTGAATGTTCTGTAGCCCCGTCACGATTTGATCCAGTTCTGTCTTGGTCAAAACATTGATGGTTTCCAACATGGTGGCGTGGGCAATGGATCCTGCGATGTCTTCGCGGTACAGACGCTGGTCGAAATCGATTGACGCTGTAAACACCTGCACAAAGTCGTCGGTGGCCTCGCTGAAGCGGCCTCTCAGTGAGCCGCCGTCGTCCGCAAGGGGTGTTTGGCTGGTGGTGTTTTCCATTATAGTTGGGCCTTCTCAATAGTAATTCGCTGACGAACGGATAGGTTCGATGGCTTATGGAGTATAGCAACCTAAGTCATTAGCTGGCGGTTCTAATTTGGGGGCTCAAACGGTTTGATCGAAAAAAGCAGTGATCAGCGCGACCGGCGCGACGGTCAAAGACACTTGATTGCCCCCAGTTTAGCCGCGAGCGGTGAGCTTGGATTGATCGTGGCGGGTGCGGGGATAACGATCGCGTATATTCTGGCGGTGCGGCCGGAAACCGGCCTGAGCTTGTTCGAGGCAGCAGGCTTTGCGTTTATGGCGATTCCGGGGTCAATTCTTGCGCTGCTGATTTGCGGTAGGTTTTTCTCCCGCCTGAGTCTCGTGGCAGGAGTAATCCTTGTTTTTGTCTCGATTTCGGCGGTAGTGACCGTCTGTCATTATGCTCAGCTGAACGTCCTTGGTGGATTTGAAAACGTTTCGTCATTACTGTTACGCCGCTTGGTGTTTGCCAATGTGTTGGTTGCCTATTTGTTACGCCAATCGTTTTTGAAGCACGATTTGAAACGCCGGCATGAATCGGAACAAAACGCCAAAATTCAGGCTCTGCAATCGAGGATAAGGCCTCATTTTTTGTTTAACAGCATGAATGTGATCGCGAGTTTGATTCCCGTCGATCCGGATGCGGCAGAGCAGGCCGTCGAGGACCTTTCCGAACTATTCCGTGCCAGTCTGCAGCAGGCAGGTTCCTTTGTGCGGACGTCTCAAGAGCTGGATCTTTGTCAACGTTATCTAGCGATTGAAGGGCTGCGAATGGGCGATCGGCTCAAGGTTGAGTGGCATGTTGAATCGCCACCTGCAGCGGCAGAGATGCCGCTGCTTATCCTGCAACCTCTACTTGAAAATGCGATCTACCATGGCATTCAACCTTTGTCTGAGGGCGGCACGATCACCGTGAACGTTCGTTTTTCGTCCGGCATGATGGAAGCGAGAATTCGAAACCCTCTCAGTACTCCGGAACTGTCCGGTGGCGGTGGTGATGGTGGCCCGGGACGCCCTCGGTTGCCCCACGAAGGAAATAATTTGGCCATTGCAAACATTCGTCAGCGATTGAAGGCAGTTTATGGCAAAAAAGCTACATTGATCACAAACCAAAAATATAATGAGTTTGAGACGACTCTGACCTGCCCAACGGTACCAAAATTGGTATAGGGTGCGGAAAAATCAGAATCAACGGTTGTTTGGGCAAATTGAACACTAAAACGTCAGGCTCAAAGGCTTGATGAGCGGCGGCGATATTGGGACAGACGGCATTGTTATCGAATGCCTGTGCGAAGCGTTGCATGTAGTTGAGACTGGGATGGCCTAGGTCAAAAGAAGAATTCACTGTGCAAGACCTTTAGAGGAGCGGTCAACCATGCGTATATTGATCGTAGATGATGAAACCCTAGCTCGCGACCGTTTGCGACGAATGATTGAAAAAGATGGCCAGCATGAGGTCGTCGCTGACGTTGCCTCTGGTCTTGAGGCGGTCAGGGTAAGCGAAAAGCTCCGCCCGGAGCTTTGCCTCCTCGACATTCGTATGCCGGGGATGGATGGCATAGAAACGGCCCAACATTTTTTGACGCAAGAAGAGTCGCCTGCGGTAATATTCTGCACAGCTTACGAAGAACATGCTGTTCAAGCGTTCGAACTGCAAGCGGTGGGTTATTTACTTAAACCCGTGCGGCGTGAAGAACTGTTTCGTGCGATAGCCAACAGTGTTCGCCTGAATCGCATGCAAATAGCCGCGGTTAAAGAAATCGATGCGAACCGGCGCACTCATCTGTGCGCACGAACTCACAAAGGCGTGGAATTGGTCAACATAAAGGACATCAGGTATCTCAAGGCCGACCAGAAGTATGTGTCCGTTCGTCATGTTGGAGGCGAGGTAATCATTGATGAAACCTTGCACGAGCTGGAAGAGGAATTTCCCGACTTGTTCACTCGTGTCCATCGCAACGCCTTGGTATTTACCGATCACATACTGAGCTTGGAAAAAGATGCCCGAGGTCAAATGGGTGTGCGTATGGCGAATGTTACGGAGCTGGTTGATGTGAGCCGACGCCATTTGCCGGCGATCCGGAAAGTTATTCGGCGCCTATAGCCCACCAATGAATCAAATCACGATAGCAACGCGCGAAAGCGCTCTGGCGCTTTGGCAGGCGAATTTCATTCGTAACCGCCTGATGGAGGCGCATCCGGGACTCGACGTTAAGCTACTTGGAATGACGACCAAGGGCGACCAATGGCTCAACGCCCCCTTGAAAGAAATTGGCGGCAAGGGTCTGTTCATCAAGGAGCTCGAAGTGGCCATGTTAGAGGGTCGCGCAGACCTCGCTGTGCATTCGGTTAAAGATCTGCCCGCGTTTTTGCCGGAGGGCTTTAGCTTGCCCTTCATCGGCTTTCGCGACGATGTGCGCGATGTGCTCTTGGGTTGTCCGGGCGGTATAGACCAGCTGCCCCAGAACGCGAAAGTCGGCTCCTCGAGTCCTCGCCGGCAGGCGCAGCTACTGGCACACCGGCCCGATTTGCGGGTAGAGAGCATCCGGGGCAATGTCCAAACTCGGCTGAGCAAGCTGGATAGCGGTGAATTCGATGCCATCGTGCTGGCCCAAGCCGGCCTGTCTAGGCTTGGCTTGGATCGAGACGATGCCTATCCATTGGCCATAGAAGATTGTCTGCCGGCACCAGGACAAGGTGCGTTGGGCATAGAGATTTTGAGCGACAGCCTGGTGGGGGCCTTACTCGAAAAGCTTTTGGACAGAAACGTTGCCCGTTGTGTGGAGGCAGAGCGGGGTATTAGTGCAGGCCTGGGTGCGGACTGCGCCTTACCAGTCGCCGCCTATGCCAAGGCGGATGCCGAAGGCAAAATCTTTCTGCAGGCCTTGGTTGCTGAACCGGATGGAAGCGCCATTTTGCGCGCGGACGGTCGCGGCGAAAACCCTCAGGCGTTGGCTCAGAGCGTGGTGACCAAACTGCTGGATCAAGGCGCCCAATCCATTTTAGACAACGCCCGCCAGGATTGAAGACCTGTTGATGATGGTCCGCGCCCTGTTGCTTGATTGCGACAACCGTTTAAATTGCACCTAATGACACACTGGATAACCTATACCGAACCAAGCGCATCCCGCTTGGCAGCATCACTTGCAACAATGGGCCACGAGGCGCTTTGTGAGCCGGTCACTCAAATCGACCCGCTGCGACTGCCCAAGGCCATGCCAGATGTTCGGCCGGATTTGATCATCGCGCTGTCTCAGCACGCGGTTTCTGCCTACTTGGCCAATTACAGCAAGCCAGCACATGCCGGGGCTTTGGCCCTTGCCATCGGTCCGGCAACGGCCGCAGGGTTGATTGAACAAGGTGCGTTAAGGGTTCGCGTCTCTGATCCGGCGAACTCAGAAGGTCTTTTGGCCATGTCGGATATTGTGGCGCTGCAGCGGCAGCAAACGGTATGGCTTCTAACCGGCGAGGGTGGCCGGGATCTGGTGGAGCGGTCTTTGTCCGGACGATGCAAACTGATCCGCTACAATTTGTACCGTCGAACGAGTCGCCTACCTGAATTTGCGCCTCAGATTGTGTTTAAGGCGATATGGGTGGGCTCTATTCATGGACTTCAACAGGTAGACGCAGGAGTTGAAGCGTTGAAATTAGATCGACAAAGAACAATGCTGGTCGCCTCCTCGGAGCGAATAGCAAATTATGCGCATGGCCTAGGCTGGCGTAACTCAGCCGTATGTGAGGCTTTCGACCTTCAGGCGACTGAGCAAATCTGCGCAAGGATAGATAATGGTGGATAACCCAACGGCTTCTGAAACCAAGGACCCCGCACCCGATCATGCATCTGGTCGTCTAACTGCGCTATTCGCACTTTTGCTGAGTTTGGTAGCAGTGATGTTGGCGGGATATCTCGGCTACACGCAGATTTATCTTCAGCCAATGGCTGCTCAAGCAGACAAGACTCAGCAGGCCATTGATGCGCTAGAGCGGCGCGTGTTTGCTGAGATGGACACGGCACTGTCGGAAAATCGGCGCGCATTCGCGGATTTGGGGCTAGGCCTTCGGGAAGAGAGCCAAAATGTGCAGCGCACATTGGAGAACTCTGTTGCCCAGAGTCTGGCGGAGTTAAGCGCCAATAAACCAACCACACCTCGTCAATGGCGGATGGCAGAGGCGGCATTTTTGCTGCGTATGGCCAATCATTGGCTGCAGTTCGAAGGCGATATAAATGCCTCGCTCACAGCCTTGCAGCGCGCTGATGAAGTGTTGTTGGCCATCCAATCCGGCGGCGACAAAGACGAATACGATCTGCTGCCGGTTCGAACTAAACTGGCCCAAGAAGTGCTTGCACTGGAAAGTGTTGAACGCATCGATGTTCAGGGGATCTATTTGCGACTGGGCGCTCTGGTCCAGACTGTTCCAAATGTGCGCAGCAGTCTGACCTTAGAAACCACTGAAGAAGCGACTAGTGGAACTCAAGCGCCTTCAACGTTAATGGCCATTGCTGCCGAGCTTGAAAAATTCGTGCGCATAACCGACCTTTCTGCTCTGGCAACACAGGGTGGTGATGCCGCCGCGTCAGAGCGCGATCACGGTCCAGCCGAGATACTGGCGGCCCGACGCACGGTTGTTGCCGCCTTAGAACGGGCTCAACTTGCGGTGTTGCGACGCCAGGATAGTGCGTATCAGTTGAGCCTGGAACAGGCGCAGGTTGCGGCCCGACGTTTGGCGTCTGCCTCTGATCCGCAACTCCAGGGCTTTTTAGGCCAACTTTCAGCGTTGGCTGAGGAACCGCTCACAGCACCGCTGCCTAAAATAACCGGCTCGCTGGACGCGCTAAGTCAGCTAATGGAATCGTTGTAATGAGGTGGTTGTGGGTACTTCTGGCGGCGATCGCGGGCGCATTGGCAGGGGCCACGTTGTTGCAAGATCCGGGTTATGTGATGGTTCGTGCCGGTGATCTGGTTTTTGAAAGCAGCATTGCGGCAGCCGTGCTTACCTTGCTGTTGATCAGCACAGCGGCTTTTTCCCTGTCATTTGTCGTTCGTCGTGCTCTGCAAAGCCTCGGTTTGCTCGGCAAATGGCGCGTCGCGCGGCAGCAAAGTAGAACGATGGGGAGCTGGCGTCGCGCGGCGCTGGCCGCTGCTGCCGGGGATTGGCGCACCGCAGCTCAAGCCTTGGATGGTATTTCGATTGAGCCCAATCGCGAGCTGGATCGGGCGTTGATTACCGCAAGGCACTTTGTGCAAAGCGACGATCCTGAATCGTTGACTGCCTTGGTTGACCAGGTTTCCGCTGAACATCCGCACCTGCTTGCCGAACTCCAAGTGAGCATCGCGCGCTGGCAAATCGAAGCGGGGGCCGTGATGGACGCTTTTGATCGCTTGAGCAACCTGCCCCCCTCGACGCAATGGGCGGGCCTTTATGCTTGGAGTTGCGTAAGCCTCCATCGCTGGAAGGTTCTTGCCGTCCACTGGCAGCAGGTTGAAAAATACGGGGTGCTCAAGTCTGAAGTCTTTCGTCCCCAAATGGCCATGCTTCGTGCCGGCAAGGCGATGGCAGACAGTGTTGTTGGTCATCCCAGCGGCAAGGCAAATTGGCAAGATGGACTTAAGGGTCTGCCGAAACGGTGGCGCACGGATTCCAATACCCTGGATCTCTGGGCTACCTTTCTTGTTCAGGCTGGCGGTGAGGTGCAAGCTCGGGAGCTGGTGCTGCACGTCTTGACAACATCATGGCAGCCTGCGTTGATCAGGCGTCTGGGGTTGCTTTGTACTACCAAACCGCTGGCAACCGTGATCGAGCAGGTAACGGCGCTGCTCAAGAAACATCCAGAGGACGCGGAACTGCTGTTAGCGTTGGCGCGATTGCTGCGAGCGGACAACCAACCGAATGAAGCCAGACGCCATCTCATGGCTGCTGGAAACTGTTTGCAAACTGGGCCCGGTCCGAGCGAGGAGACTGAGGCGCTGCGCCAGCTGATCGCTGGCGAGTTGGGACAGTTGGCGTTGCTAAATGCCCGTTAGCTTGTGAACCTATCGGCGCATTGAGTTGAAGAACTCGTCGTTGGTCTTGGTTTCTTTTAGCTTGTCCAAGATGAATTCGATGGCAGCGATATCGTCCATATCGTGCAGCAATTTGCGCAATATCCAAACGCGCTGTATTTCTTCTTCAGACATCAACAATTCTTCTCGACGCGTGGCCGACCGGCGAATGTTGATCGCGGGATAGACGCGTTTTTCGGCAATCTTGCGTTCCAAGTGGAGTTCTTGGTTACCGGTACCCTTAAATTCTTCGTAGATCACTTCGTCCATCTTTGAACCGGTATCGATCAATGCCGTCGCGACAATGGTCAAGCTACCACCTTCTTCGACGTTTCGGGCGGCACCAAAGAAGCGCTTCGGTCGTTCCAACGCATGCGCATCGACACCACCGGTCAGTACTTTGCCCGATGAAGGCACAATGGTGTTGTAGGCCCGGGCCAGTCGGGTGATAGAGTCCAGTAGAATAACGACGTCTTTCTTGTGTTCCACCAGACGCTTGGCTTTTTCAATCACCATCTCGGCAACCTGAACGTGTCGCGAAGGCGGTTCATCAAACGTAGAGGCCACAACTTCACCCCGCACCGAGCGTTGCATTTCCGTGACTTCTTCAGGGCGTTCATCAATCAGCAGTACGATGAGTACGACTTCAGGATTGTTTGAGACGATGGATTGGGCAATGTTTTGCAGAACCAGCGTTTTACCGGCCTTGGGTGGTGAAACCACGAGAGCTCGCTGGCCTTTACCGATCGGTGCAACGAGATCGACGATGCGGGCGGTTAGATCCTCGGTGCTGCCGTTGCCGCGCTCCAGCTGCAGACGTTCGTCTGGAAACAGTGGCGTAAGATTTTCAAACAGAACTTTGTGGGTTTTGCTGTTTACTTCGCTGAAATTAATTTCGTCGACTTTGAGCAGGGCAAAATAGCGTTCGCCATCCTTGGGCGGCCGGATCTTGCCCGCAATGCTGTCACCGGTGCGTAGATTAAAACGGCGTACTTGGCTGGGTGATACATAGATATCATCGGGCCCTGCCAGATAGGAACTGTCAGGTGAGCGCAAGAAGCCAAAGCCATCCTGTAAAATTTCCAGTGTGCCTTCGCCGTAAATGTCTTCGCCGTTCTTAGACAGTTTGCGGACGATCGCTGCAATAACTTCCTGCTTTCGAGATCGCCCAACGTTTTCAAGGCCCATTTCCCTCGCGGTATCGAGAAGTTCGGCGACGGGTTTACGTTTTAAGTCTGATAGGTGCATAGCCATAGAAGATGAGGACCGTTTGATTAGGTTGGGTATCGCTCAACAAATTAGTGCGATGGGATTTGAAATAAGAAAGCGTTTCTGTCTTCAATCGGGTGTGGATCCCGATGTCTCTCAAAAGGCAGGACGAAAAAGAAGTGTAGAGCTTTCACGCCTCGGGTCAAGGCGAAATATTTCGGCTATTTCGATCCTCAAGCCGGCACAACACCCATGTCTTGCGCCGGTCAGCTGCGCTAAATGTTGCTGTCGAGAAAGGCCTGCAGCTGGGATTTGCTCAGGGCTCCAACCTTGGTTGCCTCGACTTCACCGTTCTTGAACAGCATCAATGTGGGAATACCTCGAATACCGTACTTGGGAGGTGTTCCTTGATTGGCATCAATGTCGAGTTTGCAGATCTTCAGGCGATCGGCGTATTCACCGGCGATTTCATCGAGAATAGGTGCAATCATTTTGCAGGGACCGCACCATTCGGCCCAATAATCGACCAGTACCGGCTTATCTGCGCCGAGTACGTCTGCTTCGAAACCGTCATCGCTGGTATGCACGATGTTGTCGCTCATGAACCTTCTCCAGAATTAAAAATCTTACGAAAAAATTGTAGCACCGATATTTGCCGGCTGTCCTGCTCTTGTGATCGTTTGGGTCCTGATCCGATTGGCAGGATGCCACGCTTCTACGACTGCTCGGCCTGCTGAATAAGCCATCGTTTGGCGAAATACGTCAGCACGCCATCAGCACCCGCACGCTTGAACCCCAGCAAAGACTCATCAATCACACTCGCATCCAGCCATCCTTGGTTGATAGCGGCCATGTGCATGGCGTACTCGCCGCTCACCTGATAGGCAAAGGTGGGTATTTGAAAGGCATCTTTGACCCGTCGAACCACATCAAGGTAGGGCTGGCCGGGTTTGACCATGACCATGTCCGCCCCTTCTTCAATATCCAAGGCGACTTCGTGCAGTGCCTCGTCGCTGTTTGCGGAATCCATCTGATAGGTCTTTTTGTTGCCGGTGGCCAATGTCGCCGAGGCACCCACCGCGTCGCGGAAGGGGCCGTAATAAGAGGACGCGTACTTCGCTGAGTAGGCCATGATCCGCGTATTGATGTGCCGGTCACTGTCCAACTGTTCCCGGATCGCGCCGACCCGGCCGTCCATCATGTCGGACGGCGCAATCACATCGGCTCCGGCAGCAGCGCACACCGATGCCTGCCGACGCAATGCTTCTACGGTGATGTCATTTTCCACGTAGTTGTCGGCGTTCAAAATGCCGTCTTGGCCGTGGCTGGTATAGGGGTCGAGGGCCGCGTCGGTAATGATGCCAAGATCCGGCACGGCAGCTTTAATGGCTCTTACCGCCGTTGGCACCAGTCCTTGCTCGTTATACGCCTCAGCACCATCCAGCGTGCGCAGCGTGGCGTCCACGTTGGGGAATAATGCAATTGCAGGTAAGCCCAACTCAAACAACATCTTGGCCTCGTTAACGGCCAAATCCACAGACAGGCGAGAGATGCCGGGCATCGATGGAATATCGGTCTGAGTATTGGTGCCGTCGATCACGAACATGGGGTAAATCAGATCGTCTGCGCTGACGCGGTTTTCGCGTACTAGGCGTCTAACAAAATCCTGTTCGCGATTGCGTCGAAGGCGTGTACTGGGGAAACGGCGCATGCTAGCTCCTGCTGTTTGTCGCAAAGTATAGCGGACTATCCGTCTTCGTCGCCGGTTTGCTGGGTCTCGAGTTTTTCCACAGCCTCCATCCACTGTTCTTCAATGGATTCTACTGTCTGGCGTAGTTTCCCCGCCTTGGCAAGCAATGTGTTGAGCTCGTCCGTGGTCATTTCGCTGTATGTCGTTTCGTCTGCTAGGGTTTGCTCGATTTTTTGCAGGTCGGCGGTTGCTCGCTCGAGCTGTTTTTCGAGATCCTTCACTTGCTTCTTTAACTGCGCGAGAGCACCCCGCGACGCGGCCCGCTCGCGACGCTGTTCTTTTTTTGACACCGATGAGGAATCAGTTTGGGTAACAGTGCCTTCGCTGGAGGGCGTGGATAACCGTCCGGCAGTGTATTCCTCCAAATTGCCCTGGTAGGTGTGCAGCGTGCCGTTTTGCACCACCCAAAGATCATCGACAATTTTCTCCAGCAAATCTCGGTCGTGGGCCACGATCAATACGGCACCCGCGTAAGCCTGCAGTGCTAACGCCAGCGCATCGCGCATATCAAGGTCCAAGTGGTTGGTGGGTTCATCCAGCACCAATAAGGCCGGTTTTTCCGCAGCCAATTGGGCCATGACGAAGCGGGCTTTTTCTCCCCCGGACAGACTGCGAATCGGACGCGCAATCATCAACGAGTTGAAGCCCCATCCCCCCAAATAATCGCGGCACTGTTGCTCTGAAAAATCTTTACGCAGCTCGCTCATGGCTGCGAACGCGGTGTTGTTGGAGTCCAAGGCCTCAAGTTGATGTTGGGCAAAGTAACCAATCGGTGAGTGCGTGCCGCGCTGCAGTTCGCCCTGTTGCGGCTGTAGATCACCGACAATGGCTTTGAGTAAGGTCGATTTGCCGGCGCCATTGGCGCCTAACACACCGATCCGGGCGCCAGGTAAAATTGTCTGACCCACGTTGCGTAAAATAGTGGTGTCGCCGTAACCGAGGTCGAGATTACGAAAGGAGAACAAGGGGTTAGATACCTTGTCAGGATCGGCGAAGCTCACCCGATATTCCGAATCAACATGCAGCATGGCCTGAGTGCGCATTTTTTCCAGCGCCTTGATTCTGCTCTGTACCTGCTTTGCCTTGCTCGCCTTGGCCCTAAATCGATCAACAAATTGTTGGATGTGGGCTACTTGAGCCTGCTGTTTTGTCGCCATGGCCTGCTGGCGCTCAAGCTCTTCCGTTCGCAAACGCTCAAAGGCGGTGTAGTTGCCCTTATAGAAGTGCGCCTGTTCGCCGGATAAATGCAGCACATGATCCGCGGTATGATCGAGGAATGCCCTATCGTGAGCGATGATTAACAAGGCACCGGGAAACTGACGCAGCCAATTTTCCAGCCACAATATGGCTTCAAGGTCCAAGTGATTGGTGGGCTCGTCCAGCAATAGCAAATCCGATGGCGACATCAAGGCTTGGGCGAGGTTCAGTCGTATACGCCAACCACCTGAAAAACTTCGGTAAGGCAGCTCGACCTGTTCCGGGGAAAACCCCAATCCATAAAGAATTTCGCCTGCTCGAGATCTCGCTTGGTAGCCGCCCAGATCATCAAAGTCTGAATACAGCCCGGCGATCTTCTCCGGATCTTCCGTTTCAGCAATCTGTGCCTCGACCCGCCGTAGAGCGCGATGGCCGTCCATCACAAAATCGATGGCGAGCCGATCTGTAGCCTCAACCTCCTGTGCCATGTAGCCGACCTGCCAGTCATCAGGGTGCTGGATATCGCCCTGGCTGGCCTCGAGGTTCCCCAGAAGCAGGTTGAATAGGGTGGATTTGCCAACACCGTTGCGGCCAATGATGGCGACCTTTTGGCCCGGGTAGACAACCAGATTTAGATCAGCGAATAGCCGATCTTCACCTCGTTCAAAGGTCAGGTTCTGAACTTGCAGCATGAGTACTTACGTAAGGGGTTAGGGCAAAGTGCCGGTTCAAAAGCGGTTAAGACTAGGCTTGTTCCTGTTTCTCGCGGCTTCGCGTGGTGCCCGCTCTGGGAGCCGCCAACGGTGCTGCAGGAAGCCGAGTTCGGACTTGGCTGTTTGCATTGTCTGCGATCCAGTTCATCAACAGTCGCCAAGCCTTGAATTCCTTGCGTGCCGCACGGTTGTGCTTCATTTCCATCACGCCTTGGCCGTTGTCGCCTGCGTCGGCATAGACCGGTGATTCGCGAAACTCGGCTACGGCCGGCACGTCGGAACAGCTTAAAAAATGCTGCAGCCGTCGCTGGCCGGTCAGGTTGCCATTCACCCGATTGCTGACGACGGCGATGGGCCGAGGCCGCGCTCGCCAAACACGCTGGGTCATCAGTTGCGTGATGAAATGCTCCCCTGCTTGAATATCCCAGGCAGACGACAACATGGGCACGACAATCACATCGCCGAGCTTAAGCAGTGCCTCGAAGTCGCCTTGCAGCGCCGGTTTGTTGGAGATACCCGGCGCGGAGTCATAGACACAAACGTCATAACTCTGAGTAGTTGTGGTTTCGATTGTTTTGGGGTCGGGGCAAAAACGCAGGTCAATAGCGCAGAGATCTTCGCTACGAGATGCGGCCCAGTGCCGGGCGCTGGCTTGGGGATCGCAGTCGTACAGGCCAACCCTTAGGCCGGCATTTGCGTAGGCGGTGGCCAGATTGGTGGCGACGGTCGTTTTACCGCAGCCACCCTTACTGTTGACTACCAGAATATTGAGATCTGCCATAGTGATCCAAAACCCGAGGCTCACCGGAGTGGTATCAAAACCGGTGCGGCCAAAATAAAAAGGGCGAGAAATATAGCAGTGTATGTGGGGGTGGTACCAGTGGTGGCGTCACCCGGTCATAGATGTCGTCTATCGTAAGCTTTGGCGAAGCTGCATGACGCTGGCAAAAAGCAGCAGGCTGAAGCCGACCAAGGACCAGCCCGCAATGCTCATAAGCGGAATAACGTCGTAAACCACCGCACAGTCTCCGGTACCCGAGGTCATGGCGGCCAGCAGGTCGCCCAGCGGAAAGGCTTCGATCATATAAGACAAATCCGGCCCACAGCTTGGCACCTGATCCGCCGGCAGGCTTTGTAGCCAGAGCTGCCGTATGGCGAATCCCCCGCCCACCATGGCACATAGGGCACTGACTAACGGGTAGATACCCCATCTAGGGTTATGAGACAGGCCAATCCAGGCGACGATACCGGTTAGGGCAAACCAAATACGCTGCATCATGCATAAGGGACAAGGGGCGAGTCCCAGAGCGAATTCGACCAGTAGCCCGACGCATAGGATTCCACCGGCACCCAGGCAAATCCAGGTAGCCCACTGTTCTGTTTTCAAACTATGCTTCATCAGATATTCACCACAATTTTGCCCACAGCTCGACGCTGAGACAGACAATTTAACGCGTCAACGAAGTCAGTAAGCGGATACTCGGCACCAACGACGGCCTGCAATGTCCCTGCACCAAACATATCGATGAGTTCTGCAAAGTTTTGTTCGTTCTCAGCCGGAAAGCGCGACGAAAACGCGCCGTAAAACACCCCAACAATCTGACAGTTTTTAAGCAGCACCAGATTGGTTGGCACTTTCGGGATGTCGCCACCGACAAACCCCACGACCAGCACGCGCCCGTTCCAGTTGATGCAGCGCATGCATTGATCAAACAAAGGGCCGCCCACTGGGTCATAAATGACGTCAGCGCCCCGCCCGTTGGTTAGCGCTTTGACCTTTTCCTTGAGTTCACCATCGCTGTAGTCGATTAAGTCATCCGCACCCGCCTGCTGGGCAACCTCGAGCTTTTCAGGGCTGGAGGCGGCTGCAATCACTCGCGCCCCCATGGCCTTACCAAGTTCCACGGCGGCCAAGCCTACGCCACCGGCGGCACCCAACACCAGCAAGGTTTCTCCGGGCTGCAAATTAGCCCGCTGTTTCAGCGCGTAGTAAGACGTGCCATAGGTGGTGCTAATGCCCGACGCTTTGGCAAAGCTCATGGCTTGCGGTTTGGCTCTCAGCGCACCGGCGGCAACGCTAATTTGTTCTGCCATGGCACCGTGTCCGCAAGCCGCGAAAACCTCGTCGCCGACCTGCCATTGGGAAACATCGGGTGCGATCTGACTCACGGTGCCGGCAAACTCGCCGCCGGGTGTAAAGGGGAAAGGCGGGAGGGATTGATACTTGCCCTCTACCATAAGGACGTCAGGGAAGTTCAACGCGCAGGATTGGATGTCCACAATCACGTGTCCGGGTTTCAGCTCAGGTGAGTTCACCTCGGCTAGAACCAGTGTTTCGGCTGGGCCGAAGGCTTCGCAAAGTACCGCTTTCAAAAGTCTTCTCGCTATTCGTTATTAAAAGCCGACACTATTGGACGGCAGCTGTAAGGGTCGCCCATGTGGGCAACTGGTCTCTGAGATCGGAGAAGTATAAGCGGAAAGCGTGCTCACCTGAATCGCGCTGTGCATCCGCTGCGATGTTTACCGCTTCATAGAGTGAGGTTTGTCCCAACCGTCTGAGCACTGAGTGTAAGCCACGTTCAACATGTTCCCAGTCATGGTAGTTGGCCAGCAGGTCTGTACTGCGCATGTACTGCATGAATGTGTGTAGCTGTGATGCCTTGGTTTCTTCTAGGTGATGGGCATATGCCGTGCAGGCGTCATAGCAACGCTGGCTGAACTGCGGCCGTGTTTCCGCGTAGTAGTCATCCCAAGTTTGAGACAAATAGTAGTCGCCGAGAATGTCGAGAAAAATCGGTGCGTAGCGGCGAAGGCCTGGGGGAAACGATGCGCAGGTGCTGCGAATCAGGTCGTGCTGATTGGTAAAGGCGTCAATTCGCCGGTGCAATCGGATACCAGCCTGCAGTTCCAGCGGTAAGTGCGAGGCGACAGGCCCTTTGCCAAAGTCCGCGAGTATTGCGCCGGCCAGTAGGCCGCTGCGCAGTGCATCGCCGTCTTCCCAGCAGTCACTTGCGTCCTGAGCTAAGGCGCAATGGGCTAGAAAATTCACCGGGCATCTCTCATGTTTGCTGGCATGGCCGGGGGGTTACGGCAGGGCAAGATACCCTTCCAAAAATTCCGCGAAGGGTTGTGTATCGGCAGCTTCAATCTCGGCTTGGCGCAGCAGTGATGCTGCTGATTCTTGCTCCAGTTCCCGCAGGGTTGCATCCTTAATTGGTGTCGCCGCTAGGTGTTTTTGTACCTGCTCAGCCTGATCCATTGTGAATTTGAAAAACGAACCACGCATGGCCATGGCAGCAATGACCTTCGCCGAAGGCGTGAGTTGAGGCCGCGCTAATTTATCTCGCTGTTTTTCCAAGCTGTCCAGATACTGTGACGCGGAGTTGCCGCTGGCTTGGTCTAAGGCCGCAGCGATCGGTTCACAGGCACCGAGCAGTGCCGTTGCCCAATCGCCTAGCCCGAGGAGTCCAGATTCGCCTTCCAGTTGCAGCTCAGGCTCACGGCCTCTCTCGACAACCCGCGTCTGGTTGCGACCGAGGCTGGCTCTGGATTCCACCGAATCGGCTGGAGAGTCAGCCAGCAGGCAAAGAAGTAGAAACGTGTCCATGAAACGAATTTGTTCTGCGTTGATGCCCAATGGCTCAAACGGGTTGAGATCAACACAACGCACTTCGACGTATTCAACACCGCGCTCATTCAGTGCCGACAGAGGCCGTTCGCCACTTTGGGTGGTTCGCTTGGGTCGAATGGTGCCGTAGAACTCATTTTCAATTTGCAGTATCGCGTCGTTCAACTGGGGATACTCGCCATCCTCTGCCGGCATAATGGCACTGTAGTCTGGATAGCTTTCCGTTAACCCCAACCGCATTGAACGCGAGTAGTCGGCAACCGAGTTGTAGGAAATATCCAGGGCGCTCTGTGCTTCGCTTTGATAGCCCAGACGGCCCATCCTCAAACTGGTGGCATGGGGCAGGTAGTAGGTGCCTTCGCTGAAGAGTTCTAGTTTGTGATCTGTGCCTTGAACAAAGG
Organism: Gammaproteobacteria bacterium; assembly: GCA_042091155.1. Taxonomy (GTDB): domain Bacteria; phylum Pseudomonadota; class Gammaproteobacteria; order Pseudomonadales; family Azotimanducaceae; genus UBA4421. The sequence continues at coordinate 253,777 of JBELHZ010000001.1, forward strand.
AACGGCACACGGCAGGTGCCGCACCAAACAAGTACAGCAGCAGCCAGGACCAGCGCCGAAAATTTCGAATCAGCCCAAAGTAGGCTTCCGTGCGACTGTCCTGACTGGTTTTACCCAAAGCCGTCCAGAGTGTCTGGGGTATCGAAAAGTTGTAGTGAATGCCTGAAATGGTCTGCATCAGGCGCCCATATCGATTACCCAGCCCGCGGCGATAGATGGTTTTGGCCTGAGCCATATTGGAACTACCATACTGGCCCAGCGGAATTTTTTCCTGATCCGCTGCCAAAATACAGGGCATGCTGTTCGGCCAAATCAGTTCGTCGCCCATGTTTTTCTGCACGAAGACATGAATGTCGGCAAGCTCTTGGAGGACGTCCTCGGGATTTGGGTGGATGCCGGTGATGAGTTCCAGCTGAGCTTCTGAAAAATCCGTGGTGATGGCTCGATGGGTCAGCGCGGATCCCAAGGCCTTGGGGTGAGGTCGTTGAGAAAGCGAGCCATCAGTTCGAACCCGCAGGCTTTCTTTCTCGATGCCGCGAATCAATTGATCAAGCCCAACATTGGGCCTTGCTAAAACGTTAAGTGTGGCTTCGTCCAGCTGCATCGTGGGCTCCAGCCTCCATTAATGTGGTAACCGAACCGATTGATCGTGATCGACTCGGTAAACGCGATCAATCCTTCGCTGTCTGTGTATCGCGTTAAGTGGCAGGACCAGCAGCGACGATTCCTGGTTCGACGTCAAATCGCTTAAAGTTTTCTTCGAATTTCGCGACGAGGCTAGCAGCGGCAGAATCGTAAGCGTCTTTATCGGCCCAGGTATCTCGTGGATTGAGTAGATTGGAGTCAACACCGGGCACGGACGTAGGGATATCAAGATTTAGCCCAGGTAAACGCGTTGTCGGCTCTCCTTCAAGGGCACCACTTTGAACCGCTGCAATAATGGCTCGGGTCGTCGGAATATTGAAGCGTTCCCCAACGCCATAGCCTCCGCCGGTCCAGCCGGTGTTAACCAGGTAAACGCGGGAGTCGAATTCCTCAATGCGTTTGATCAGTAAGTCGGCATAGACGCCGGCAGGTCGCGGGAAAAATGGCGCGCCAAAGCAAGTAGAGAATGTGGCTTTGTAGGCTTCGGTTGAGCCGATTTCTGTAGAGCCCACCGCTGCGGTATACCCAGACAAAAAGTGATAGGCCGCTGCCTGTTTGCTCAGGATAGAAACAGGGGGCAGTACACCGCTGACATCGCAGGTCAAAAAGATAATGTTGTTGGGCTCGCCGGCTCTATTCTCCGGCACCTTGGCTTCGATGTTGCTGCGTGGATAGCAGGCCCGAGTGTTTTCGGTGAGCGTGCTGTCAGCGTAATCGGGTTCGCGCTGCTCGTTGATGACGACATTCTCAACGATGGCACCAAAGCGAATGGCGTCATAAATGACGGGTTCGTTTTTGCGCGTCAAATCGATGCACTTGGCATAGCAACCGCCTTCGAAGTTAAAGACCGTATCCTTGCCCCAGCCATGCTCATCGTCACCAATAAGCAACCGGTCCGGATCTGCCGAAAGGGTGGTCTTACCCGTACCCGACAGACCGAAAAATAGGGTCACGTCCTCGTTTACGCCGGCATTTGCAGAGCAGTGCATGGGAAGAACGTCTTTCTCTGGCAGCAAAAAATTGAGAACGGAGAACATGGACTTCTTCATTTCACCGGCATAACGCATGCCGGCAATCAATACTTTGCGCTGGGCAAAATTGATCATCACCGTGCCGTCGCTATTGGTGCCATCGCGCTCGGGATTACACTCAAACGTTGGCGCATTGACGACCTGCCACACTTCTTTGTTATGTGGGTTGTAGTGGTCTGGGGAGATGAAGAGTGAACGACCGAACAATCCGTGCCATGCGTATTCGGTGGTGACTTCGATGGGCAGGTAATGTTTGGGATCAGCACCGACGTGCAGGTGAGACAAAAATGTTTCCCGTTCGCCTACATGAACCTGAACTCGATCCCAAAGTTGATCGAACACTTCTCCGGAGATGGCTTGATTTATATCGCCCCAATCGATGGACTCTGACGTCGATGGTTCGTCGACAATAAACCGATCTTTTGGTGAGCGTCCCGTGCGCGCTCCGGTTTCAACGACAATGGCACCGTTGCTGGCAAATTTTCCTTCGCCCCGGGTGACGGCTTGCTCGGCAAGGTCTGCGCTGGAGAGATCGATCAGGGTATTGTTAGTCATAGTCTTTGTGTTGCTGAAATCCAATTTTTGAGGGCGGCGATTATGCCAGAGAAAACAGTTTGATGAATGAGCGAATTATGGGCATATGTTGCTTGCCTAGGCGTAAAACGAGAGCCCTGCCGATGGCGTTAATGCAACGGATCGTTTGTTGCACCTGCTATCTCGTCGATCTGTCCCATCAAACGAGCAACCGCGCTGGCATCGTAGCCGTAACGGTGCCCACAAAACTCACAGTCAACTGTGATCTCTCCTTGTTCTATTAGCAAGGCGCCGAGGTCGTCTTTGCCCAGCATCATCAGCGTACTGTCGGTTCGATCACTGTTGCAGGTGCATTGGTAGGCCAAACTCTTTGGCGGCTGTAGCACACAAGGGTACTCGTGAAACAGGCGATGCAGCAGGGTTTGCACATCCAGTTTGCCCAGTTCGGAGTTGGTGACGGTAGCCGACAGCGCGGTCAGTGTTTCCCAGGCATCTTGGGCCGCTTCGCACTCTGCCTCGGATGCGTCCGGGTGGTTGGGCAGCCGCTGCAGGAGTAACCCGGTCACACAGCGGTCGTTCTCTTCGGCGTTGTTGGCAAAGTGCAGCCGCGTGTCCAGCTGCTCGGAACGAGCAAAATAGTCTTCCAAGCACTTGGCGAGATCTTGTTTCTCAAGCGCAACCAAGCCTTGATAGGGCTGCATGCCGGTTTCTTCATCCGGTATCAACGTGAGCGCAAGCTGCCCTTGGCCCAGCCAAGCGCCTATGTCGTGATTGCCGCCATCACTGCTGCTTTGGGGAAAGCTGGCGTCATCGGTCAGGTGCATGACGCCACGCACGTTCGTGTGATTGCGGCACTCAGCAAGTGAGCGTCGCAGTGCGCCGTTGCCCTGCGATTGCATGGCTACTGCGCCGGAGAATTTTAGGTTATCCGCAACCATCGCAACCGTCGCCAGCATTTGGCCGAGAAGTTCACTGACCTGCGCGGGGTAGGCTCGGTATTGGCCAGCGGCTTCCAAGGTCGATTGCAGTCGCACCCATTGGCCGCGTATTGGCAGGTCGGTAAAACTAAAGCGATATAGGGTATCCATACAGGGTTCCAGTAAATGGGCGTTATTCGTCCGGGGCTTGCTGCCAATGTTGATCTAGGTCCCGCAGTTGGGCCAAGGCACGACGGTCTTTTTTGTCTGGGCGACCGGTGGGTACAGTCAATCCGGCACGTTCCATGCGCCGGTTACTCTTGCGCAACTCCCGCAGTTCAATGCTTTCGATAGTCTCTTCATAAAGCGCTTGAGCCTGGGTTGCTGGCCCTCGCTGGTCTGACAGCACCTGTACGACGACGGTTTGAACGGTTTCGCCTCGGCGAATCTGCAGGGTTTGGCCGACCTGTAGTTCCTTTGACGGCTTCGCGCGCTGGCTTTCTACGTGGACCTTGCCGCCCTCTACTGCTTTTTTGGCCAAGGAGCGGGTCTTAAAAAAACGTGCCGCCCAGAGCCAACGGTCGATGCGGATCCCGCTCATATCAGGCCGGACAACAATTGATCGTAGTGGTTAAAGCTCGGGTGTCCCTGAGTCTCTCTCGCTGGCTTATGGGTGTCCGGATAGGCCACCGCCAAGGTCTGCGCGATGCCAAAGCGTTTCGCCGCGTCAAGCACGCGCTGTGTGTCGTCGATGAACAGTGTGCGTGCGGGGTCTAGCCGAGTTCGCTCGACCAAGGTATGCCAAAACGCGTCATTTTCCTTGGGCACGCCGTAGTCGTGACTGGATATCACTTGGTCAACCCGCGCTGTCAGGCTCAATGCCTTGTCTTTAATGTCAAAGGATTGGCGATCCGCATTGGTCGCGATCAGCACTCGCTTGCTGCAGTGGGTCAACTGTTCCAAAAAGGTATCGGCACCGGGCAGAAAACAAATGAGCTCAGCAGCTTGTTCGTGCAAAGCGACCATGTCCAAGCCGGTAAATGCTTGCCAATAGTCAAAACGATAAAAATCCATGGTGCCCAAGAGCCGCATCATATGACTGTGTAATTGTTCTTGTGCGGAGTCCGCAGAGAGATCGTGTTGCTTGGCATAGGCGGCGGGCAGCAAGTGCCCGAAGATTTGATTGTCGTAGTTCAGGTCCAGCAGTGTGCCATCCATGTCCAGCAACACCGTATCGATGTTTTGCCAGGGAACCAGAGAAGTGTTTGGCGTTAGATTCATGTGACTCAGATAATCGAAGGATGTGCCTTACCCAAAAGACAGCTTGGTGGGTTGAACGGCGTTGATCGAATCCCCGCCGTGCCGCGTCAATCAGCCTATACTAACCCTACGCTTTAAGACGAGAGATTTAATTCCCATGCCGTTACCTACCATTCGCAAGACGGAAGTGCTGGCGCAAAGCCGCTTTTTTACGATTGAGGCTATGCACCTAACGTTCAGTAATGGAGTTGAGCGGGTCTATGAGCGGTTACCTGCCGTGGGTGAACAAGGCGTCATTGTCGTTGCGGTTAACGAAAACGAGGAACTGTTGCTGATTCGCGAATATGCGGCAGGCTTCCATGAATTTCAGCTAACCTTGCCCAAGGGCGCTGCAGATCCCGGCGAGGCGCTGGAAGATGCTGCCGCTCGCGAGCTGGCGGAAGAGGCCGGTTTTGGGTCTCGTGATGTCCGTTTCGTCAAACGACTGAGTATCGCGCCCGGGCATATGGGCTTTACAATTAACGTGTTGATGGCCACCGACCTGTATCCGCACGATATTCCCGGTGATGAACCAGAACCCCCGGAGTTGGTGCGGTGGCCTTTGTCCCAAATCGACGAGTTACTCGCCCATGAAGCATTTTATGAAGCTCGTGCGATCGCTGCGCTCACCCTATGCTTGCCGCAATTGCGGCAAGCGTTACAAGATGGAAACAAATGAACGACTTAACGGACCATGGGAAATAAGATGGCTGATGCGATAGCGCAGGATTGGATTGTTCAATTAACTACAATTGTCGAAGAGGCAGGTGCGGCGATCCTAGAGATCTACAATACGGATTTCGCGGTTCAGACCAAGGGCGACGACTCGCCCCTAACCCAAGCGGATTTGGCCGCGCACCGGGTGATTGTGGCGGGTTTGGAAGCCCTGAGCCCGCAGATACCGATTATTTCCGAAGAATCAGCGCCACCGCCTTTTGCCGAACGCACCACATGGCAGCGCTACTGGTTGGTGGACCCATTGGATGGCACGAAGGAATTCGTGAACCGAAACGGTGAGTTCACGGTCAATATCGCTCTCATCGACGGCAGCGAACCGGTATTTGGAATCGTAGGTGTCCCGGTGCAGGAGAAGGTCTACGTTGGCGATGTCCGTCAAACGAATCCCGATCAGCGGGCCTATGTGTTGCACAAGGGCGAGTCGCAACCGCTGCAGGTCCAGCGGCAGCGTGAGCGCCAAGGGCCCATTCGGGTGGTAGCGAGTCGTAACCATGGCGGTGAACGGCTAGAGGCCTACTTGAGCGAAGTAGAGGCTCGTTTTGCTGGCTGCGAGCGAACCCCCGTAGGCAGTTCGCTGAAGCTATGCGTACTGGCAGAAGGTGGCGCAGATATCTATCCGCGCTTGGGTCTTACCAGCGAATGGGATATTGGTGCCGCGCAAGCGGTACTGACCGCAGCAGGCGGCGGTGTTTATACTCAAGACGGTGCGGTGTTGCCATACAACACCAAGGATAGCTTGCTGAATCCCGAATTTCTGGCGGTAGCCGATGGGTCTTATCCGTGGATCGAGGAATTGCCTAGCTTTCCTGAGAAATAGCGTTTAGCGCATCAATTGACGGCGGCATAAACGATCTAAGGGCGAAGAATCTGGAGCAGATGAGGGTGGAGGTGGTCTCAACCAGCCGAGCCGACGCTGCATCAATGCAATCGCCCTGCCGAGGAAAATTACTGTATGCATGTACAGCTTCAGCTGGTGAGGATTGCAAGAATACAGAAGTTTCAGATGAAAAAAAGAGTCAGCTGTTGACGATTTTGTTTCAAATTGTGAAAAGCTTTAAAAGTCAGTGTCTTAGCGGCGGGTAACTCGGACAAAATTTTTCCCGGCTCTCTGCATCGCATGGCCGAGGCGTCGCTGCTAGTCTTGGCACGTAAGAAAGAGGAGAGATCGCGGTGACAGCACAGCGTCAATTATCAGAACAGCAGCAGGCATTGGCCCGCGTCGCCGCAGTGCAAAACCGCTTGGTCCAGCATTCCGATTGGTCTGAACAAGCTTGTCGGCTGCACGACGACAGTTTTGCCGCCATTGTGGAAGCGCGAGTTCCTCGTCTGTTTCTCCCAACGGGTCTTGGTGGAGACGAAGTCAATCCGATGACCTGTGCGTCGGTATGTGAAGAAATCGCTGCCAGCGACACGGCGGCGGCATGGCACATTATGGTCTTTAATGCGGCCAAGCTAATGGCAGCCAAATGGCCAGCCGAATTAGTCGAAACTCTCTGGGGCGATCAGCCGGATCGGCTGGTTGCAGCGAGTGGCCACACCCCGTTAAAGGGCGAACGCGTAGAAGGCGGTATCGAAATCTGGGGTACGCAACGCTTCGTCAGTGGCTGCAACTTCGCCGAGTGGATTATGTCTCCGATCTTGATGGACGGAGAAATGCATAACGCGGTGATTGCCATTGGTGACTGTCAGGTTCAGGACAACTGGGATACCTTGGGCATGCGTGGTTCTGGCAGCAACGATGTACTGATTGATCACGTCAGGGTGCCATCGCTGCAGGTCGTCCCGCCAGTACAGCCAGATACACCGGTAAATCACTATTACCAAGGCGCACTGTACCAGTGCCCATCGCGTATCGTTTTTGCCACCTATGTGCCGGTTGCGCTGAGCCTGGCCAAGCGAGCGATTGATGAAGTGGCCCTGTTGGTGAAAACCAAAACCCCCGGCGGTGGAGCCAGCAAGCTGACAGAAAAGCATATGGCTCAGGGTCATTTTGGGCGGGCATTGGCGCTTTACCGTTCGGCGCGTTTGATGTTTTACAACGCGTTGGAGATTACTTGGCAGCGCGCGTTGGACGGCCGTGACCCCAGCCCTGAGCATCGCGCGGATCTCTATCTGGCCGGTACTCACGCGGTACAAACGTCGGCGGAAGTGGTGCGCTTGATGGGTAATATCGCAGGGACGACGATGACCGAGCGGGGCCATCCACTGGATCGAATCAATCGAGACATGGAGACCCTGCGCCACCACGGTTTCGTGAATGAATCCCGTTACGCCAGCGTTGCACAAGTGCTATGGGGCGCTGAACTCGACTACCCAGCCATGCTGAGATGATGCGAGCCGCTAAGCAACCTACCGACTCGGAGCCTTCACTGAGCGATCAGTATTTCACCAAGCGAGTGCTCAGTTTTTCGAGCCAAGACTTGCGCGCGCCGGAACAGGCGCTGCGCAATGCATACGCGATGAATCCTGCGGCGGACCTGTGGGGCATTTGGCAGGGAGTGTTCGGTTTAGCGGCAAATCAACTCATCGTCATGAGTGCGCACAACGAGCCGACAGATGGTTGGAAGTCTGTCGATGGCTGTGACGTCGAAGCAGTCTGGGTACTGAAAGCGACGGCACGTCCGCAATCGACGACGCCTCTAACGCGCTCGGGTGTTTACGTTTTCAGAGATTTTTGGCTGCCCTTTGAGCATGTGGCTGAAGCAGTGGAACTGTCGAGCGCCGCATGGAAAACCTTTGAGGGCGCCGAAGCCTACAGCGCGGAACCCTTGGGTTTGTTCGCTCCCGCCCAAGCGCTACCGGATTCCCAGGAGTGCGTGCTGCACTTACTGACTTGGTACCCGGACTTCACGTCTTGGGAGACCTCTCGCCAGTCCGATCCAGCCGCCATGCAGCGGTTCATCGCTCGGCGAGAGTTGACTCGCTCCACTCGGGCGGTTGCCACGCGGCTGCTCCTACCGAGCTAGTCGCGCCATTTGGCACCGGCTACTGTTGGGCCAGCCAGTCGTCGTCTGAGCCTTCGTTAATGTCGGCGAACAGCGGCGTCGAAAGGTAACGCTCAGCTGTGTCTGCTAGCATGGTGACCATGACGCTGCCGGGCTCTGCGGTTTCCGCGATTTTGAGTGATGCGCTTAGCGTTCCGCCGGCAGAGATGCCGACAAAAATGCCTTCTTCCTTGGCCAGACGCAGGGCGCAGGCCATGGACTCGTCTTCGTTGACCGGCACAACATGGTCGGTAATGTCTCGGTCCAATACGTCTGGAATGAAGTCAGGGGTCCATCCCTGAATTTTGTGAGGTGACCATTCGCCGCCAGACAACAGGGCGGCTTGTTCCGGCTCAGCCGCGACAATCTGAATGGTCGGCCGTGCGGCTTTGAGCGTGCGGCCAGCACCGGACAGAGTGCCGCCGGTGCCCCAACCGGTGACCCAGTAGTCCAATCGTTCGCCGGCGAAGTCCTGCAAAACCTCAGGCCCTGTTGTGCTGGCGTGATAATCAGGGTTGGCGGTATTTTTGAATTGTTGGGCCATAAACCAGCCGTGCTTTGCGGCCAGCTCTTCGGCGCGTGCGACCATGCCGGAACCTCGCTCTGCTGCTGGTGTCAGGATGACCTTGGCACCCAGTGCGCGCATGACTTTGCGACGTTCGATGGAAAACGTTTCGACCATGGTGGCAACGAATGGATGACCCATGACGGCGCAGACCATGGCCAGCGCAATACCGGTATTGCCGCTGGTGGCCTCAATAACCGTTTGCCCGGGCTGTAGCGCACCGCTGTCTCGAGCGTCCTTAATGATGGCGTAGGCAAGTCTGTCTTTGACCGAGGCCATAGGATTGAAAGATTCCACCTTCACGTACATATCGACGTGATCAGGGGCAATACGGTTCAGTTTGACGATAGGCGTGTTGCCGATGGTTTGCAGAATGTTGTCGTATTTCATGATTCTCTCTCAGAGGCGTCGGGTTAATTGGTGTCAGTGTTCGTCGGCTGTTTTCGTGTGGTCGTGCCCAAGATGTAAGTTCCGAATGTGCGCCACCATAACCAACACCACACCGGCTGTGGTCAGAATGATTTCCAGATCTTCGCCAAAAACATGGGCTACGCCAAGTAGCATCAGTGCCAAACCCAGAACGCCCAGTAAGACCGTAAGCCCGTTGGCTTGCCGGCGATAACCTCGAAACAACGCAATACCGCTAATCGGCACGGCTAAGCCGAACAGGAGCCAGTGGGTTTGCGTTTCGGTAGCGTCCAGCCAGGCAGAGAGAGATGGCGCCAGAAGGAAGGCAACAGGCACAGCAAGACAGTGGACTAGGCACAGACCAGAGAGCCAGATAGCGGCGCGATCGAGACGGGTTTGGTCGGTGCTGGATTCCAAAAGCTTGTGCCCACGAAAAGGGCGACAACGCTAGCTGCTCCGATCCATCCATGCAACCGTCCTGAGTCGCTCTTGGGTTAGAGTGGGGGGATGGTAAAGCAAGAAAACGACACGACGGCGTTAACAGACCGACAACGCTGGGATCAGCGTTATCGCCAGGGGACATACGCGGCTCGCTCATGGCCCAGCGCGTACCTCAAGCAGCTGCGTGATGATGGATTGATTCAGCCGTCCGGGCGCGCCCTTGATGTCGCTTGTGGGCGAGGGCGCAACAGCCTGTACTTGTCCGCAGAAGGTTATGATGTGGATGCCGTCGACGTGTCTGCCATGGCCATCGCGCATGCGGCGAACACCGCGATATCTCAGCGAGCCAGGGTGAACTGGCAGTGTCGAGACGTTTTGGAGGCACAGCATCCGTTACCCCAGAACACCTACGCACTGATTGTGATGTTTCGATTCGTTGCGCCCGAACTGCTGCCCAGCTTGCTGCATGCTCTCGTTCCCGGGGGTATCTTGGTGTTGGAAGAGCATCTGCAGTGGTCTGGTCCGGAGCAAATTTCAGGGCCGTCGAGCCAACGCTTTCGAGTGAGGCCAGACGAGCTATCAACCCAGTTGGCGGCGGTTGGGGTGGGATTTGATGTATTGGACGAATTCGCGGGCCTTATTGCTGAACCCACAGACGATGGCGGGCAAGGCAAGGCTGCCGTCTCCCGCATGTGCATTCGTCGCAGATCGACGTAACATTGCGTCAAATGAAACAGAACTCGCCTAACGTCAAGGCGTACTTTATCGGAGAGAGCCATGCAGAATATTCCAGTCATTGATTTGCAGGCATTCAGAGATGGCGGTTTGCCGGCTATAGATCAAGAAGCCTTGGTCGAAGCCTGCGAAGACCATGGTTTTTTTCTGCTGACCAACCACGGCTGCGATACGCAAATTTCTAAGGTATTTGAGGCAGCGGCGGAATTTTTTGCCATGCCGAGGGAGCAAAAAACAGCAGTGTATCGCGACGCGGAAAATCCGCTTGGCTACTACGACCGCGAGTTGACCAAGCAACGTCGGGATCAAAAAGAAGTATTCGATTTCAAAGCCGGTGGGCATATTTCGCGAAATCCTCTCAGACACACACGCTGGCCCGATCAGCCCGAGATCTTTCGTCCGGCATTAACCGACTTTTTTACGGCGTTTACAGACCTCTCAGAATCGACCATGCGCATGGTGCTTGCGGGTCTCGGTCTGCCAGAAAGTGCGGTGGAGGCTACGATGGGTCAGGGATTCGGGCCTGCGCATACCAGTGCGGCTCGGTTGAACTTTTATCCGGCTAAGGATCCGGTGCCCGCCCAGGAGCGCGAGTCCGTTACGCCTTTGGGCGATATGGCACTGCATCACCACACCGATCCGGGCGCGATTACCCTTCTGCTGCAAGATAACGCCGGTGGTCTGCAGGCCTTGTCACGGGCTGATGGATGGATCGATGTACCACCAGTAGACGGTTCGATCGTTGTGAACATTGGCGACATATTGCAGGTCTGGACCAACGATCGGTGTACCGCTGGTGTGCACCGGGTTGTGCCTGTGACCAATCCATCGGGCCGTCTCAGCGTTCCATTCTTTTATCAGCCCAAGGTGGACGCTGTAGTGGAGCCTTGGTTGGGCGTTGCAGAAGCGCCTCATTACCGCGCCTTTTCTTGGCAGGAATACATCCGGGGTCGCGTGACCGACAACTACTCCGACATTGGCGAAGAAGACATCCAAATCGATCGATACAAAGTCGCCTAGGGTAAGAATTCGGCGTGTCCTACACTCATCTGCTCTTCGATCACGATGGGGTGCTGGTCAATACCGAACATCTCTATCTGCAGGCGATTCAGGAACAGTTGGCCACGCTGGGGATTGTTCTGTCGGAAGCCGATTACCTCAAAGGCATGGCCCATGGTGCAGATCCTTGGGCATTGGCCCGCGAGACCGGCTGCGATGAGGCCGCCATTGACGATCTGCGCGATGCCAGAGACGCCGGATACCAGCAGCTATTGCGAAGCCAAGCCATCGACATTGCCGGGGCCGATCAAGTGATCGCAGAGCTGGCCTGCCACTTCAAACTGGCCATTGTGACCACATCACGAGACGACGATTTCGATTTGATCCACGGTCTGAACGGTTACCCGGTAACCGAGCGCACGCCTCGTATTGTCGAGCATATGGATTTTGTTCTTAAGAGATCTCACTATCAAAACAGTAAGCCGGACCCTGAACCTTACCTATTGGCTCTGAACCGGTTTGGTATCGAGTCGGTGCAAGCGTTGGTGATCGAAGACTCAGAACGCGGTCTGCGCTCGGCGGTGGCGGCTGGCATCGATTGCGCTGCGGTGAGTCATCCGTTCACCGCCAGTCAGAACTTTGAGCAAGCGCGCTACCGGTTTTCAGATTTGAGTGCCCTGAAGCGGTTTCTGCTGAATCAGTAATTTTCGTAATCCGGCAGGGGTGCGACGTATACCACAATCGCGACCACGGCGGCGGCAAGGGCCAAAAGCAGTAGGGCACGCAGTCCTCGATGTTCGTTAACCGTTTCCTCTGCGCCACGAACCTGCAACGTTTTCTTACCGTGCAACATGGCTTGAATCAGACCTTCCTTTTTCCCCCAGGTGTACCAGCTCACCGCAAGCACGTGCATCAGCACAGTGATTTGAATTAACGTAAAGAGTCGGTGGTGCCAGCCCGCCAGCCAGTCGGCAGTGCTGCTGCTGACAACGGTGTTGTAGGGGCCGGCGTAGAAGATATCGTCGCTGATGAATAAACCGGTACTGGCCTGCAGGCCGATCAGTACGACGATGACCACACTGGCCCATCCCCCCAAGGGGTTGTGCCCGGCTGAAGGCTCGGCGTCTTTTGCTCTTCGCAGATAGGCTAAGACCTGTTTCGGAGACGCAAGAAAGGTGGCGTAGCGCGAGTGAAACGTACCCAGCAGGGCCCAAGCCAGCCTAAACAGGACTAAGGCTAGGGCTGAGTAGCCAAAATAAAAATGGGTAGTCGTCCAGTCAAATCCCGCCTCAGCGGTAATCCAGCTGCCTGCAAGACAGACCACCAGCGCCCAATGCCACAGTCGCAGTGGCAAATCCCAAATCAGTTGGGGGCGCTGGTCGGAATGCATTGGGCAGATTATTTTTTCTGGCGGTAGCTGTCGTGGCAGCTTTTGCATGAGGAGCCCAAGGCACCAAAGGCCTTCATGGTCGCGCCGCGACCTTCCGCCGTGGCGGCAACTAGGGCCTTCGCACGTTCTGTTGTGGTCGCGGCCTTGGCGCTGAAGTCAGCGTAGTCAGCCCAGATATCGGCCTTAGCTTCCGTGGCATAGTCGCTGCCGCTTGTGTCCTGAGCGAACAGATCGGTAATCATGGGTGCGAGCTCGGCGACTTTGCCTGCGTTCTTTTCAATCAGCGCAGCATCGTAGGGGATCTGTCCCTTTGCCATGCCGACAATGGGGCCGAAGTACTGGGCGACGACTTTAAGTAAGCCTTGGCGGGCTTCGATGGTTTTTTGCGTGCGTTCATCAGCCCAGCTGGCGCCGGCGAAACTGAATAACAGGGCGAAAATCATAGTGTTACGAATCATGGGTCCACCTCTTTACTGCGTGTTTTGAGCGAACTGACCGCCAAGGTCTCATTCGCCCCGTTTGTTTGTTCGTGCCGAACGATACCGTGCTCTTTAGCCTCAGGCGAGGGCTAGATGACCGAAACCTGAACACATGTCGCCTCTTGATCCAAGCCCACGCTTGCCTGAAAGTTGGGGCTTCAGTCCGACGAGAAAGATCAGATGTCCGATTCCATCACGCTTCACGGTTCTTGCCATTGCGGAGCCATCGCCTTTGAGGCCCAAGCAAACCCCAGTCGAGTGGTCATATGTCACTGCACGGATTGTCAGAAAATGTCCGGTGGCCCATACCGCAGTATCGTTCAGGTCAAAGAATCTCTGTTCACATTGCTTAAGGGCGAACCCAAACCCTATTTCAAGGTGGGCGACAGCGGTAATCGGCGAGAACTCAGTTTTTGTGCAGATTGCGGTTCGCATGTCTATGCGACGTCGGTGGTTGATGATGTGCCCAAGGGCGAGCGCATGCTGGGTATTCGTACGGGCTTGCTGGCGGAAGTGGCCCAGTTGCCGCCCCAATCTCAGGTATGGGCCCAGTCCAAGGTGCCGTGGGCAGAAAATATTTCCCATCTCCCCAGTTTGGATAAGCAGTCCTGATCCATGACCATTCTGTACAGCTTTAGACGCTGTCCCTATGCCATGCGTGCGCGCATGGCTCTCAGTAGTCAGGGCGTAAGTGTAGAACTGCGTGAGGTGTTGCTGCGCGATAAGCCCCCGAGCATGCTGGGCCTATCACCGAAAGGCACGGTGCCAGTTCTGCAAACCGATGAAGGGCAGGTAATCGACGAAAGTCTAGACATCATGTGCTGGGCGTTGGCGTCAGACGACTCTTGGTTCAGCCAGGCCAGTCGAGCCGAGCAGACGCGATTGGCTCAGATTTTTGATGCGATGTTCAAGCCGCATCTGGATGCCTACAAATATCACCGGCCCGAGTCCGCGCATCCGCAATACTATTATCGTGAGCAGGCGGTAAAGTGTCTGGACGAATTTGAACTGGGGCTGGCACACTCGAGCTATTTGCTGGGTGACGCGCCGCAGTTTTTAGACCTTGCGGTCATGCCCTTTGTGCGACAGTTTGCCTCGGTGGATCGTCAGTGGTTTGATGCTCAGCCACGTCAGCAAGTCCGCCAATGGCTAGACGGCTGGTTGGTGGATCCGTTGTTCACCGGCGTGATGGGAAAATTTCCCCAGTGGCAAGAAGGCAGCTTGGGAGAGGTATGGCCACCGCGGCTCGAGACTCAGACGAACACCTAAATAAGATGCCCGGGAGGGGTGATGCAACAGTGGATTATAGGAATATTAGGGAGCATCGGTGCCATTGTGCTGGCCAGCGCAGTCGCCTGGGCTGGTGCTGACCAAGGTGCGCTATACGATGGCGTATCTGTCTTCGTTTGGTGTGGTGTTTTCGCCTTTGGCGTGCAATGGCTGATATTCATTCACGCGTGGTTTGCTCAGACCGAACATTTTTTCGATCTTACCGGTAGCCTGACCTACATGGTTTTGGTGCTGGCGGCCTGTTACCTCAGCGAAGCCTTTGATGTGCGCTCGCTGGTCATTGTGGGCTTAGTGCTGATTTGGGCGCTGCGGCTTGGACCGTTTCTGTTTTTCCGTATCCAGAAGGCTGGAGAAGATCGGCGCTTTCGCAGTATCAAAGTCTCCTTTCCGACTTTCTTCATGACTTGGACTTTGCAAGGTGCTTGGGTTTTCGTCACGGTCAGTGCCGGCTTGGGTGCCATCACATCCGGAACCACCGTCGCGCCCGAGCTGGCGTTTTATGTAGGACTGATCATGTGGCTTGTCGGCTTCGCCATTGAGGTGATCGCAGACAGACAAAAGACGGCGTTTCGTGCCGATCCTGCCAACGCAGATGCCTTTATCACCTCGGGCCTGTGGGCGTGGTCGCGTCACCCCAACTACTTCGGTGAGATTTTGCTGTGGGCGGGTATCGCCGTTATTGCCATTCCGACATTGCAGGGTAATCAGATTTATTTGCTGTTGTCGCTTATCTGGGTAGTGGTCTTGCTTACCGCGATCAGCGGTGTGCGCATGCTGGAAAGTCGGGGCAACAAGCGGTGGGGTAACGACCCGGAATATCAGGCTTACATGAAACGTACGCCGATGTTGATGTTGTGGCCGCCAAGCAAGGATCGCTAGGCGACACCGTGACACAATAGGCCCGCCGCAGCGGGCTTATTGTCCGGTCAAAGGTTCTGACCGCCATCGATGGAAACTGTCTGGCCGGTTACCCAGTAGGCTCGGGCTGAGAGCAAAAAGGCGATAACCTCGCCGACTTCTTCCGGCTCGCCCATTCGGCCAAAGGGAATGCTCGCCAACGCACCGTCATACATGGCAGGCATATGCTGCTTCGCCTGATCCCAAACGCCACCGGGAAATTCAATGGAACCCGGTGCCACACAGTTCACCCGAATATGATCACCGGCCATGTTTTTGGCATGGGTCTGGGTCATTTGGATCACCGCTGCCTTTACCGCGCCATAGGCCGCAGAACCGGCAGAGGCTCCAATACCAGAGATGGAAGACACGTTCACGATGGCCCCCTTGCTGGCCTTCAGAGCGTCGGTTGCCGCCCAGGTGCAGCGCACAACACCCATCACATCAATGTCCATGCTCCTTGCCCAGCTGTCCTCGTCATCGGTATTGCCAAAACCGCTGGGATTGTTGACTAGGCCATCGATACCGCCCAAGGCGGCTTCCGCGGCAGCAATGTAGGTTTTGATTTGCTCTGCATCGGCGATATCGCAAATCGCACCGTGTATCTGTGTGCCGTGAACTGCGAGGGCTGCCGTGGCTGCGTCTAGGCTGTCTTGGGTCCTGCCGCAAATGGAGACATTGGCACCTTCTGCCGCACACGCTGCTGCTGCTGCAAGGCCGATGCCCCGTGTGCCGCCGGTAACGATGATGTTTTTGTTCTGTAATCCTAGGTCCATTGTGATTCCTTTTGAGGGTAAGCGTGAAGTCGAAACAGTGAGCTAGGGCTTAATTGCCAGCGTCGCCATAGAAGTGGGCATATAATCATTTAACGGGGTGGCTTGGGTATCCCAATGGTCTTCATAAAATCCTGCCAGCAGCAGTCCCGCGTCCAGCTGCCCGCCCATTTGCGTCTGTAGACTGTGGGAGAATTCCAGCGCTTCCCCGCGCTGCTGCCGCTCGACGATCTGCCGATCGGTCAGGCTTTCCGTGTCGGCATAGGGCAGTGCAAAGCGCACTTCCATGGCCCCGCCCTGTTCTAACGCCTCGTGATCAAACAGGAAAAAGTCCGGGTTCATGAAGCCGCTGAGCAAGCGTCCCCCGGGCCGCAACACTCGTGCGCAGTGCCGCCAAACCGGCAGAATGGTTTCGGAAAACACATTGGATACTGGGTGAAAGATCAGGTCAAAGCTCTCATCGTCGAACCGCGACAGGTCCGCCATGTCGCCCTGTTCGTAGCTGATGCTCAAGTTGTCGCGTTCGGCGACCCGCCGGTCTTTCGCAAGCTGTTGGGACGAGTTGTCAAAGCTTGTTACCCGGGCTCCTGCGGCGGCAAAGATTGGTACCTGTTGGCCGCCGCCGGAGGCTAACCCCAGAACGTCCTTATCGCGGATGTCACCAAACCAATGCTCAGGAACGGGTTTGGTAGGCGTCAAAATGACCTGCCAGTCGCCTCGGCGTGCGGCGTCAATTTCCCCAGAGTTTACGGGTTGTACCCAAGGGCTTTTGGCGTCGCTGGACTGTTTGTCCCACGCGATTTCGTTGTGTTTTACGATATCCATACTCAGTCCGTCTAGGCGGTGCCTGCCGGATTGGGCAAGCGCCGAATCTGTTGATAAAAAATGATTAAGGCTAAGGCGGTGAGCATTGCCGACACCCAGAAAGCGCTGCCGGGTAGGTAAATCGGCGCGCTGGCCGACGTAAAGTAGCTGAAGGTCTGAGTTAACAACAGCGGCCCGATGATCATCGCCACACTGCTGACGCTGGCCATGATGCCTTGCAGCTCGCCTTGGCTGTCCGCAGCCACCTGATTAGATAAAATGCTGTTAACCGACGGTCCGGCCAACCCGCCAAGAGAAGACACCCCGCACCAAAAATACAGTGCCCAAGCGCTGCCTGCCGTAGCGACACCAACAAAGGCCGCGATTGTGGCGGAAACACCGAAGTAAGCGCAGCGTACCGGGCCAAACTTTGGGATCACGATACGCAGCAAGCCGCCTTGCACCGCCACCGACATCACGCCGACAAAGGCCATGGATAGCCCGACGTCCATGGGTGTCCACGCAAACTTCTCAATGGTGTAAAAGTTCCAATTTGCGGGCCAAATGTGGTGGCCGATGTTGTTCAAGAACACAGCGAAAATCAGTCCAATCAGCAGCGGGTATTTGCGCAGTTGGCCAAGAGATCCCCAAGGACTGGCGCGTTTCAAATCGAAGGGCCTGCGGTTTTCGGGTGCCAAGGTTTCGCGGAAGAAAAGCAGCCCATAAAGGGTATTGGTGAACGCCAACCCTGCTGCAATGAAAAACGGTGCGCGCAGATCCCAGGCGCCGATGATACCGCCCAGAGCGGGGCCAACGATAAAGCCTAGGCCAAAGGCCACGCCCATCAGTCCAAAGTTTTGCGCCTTGTCCTCGGGGGTGCTCACATCGGCAATCAGCGCGTTGGCAATGGCATAGGTGGCACTGGTGATACCCGTCAATAACCGTCCCAGAAACAGCATCCACAGGGCGGTCGCAAAGCCCGATAAAAGATAGGCGGCACCGTAAACGAATAGGGACAGAACCAAAAGAGGCTTGCGTCCGTGGGCGTCGCTTAGATTGCCCAGCAACGGGGCGAATAAGAAATTTGTCACCGCGTAACTGAAAATCAAATAGCCGCTCAACGCTGATGCCTCGGACAAAGAAATGTCGCCGATCAGAACCAGGAATTCCGGCAGGATGGGAACGATGATGCCGAAGCCAACGGTATCTAAAAACACCGTGATCGTGACAAAGGTTAGAGCATGTTTTTTGTGCACGTCGCGAGCTTCCTAGGGGTTAAACAACCTTGTGATGGTCCTCGACGGATGGTGGTGCCATCAGTCGCTTTTGCTGGTCGGTTGCGTCGGGGTAATCGGTTAAATCGTATGGGACTTTAGCCCAACTTGAATGGGGCGGGCTGTATTTGTACAGCAGGGCTCGGCGTTCCTGCTCTCCTTGCCACCCGGCGGTGCCGTGGATCAACGCTTCAGTAAAAATCAGCACATCGCCAGCGCGTAGTTCCGGTTGAATAACGTAGTCCGGTCGATGAGCCTGTTTGAGCACCTCGGTTGGTACCGATTGAATAAAATTTGTTTTGTGGCTGCCTGGAATGCAAACAAAACCGCCGTCACCGGGCAAGGCATCGTTCAGCACCCAGGTGGCGACCATGAGTCCGTTGCGTATCACGCCATCCTGATAGTGGTACCAATGATCGCTCTCGTAGCGCATGGGTCCGCCGTGGATGTCCTGTCCTGATGCTCCGGGCTGCATGAAAATGCAGTAATCGTGATCGACCCGCACTCTTGGACCGATGAGTTCCACCAGATAGGGAAGCACCTTGGGGTGATCCATCAAGTTCAGACACTCCGGCCCCCATTGGCTGATGTTTGGGGTGCGACGAAATGCACCGTCTGAGGCCTGTCGCGGCCAGGCGCTATTGCTCAGCTCGGCAAGGGCTGAACATTCTGTCTTGCTAAGTACGCCGGGTATCACCAGATAGCCTTGCAGATCGAAACGGAATTTTTCTTCTTCACTGAGCATTAGAGGCCTGTTCGCAATTGCTGTTTTCCGGCGGAGCAGGGTATGTTAGCGGAGCTGGGAAGGCGCGGCGATAAGGAATCTCATGAGTCCGTGATAGCGGTCTCGCACAGGCAATAAAGAGGAATTGGGGCATGGACTTTTTGTTAGATCGTGATTGGAATCAGCCGGTGCGTTATCCCGACCCTGCGATTGAAGTGTTGGATCCGCGTTTTGCGCCTTACGTGCTTGGCAGTGCTGCACTGGAACGTTTGTGGACCGGTGCCCGATGGGCCGAAGGCCCGGTTTGGTTCGGTGATCAACAGCGCCTGCTGTTCAGTGACATCCCTAACAACCGAATGATGGGGTGGTCGGCCATTGACGGTTCGATGAGCGTTTTTCGTCAAGGCGCTAACTACGCCAACGGCAACACCCGAGATCGCCAGGGTCGCTTGGTTACATGCGAGCATGGCCGTCGGGTCACGCGAACGGAAATAGACGGCGCCATTACCGTGCTGCTGGACGCCTTCGACGGAAAGCGGCTGAACGCGCCCAACGATGTGGTGGTGCATCCAGATGGCAGTATTTGGTTTACGGATCCGGGCTACGGTAGCTTGGGTCATTACGAAGGCAACAAGGGCGAGCTAGAGCTCCCCACCCGGGTCTATCGAATAGACGGCCAATCCGGGCAGGCCACAGTAGTAGACGATACCTTGGAAAAGCCAAATGGCCTTGCCTTTTCACCGGATTACAAAATCCTCTACGTGAGCGACACCGGGGTCTCGCACAAGCCGGGACACCCGCGGCAGATACATGCCTTTGATGTGACCGATGCCAACACGTTGTCGGCACACAGGGTGTTCTGTGACTTGGGCAACGCGATTCCCGATGGCTTCAGAGTCGACGAAGACGGCAACGTGTGGAGCAGTGCGGGCTGGGCCGGCGCTCAGGAAGACGGGGTACAGGTGTTCGCACCCAATGGCGATAAGATAGGCGCGATACACACACCGGAAGGGATTTCGAATGTGTGTTTTGGCGGTGCCAATCGCAATCGGCTGTTTATGACTGGGTCTCAGTCGATTTACAGCCTGTACACTGAAGCTCAAGGCATGGCCTATGCCTGAGTCATTCGTGCAAATAGTGCTCTAGGCCGTCAAGGCTTTGCTCGTTGGCTTCTAACCGAGCAATGGTCTGCAAGTGAACTTCGTCCGGGCCGTCGTAAATTCGAAAGGCTCTCGCCTTGCCGAACGCCCGCGCCGCTGGCGTGTCACCGGTGACGCCACGGGCACCATGCAGCTGTATGCAGCGATCGGCAATGTCCTGATATACCTTGGCTACCGCAACCTTGATCATGGATATTTGCTTGCGGGCCGCCTTGTTGCCCACGGTATCCAGCAAGTACGCGGCTTTTTGCACCAGCAAACGGCATTGGTCTAGCTCAATGCGTGACAGGCTGATCGCCGCTTGGGTGGAGCTGTACTCGTCGATACGCTTCCCAAACGTACTTCGGCTCTGGGATCGTCTCACCATCAAACTGATCAGCACCTCGCATTCGCCAATGGCCCGCATACAGTGATGCAGCCGCGCCGGGCCTAAGCGGGCTTGGCCGATGGCAAAGCCTGCGCCTGCTTCGCCGAGCAGATTGGTCGCGGGTACCCGCACGTTGTTGAACTCGAGTTCCGGGTGCAGGTTGGTTTCGGAAAAATGATCGAAGACGGGCAAATTTCTTACCACGCTGATACCGGGGGTGTGTCGAGGAATCAGCAGCAGCGACTGGCGCTGTGACTTTTGACCTTCTGGGTTTGTGACGCCCACCAGAATCAGCAGCTCGCAGTTGGCATGAGAACCGTTGGAGGCGAACCATTTGCGGCCATTGACCACAAATTCATCTCCATCCCGTTCAATCCGAGTTTCCAAATTGGTTGGGTCGGAAGAAGCGGCATAAGGCTCGGTCATGGCAAAGGCTGAACCGATCTCGCCTTCCAGCAAAGGTTGCAGCCACTGCTGTTTTTGATCCTCGCTGCCAAAAAGCTGCAATAGCTCCATGTTGGGGACATCCGGAGCGTTACAGTTAAATACATGAGAGCCCCATTCCAGACGCCCCAAAATTTCGGCGACCGCGGTGAATTCCAAATTGGATAATCGCATGCCCGGTTCGTCTTCACTAAGCCGGGGCAATGCCATATTCCACAGGCCCAAGGCTTTCGCCTCATCGCGCAGCGTCTGCTGAATTTCCGGTATGGCCTGCCCCGCGCCGGCCTGCTGCTCCCACAGTTTGTTGTTGGGCAGTACTCGCTGCTGGAAAAATTTCTCTACTTGGTCTGCAACATCCGTTGCACGCTGGGGCAGTTCGAACATGATTACTCCTCAAATGTCTATGCGGAGTATGCCAGTAACGTCCGGTTTTTGATGGCGTCACTTGTTGCACAGACATCCGTGAACTGCTCTGTCAAAATGCGGGTCATTGACCCGTAGCAACATCAAAAAGGCCGAAATCATGAGTGGTGGCAACAACAAATGGCGTAGCGCCGTGCTCTGCGTTCTTAGCGTGTCCGTGCTCTTGCCTGTCATTGCTTTGGCAGAGGGTGTGGCACCACGGGCCCCGAATATTGTCTTGCTGTTGGCCGACGACCTCGGGTTTGCGGATCTCGGTGCCTACGGCAGTGAAATTCAAACGCCGAACATCGACGGTTTGGCTGCCTCGGGTATGCGGTTTTCCAATTTTCACGTGGCCGCGTCCTGCGCGCCTACTCGCGCCATGCTGATGACTGGTTTGGACAGCCACACGGTAGGTGTTGCGAATATTCCCGAGGCGATTCCCGACGAACAAACCCACGCACCGGCTTACCAAGGCGTGCTGGATACCAACGTGCCCACCATCGCTGAAATGCTGCAGGCGGCGGGTTATCGAACGATCATGACCGGTAAGTGGCATCTGGGTTTGGCCGATGGAGAGCGACCCAGTCAGCGAGGTTTCGACCGCACGCTGATGCTGGCAGATACCGGTGCCGATAATTGGCGGCAGCGTTCCTATCTACCGATTTATGCCCAGGCGAACTGGTATGAGGACGGTGAGCCCACGACCCTTCCGGATGACTTCTATTCGTCAGAATACTTGGTGGATAAGGCCATTGAATACATTGGTACAGATGCTGATGCCGAAGCCCCGTTCTTTGCCTACGTTGCATTTCAGGCAGTACACATTCCGGTGCAAGCCCCTGCGGCGTTTCGTGACAAGTATTTGCAAACCTATGCCGACGGCTGGCAAGCGCTACGCACGGCGCGCAGCCAAGGTTTGGCCGACGCGGGCATTCTACCCGAGCGTCTTCAGGGCCTGCCCATGCCAACCACACCGGATTGGCGAAGTCTGACACCCGAGCAGCAGGCATTTGAAGCCCGAGGCATGGCGGTTTATGCCGGCATGGTAGACGCCATGGATCATCATATTGGCCGATTGGTGGCCCACATCGACAGCATCGGCGAGCTGGATAACACGATCTTTATCTTCCTCTCGGACAATGGCGCGGAAGGCTCGCTGGCGACACGAGCCTTGGGTAACCGGGCGGATGCGCCTCTTGGTCCGTTCAGAATCTGGATGCGCTGGGTTGGCTACAACACGGACAGCGAGACACTGGGTGAGCGTGACAGCTATCACGATATTGGGCCTGCTTGGGCTAGCGCAGCTGTCGGACCCTTGGCTTGGTATAAATTTTTTGCTGGCGAGGGCGGACTGCGGGTGCCCTTGGTGATCAGTGGTTTCCGTAACGGCCAGAGCATCACATCACAAACAGGTGGTGTCAGTCACGCGCTGGGCTGGGCAACAGACATCGCGCCTACGGTGCTTGGTCTGGCAGGGGTTCAAACCTCCACCGACTTTGAGGGCAAAACCCTGATACCCCTTTTGTCGGCAGACCAGCCACAGGTGCGGGGTGACGAAGAAGGGTTCGGGTACGAACTCGGAGGCAACAAAGCTTGGTTTCAGGGTGATTACAAGCTGTTGTTCAATCGCTACGGCGACGACCCCCAGTGGCAGCTCTTCAATCTGAAGGCAGATCTTGCAGAAACTCGTGATTTGAGTGAGTCGGAGCCAGAGCGCTTTGACGCCATGCGAGCGTCCTACGATGCGTGGGCCGAGGCGCATGGTGTGTTGCCGGTGACCGCGGAGTACGATCAGCGACAGACGGTTTTTACTAAGGGTTTGCGCAACCGCCCTGGGCTCCTGATGGGTTTGGCTCTGGTGGTGTTGATACCCCTGTTGGCGGTTATTTTCCTCGTTGTCTGGTGGTTTCGACGCAGTACATCGGCCTAGTCGTTAACCAAGGCCACACAGCGCGTCCAGCCAGCACTGGCTTTGGCAATTTTTACCGGGAAACAGGCGACTGTGAATCCGTGGTCCGGAAGCGCTTCCAGATTGTGCAGCTTTTCCATCTGCCAATAGGGGATTTCTCGGCCAGCTTTGTGTCCTTCCCAAATCATGCTGGGGTCTGGATTTTTGGCCCACTTCTTCGCGGTGTGATTGAAGGGCGCGTCCCATGACCACGCGTCGGTGCCTACCACACGAACGCCGCGTTCGGTCAGATACAGGGTCGCTTCGCGCCCCATACCGCAGCCCGCGTCCACATAACCCGGTTCGGCATAAACGGATCCTGCCCTTGTATTCACCAGAACGATGTCCAGCGGCTGAAGATCATGACCAATACGGCCCAGCTCTGCTTCAATGTCGCCAGCGCTGACCAAATAACCGTCTTCGTAGTGTCGGAAATCCAGTCGCACCCCGGGCCTAAAGCAATAGTCCAGAGGCGTTTCGTCGATAGACGGTGCCGGATCAGCGCCGTGATTGGTGGTGGAATGAAAATGCCAAGGGGCGTCCATATGGGTGCCGTTGTGAGTGGACAGCGTAATGGTTTCTACAGCCCAGCCTTCACCATCCGGTAAGTCGGAGGCCTGTAGCCCCGGAAAGAAGTGGGCCAGCCCGTTGGCGGTTTCCGCATGATTGCGATAAGTCACCTTGGGGCTGCCGCCTGGATGGTCGCTGTGTTCGTTGTTGTCGATGGACACAGATAAATCGATAAATTGCGGCATGGCTTGCTCCCCTCAAGTGCGTTGCATAGAGGGATGCTATCACTACATCAACGCTAAAGAATGCTCTGTCGGATGCCGATAGCCGCTGCCAGATTCGGTAAAAAGAACTCTTGAACGATCAAGCCAGCGTCCAGCTGCTGATGGTACCAATAGCAGGCTCGGCCAGGTGTCTGATCAGCGAGGCGCAAATACTGAATCGTGCTGCCTCGTTGCCATAACGGATCTTCAAACAGCAGTTCGGCAAGGGGGCGTGTGTGCAGGCCGGTGAGTGCATCCATGCCGGCACCCTGCGTGGTCATTGAACGCGCCAGTACGACAGGGTCATCATTGACCGTTAGCGCAATATGCCGAGCATAAATTCGATCAGCGGTGCCCAGAGCGTCGGACTCCCAAGCGTTGCCCTGCTCCAAACCTTCACCCAGCAAAAGCAGTCCGGGTTTGGTGCCAACGGTTTGGCCCAGTTTCTGGGTCAAGGAGGTTCCAAGCTGCAGCCAGGGCCGCAGTTCTTCGGGTAGCGCCAGTGCTGCCAAGGAATCGACTTGCTGGGCGCGCCGCATTTGCACAATGGCACCGGCGTCCAGATTGGATTCGGACTTTGGAAGGGTGGCCAACGTCTTTGGATCTCATGGGAAAACCCAAGCATAACAATCGCCGCAAAATGCGTCTGCGTTCAACAAAGGACAATTTTCTTGCCCGGGTCGCTATCGTCGCCGGAAAAGCCAAGATAAGCTCAAAGTTTTCGCGGGCAGGCAACAGTGTGATCAAGTTTCCGCAACGAGCAGGGTCGGTTGGCAAGGATCAGGGTGATCCCGATGCACTTTACGATGTGGTGTATCTCAAGGACACGGACAAGCCGCTGCCCGAGACCATCAACTACCGCACGCGCTATGCCTATTTCAAAACCATAGCGCGGGGCGGCAAGTCACTGATCATGTCCTGTAAAGATCTGCATCTGTCTCGGGTGGTCTGCTATAAAACCCTGCGTCCGGAACTGGCCAACGACCCCATTGAGCAACAGCGTCTGCTTCGAGAAGCCCGGGTTTCAGCACTGCTGCAGCATCCCAATACAGTACCCACCTATGAGGTTGGTCGGGACAGCAAGGGGAAACTGTATTTCACCATGAAGTTGGTGCATGGCTACACCCTGCGCGAGGTGTTGGACTACCGCGAGCGTTACGACCTGGGGCAACTGGTTGAGGTGGTGGTGCAAATCGCCCAAGCACTTCAGTACGCCCACACCCATGGCGTGATTCATCGCGATGTAAAACCCGAGAACATATTGGTTGGGCCCTATGGCGAAGTGTTGCTTCTCGATTGGGGACTGGCCAAGGTTTGGCATCCGGACGGCACCGATATTGAAACATCGAACGCTGATGAAAAGGATGTCGGTGAAGGTAAAACCATGACCGGCCGCGGCAAGCTGCAGGGCAGTATTTGCTACATGTCACCGGAGCAAATCAATCGCGATGCGGGTATCGACGGTCGCGCCGATCTTTTCAGCCTAGGCTCGGTCTTATACGAAATTCTGTGTGGTGAAAATCCAGCGGTGGGAGAGACGATGGAAGATTTAAAGCGCAGTGCGCTAGACGATACGCCCACGGCGCCCAGTGAGATCAGCCAGATATCGCTGCCACCGCGATTGGAAGCGTTGGCCATGCAGTGCTTGAGCAAGGATCCCGCAGAGCGTCCCCAGACGGCGGCGGAATTGATTCGTGAGCTAAACGAAGACTGGCGCTAGCCGGTCAGTCTATGGAATGAACGGCTGCGGTTTCTCAACATCCACTACCGAAACCCGCTCGCCGTACCGCGCAAAACCAGCGTAGTCCAAAATGGCGTGGTGCTGGGCACTGCGGTTGTCCCACATCACCACGGTATTCGGCGACCACTTCACTCGACATTGAATGCGTGGATTTTTCGCGGTGCGTTGATAAAGCCCCTGCAGCAACATGTCACTTTCCCAGCGAGGTATGCCTTCAATATGTGCGGTAAAACTGCCGTTGGCAAAGAGATAGGGCTTGCCGGTTTGCGGATGCCGCGGCACCAATGGGTGTGAGGCCTTGGGATAGGTTTGCTCTGGGCCCAGGCGAATACCGTAATTGCGCAGATCGATTTCTCCATCGTGATAGGCGGTTTTGCGGATCAATAGCGCTTGCAGATCCGGTGACAGCTCGTCAAAAGCTGCATGCATGTTTGCGAACATGGTATCTCCGCCGCCATTTTCCGGGCACTTGGTGACGTAAAGAATGGAAGCCAGTGGAGGAATTTCTTCGCAAGACACATCCGAGTGCCAGGCTTCTCCATTGGTGAGCTTCGCATCTGGCTTGGTGTTCACGATGAATAATTCGGGGTCTTCGTGATTCATGCCATTGCGCTTGGAGGGATGAATATGCAGCTGGCCAAATAGCCGACCAAAGTCCTTGTGCTGATCCCTAGTTAACTGTTGGTCGCGAAACACCAAAACATGGTGTTTAAGAAAGGCGTCCTTGATGGCGGAGACGCTGTCGAGGTCTAGATTTGCAAGATCAAGACCTGAAATTTCAGCGCCGATGGTTGGGGTGATAGGGACAATATTCATATGGAAAGGCTACCAGATCATCAAAGCAACGTAGCCTTAGATGTGCCTTGAGTTTGGCGTCGGTCAGGTGAAAAAAAGCCCCTTCGTAAGAAGAGGCTTTTTATCCAACCCAAGGTTTTACATACTCGCATTCACGCGGAACAGCCAAACTCTGCCGCGAGGATCATGCAAGGTGCCGTCGTAGCCGGTAATCACCGGTACGAAGGGGGGCTCTTCGTTGGTGATGTTTTGCACGCCCAGAGTAATCGAAGCATCATTAATGAACTTCAGTTCTCCGAGGCTATAGGTGTAGTTCAGGTCTGCTGTTACCCAAGAATCTACTGAGCTGTCTAAGAATCTATCTCTAAACGCGTCCCCGTGAGCCAGTCGCGCTGTCTCCGCGAAGAAAGTCGATCCATTAGTAAAGTTGTGATTGACCCCATCCACGTATTTCAGGATGAAGAACGCTCGGTGTTGATCCAGAGACCAGTTAACCGTGCCGTTTGCCTTCCATTCGGGTAGTGGTCTTGCAACCGGATTGTCGTCGTTGTACTCGCCCACCGCATCAAACACCGTTACCCCGCTGTCTGTGCGATTGGCGACCTCGACTTCGTATTCCATCAAGTAGGCAGCTTGGAAACCTAATCGCCAGCTACCGATGTTGGTGTCGAACCGATACGAGCTGGACAGATCAAGTCCCGAGACATCAGCGCCGTTAGCGTTGGCAAGGTTCGGTAACACGCGGAGTAAACCGCCAGTATTGTTTCTTATGATCTGGTCGCGGTTACCAGCTCCTGCCTGAACTGCTTCCAGTAGGGAGGTGTCATTTTCTGTGACATAGGTGTTAAGTGCTTCTAAGTCCTCTCTAAGAAGGTTGACGTGGCTCTCTCGGGTGATGATGTCCTCGTATTCGTAGTTGTAGTAGTCCAAGTCAATTTGAAAACCCTCGAGTCCGCCGGTTGTCGGGCTCCAAGACACTCCGATGTTGAAATTCGTGGATTCCTCAGGCTTTAGATCTGGGTTTCCCACGGTGATTGACGGTCGAAACGCGGTTCCGCCTAGACCGGTATCTGCCATGTTGTGGACTGTGGTGATGTTGCCGAAGAGTTGCTGAATTGTTGGTACTCGGAACGACGTACCAATGGAACCGCGCAAGGATAAATCATCGGTCGGGCGCCAAAGTAAACTCAGCTTGGGGTCTGTCGTGTTCTCGCCAATCTCATCGAAATCTTCGTATCGGACAGCGAGGTTGGCTTCGAGGCTCTCCGTTACTGGTATACCGATTTCCGCGAAGACTGCGTTGGTGGTAACGGTGCCCGACCAGTCTTGAATACCAAATGCGAAGTCTAGATTGTTGCTATTGGTTGCGGCGTCGAAGACCGCCGCGCCACTATCGACACGTCGTTGAAAACCGACGGCTAGAGCGACAGCCCCTGCGCTTAAGTCGAATAGATCCCCAGTAGCGACGGCGTCAATAACGCGTTGAGTATATTCTGTGTCGCTGGTGACTCGGCCCGCTAAATACTCAAAGAGCTCCTCAGGGTTTGCCAGAGTAAGGTCAGTCTGTTCGTTTCCGTCTCGGTCAAATCGGGCGTTACCGAAGGGATTGAAGTAGTAGCAATTGCCTCCTGTTGGATCGTAAAAGACGCCACCCGATTCCGCATAGCGTTGATTACCATCTCCTGGCGTACCGTTCACGATGTCGCAGTTAGGGCCGCCCAGACCGGCAATGGCGAGTTCCATTTGTGCGCTGAGGGTATCCTGAACCTGCGTGGTAGCCGAATCGTGCTCGCTCGCTGTGTAGGACACATCGACAGTCCAGTCTCTGCCGGCCAATTCTGTATCCCAAATGCCACCGATGACTGCGCGTTCGTCGGATCGAACGGTCTTCGTGAAAGTATCCAGCGGACGCCGATCCGATGAGGTATTTCTTGTACCACCAAGTAGGCGAGTTTGGTTGCCTACCGGAATCACCTCGATACCGCGCCGGAAGGCATCTTCTATGTTGCCGAAGTGATCAACGCCGATGGTCAGAATTGGGGCATTGGGGTTCAACGAATTCAAACGGTCAAAACGCGATGTGGTGTTGGCAAATTCGAAATAGACTTCAAAGGTGTCAGCGAAATCGTAATCGCCGGTGACATGGGTGTTTCGGAGCGATTCTTCCGCCTGAAGCGCAAAGAATGAACCAAAGTCATAAGCGCAAATAAGGTTGCCAAAAACGGGCCCGAGTGCGCCACCTGCCTCCAAGGCGGCGGCATCTTCGCAATTCACATCCGCTTGACCGTAGGTAAGGCCCAGAGCGTCTCTAGGAAATGCTCCCTCACCATCGACAGTGCCCACTTCCTCTCCTGGTCGCAATCCATGGCCTGCCCACACGACAGTGCCGCGTGGAACGATGCGCCCCGGTTGCCCGGTACCCGATGCCGTCGATCCACCAAAGCGCTCGTAGCGGTCATCTACGTTGATTTCATCGCGGTTCAAAAATGATGTGGAAGCAACAATGCCGCCTTTGTCGCCTCGAACGCCCCATATCGCACCCAAGTTATTTGCGTCACCCTTGCCGGTTTCTTCGTCTGTCGAAAACTGATACTGAACATCGAAGCCTTCGAAATTCTTTTTGGTAATAAAGTTGATGACTCCCGCAATGGCGTCGGAGCCGTAGAGGGAAGACGCGCCATCCTTGACGATTTCAATACGCTCTATTGCAATATTGGGCACCAGCGCGTTTACGTTTACCGACGCGTTTCCCCGATCGTTGTACCAGCTAGGTACCTGCCGTTTACCGTTGACCAATGGCAGGGTTGCCCCGTGGCCAAGGTTGCGAAGATTGATTGAATTGCGGCCATCAGCACCCTCGCCTTGGAAGGTAGATGCTCTGGTTTGACTTCCTGATTGCCAAGGCAGCGAGGCAATAACTTCAGCAACATCTGCAGCGCCAAGGTCTTCGATCTGGGCGGCTCCGATAACGGATAATGGAGACGGGGAATCGGCAGCGGTTCTTTTTAGATAGGATCCTGTTACCACCACTTCTTCAATGACCTCATCATCTTGTGAAGCGGCTAACGCTTGGGGACCTAACCCCAGTGAAAGCAGGATACATCCGAGCCATGGGGTTTTGGAAAGAACCCAGCCAGCCGGGCTCTTGATATGTGTTGTATGCATATTTCTCTCCAGTAATTTTTTCAGCGGCGTTTAGCCGCTAGTACGAAAGCCCCTTTCTGCTTTCGCTGGATAGTGTTTCTAACAGTGGAGTACTAAGCGCCAGACCTATGCCTAGGACAGGGCTGTTTATGAGGAATAGATCACTGTTTTTAGGAGGCAGAGGCCCGTTCAGTGATGGAGATCAACTTTATGTTCTGGGGGGTAGCCGTCTTTGAGCAGCTGCACGCAGGTGCTCTTTATGGGCTATTTCAATTGGCGGGCTAGGTTGATAAGCAGTTCTTTTAGCTCAGTCTGACGGGGGTCGTCACCCTCCAGATCAGCGGCATGGGTCCGCAGCGCTTTCCCTAACCGTCTGTCTTTTTGACTGGATTCGATACGCACCAGCGCCATTTCTAGCGTGGTGCGCAGTGACTCAAACCTCAGAGGATCAGAGGCGCCACGAGCGAGTTGGTCAACGTAAGCCAGCGCAATCTGCGGATGCGGGGGCCAAGAAACGGGGAACTGCTGCTGTGGGTTAAACGCGCTGCCGAGGTCGGCCATATTGCTGGCAGCGATTTCGTGCGCTGAGAGATATTCGCTGGGGGTCAATTCCAACACATCAAGGCCACGGATTATTTCCGTGCCGTAAATCAGACCGTTGTACCAATAGCTAGACCAGAAGCCCCCGGTGACCAGGGCTTCGGCGTCGATGGGTCCACGGTCGAAATACGCAATCTCGACAGGCTTGGTAGAGTCCGTGAAATCGAGTACCGATATGCCGCCTTGATACCAAGACTGCACAAAAATGTCCCGTCCGGGCACCGGTACGATGGCACCGTTGTGTGCGACGCAATTCTCCTGTTCCAACTGCGGCGCTGGAATTTTGAAGTAGCTTTGGAATTCGAGCTTGCCGTCAACGATGTCATAGATGGCATCGGCGCCCCAATCGAGTGGGTCGAAGGCGCGACAGCGCGGCCGCGTGCCACCGCCCCATTCGTCAGTGAACAGCACCTTGGTGCCGTCATTGTTGAATGTGGCGGAATGCCAGTAGGCAAAACCTGGATCAGCGACTACGTCGATGCGCGTGGGTTTCATGGGGTCAGTAATATCAAACAATATGCCGTTACCGGAGCAGGCGCCGGCGGCAATGTTCAGCGACGGGAACACGGTGATGTCGTGACATTCGTCGGTTGTTTTTGTGTCTTGTGTGTCGTCACCGTGATCACCACCGCGCCACAGGCCGGCCAGCGCGCCCGTTTCTTCATCAGCGAAAACCGCAGGGCTGTCGACAATTCGGGCGGCGGCTGGATCGTCTACTGGAATTTCAATCACGTCGATTCGGAAGAGTGCGGTACGAGTGTCACCGGGGGACTCGTCGAAGCAGCTGTCCATTTCTTCCTGATCCCGGATGCTGGAGGTGCCGGAGTTATAAACGACGATTTTTCCGTCTTCACCGGGTCCTGCGACGACGGAATGTGTATGTGAGCCACGGCAGGTTTGCACAGCGCCGACCTGCTTGGGTGCCGCTAAATCGCTGATATCGAAAATCCGCAGTCCGCGAAAGCGTTCCTCGCTAACATCTTCTGCGATGCCCTGCAGGCCGCAATCCAGCCGGCTGCGGGTTTCTTGGACAGACAGGATGAGCAGATCACCGACGATGGACACATCACCTTGGCCGCCCGGACAAACCACGGAACTGACGAGTTCGGGTATGCCTTGGTTCGCAAGGTCGTATACGTTGAATCCGTGATAGTTACCGGCGACCAGCGTGTCTCCTGAAAACGCCATGTCGGTATTGGAGAAGCTCAGCATGGGATAGCGCTGACGTGATTCGCTTTCGGTGGGCTTTCGTTTGACCTCCTCTTCAGCTTCACCCTCGTCGTCGCCTGTATCGCCCTCTTTTTCTTTTTGGGATTTCTTGGCTTTGGGAATTTCGTTTGGATTGTTCGGGTCAATAAACCCAGGTGGTTTGGGTTGCGACGAGACCAGTTTGAGGTTTTTGATGGCAATGCCCGCATCGGTCAGCCCGGCTTTCAGGTTGGCACGAGGATCCCCGGACAGTGTCACTAACAGCGCGTGCATGCGTTCAATTTCTACCCGCTGGTCGTTCTTCACGTCACCAACGAACTCAAATAACACCGGGTCATATGCCGAGCCGGGTTGATCCAGCAGATTTTCCACCATCTCTACCGCACCTTCGTGATGCGCAATCATCAGCTGCAAAAACAGCCGATCAAAGGTCGTGGCGTTAGCAGCTGCGAGTTCTGCCATTTGTTCTGGCGTTGCCATACCCTTCATGATCGATCCGTCCCCGTGAGCATGAGAGCTGTGCGATATCGGCAGTTGATGGGCTGCGATCGGCTCGCCTCGGCCACTGAGCCAGCCTTGCATGAACTCAATTTCGTCCTTTTGGGAGGCCTTGATCCGACCGGCAATGTCGCCCAGTTCGGCCTGATTGGTGCGCTCGCTCACCAGTTCTGCCATCACCAGAGCCTGCTCGTGGTGAGGAATCATGCCCTGCATAAAGGAGACGTCGTCTGGGGAGTAACTGGTGTCAGTGATCGCGACTGCCTCGATCGGCGTCAGCGTTTGTCCGGCTTCTCCTGGCGCGCCGGGTTGCACGATGGGTGCCTGGGCATGTGCCACGGACACGATGATGGCACTCACAAAAAACGGGAGCAATTTCGCTCTCTGCATGGCAGCTGAATCCTTTTCATGAGGAATTGGGTGAACGTTACCTTAGTCGCCCTTCGCTTTGACATGCAACGGTGTGAGAGTGATTGTTCGCAGCTAATCACAGATTTCACGGAAAATTGGAGGCGTCGGTACGCCTTAGTTCAAAGGGAATGTTGATAGAAGCCCAGCCCGTCAACGGCTGACTGCATTGAACAGCGCGGATGGTAGGTCGAAGATAGACGGAGAAACTCAGCACGGGGCTTCTGTTTTTGCACCGATCGCAGCTTAGGGGGCTTTTCGTTCTGTCAGATACACGAAGAGCGCGCTGGCGATCAGCGGTGCAACTGCCAGTGCAACGAGCAAAAGAGTTGGCGGACCAATGCCTATCAAGCTTGGCAGGCTAAGGTGGTTCGAAGCGCCATAGGCGAGGGCCAGCGGAAGGTCAGGTAGTTGGCTAAGAGCTGGATGGTTTCAGCGTGCAAACCGTCCGTACACGATACGTTTTCTAAAAACAGTCAGAAGCGATGTAATATTGATTTTTGCAGTTTCTGGGCACCGCTATCTCTCAGACCATCCAACAACGCATCGGTACCATCGCCTTGGTTGTCGACGATTACGACGATGCCATAGCGTTCTATACTCAAAAGCTTTCCTTTGACCTGGTCGAGGATAGGGACTTGGGTGGCGGCAAGCGCTGGGTACAGGTGGCACCGTTAAACTCAAGAGGAACGAATCTGCTGTTAGCGCAAGCTCGTAGCCCTGAGCAAAAGCAAGCGGTTGGCAATCAAGCCGGTGGTCGTGTCTTTCTGTTTTTGCAAACCAATGATTTTTGGCGGGATTATCAGCAAATGAAGGCCAAAGGCGTGCAGTTTAACGAAGAGCCCCGTGAAGAAACCTACGGGCTCGTCGTCGTGTTCGAAGATCTGTATGGCAACAAATGGGATTTGCTGCAACTGAAAAATTAGAGCCGGGGTAGATTTCTCTACCCCCTATGTCGACCTTACGAGAGTTTTGCGGAGTTGCCTTATAAGGGCAAGGATCTAACGCTTACTTGAGGATGAAAACCTTGTGCGTCAAGGTGTCTCCTCTCGCGTCGAAGGTGATTACATCAAAGTTTTGGCTGCCGTCATTCATATTGACGGTATTGTGCATGGTGACGGTAGAGCCTTCTCTGCGCCAAACACCCGTGAACCTGCCCGTCATTACCGTTTCTGCATCAACCACGCCCCGGCCAACACCCTCCACGGCGCCGGATACACCATCTGCTGCGTAGGTCATGTTGTAGGTGACATAAACTTTTCCGTATTCGCCCATTTTGCCAGAGGCCGTAATAGTGGTTTTGTCGCTACCCATATCAACGGACGTGACATTAAGGATCGAGGTGGCTTGTCTTGGTTTGAGACTAAGGCCGCGTTCTCCCTCTTCGTGGTGGCCGGCGAATGCAGAAGTTGAGATCAACAGTGATAAGAAAATCGTTAGTAGCTTCATGGGTGAACCTTTTATTGTTGTGTTGTGATAGTGATTCGTTGCTCAGCCTAAGTCAAAAATACAGTGGCCTGGAAAGTGACCAAAACTCTGCTTGAGTATCGTCCCGCATGGGCAGAGCTTTGCCGCTTGGCGAAATGCCTGCCCTGCGTTCCTCTAGGTTGGGTCGGGCGCCCGAATTCTCGCAGTATCGTGAAAACGACCTCAGGTGGAAGGCAGGCAAGAAGGCCTCTCAAAATCTGAGAGGCCTTGCATTGTTACGGAGTTCGTAGGGGTCTAAAGCGGTAGCTTTTGCCCTGAATGGCTTGAAACTAAAGTAGCAAGGGTTGGATCTCTGTCGGCCTGTAGCTTTGCCCAAGCAGCGCTTGTCTGCATCTTTGCTTGGCTCGCAGCCATTTCGCTCCAGCTTCCATAGTTCATTACATAGTGCAATTGGTTTGGAGTGCCGATTCCGCCGATATAGCTTTCCACTCTTGCGCCGAATGATTCATGTATCTTTTCTGCAGCGGCAAATCGCGCCAGCAATTCTTGCTGCCGACCGGCGGCAACCTCCCAAACAAACACTGCGTAAACTTGTTCATTGGCGAAGCTATCTGCTTTCACTGAAGGGTTGGTATTCATTCCTGTGATGCTGGATAGAAGCGTTCCAGCGGCGTTTTGTTGGGTTTCATTCCAGTACTGATTCCACTCAGCGCTGCCATTCATTGCATCTCTAGCAGCCCCCCAATCTTCCATTGAGTCATAGCGCATGACGTAGTCGATGAATCCATCGGTGCCCATCGTTGTCGCGTAAGCATGCACTTTAATACCAAATTTTTCGTGGATTGCCTTTGCCGCTGCCATGCTTTCCATCATTGCAGCTGCTTTTCCGGGGTTGGCTTTCCAAGAATACACTTCTGCTATCTCTGCTGCGGCAAAACTGCTGGCGAGGAGGCTACAAATAGAAATGATTAAAACTGAGATCTTTGCGTTCATTGATACAACCTTTTTATTGTTTTTGGTTCAAACACAATAGGGTTAGTCACCTGTATCTGTAAATCCTTAAATGTCGATCAGAGTAAGCGAATGTCTGGAACTCAGCGTCGTTAGCGCCCCTAGTTGTGATAAATGGTCAAACGGCTTTGTTAGATAGCAATCTTTTCTTTCCAGCGACTGAGGTTTTCTAGCGCGTATCCATTCCCATAAGACTGCCCAACGCTCTTTGGGCTCCAATCGCCCAACGGATCAATAAGTTCGGTAGAAGCCTCAACTGCTCTCAGCCTGTGCCTGAGACTCGGTCTTGAGACTCTGAACAATCCTTGGTTTCAGATAATGATGCCGTAAATCAGTGCGAACTGACCTGGAAGAATAAATACGCCACGCTTTGCATAGGTGTATTGGGGATGAGAAATGTCTACCACTTTGTCTACCGCCTGAGTGTACGCTGATGAAAACGTTAGCAACTTCAGGGGCTTGTGAAGCCTTCAAAGTAGGAAATGGTGGCCAGAGACAGAATCGAACTGTCGACACGAGGATTTTCAATCCTCTGCTCTACCAACTGAGCTATCTGGCCACGGAGGTCTTGGTCGGTTGAGGCTGATCCTCAACGAGGCGCGTATTAAAGCGATGTGACCGCCCAGCGTCAACTCTCTATTGGAGGTCGATAGCCCTCGGGTAGGTCTGTAGGTTCATTTGTGAAGTATCGCCACATCTGCTCGCTGAGGTATTTGCGGGTCTGCGGCTCGATCAAACTCAGGTGTTTTTCATTGATCAGCATAGTCTGCAGCGCCTGCCATTCTTGCCACGCCTGAGCGGAAACCTCATTGAAGATCCGCTCGCCCATGGGGCCGGGTAGCGGAGGGCGTTCCAGTGCCGGTAGTTCTTTTTGATATCGGCTGCAGGTGAGCATGCGTGTCATGAGATTAACGAAGTAGCGGAGAAGTCAGCAGTGTAGCGTGTTGCGGAGGGTTCTGCCGCCGGCCTGATCAACCGTTTAGCAGTTTCAGCGCCGCTGCGGAAAGCCCGATGGTTTCTTCGTTTTCGGTAAGCCGAGCAAGCTGCACCCATCGCTGGGTGCTTTCTTGCACCATCATCGACGGGGCTTTGTTTAGATCAATGTAGATGGGCTCGATATCCAAGTGAAAGTGGCTGAATGTGTGACGAAAGCCTTCCTTGTATTGAACCCGGGTGACATCACTGCCGATAACCCCTTGGCTGTCCAAGAAGGCCTCAACAGAGGTTTCTGCGCTGCGTTCTGGTGGATTCCACAAGCCGCCCCAAATTCCCTGCTGGGGCCGTTGTTCCAAAAGCACGCTGCCCTGCGGAAGACGTAGCACGAAGAAGCGTGCTTGGCGCGTGGGTTTGGGTGTAGCGGTTTTTTTGGTGGGTAGCTCGCTGACCCTTTGTTCTTTGAGTGCTTGGCAACGTTTCTTCAGTGGACAGGCCTCACAATCGGGCCTGCTGCGCACGCAGAGTGTCGCACCGAGATCCATCACTGCTTGGGTATAGTCGGCAATTCGCCTAGTCGGCGTATGTTCGTCGGCGCGCTGCCACAACACGTTGCTGACGGCGGCAACACTGTAGTGACCGTCGATGGCGTGGAAGCGCGCGAGCACACGCTTCACGTTTCCGTCCAAAATCACACCGCGCTGCTGCATAGCAATGGCGCGTATGGCACCTGCTGTGGAAGGGCCGATGCCGGGCAGTGACTCCAGCTGTTGTTGATCGTCAGGCAGGTGGCCGTTGTGCTGGCTGACAATGCGTTGCGCGGCTTTGTGAAGATTGCGGCCTCTGGCGTAATAGCCGAGCCCGGTCCAAAGATGCAGCACCTCGTCGATGTCGGCGTCGGCGAGGCTCGCGACATTGGGAAAGCGCTGCATAAATCGCTGGTAGTACTGAATCACCGTTGCGACCTGAGTTTGTTGCAACATGATCTCGGATACCCAAACCCCATAGGGATTGATATTGGTTTGCCAGGGAAGGTCCTTACGCCCGTGTACGTCGAACCAGGCGAGCAGACTGTTGGCAAACCAATTCATTCATCATTCTGAGCCGATCAATTAAACAAATTCAACAGTTGCTTGGCGCTCTCTCTCAAATTGTCAGGAATCTTGTCCTCGAGGCCTTCCAGTAATTTTTTTTCCGCTTCGTCCCGTAGCAGGCGTTTGCTTTCTCGTTTCATTAAATCGCCAACGATGGACATCGCCTTTTTGGTATCAGGCCCGCAGTCGGGTTCTTGCGTACTGCCTTTGCAGTAAAAGGGCAGCGGCAGGTCAACAAGCAGCGGATCCACCCGAATGAGTTGGTCTCCCGTGGCCTTGGCAATAGTCACCGTGCCATCGAGGTCGATTTGGGCCGTGTCTTGCTCGAGTGTTCCTTTCATGGCGAACATCATGTTGTCTAGCTGAGCCTGCATTTCAACTTGTTCGTTTAACAGCGAGGCATCGATATTGAGGGTTTGGTACCCCATGGCATCTGGCCAATCTCCGGTGGGGTCTTGTTTGCCGCCCATGACGCTGATGGTTGAGATTGTTTCTTTCAGTTTCGAAATATCCACTTTGCCGCCTTCGGCCAGCAAGGCCGCGGTCAGCTTTTGATCCCTCAGTTCGACCGAAATCTTGCTTTCAGGCCAGCTCAGGCTATTGATGGTGAACTTGGAGGATGTGCAATCTATTTTGCCTGCATAGGTATTCAACGAGTTTTCGGCGTCCTTAGCGGATACGCCATCCAACTCTCCCAGCTCACCTGAACAGACAGCGGACAGTGGCTTGCCGCTCCATTGGGTTTGCACGGTGCTTTTCAGTAGCTTGAGATCAGACAGGGTCGCGTCAGGGTTTTTCTGCGAGGCGTTCAGCGCATAGATCATGTCACCGGTTAGGTCGATGGGCGCTGAATCTTCCTTCACAGTGCTCGGCTCAGATCCGTTCAGCATCAAAATTTGTGCCTGAAAAGGTGCGGGTTGACCCAGTACAAAGTTTTGCAGGGCAAAGCGTTGCACGCGAAAATCGGCATCTTTCAGTCGAACTTCGTTCATGATCAGTGTGCCCAGCGTCCAAGCATCCGGCGACTTGGTCAGTTCCGACAAGCTCAGTCCAATCCGTAGTTTGCCAATATGGATTTGGGTCTCGCCGTCGCGCAGTTTGATGTTTGTAACGGCAACGCCAAGACCGGGTACCACCTGCCAATCTAGCTTGCCTTGAATATCCACTTGATAGCCGCTGGCGGTGGTGAGTTGGGCCCCTAGCTCCGTTTTGAGTCGCTCGGAGTCGCTCAAAAAATAATTGATTGCTGCACCGAGCAATAGCAGCAGAACGAGAGCTGTGATGAAGAGTTTTTTTAGCATTACTAGCTCGTTAAGTGCCGGCAAAGAGTCGGCCAAGGTGACTGTGCAAAGTAATCTAGGGTGTTTTAATCCGCTCGGCAACGACGCTCAGTCGTGTTCGTTCACATTTTGAGCATCGACCTTTGGAAGATGCATTACACTGGCCAAGGCGGACGCTTGAGTCTCGAGCGAACGATTTTTCCAACTGTGAGGTTTGCATGGCTGTTGATACTTTCGACCCCCAACAATTTGACCCATCGTCGGTGAAGAGCTCGCTTGATGCGGCCTTGGTCGACCGTGCGGTATCGTGTGCCTTGGCCCAGCCCCGTGCCGGTTCAGAGCTGTCTTTGGCCCCCGAGGATGTGCTTGCGTTTGCACCGTTGGCCGTTCATGCGGGGTGGCTCGAAGCGGGACAGGAACTGGCCTCAGATAACCTTGTGGCCTTGATCCGACTGTTTACTCTGGGTGAAGGTCAGTTCTCAACATGGCAGGCCGGAGCAAAATCCGCGGTAGTAAAATTGGTTCGTGTGCTTAAGCAGCGTGGCGAGATGACGCCGGAGCTGACAACGTGGATCAAGGCCAATACCGACAATCGCTTTTTGCCTCACGGGGATTTAATGGATCGACTCTAGTGGTCCATTCCAGTCGAATAGGCCATACCGAATGGCTTAATCTCTACATTTTTAGCCAAAGGCGGCTAAACTTCGCATGCTCTGCGCGCAGAGCGATTCGTTGTGGCGAAGCGAATTTCCGAAACAGTATTTCTAACAAAAAGTATTTCTAACGAAGAGAGAACAACGTGCGTCAGGCTTCCATCAATCGGGATACCACCGAAACCCAAATCAATCTCAGCATCAATCTTGATGGCAATGGCACGAGTCATTTCGACACCGGGCTGCCATTTTTTGATCATATGCTTACCCAGATCGCCCGGCACGGCATGATCGATATTCATGTAGAAGCGACTGGCGATTTGGAAGTGGATGCGCACCACATGGTCGAAGATGTGGGCATCGTGCTGGGTCAGGCGTTGAACAAGGCTATTGGTGATAAAAGCGGGCTGACTCGTTATGGCCACGCCTATGTGCCCTTGGACGAAGCGTTGTCCCGGGCCGTGGTGGATTTGTCAGGGCGGCCGGGCTTGCACTATCGCGTGGATTACACCCGGGCCCGGGTGGGCGATTTTGACGTGGATTTGCTGCGGGAATTTTTTCAGGGGTTGGTGAACCATGCCATGATGACGCTGCATCTGGATAACCTGCTTGGCGACAATGCGCACCACCAGGCTGAAACCTTGTTCAAAGCCTTTGGTCGGGCTCTGCGCATGGCGGTGGCAGAAGATGCCCGCATGACGGGCATTGTGCCTTCGACGAAGGGCAGCCTCTAAGCGTGCTGCTGATTCCAGCGATTGACCTGAAAGAGGGCCAGTGCGTGCGTCTGCGTCAGGGACGCATGGACGACTCCACGGTTTTTTCCAGTGACCCGGTTGCCATGGCAGCGCATTGGCGTGATCAAGGTGCTCGCCGTCTGCATATTGTCGACTTGGACGGGGCCTTCGCTGGCCTGCCGCGGAATGGCGATCTGATTCGTGACATGGTGGCGGCCATGGGCGACGTGCCGGTTCAGGTGGGTGGCGGTATTCGTAGTGAAGAAATCATTGAAGCCTACCTTGCTGCCGGTGTTCAGAGTTTGATCTTGGGCACCAAGGCCATTGATGAGCCAGAATTTTTGCATGCAATGGCAAAACAGTACCCGGGTAAAATCATGTTGGGCTTGGATGCGCGAGGCGGCATGGTCGCAACACAAGGCTGGGATAAGGATGCAGGCGTTACAGCACTGGACTTTGTCGGCGACCTGTCCGAGCTGCCCTTAGCCGGCATTGTGTATACCGACATAGACCGCGACGGCATGATGCAAGGTCTTAATGTTGACGCCACGCTGGCCCTTGCCAAGGCCGCTGGTCTGCCGGTTATTGCTTCTGGTGGTGTTACCGAGCTTAGTGATTTACAGACATTGAAAATGGCGTTTGCCCAAGAGCCTGAATTGTTGATGGGCGCCATTACCGGTCGCGCCATCTATGAAGGCACGCTGGACGTTGCCGCAGGGCAGGCGTTGATGGACGCCTAATCGGCTTCGGACGGAAACAAGGCGCTGACCGCTGCCGCCAGTATTGTTAGGTCTTCGTCATTCTCAACGAGTTTGTCTGGCACTAAACCCTCCTGATCAAAAGACCGTCCCAAGGGCGTCAGATAGCGCGCGGTGGTGATTTTTAACACGCTCCCGTTGGGGAGTGGTGGCAGCAAGGTTTGCACGGTTCCCTTGGCGAAGGTTTTGCTGCCTAGGATGGTCGCTCTTGCGCGATCCTGTAGTGCGCCGGCGATAATTTCTGCGGCGGATGCCGTGCTGCCGTTGACCAATACCGCCAATGGCAAATCCGGAAAAGGTGTATTGCTGCTGGCGTTATAGGTGCGGAGGTTCTCTCTGCTGTCGGATGTTCGGCTGTCTTGGATGGTGACGATTGCTCCCGATGCAAGGAACAGATCCACAGTGCTTACAGCACAGAGTAGGGTGCCGCCGGGATTGCTGCGTAAGTCCAGAATCAGCCCTCTCAGCGGCGCGTCGCTCATGTTGTTTATGGCATGCTGCATATCCTTGGCCAGCGTGTCATAGCACTGGGTTGCATGAACGTAGGCCACCTTGTTGTCGATCAGGCGTGTTTGTAAATACGCGCCGGTCAGCTTGGCTCGGATCAAGGTAAGCTCAATATCGACACCAGAGGGTGTGCTGGTGGTAGGATCTGCGGGCACGGTGCGTCGCAAGACGAGGCTCACTTTACTCCCTGCAGGACCTCTGAGCGTTTCAATCACCTCGCTAAGCAACAGGCCTTTCATTGAGATGCCATCGACGGCTGTGATTCTATCGCCAACTTCAAGGGCAGACATCGCCGCTGGTGACTCGGGAATGATGCGAAGGACGGTGAAATATTCTTGCTGTAAGCCGATCTCGATACCCACCCCGGCAAAGGTGCCTTCAGCGTTGGCCAGCAAGCGTTCATAGGCCTCGGGGCTGAGGAGTTCTGAGTAGTCGTCTAGGGCGCCGACCATGCCATTGATTGCCCCGCGTTCCAGCTCCTCTTGCCTTGGTTCGACGATGTAGTGCGCGTTGATCTGTTGTATGGCGCGTTCAATGCTTTCGGTTGTTACTGCGCTGGCGCGAAATTGTTGGTTCGCCGCCATGCCAGCGATAAACGCCAAGAGACTCCCGAGCAAGAATGTGCGTGCTGTCATTTGACCAGCCAGGACGCAGGGTTTTCTACTGCCCCATTGTGGCGCAGCTCGAAATAGATGCCGGGCTCATAGCCACCGCCGCTGTTGCCGGCGCGAGCCAAGGCTTCACCGCCTTCCACCCAATCGCCCGGATTTTTCAGCAGTGTGTCAGCGTGTCCGTATAGGCTCATATAACCGTCACCATGATCGACAATGGTGATCAGTCCAAAGCCGCGTAACCAATCGCTGAACACAACCTGTCCACGGAACACCGCCGTTACCGTTGTGCCAATGGCGCTCGCGAGATCGATGCCCCGCCACTGTAAATTTGTGCCCGTTCGCGTGTCGCCAAATTTATGACGAACTTTCCCTGCAAGCGGTCGGGGTAGGCTGCCCTTAGCCTTGGCAAATGCCTTGCCATCCAGCGCCGTAGACTGGGTTCGTAGTTCGTTGATCAACTTGCGCAG
This sequence comes from Gammaproteobacteria bacterium, assembly GCA_042091155.1. Taxonomy (GTDB): domain Bacteria; phylum Pseudomonadota; class Gammaproteobacteria; order Pseudomonadales; family Azotimanducaceae; genus UBA4421. The sequence continues at coordinate 295,675 of JBELHZ010000001.1, forward strand.
GCGTTCGCTGTCAGCCAGTAAGGCCGCCTGCTGATCGGCCTTGGTTATACGTTGATCGGCGAGGGCTTGAATCGCCCGGCTGCGCTCGCGCCGCTGGTCTTGTAGCGCCCGGGATTGCTCCGCTAGGGCTTGAGTTTGCTGAGTTTGCTTTTGCAGCTGGAGGCCCAGACGCCGCTCGGTATCCGTCAGCTGTGTGAGTTTCTCCCTGAAGCGTTTCATTTCGGCGATGCGTTGCTCGCTAAAATAACCGTGGTAGCGCATGAGTCGGTCGGCGTCGGCATTGGAGTTCAGACTGAGCAGCTGTTTCACAAAGTCTTCGCCGGATAACCGCGAGGCTGCTTGCAGATGCGCGATTATCGCTGCTCGCTGCTCCTTGATCTCGTGGCGCAATGTGTTTTGCTCTTGCTCCAGGTCAACTACTGAGCTGCGTATCGTTTCTAACGACCGCTCAGAGGCGCGGCGCTGCTCTCCAAGCCTGCCTATGGCTTGATCTTGAGTTTTAATCTGCTGTTCTATGTTTGCGGTCTGCTTTTCCGCTTCGGTGAACCATTGTTCGAGCGCATTGAGTTGATCAACGATTTCATCCAGAGCTTGCTTAGCTTCGGTGTCCTCAGACAGTGCTGCCACTGCCGAACCGCTGCCAAGGACGACCACGGCAGTCAGACCCAATCGAAAGATTTGGCTGAACGGTCGGCTCCAGAATGCCTTGGTCATCTCAGGCGGGACTGATCAACGTGCTGCCGGTCATCTCTGGTGGAACCTCAAGTTCGATAAGATCGAGCAGTGTCGGTGCCACATCACACAGGCTGCCCCCGGGTCGCAGACTCAGTGTCTTTTCCCCAACGTAAACGAAGGGCACCAGATTACTGGTATGGGCGGTATGTTCTTGGTTGCTGCTGGGGTCCTGCATTTGCTCTACGTTGCCGTGATCGGCGGTGACCAGCATATGCCCGGAGACACTTTCGATGGCAGCCTCCAAGCGCGTTAGGCATTCGTCCAACGTTTCGACGGCTTTGATTGCCGGCCCGAGTTTGCCGCTGTGGCCCACCATGTCGCCGTTGGCGTAGTTGCAGACAACGACGTCGAAATCGCCCCCTTGGATGGCCTCGATCAATTGGTCTGTGACTTTTTTCGCGCTCATTTCCGGTTGCAGATCGTAAGTCGCCACATTGGGTGAGGGAATCAGGATGCGTTTTTCACCACCGAACGGTTCTTCTCTTCCCCCGGAAAAAAAGAAGGTGACGTGGGCATACTTCTCGGTTTCCGCGATGCGCAACTGGCGCTTGTTATTGTTTTGTAGGTATTCGCCCAAGGTGTTGTGCAGTTCGTCGGGAGCGAAAGCGCAGGGCAGGAGAATGTTGTCTGCGTATCGGGTGAGGGTGATGAAGTTTGCGGGGGCGTCAAAGGAACGTCTTTCGAATCCGGTAAATTCTTTCTCGCTCATGGCGCGGGTGAGCTGGCGCGCTCGATCAGCACGAAAATTCATGAAGATCACGCTGTCTTTCGAACCGATTCCTCGTGGCGCGTGTTGTGGGTTATGGAGTGCGGTGGGTTGGACAAATTCGTCGTTTTCATCGCGGTCGTAGGCCGCTTGCAGTGCCAAGACGGCGCTTTGCGCATGGAACGGTGCCTCCCCGCGTGCCAGCAAGTTGTAGGCTCTGGCTTGTCGATCCCAATTGTTGTCGCGATCCATGGCGAAATAGCGTCCGCAAAGACTCAACACGCGACCGCAGCCCAACTCATTGAATAAGTCCTCGGCGGCCTGCAACGAAGCCATTGCGCTGCGCGGTGGCGTATCCCGCCCGTCTAGAAAGGCGTGCAGGTATACCTGGCGGACCCCAGCATCTGCTGCTGCGCGAATTAACGCAAAAATTTGGTCTTCGTGGCTGTGAACACCGCCGGGCGACAATAGCCCCATGACGTGCAGCGCCCCGTCATTTTTGTTGACGTCGTCAAAGGTCTCGGTGAATGCCGGATTATCAGCAAACTCACCGGTCTCCATCGCGCGATTGATGCGCGTGAAGTCCTGGTAAACCACTCGGCCTGAACCCAAGTTCATATGCCCGACTTCTGAGTTACCCATTTGGCCCGGCGGTAGCCCCACGTCGGAACCGGATCCTGAAATCAGTGTGTGCGGACGCTGGGCAATGAAGCGATCCCAGGTCGGGGTATTGGCGAGAGCAATGGCATTGTGCTCGGTTTCAAGGCGATGCCCGAAGCCGTCGAGTATGACCAGCAAGCTGACGTTGGACATGTCGATAAATCCTTAGGTTGATGCAGAAGAGTTTAGCAAAAAGCTCAGGCATTCAGGATGAATGTGTATAATCGCGCCACCTCATTAGGCCGTATTTATGGAACAGTTTTTTACCTTTTTAGGAAACCACCCGCTGCTTGTCGGTACCTTTGTTTTGTTGGTGGTTTTATTTTTTCGCAATGAGTCGGTTCGGGCTGGCGCCACCGTAGGCACCCAGGAGTTGGTTCGTCTGGTAAACAAAGAAGATGCCATCGTGCTCGATGTGCGTGACCGAACAGAGTTTATGGAAGGCCATATCGTCGATGCGGTGAACATTCCCTATGCGTCCCTGGAATCCCGCGTTGACGAGCTGGCTAAACACAAAGAAAAACCGGTGGTGATCGCCTGCAAAATGGGCCAGCACTCTGGCGCGGCAGGGACCTTGTTACAAAAAAATGGCTTTACGAATGTGACTCGTTTGACCGGCGGGTATGCTGAATGGCGGGCTCAAAACTTACCGATGGTGAAATCATGACAGAAGAAAACCAAGCAAATCCCCCAACAGACGAAGCCGCTGCTGATCAACAAGTACAGCTACGTATCGAAAAGGTGTATCTGAAGGACGTATCCTTCGAGGCGCCTAACTCACCAGAGGTATTTACCCGCCAATGGCAGCCGAATTTGTCCGTTGATATCAACACCCGCGCTAAGCCGCTTGCGGACGATCGGCACGAGGTGGTGCTGTCGATAACAGTTAGTGCGCGAGTGGACGAGGACTATTTGGGCTTTTTGGTGGAAGTGCAGCAAGCGGGTGTTTTCTACGTCAAGAATGCCGACCCGGCTCAGTTGAGCCAAATTGTGGGCATTGCCTGTCCCACCACTCTTTTCCCATACGCCCGTGAAAGCGTGGACAGCCTTGTCGTCAAAGGTGGATTTCCGCCGATTCAGTTGGCTCAGGTGAATTTTGAGGCTCTTTACGTGAGGGCCCTGCAAGAGCGGCAACAAAAGGGCCAAGAGGAAGGCGCTGAAGAGACCACCCACTAGAGAATGCCGTCGTAGCCCCGCTGTCGCCAAGCTTCGTAGAGTGTGATGGCGACGGAGTTGGCGAGGTTGATGCTACGTGTGGGAGCCTGCATGGGAATGCGCAGCTTACGGTCCGCCGGCCACCTGTCGAGCACATCATCGGGCAATCCTCGAGTCTCTGGTCCGTATAACAGCACGTCATCGGCGTCGAACTCGATTTCCGCAAAGTTGCGACTTCCCTTGGTGGTCATTGCGAACCATCGATGGTCGGCCAATTTGCGCTCACAGTGATCCAGACTGTCATGCAGTGTGACGCTGGTGAAGTCGTGATAATCAAGCCCTGCACGCCGCAGGCGTTTATCGTCCCATTCAAAGCCAAGCGGGCGAATCAGGTGCAGACTGTCGCCCGTATTCGCGCATATGCGAATGATGTTGCCGGTATTCGGCGGAATTTCGGGCTGGAATAGTACGACATGCATGGCAGCGCTACTGAGCGTTAAAGCTCAAGTTCCTGCATTTTACGTGTCAGTGTATTGCGCCCCCAGCCAAGCAGCTCCGCGGCATCTTTCTTGCGCCCACCGGTCTTGCGCAGCGCTGCATTGATCATGATGCGTTCAAATTTGGGCTGTGCGGCATCCAGTAACGTTAGATTCGGGTTCTTTTCCAGCTGTTGATTTGCCCACAGTTCCAGGCCGGACTCCCAACTGCCTTGCTCGGCATCGGTCTCGGTTTGTTGCAGTTCCGGTGGGAGATCCTCGATCAGAACGGTTCTGGAACTGGCCATCACCTGCAGCCAACGGCACGTGTTTTCCAGTTGACGCACGTTGCCGGGCCAAGGCATCAGGCTCAAATAGTCGGCGGTTGCAGGATCGAGCCGCTTGGGTTCGTCGCCAAGTTCGATGGCCGCTGCATCAAGAAAGTGCTGGGCGAGCAGAGCGATATCCTCGCGACGTTCGGCCAAGCCCGGGACATGGACCCGAATGACGTTGAGGCGGTGAAACAAGTCATCGCGGAATTTGCCTTGTTCGACCAGCTTCTCCAGATTTTGGTGGGTGGCCGCTACGATGCGTACGTTAACGCTGACCGAATGGTGTCCGCCGACTCGGTAAAATTCATTTTCTGCCAGTACACGTAGCAAGCGTGTTTGCGCCGACGCGGGCATGTCACCGATTTCATCCAAAAACAATGTACCGCCGTCGGCCTGTTCAAACCGACCGACCCGACGCTGGGCGGCTCCGGTAAAGGCACCCTTTTCGTGCCCGAAGAGCTCGCTCTCAATCAAATCACTGGGAATCGCGGCAACATTTAACGCGACAAATGGTTCGTTCTGGCGAGGCGAATGGCGATGCAGTGCCCGAGCAACCAGCTCCTTACCCGAGCCCGAGGGTCCGTTAATCAGCACGGTAACGTTGGACGAAGACAAACGTCCGATGGCGCGAAACACCTCCTGCATGGCAGGTGCCTGGCCGATGATCTCCGTTGTCCGGACAGGTTCCGGCAGCTCCACGGGTTTGACGTCCTGAGTTTGCGCAATGGCGCGCCTTACCACCGCAACGGCTTCATCCACATCGAAGGGTTTGGGCAGGTATTCGAAGGCGCCGCGCTCGAAGCTCGTCACGGCACTCTGCAAATCTGAGTGTGCTGTCATCACGATAATGGGAACATGAAGGTGGGTCTCTTTTACCTGACGCAGGAAGTCGAGGCCCGATGTGCCGGGCATACGGATGTCGGTAATGATGGCCAATGGCGCTTCCGCACCCAGATGATGGAGTGCTTGGTCTGCTGTATTAAACGCGGTGATCGGTATGCCTGCCTGACTCAGGGCTCGGTCGAGCACCCAGCGAATTGCGCTGTCGTCGTCAATAACCCATACGTGCTGATTCATATTCGCCCTCTTTAAGCGCTTGGCTGAGTGGATTGGCTAAATGGCAAGTAGACCGAAAAGACGGTGCTGCCCGGCCGGCTTGCTACTTGGAGTGCTCCACCGTGTTGGCCAATGATGTTTTGAGAAATGGAAAGCCCTAGGCCAGAACCCTCGGCACGGCCGCTGATCATGGGGAAAAATATTCTTTCGATGAGGTCCTCGGGCACACCGGGGCCGTTGTCGATAACGCTCAGATGCATGGCTTGTTTATGGCGGACGGATCCAATCGTAAATTGGCGTACCACCCGCGTTTTGAACGTAATGCGAGCCCGCTCGGTTCCTTGCAGGGCCTGACAGGCATTGCGAGCCACGTTAAGGATCGCTTGAATCAACTGATCTTGGTTGCCGTGAACCTCGGGCAGACTGGGGTCGTAATCCCGAGACCACTCCAGGTTGGTCAGGAATTCACCCTGCAGAATCTGCATAACCCGCTCAATAATTTCGATCAAATTGACCGGTGCAAATTGCATCGGCTGCCAAGGGCCCAGCATGCGATCCACTAGGTCTCTGAGCCTGTCGGACTCACTGATGATGATGTTGGTGTATTCCTTGAGATCTTCAGTGGGCAGTGCTCTTTCGAGCAGCTGGGCCGCACCGCGAATACCACCCAATGGGTTTTTGACTTCATGCGCTAAGCCCCGAATGAGGCTGCGAGTCGTAATCTGTTGTTCTTCGGACAAGCTGCCCTGACTGATGGAGTTGATGCGACTGGTGGCGTGGAGCTCCAACAACAGTCCTTTCGGGGTTTCCAGATTCGTTACCGTCAAATCGACATGCTCGACGGTGTTTTCCGGTAGATGCAGCGCAACATTTCTGGCGGTAAAGGGTTGGGTGTTGTCAATTGCCTGATGCAGAGATTCAACCAGGTCTTCGGCGCGAATCAATAAGCCGGTTAGCGGACTGGCGATCACCGAACTGGCGGAGACATGAAGAAGACTCTCTGCGGCGCTGTTCAGCCGAGTCAGGCGCAAGTTTTTATCCAGCACAATGACGGCAGTCGTTAGACTGCTGAGCAGATGTTCAGCAAGCTTATGATTTTGTCTTGGGCTCTTTTTTATCTGATTCATCATTTTATGGTTATTGAACGTCGATTCCGGTCGCGCCGATTCATGCTCGGCTCGATAAGACAGAGCAAAAATCAGGCCCATTTCCTCGGGCAGTAAGTGAGTGCACACTACCGCGTGTGCTCATATTTTTTGTTACTTGGAGAGTGCATGATGGCACATGTGCTGCTCTATCGCGGATACTAGCGCACCAAATCAGTGCAAGCATCACTAAATCGTGCCCTCTGAGCTGAGCTTTGTGCACCGCTCCTATTGTTGGGGCAAAAAAAAGGGCGTCGACGGAGTCGACACCCTGTTGCTGGGAAACGCTGCTTAAGACAGAGCTTCTTTCGTGGTCTTAACGATCGCTGCAGCTACCTTGTAGGGATCTGCATTTGAAGCCGTACGTCGATCTTCCAAGCGACCAACCCAACCGTCGGCGGGTGTGGTGACTGGGATTCGGATAGACGCGCCGCGATCTGAGATACCGTAGCTGAACTCGTCGATAGACTGAGTCTCGTGCTTGCCGGTCAGACGCTGATCGTTTTCAGCGCCATATACGCTGATGTGTCGCTGAATGTTCTTACCGAATTCCTCACAGATCTTGGTAAAGATCTCTTCTTTGCCTTCTGTACGCATGGCTTCGTTGGAGAAGTTAGCGTGCATGCCGGAACCATTCCAATCCAGATCGCCAAAGGGCTTGGGGTGCCAATTGATGGTGTAACCATACTTTTCACCGGTACGCTCTAACAGATAGCGAGCAATCCAGGTCTCGTCGCCCGCTTGCTTCGCGCCCTTGGCGAATACCTGAAACTCCCACTGGCCTGCAGCCACTTCAGCATTGATGCCTTCCACGTTAATACCGGCTTCGAGACAAATGTCGAAATGCTCTTCCACGCAGTCACGACCGTGTGCATTACCTGCACCGACTGAGCAGTAGTAGGGACCCTGAGGTGCTGGGAAGCCGCCGGGAGGGAAGCCTGGCGGGAGTTGCGTATCCACATCCCACAAGAAATATTCTTGCTCGAATCCGAACCAAAAATCGTTGTCATCATCATCGATGGTCGCTCGACCGTTGGATGGGTGTGGGGTGCCATCCGCATTGAGTACTTCACACATCACCAAGTAAGCATTGTGTCGATCTGGATCTGGGTAGATGGATACGGGCTTGAGTAAGCAGTCTGAGCTGCCGCCTTCTGCTTGCTCTGTCGAACTGCCGTCAAAAGACCACATCGAAACGTCTTCTAGTGCGCCAGTGAAGTTTTCTTTGCTCATTTGGGTCTTGCTGCGCAGACTCTGCGTGGGCTGGTATCCGTCCAGCCAAATGTATTCCAGTTTTGATTTCATGCTTGGTAAATCTCCTATTGTGTGGGTACCAGTGCTCTACGACAGCCGCGTGCCGCGTTTTATCTTTTCAGACCTTAAACGCACCATGCCTGACCATCGTGACAAAGCTTGCCTGCGTCGACGCATCGGTTGACACACAGGAGCTGAGCCCTGAGTCAAGGAAAGGCAAAATACGTGCCATGCCCGTTCTTGTTTAAGTCATTGAATTCACGGAAATATTTTAAAAGCAAATATCTGAGCGCACCAGAATAGTGCGCGCTATCCAGAGCTCAATGACGATCGCGCTATTCTGGTGCAAGTGGCACCGATACACAAACCCTCTGGCCAGATATTTGTTAGCGACCTGTGGCATTACCGCCGAAAAATCCAGCAATACAGTGACAGTTTTAGGCGACAGTGCCGGTGGCTTCGGCCATAATCGCGCGCGCAAAAACCCGAGTCCCGAATATCCGTGCAGCCTTGCGCCTTGGCGAATGCTGTTAAAAAAGGAAGACACGTCTGTGCCTAATTTGAATGTCCGCAATGTCGCCATCATCGCTCACGTCGACCACGGCAAAACCACGCTGGTCGATTGCCTGCTCCAACAGACTGGATTGCTGGACGCTAGCGCAGCAGAGCGGGCAATGGACAGCAACGACTTAGAAAAAGAACGTGGCATAACGATTCTGGCGAAGAACACGGCAATCAACTACCGCGATACCCAAATCAATATTGTGGACACTCCTGGACACGCGGATTTTGGTGGTGAAGTTGAGCGTATCCTGTCCATGGTCGATGCCGTGCTGCTGTTGGTCGATGCGGTTGATGGGCCAATGCCGCAAACGCGCTTCGTGACGCAGAAAGCATTTGCCTATGGCCTGAAGCCCATTGTCGTCGTCAATAAAATCGATCGACCGGGTGCCGATCCTGACCGAGCCATCGATCAGGTCTTCGAACTGTTCGACAATTTGGGTGGCAGCGACGAACAGCTCGATTTTTCCTCGGTCTATGCCAGCGCGATTAATGGCGTCGCCGGTTTGGAACTGGACGCCATCGCAGACGACATGAGCCCTTTGCTCGATATGATCGTCGACCAAGTGCCGCCGCCTGAAGTGGATGACACTGGCCCGTTCCAAATGCAAATCAGCTCCCTAGACTATTCAACCTACGAAGGTGTCATCGGCATCGGTCGGATCACTCGGGGCGTGGTCGAACGTAATCAACAGGTCATCGTGCTCGATCGCGATGGGGCAGAGCGTAAAGGCAAGGTGATGAACATTTATCGTCACAGCGGCCTTGAGCGGGTCGAGGCGACCTCTGCGAGTGCCGGGGACATCATCTGCCTGACGGGTATTGATAAGATCAACATTTCGGATACGTTGTGTGCGCCGGAAACTGTGGAGGCGCTGCCCCCGCTGTCTGTGGATGAACCGACCCTGACCATGATGTTCTGCGTGAACAACTCACCTTTGTGCGGCAAAGAAGGCAAGTTTGTAACCAGTCGTCAGATCCGTGAGCGATTGCAGACGGAATCGCTGCACAATGTGGCGTTAATGGTAGAAGACACACCTGACCCAGACCGGTTCCGGGTATCCGGTCGCGGTGAACTGCATTTGTCCGTGCTGATAGAAACCATGCGCCGGGAAGGTTTCGAGCTAGCCGTATCCAGACCTCAGGTGATCTACCGAGAAATCGATGGTGTGGTGCATGAGCCTTTCGAAACCCTAACTCTCGACATTGAAGAGCAGCACCAAGGCAAGGTGATGGAGTCTCTGGGCGACCGTCGTGGTGAGTTGCAGGAAATGCAGCCCGACGGCAAAGGCCGGGTACGCCTTCAGTTTCGTATCCCTAGCCGAGGCATCATGGGCTACCGCCCGATTTTTCTCTCACAAACGTCGGGTACGGGCATCATGTCCTTTGCGTCCGATGGGTTTGGGCCTCGAACCGCAGAAGAAGTGGGTGCCCGGAAAAACGGCGTACTGATTTCCAACGCTCAAGGTAAGGCCGTTGGCTTCGCGCTTTGGAACTTGCAGGCGCGGGGCCGCATGTTGGTTAAGCCCAACGACATGATTTACGAAGGGATGGTCGTGGGCATTCACTCGCGCGCCAACGACCTTACAGTGAACGCGCTGAAAGAAAAGAAGCTCACAAACGTGCGCGCCTCTGGCACCGATGAAAACATTCAGCTCAGCGGCGCCGTGATTATGACGTTGGAACAAGCGTTGGAATTCATCGACGACGACGAGCTGGTTGAAATCACGCCGGAAAATATTCGGGTGCGAAAGCTTTTGTTGAAGGAAAACGAGCGCAAGCGCGCCTAACCTTGGGATGTCAGTGCAACCGGTTGTTCTGACATGAAGGCCGTCATACAACGGGTAAGCCGCGCCATCGTCGCGGTAGATGGCGACGTCATCGGCGAGATCGAACAGGGCATGCTGATCTACCTCGGCGTCGGGTCGGCTGATGGATCCGATCAAGTCGCTTGGTTGGTCGATAAGATCGCGAATCTGCGGATATTCGACGACCCGGCAGGTGTTAAGACGACGCTCAGCGTCAAGGACATTGGCGGCGCCGCCTTGGTGATTTCACAGTTTACGCTGCTGGCGGATGCCAGAAAGGGCAGGCGACCCTCGTTTACGCCGGCAGCAGCGCCGGAAAAAGCGAGCGCACTCTATGACACCTTTGTTGACGCGCTTGGTCGGCAGGTGCCCGTGCAAACCGGTCGCTTCGGTGCTGATATGCAGGTGACGAGTGTCAATGAGGGCCCCTTTACCTTGGTGTTGGAGCACCCTCACTAGAGCCAAGCCAACAGGCTGGCCGAGCCTAGGATGATTACAGGTCCAGCGTATCGTCTTCCACGGGTGCTCGTTTTTCGACCAAACGCGCCATCAGAATTCCAAACTCGAACAACAACCATGTTGGTAGTGCCAACAACAGTTGCGAGACCACATCCGGCGGGGTGAGCAGCATACCGGCGATGAAGCAGCCAATAATGACGTAAGGCCGTTTGTTGGCCATGCTGTCGGCGCTGGAGAGCCCGGACCATGCCAGCAAAAATGTGGCTACCGGTATCTCAAAGGCGACGCCAAAGGCGAGGAACATTTTCAGCACGAAATCCAGATACTGGTTGATATCCGTCATCATCTGCACGCCTTCAGGACTGACGGCAACGAAAAAGCTGAACACCAACGGAAAGACTAAAAAGTAGCTGAAGGCCATGCCGGTGTAGAAGAGCACTATGCTGGAAAACAGCAGGGGAAAGGCGAAGCGCTTTTCACTGCGGTACAGTCCGGGCGATACAAAGCCCCAGAGCTGATGTAGTAAAAAGGGGACGCCAATGAATATCGCGGTATAAATGGCGAGCTTGAAGGGCGTTAAAAAGGGGGATGTCACTTGCGTGGCGATCATGGAAGAACCGTCCGGGAGGGCCTGCACCAGGGGGGCAGATACGAAGTTAAACAACGGCTCCGCATAATAGTAAATGGGTATGAAAAGTAGTGCGACCAAGGCGAGGCTGCGCAGGATACGACTGCGCAGTTCAATCAGGTGTTCAAGGAACGGCATTTCCTTGTCGGGGGATTCCTGCGCGTTGTCTGGCTCGCGGCTCACGGTGTTTTGGCAGACGAGGTGTTATCGGCCGAGTCGGGTTTGTTGTCGCCTTCCGATGGTGCGCTGGCAGCGGGCGGTTGAATCGTGTTTTTCACATCGTCTTCAATCTGCTTCATTTGCGCCATGACCGACTCGTTGTGCAGTTGGCGCCGCACATCGTCCATGCCGATTTCTTGCTCCAGCTCTACTTTCATCGCGGAAAAAGAACGTGATATGCGGCCCACCCACAGACCGAGCGTTCGCAGAGTTTCAGGCAGGCGCTCGGGACCGATGACCAATAGTGTCACCAGTACGATCAGCATCAATTCCATACTGCCGAAATCGCTAAACATGCGGTGTTTGAATTCTCCAGGGTCGAAGGGTTCGGGGTGCCTTAATTAGGCTACCCGTGGGATGCGGCGTTTACTTGGTTTCTTGCTCCGCGGTTTTCTGAGTACCGGCGTCGTTGGATACATTTTCACCATCAATCACCTTGGCGGCCCCGGGTTCTGGGTTTTCCGTCGGCTTGTCTTCATCTGCAACCGCGGTGCGGAAACCCTTAATGGCATTGCCAAGGTCAGAGCCAATATTTTTTAAACGTTTAGGACCGAAGATCAGCAGCACGATGGCCAGAATGACCAGCAGTTCTTGTATACCAAATCCAAACATTGGGAATCTCCGATAACAGTTGGGCGATTATAGGACGCTTTGTCGCACCAGTAACAGTGTGGTGCACTAACGGCCGGCTTTTTCCTCATGGCCACCGACACCGAATCGCGCCGCAAGTTCATCGAGCACATCTTGGGCGGACAAGTCTAATTCACTGAGCATTACCATGGTGTGAAACCACAAGTCGGCTGTTTCTTTCACGACGTCGATGGTCTGGGCCGGATGCCCCTGGGCGTCCTTGGCCGCCAAAATCACTTCGGTGGCCTCCTCGCCGACCTTCTCGAGAATTTTGTTTAACCCTTTGCTGTGCAGTGACGCCACATAGGACGTTTCGGGGTTTTGGCTTTTGCGTTGCTCAAGTACTTCGGTCAGTTGGTCTAATACGCTCATAAGAGGGCACCATCAGGTCTAGAGCGGTGACAGTATCAGCGCAGGGCGGAAAATTGAAAGATAAGTAGAGACTTTCGACGATTTCTCGCCAGTCCTGTTAGTCACTTCCTCATCCGTTGGCGTATTTTGCACCGTCTTCCTGGCCCAGACGAAATGCAGCGTCGACATCCGTAGCGCTTGTGCAGCCCCAAGTGGCCACGGGTATGGGCCTGCTCGGCTGAACGTAGGTGCCGCCAAAGTATTTGAAGCTGAGTGGTCGATCACTGTGATGGCGTGTCAAAAGTGTCAGACAACCCAAGGGCTCTTTTGAACTGGCGTTAAGAATGCTGGGGCTGGAACAGAGGTAGCCGCCGTCGAAATAGGTTTCGCCCTTGTATTCTCGGCCTGAGACGAAGGGCGCAGCGGCGGCGGTCGCCTCAAGGCAGCGTAGGGCTTGAGGCAAATTTTCGCATTCAGAAAGGTCAAGAAAGTCCGCGGTCAGTCCGGCCAATTTGCGAGGTAGGGGCTGCGTTTTAGGCCACTTCACGTTGTCGCGATTCATCAGATAGCGGCAGGCGGCGGTGAGTACGGTCCAGTGTTTTCTGCGTTGATTATCGAGTTTGGCGACCGATACCTTAAAACTGGATTTTTGCAGCTTTAGAAATTCCGCCGGTCCCAGGAATTCTTTAAGCCACTGGGGATAGATATTGTCTTGCGCAAAGCGTGGCTTAGATAAACAGGTTCGGTGCGCCCAATGAACAATTTTGGGATTTTCGTTGTACAACGCTTTGCAGGCGCGACGCGCCTCGTGGGTGGTTTCTGTGATCAAGGCTGCGGCGATGCCGGCACCGGCGCTGCAGGCGATCACGGACTGCGGCATCTCCCAGTCCATTCGTTGCAGCGCTGAGACAAAACCGGCTTGCCACCAACACCGGTTGCCACCGCCGGTAAACGCGATGGTGTGGAAGTTGCGGCTGTACATTGTCGTCGCTCCAGTCGCTTGACGTTACCTCATGCTAGCGAGTTCGCGTTGTCCGGCTGGTGTTCAAGGTTGAGTGAGCTTAATTTGGGGATGGACGGTATGTTTGGGAACCGTGCAGAGCGTTTTCGCTAGTGTGATACCCATGCAGCGACGGCAGCAACTGTTGCGATCGCGACCCACCAACGCCCTCGTCGGCTGCGCCGCTGCATCTCCTGTAACTGGTCACCCAATACCTGCAGGTCTTTTTGCTGGTGCGCCAACTGTTTTCGCAGATCAATGGTCTGGGTGTCATCGAGCAAACTGGGAAGACGATGCAGTTCACTCCACAGCTTCGGGCCTTGGTTCAGAAGTTTACCGATGACGGCGACGGCACCCAGATGACGAACCGCCCAACGCCGCATGAAGGGTTCTGCGGTCTCCCACAGATCTAACTGGGGATACAGCTGTCGGCCCAAACCCTCGACATACAGTAGGGTCTTTTGCAGTAGGACTAGCTGAGGCTGAACCTGCATGCCAAATGCTTGCGCTGCCTCGAGAAGCTCGGTCATGAACGCCGCAAAGGATATGTCGCTGAGGGGCTTGGCAAAGATGGGGTCGCATACGGAACGGATAACTTGCTCAAAGGCGTCGGCGTCGGTGTTTGCGGGTATCCAGCCGGAACGCAGATGCAGGTTGACGATTTGCCGGTAGTCTCGAGCAAAGAACGCGATCAGATTCTGTGCGAGATAAGACTGGTCGGTTTCGCTCAGGCTGCCAACGATGGCGCAATCCAAGGCGATCCACCTTGGATCCTCAGGGTGGGTGATGTCGACGAAAACGTTGCCGGGATGCATGTCGGCGTGAAAAAAGTTGTCGTCGAAAACTTGAGTGAAAAACGTTTCGACGCCTTTGTGCGCTAGCACTCTGAAGTCGACCCCAGCGTCGCGAAGCCGATCCAGCTCGCCAATGGAGGGGGCGTCAATGCGCTCCATCACCAGCAGGTCCTGTCGGGTGAACCGAGGGTAGAGCCGGGGAACGAAGAGCAGTGGAGAATCCGCGAAGTTACGTCGCAGCTGGATTTGATTGCGCGCCTCCAAAAACATCGACAGCTCCGCCAGCAGCACCGCCAGTTGGTCGCGCATGATTTGTTGCAGGTGCAGTTGTCGAAGAATGGGCAAGCGCCCGGCCAACCATTCCGCCAGCTCGATGAGTGCCCCCATCTCTCGGCGGATCTGTTTTTCGATATGGGGCCTCACCACCTTGATCACGACGGCTTCGCCTGTGACCAGTTGGGCACCGTGCACCTGTGCGATGGAAGCGCTGGCGATGGGCTTTGGTTCGATGTGCGCAAACGCCGCCAGCGCCTGTTCTCCCAAGGCTTGCTGAATGATCTCCATGGCGTCTCGCTCTGCAAACGGTGGCACGCGATCTTGGAGTTGCGCCAGACCCTGACAAATTGCGTGACCAAAAATATCGGGTCGTGTGGACAGTAACTGGCCCAGCTTGATGTAGACAGGCCCGCGTGAAGCCAGGGCTGCCGCCAGTTGGGCCGGCATATCCTTGCGGGCAGGTAGGACGAGCCTCAGCACGGCAAACAGCCCTCGGGTCATTCGACTGGGTATGTGCTGGGTTGGAATCAGATGATGTAACCGGAAGCGCAGAAACACACCAGCCAGTCCCAGCAGGTAACGCAGAGTCGACAGAGGCATCAGTCTTCGATGCCTTGGTGTTCGTATTGGCCGAGTTTTGCCTGTAGCCGATCCACTCGCAGCCGAAGCTGGTCTATTCGGTCGTGCAACTGATCGGCTTCTGGTTCGGTGGAGTAACGGGTCGCCATGTAAGACTGGGCTTTTTGTTGGGCCTGACGACCTGAACTGCTGAACAACTCGCTCAATGTGGCAGCGCCAAGCTCAAGCAAGGCGGCTGTGCGTTGGGCCTTATCGTTGCCGATAACATTTGCTAAGGGTTTCACCAAGTCAGGACTAAAGGCGCTGGTCAGAGCCTGAAGTTGCATCAGCAGAGTTGCGTCACCGTCAATCTCAACAGGATCCGTACTTCGGCCGGTGAGCAAGGTTTGCAGCAGTGCCTTGGGGCTGCCGGTGATTGCGACGTTTGGATTGCTGCCGGGTCCGGTTTGGAAATCAACATGGTCCTTGGCCAGCACGAGATGCCATGTCAGATCCGGTTCTAGGCAGTGTATTTCAATGACCTGCCCGGCGAATGCCTCGAACTGTTGTGCAGTCTGAGGATCTAGAGTCAGAGCCTGCTCGCTGAATTGTGCAAGCAGGCGTCTCAGCCCAAGCAGGAAAGTGTCAGTGCCGTCACGCATCAACGTCAGCGGGTTGTGCCGGTCTCGGGTTTCATCCCTCGATGAATCGCCGCGATGCCGCCCACGAGATTGTGAAAGTCAGCGTCTACAAATCCGGCGTCTTCGAACATCTGCTTTAGCGTTTTTTGATTCGGGTGCATACGGATGGACTCTACCAAATACTGGTAGGGCTGAGCGTCACCCACCAGCAGTTTACCTACGGGCGGCCACAACGCCTGAAAGGCGCGGTAGGCGGTGTCCAGAACCGGGTCTGTAGGTTTGGAAAATTCCAGCACCAACAGCGGTGCACCGGGCTTTAGAACACGTAGCAGTTCGCCAAGGGCCTGATCTTTGTCTGTGAAGTTGCGAATGCCAAAACTGATGCAGGCACAGTCAAACGTTTCATCGGCAAATGGCAGTGTCTCGGCTGGTGCCTGACAAAACTGCACCTGAGCCAGACCCTGATTTAACAAGCGATTGCGGCCGACCTGCATCATAGGCCTGTTCAGGTCGGTCAAAATAACCCGACCCTGTTCTCCCACGACAGGGGCAAACAGTGCTGCCATGTCGCCGGTACCCCCGGCCAGGTCAAGTACTTGATGGCCTTCGCGAACGCCGGACATTTGCAGCACCATACGTTTGAACAGGCGGTGTGTACCCAGCGACATCAGATCGTTCATGAGGTCATAACGGCCAGCCACGGCTTTGAACACGTCCCCAACTTTCCGGGTTTTCTCATCGGGTGAGACGTTTTCGAAGCCGAAGCTGACTTGGTCTTCTTCTGGTTTCGAACGGTCTGTGTCGACGGACTCGGTCATCGCTTCAGGTCTTGTGCTTGGCTGGATGCGAACTATAGCGCGGATGTAGCTTCGGTTCCCATCCGCCTTGCCAAGTTCCAAACTTCGGGCTTGGCGCTACTTGGGGGTCCACTGGCTGACGGGGATATTGGGCAGTCTGGACGCATTGGCTTGCTTGAGCTCCAACAGATAGTCCTGCCAGAAGCGGTCTTGTTGAGACCCCATTTCCTGCAGATAGGCCCAGGCGTAGATGCCGCTGTCGTGGCCATCATCGAATGTGATGCGAATGGCGTAGTTACCGACGGGCTCTATTTGCCGAATGCCCACGTTCTTTTTACCGGTCTGCAAGGTGCGCTGATCTGCGGAATGCCCTCGTACTTCCGCTGACGGCGAATAAACCCGCAGCAGCTCCGCTGGAATTTGGTACTGCTCGGTATCCCACTGCAGTTCGAGGGTATGGGCGATCTTGTGGTACGTAATGTGCTTGGGCGGTTGCATAGGATTACAGAATAAACCGTGAGAGATCGGTGTCACTGACCAGATCGCTCAAATGGGTATTCACGTAGTCTGCATTGATCAAAACATGCTCGCCAGCATGTTCATCGGCAGCGAAAGACAGGGGCTCCAACAGGCGCTCCATAACGGTATGCAGGCGTCGCGCGCCGATGTTTTCCGTACCTTCATTCACCTGCCAGGCCAGTTCGGCAATGCGCTCGATACCGCCGGCATCGAATGCAAGTGACACGTCCTCGGCGGCCATCAGTGCTTGGTATTGCTCGCATAAGCTCGCCTTTGGCTCGGTCAAAATGCGGCGAAAGTCGTCGGGAGTCAGGGCTTGTAGCTCTACCCGAATGGGCAGGCGGCCTTGGAGCTCCGGAATCAGATCCGATGGTTTGGCCAAATGGAACGCACCGGAACCGATGAACAAAATATGATCAGTGCTGATGGCTCCATACTTGGTGCTGACCGTGCAGCCCTCAATCAGCGGCAGTAGGTCGCGCTGTACTCCCTCTCGGGACACATCGGTGCCGGAGGTTTCAGAGCGTTTGGCGACCTTGTCCAGTTCGTCGATAAAGACGATGCCGGTTTGTTCGACGGCGTCTACCGCCTTACTGCGAATTTCCTCTTCGTTGATCAGGCGACCGGCTTCTTCATCCTGTAGTCGTTTGCGGGCTTCTTTGATGCTCAAGCGCTGTTCTTGTTTTTTGCCCTGCCCCAAATTCGAAAACATGTTTTGCAGTTGGCTGGTCATTTCTTCCATACCGGGAGGCGTCATGATTTCGACCCCAACCGCAACCTGCTCAAGTTCAATATCGATCTCTTTGTCGTCCAGCTCGCCTTGACGTAGCTTTTTGCGGAACATTTGGCGGGTCGAGCTTTCGGTGGATTCTGCTGTCCCGTCAGTGTTGCGTGGCGGCGGCAACAAGGCGTCTAAGATTCGCTCCTCGGCCCGATCGCTAGCCTGACTGGCGACTTCCTGCATTTGGTCCTGACGTAGCAGATTAACTGCCGTATCCGCCAGGTCACGAACGATGGACTCGACGTCGCGACCCACATACCCCACTTCAGTGAACTTGGTGGCCTCTACTTTGATCAAGGGGGCGTTGGCGAGCTTGGCCAGTCGGCGCGCAATCTCAGTTTTGCCAACACCGGTTGGGCCAATCATCAGGATATTTTTCGGACTGACTTCATCGCGCAGTTCGGGGTCAAGCTGCATGCGCCGCCAGCGGTTGCGCAGGGCAATGGCCACAGCGCGTTTGGCTTCGCTCTGACCGACAATGTGGCGATCCAGCTCTGCGGCGATTTGTTTGGGTGTTAGCGAGTCGTTATTTGGCATCAGTGGACAGAGTTTCCAGAGTCAGTGAATGGTTTGTGTACACGCAAATGTCGCCAGCAATGGCCATGGCTTTGCGCACCACGTCCTCGGGACTGAATTCGGTGTTCTCCGCTAAGGCTGTGGCGGCGGCTCGGGCATAGTTGCCTCCAGAACCGATTGCCAAGACGCCGGCTTCAGGTTCAATAACGTCGCCGTTGCCGCTGATGAGCAATGTTGCGGTCGCGTCGGCAACAATGAGCATTGCTTCCAGTTTGCGAAGTGCCCGATCTGAGCGCCATTCCTTGGCCAGCTCCACCGCTGAACGCGCCAACTGTCCGTGGTACTTTTCCAGCGCCGCTTCGAATTTTTCGAACAGGGTGAACGCGTCTGCCGTGCTACCGGCGAAGCCCGCGATGACTCGGTCGTGGTGCAGTTTGCGAACCTTGATGGCATTGCCCTTCATCACCGTGTCGCCCAGAGAGACTTGGCCATCGCCGCCAACAGCAACCTGATGTTGGTTTCGGACACTTAGGATAGTGGTGCCGTGAAAAGCTTGCATAAGCGAACCCGTATTGTGTCGTCGCCAGTGAATGACTTCAGGCGAATTGAGTAAAAGGGTGGATTAAGATGGCACGAGGGCGGCGTTCTCAATCGGAAAAAGAATATTGCGTCCATTGTCCTGAGAAACAAGGGCTGTGGCACTACTGCAAAATGACCCCCGAAATCCCTTGTTCGCGTAGCTTGGTGAGCGCCCGATTGGCATCAACGCGACGCTCAAAGGGCCCCAGTATGACTCGATGCCACTCGCCTGTACTGCTCGAACCAGTCACAACCGTGGCGGACAAGTTGAGCAGAATGAGTTTGGCGCGTAATTCATTCGCATCACTTTCGTCACGAAATGAAGCCGCCTGAACGCGAAAGCTGGTGGGTTTCGCTGTGGGGTCCGGTGGCCTGCTTTCGTAGGCGCTCGTATCGACCTGAATTTCGCTGTCTTTCAGCAAGTCCGGGAACTCAAAGGTGACTCTTGGTTTTACTGATGAAGGTGTTGCTGATTCGCGAGCAACGCTGGGTTCAGTGCCCATCCATTCAGGCAGGTACGCGGCAAGAAGCACGATAATGGCGCCGAAGATTGCGCCGGATGAAAAGCTTGGACCATGGAAGCTGGTGCCTTTTTTGCTGCGGGTAGGTGTTGCTCGAGACGATCTTGACTTGGCCGCAGGACGGGCTCTTTTTTTGGCGGGTTTTGCAGATTGCCCGCGATTGGCGAAGTCCTTGGTCATGCACATCCGATGGTGGCGATTAAAAGTAGCATTAGCTCGCCATGCACTATAGCGCGCCTATGGGTTGATGGCGAAGGCAGAGAGGCTGGCCATCGTGGTTTTACATGGCGTCGTAGGGGTCTACGTCTATGGACCAACGCAGATTCGCGTGGGTTTTGGGTTGCCCCAGTCCGGCAAGTACCCGATGTAGCAAGGGTCTGGTTGTTGCCATGATGATCAGTTGAAAGCGTGCGCGCTTGGCTAGGCGGGCCATCGGCGCGGGAATAGGTCCCAGCAATTGAACGGATACCTCTTGGTTGCTGAGCTCTTGGCTCAGATGGTTTAGCTGGGCTTTGCACTGCTGTAAGAAGTCCTTCGCCATAGCCGGCTCGAAAGCCTCTGCCCGCAGCATGGCCATAGGCTGCGCTGGCGGCAGGCCTGCATCTATTCGGCTGATTAGCTCAGCGTGTGCGAAACCTCTGTAGCCTTGGTCGATAAGCCGCTGCAGTAATGGGTTTTGCGGTTGGTAGGATTGAATCCACACTTCCCCAGAGCGTTCGGCTCGGCCGGCCCTCCCAGCCACCTGCACAACCAGTTGGGCCGTGCGCTCGGGGGCACGAAAGTCCGGGCTGAGGAATCCGGCGTCGGCGTTTACCACAGCCACCAGCGTAACCGCAGGAAAGTGATGTCCTTTGGCAAGCATTTGCGTGCCAACCATAATACACGGCTTGCCCTGCTGTATGCGCTCAAGCTGGTCGTTTAGCTGTCGATTGGTGCGGGTGGTATCGCGATCGATTCGATAGAGCGATACCCCCGGAAATAGCTCGGCCAAGGCTTCTTCGGCACGCTGGGTACCCATACCAACAGGTAGCAAATCACCCTGTCCGCAGTGTTCGCAAACATCGGGTAAGGCAAAGCGAAGATTGCAGTGATGACAAATCAGTTGCTCAGGTTGGCGATGCAGTGTGAGTTTGGCGTCGCAGTCCGAACACACGCTCTGCCACCCACAGCTCTTACACAGCAGGGTCGGCGCGAAGCCTCGACGGTTCAGGTAAACCAATACCTGCCCCTCCTTGGCCAAATGGGCACGAATGACTCGGATCAACGTATCGGAAAAACCGCCTCGTAAACTCTGGCCGCGCAAATCGATGGTGTGATAGGTCGGCATCAGCGCGCCGCCGGCACGCTCGGACAAGGTGAGATGGTGATATCGGCCGCGCTGTACGTTGTAGAACGATTCCAGGGAAGGCGTTGCCGAGCCAAGCAGCAAGGGTATGTCGAGGCTTTGTGCCCGTTTGACCGTCAGGTCTCGCGCCGAGTATCGCAGGCCTTCTTGCTGCTTGTACGAGCTGTCGTGTTCCTCATCGACGATGATCAAACCGAGTTCTTTGAACGGTGTAAATACCGCCGAGCGTGTGCCGATAAGAATGCGTATATCGCCAGCACGACACCTTAGCCATGTTTGAAGTCGCTGCTGATCGGTAAGCGCAGAGTGGATCATGCCCGTGCTGCCGAAGCGGTTTTCAAAACGCGCAAGGGTCTGGGGAGTGAGCGCTATCTCAGGAACGAGCACCAACACTTGTTTCCCGGCAGCCAACACAGGCGCCATGCTTTGCAGGTAGACCTCGGTTTTGCCCGAACCCGTTACCCCTTCCAGTAAGAACACCTCGAAACGGTCGGAAGCATTAACGTGGTCGATGGCCTGACGTTGTTCTTGGGTTGGCGGTAGCGGGTCTGTCAACGCCGCATTGGTTTCCAGTGCCCTGCGTTCAACCACGCCCAGATCTTCGAGTTTGCGCAGCATCGGTCGATTGAAGCCAGCAGACGCGAGCGCCTCGCCGGACTGCGGTTGACCTGCATGTTGCAGGTGCTCGACGAGTGCCTTTTGGGTTTTCGCTCGTGGACCGATACCCTCGGCATTGATTAGATGCCAGATATCCGGCGGCGGTTCCGGTTTGATCTCAAACACAGAACCCTTACGGGCCGCACTAGGCAGTACCGTGGCAAGAACCTCACCCAAGGGATAGTGGTAATAGCCGCTCATCCACTGGGCCAAGTCCAACAGTTCTTCTGCAATGGCAGCATCGTCGTCCAGAATCTCCAGCACGGCCTTCGTTTTGGTGTGAGGTGTCTCAACGGATGTACTCACACAGATGCCGATCACTTCACTGCGACCAAAAGGCACACGGAGCCGCGCACCGACCTTGGGGGTCGGAGCCTGCTGGTCTAAATGGTAGTCGTAGACCGAGTGTAGTGGTCGGGGAACGGCGACTTGGATGATGCGTTTGGTGTCGGACATGGCGCATTGTAGAAACAGACGGCTGTTTCGAGGAAGCAGTATGTCTTAATATTTTTCATTCCAAGAAAAAACCCGCCGGGTGGCGGGTTTTAACGTCTGACAATCCGTTTAAAAGATAGAGTATTCGACGCCGACCTTGATTATGCGACCAAATGCGCTGTGATTATATGGATCGTAGTTCAGGTCGTTCGCGACCTGAGGCGGATCTTCGTCTAATGCGTTGAAGATCGAGACCGTTGCAGTCAAATTTTCAACCATATTGTTGACGTAAGTGATGTCGTGGGTCGTGAAGTCATCGACGTCTCTGAGATTTTCCGGCGTGTCCGATGCAAAATCGTCGTAACCGGAGGCTCGTCGTACCGTCCACCCTATTCTGTGGGCGTCTGTGCCCCATCGAACATAAAAATTATCTTTGAATTGGGGCAGTGGTGAAAACGGGGTGCTCTCGTTAGAACGTCCTACAAAGTCGCCTCCGGAGGCTAAAGTCAGACCCTCTCTGGAGAGGAAGTCATCAGACTCGTATTCCAACTGGTAGGTGCCTTCCACTCCGATGTCCAGACTACCCTGAGCTACGTCGTCAAAACGGTAGTTCACTTTATAGTCCAACCCAGACGTCAGAATATCTGAGCCATTGATCACATAGCGCTGAATGCGCTGTACCTCTGCGACGGATGTTCCCAAGGGAAGCAATCGCGCGCGGAGGGTGTCGCAGACTGGTGAGCCAACCCCATCGCCACCGTCGGCGCAGTTATTGGCGCCGTAAGCGTCGACAATCTGATTAACGTTTTCCAGTTGGATTGGGTCTGAAAAATCGAAAGACCAGTAATCAACAGATCCATAGAACGGGCCAGATTGATAGACCACGCCGAAGTTCAGGGCGACAGCTTCCTCCGGTTCAAGTGACGGGTTGCCGGTCGTGTCTGCGGCTTTAAAAGCTAGCGCCGGAGTCACAAAGGTCAACGCGGTATTTGTCCCACTTAGGGCGCTTGCGGGCGGCCCGCGGAACGTTGTCGATGCTGATCCTCGGAAAGTTAACTCGTCCGTTACAGTCCATTTCACCGCAAGCTTTGGATCGAAGGATGAACCGCCATCATCACCATAGTCTTCGTAACGAAACGCCAGCTGTGCATTGATGACGTCACTTACTGGCAAGCTAAATTCAGCAAATATGGCCTGAATGGAGCGGTCGGTGGTTTCCTCATCTGTGGCCGCCAAAAATGCCAATTGACCGGCACCGCTCTCACCGCAATTGAGGGTCGTGGTGTGGCCTAGGGTCACCGAGGCCGGGTTGTTGTAAGGGCACGGATTAAGCGCGCGGTTGGCCACTGGCAGCACGCGAAACTCGTAGTCGTCTTGCCGCCACTGGGCACCGGCGGCCCAGCCCACGTTCCCGCCGCCAAGGACCCAGTCAGTTTCGCCGTTAAAGATTGCCTCAAGGACCAACTGCTCGTTGGTCGAGAACGACGCTGTGTAAGCGGTTAGCCAGTCGATGAGTTCATCTGAATTCGCTACGGTTGGGTCGTAGTTCGGGTTTGCCATGCCAGTAACGGCGGAGAATTCGAGAGCATTAGAAAAGGGGTTGTAGTACTGACAACCATCCATGCCCGGCGTGCCCGTTGCAGGATCACAGTCTGGACCGCCAAGGCCGTCGAACGCAAAGGCCATGCGTTCGATGTACATATCACTGCCGGCGACATCCCGCTGGCGCTCCGACCACGTCAGACTGATATCGTAACCAATACCGTCTGCAAACATGCCGACCAGTCCTGCTGAGAACCGCTTGTTTTCAGTTTCACGAGACCGAGATTCGGGCTGACCGTTGCGACCAGAAACACCAAGCATCCTGGACCAACTGTAAGCGCCTAGGTCCTCGGCCAATACGTCGACAGTGCCGTCACCGTCTAAATCCACATCACTGAATAAATCGGGGTTTTGGTTTTTGAGGCTGATCAAACCCGGATGTGTCGGAGCAATAAATCGATCCGCACCGGTAAGGGCTTGAGGTGGATAGGAGGGAGAGGTTTTCCAGTCAGGCATATCCATTTGATGCCAGAGTACTTCCGCATGAAAGCTCATGGAGTCGTTGATGTCGGCGTTGACTTCTCCGAATAGGCGGATATTTTCGTCGTCCTCAATCAGATTATCGAAGAACGTATACTGGAAACGGCAGAATCCACCTGCTGCTGTTCCGCCCAACGCTTCGCAATTTGGATCCGCTGTTAGGCCGAGTTGGAAGGCTGCAGTCGTTGGCATACCATTTGCGTCAGATACGGCAGGCAAAATTGTGCCGGGATTACCGATGCTGGACCATCCACCCGGAGCTGGATTCTCGGCATAGGGGCGCAGAGCCCAGTCCCGATCTCTGATTCGAAGCTCGGAACGCTGTGCGTATTCTGCTGCAAGCATCCAACTGAAACGGTCGGACGAATCGCCCCAGATTATACCGAAATCCGTATCTCCATCTGAATCTTGTATGGTTTGCAGCGAACCGCGAACTTCTAGGCCCTCAAAGTTGCTGCGTGTAATAAAGTTCACCACCCCACCGATTGCGTCTGAGCCGTAGGTGGCTGCGGCACCTTCTTTCAAAATCTCGACTCGCTCTATAGCAATTGTTGGGATGGTGCTGATGTCCACGCCGATGGATTCGGTTGCAACCTGACGTTTGCTGTTGATCAGCACCAAGGTTCGAGCAGACCCCAGTCCGCGTAAGTTAACCGTAGAGACGCCTTCGTTAGCTTGGCCGCCGCGTGTATCGAATTGATTGGTTTCGGCCAGCGCGCCGGAGCTGACGTTCAGGTTGCGGATGAATTCGTTGATCGTAGGCGTTCCCACATCCTGAAGGTCTGATCTCGAGAACACATCCACCGGCAGTTCAGCGTCCTCTGGGGTTCCTCTTATGTATGAGCCTGTTACGACGACTTCTTCAATCAATGCTTGCTCTTCAGCCTGGAGCATTCCAGAAGAGACCAGACCAAGCATTAAACTGCCGATTAATGTGACGCTCGACCGTAGTCGCCAGCGCCGGGTTAAATTTATTGTGGATCTACGCATAGTTCTTCTCCAAAGTGCCGGTAAACCAGCGCTCGCTGATGGAACCGTAGATTCGATCAGCGAAACTGGTGCTTCGATGCGGCTGGAACAAAGTGGGACCGCTTGGACAAGGTCTCAAGCATTTGATTACCAACCATTTCTATCAGCGAGGATTTGTACCCGCAGAGAATGCACCAATCGACCCCTTTTGATCGAAAGATTGACGGAATGAGGCGCGTGTCACATTCGGGGCGTCGAGGTTGGAAAAATTGCTCTTTCGGACTTTTGGATGGGCGATTGTTACGCTAGACGAGGTTGTTCAAGATGGTTGCGGCAGGGGAATCATCTGTTAAACTTCGCGCCCGTTTTATAACAAGCAAGCAGCCGATATGAAGCCTGAAATTCATCCCCAGTATAATGTCATCAACGCCACGTGTAGCTGTGGCAACAAGATGGAAATTGGTTCAACACTGGCAGAAGACCTGCACTTGGACGTCTGCTCAAGCTGTCACCCATTTTATACCGGCAAGCAGAAAACCATAGATTCAGGCGGCCGCGTTGAGAAATTCCGTCAGCGGTTTTCCAAGCGCACCAGCTCAGGCAGCTAAATCCTCGAAGCGCAAACCCTCGACAAGGAAGGGTGCTTTTGGCGGGGTGCTGAGGCGCACGTAAAGCCGAAAGAAAAAAAGAAGATCAAAAAGATCAAAAAGATCAAGAAGATCAAAAAGGAGGCGAGCCTCCTTTTTTTGCGCCTGACGCGAATGCCAAGACCTTAGAACAGATCCACGGCTCTTATGTCATCGTTCTCGGTCTCTTGCTGATTCAACGTCGATGACGCGTCCGGTGCATTTTCAGCAAGGAATATCTCTTCGATGGACGCTGGGTTTGTCGCCACGGTGGGCAGCCCTGTCGCGGTATCGATGCGCAGTGTCACGACACCGGGAGGCCGCAGCATAGGATTTTCTGGCACATCGGCTAAGGCCTCATCCATAAAATCAATCCAGATCGGCAGCGGGATATTGGAGCCGTAAGCGTTTCGACCAAGCGGTTGCTGATCTTTAAAACCAACCCAAACGCTGGCAACCAAGGATGCGTTAAATCCGTTAAACCAGGTATCGGATGCGTCATTCGTGGTGCCGGTTTTACCCGCTAGATCTTTTCGACCCAGACTTCGCGCCCGTCGCCCCGTGCCCAAATTGATGACGTCCCGGAGCATGGACTGCATGATGTAGGCGTTGCGCTCTTCGAGTACGCGTTCAGCTGGGACTGGGGTTTCGGCACCAAAATCCACGGCTTCTCTCTTTACCATCAGCTCGTCCAGAATATTGGCTCCGAGCCATTGTCTTGGATCAATCGGTGCGATGTCGTTGGTTGACTCTGCTGGCGCGGTATTTTCTTGTGCTGCTGCGTTGTCTTCGCAATCCTTGCAGACTGTGGCCGGATTGGTGGCAAACAGAACATTGCCTTTTTGATCAATCAGACGATCGACAATATGCGGTTCTACCAAATACCCACCGTTTGCGAGCACACCGTAGGCTCGCACCATATCCACCGGTGCTACGGTCATGGTTCCGCCACCCAAGGCGAGCTGGGTATTACGTGGAAACGACGCCATGTCGAAGCCAAATTTGCTCACGTCGTTGAGCACGTTGCCCGCGCCGATTTTTAGCAGCACGCGCATGGAAACCAAATTGATTGATCGGTACAGCGCTTGCCGCAAGCGCGTCGGCCCGTTGTACCGGCTGTTGTCATTTTCCGGACGGTACTGGGACTCGAGGTTGGCGTCGTCAAATACCAGTGGAGCGTCGAGAAAGATGTCCGCTGGGGTAATGCCGCGGCTTAGCGCTGAGCTATAAACAAAGGGTTTGAAGCCTGAACCCGGCTGGCGCTGTGCCTGTAGCGCGTAGTTGTACTGATTGCGATAGAAGTCATAGCCGCCAACCACCGCTCGTACGGCACCGTTACTTGGATCCATCGCGATTAACGCGCCTTGAATCTCGGGTAGCTGAGTGAGCAGCCAAATCGGTTGGTCGTAGGGCTCTGTCCCAGTCTCGTTGTCCGCATCAGAGGTATTCACGCGAACGATATCGCCAACGGCGACAATATCGCTCATATGCTGTGGACGCGGGCCGCGTTCGTCGACCGAAACATATGCCCTGGCCCAGCGACTGTCCGCCAACTGAATTTTGCCGATGCCGACGTCTGCAGCAAATATTAAGGCATGGTCTTGATTGACCTGCAGCACGATTCCGGGCGTTTGTTCTGCATAGGTCGTCAGGGTGCCGAGGCGCTCGAGCAGTTGGCCGTGCAAATCCTCTGTGGTGACAGGTTCTGCGATTGTATCCAGCGGATCTACGATGTTTTCTGCTGGCGGTACCGCTCTCGCGTCCCCATAACGTTCGTCAATCAGCAAACGCAGTGGCTCCGAAACCTGCGCTTCCGCGCCTCGATAGCCGTGGTCGTGATCGTATTTGAGCAGTCCGCGCCGCAAGGCTGCCGTGGCTTCGCGCTGTTTGGGCCCCTCTAGGGTGGTAAATATTTCGTATCCACCGGTGTATAAGTCCGGGACTTTGCCCACAACTTCTTGGCGGGCCCATTCGGAAACATAGGGACTGGGTAGATCCAGTTCCCGTGCATAAACCTTAGCCGTGATGGGGGCAGTCACGGCCTCGTCGTATTCTGGTCGGCTAATCGACTCCTGATCGAGCATGCGGCCTAGCACCTGATTGCGCCGACGCAGAGCCCATTGTGGACCGTTGACGGGATTGCCCGCTTCAGGGCGCTGTGGGATTCCCGCCAACATGGCCAGTTGAGCCAGCGACAGTTCCTCTAGCGGTTTGCCATAGTAAGTGACCGCGGCTGCTTGTGCGCCATAAGCCCGTTTGCCGAAAGGTACCAGGTTGATATACAGCTCGAGGATCTCCTCCTTGGTCAGTTCCTGTTCGATTTTCAGTGACAGCAACATTTCTTTGAATTTTCGTAAAAAGCTGCGCTCCAGCGTAAAGGAGACGTTTCGCGCCAACTGCATGGTGATGGTGCTGGCACCGCCTAATCGATCGTCGCTGAAGCCCGCCAAGCTCGCTCCCAGTTGCAGCATGTCGTTGGCCAAGGAGATGTAATCGATGCCGCTGTGTTGGTAAAAGCGCTTGTCCTCGGTATCCAAAATGGCGCTGATAAATGCCTCTGGCACGTTTTCGATGGCGATTGGGATTAAGCGGCGCTCGCCAAACTCACCCAACAGCTCACCGTCCTTGGCGTAGATGCGCAGCGGTGCTTCCAAGGTGACATTGCGAAAGGTGCTGGCATTGGGGATTTGTGGATTGAGATAGATGTAGCTTCCTGCAACGCCGATTACGATCGTGCACAGAGTCGCCAAGCCAAGGATGGCGAGGAAGCTCAATACGGGATGTTTGCGCGTTGACCGCTGAGTACTGTTCATATCGCTGGATTCGGCTGCCAGAAGAAAACGGACGTTGCGCGACGAGCATAGCAAAAGCCGTGTGGCAGGGCACCGTCACCGTTGTAGTCGTGGGCAACGTTTGACCGAGCCGCAGGCTTACAGCGCCTAGCGATTTCAGACCTATTGGTTCGATCCTACGCGGATCAGGCTTCGGGTTCCCCGTTGATCTTGATTGGGTTATGCGTTCGAAAGGCCAGCACACGACTAAAACGAAGAACGCCCTAGGGGTCTACATTGATCAGCGTACGATCGCTTTGTGTATTGTTCGCGACTCCACCGAAGGGGTAGATCTGGGCAAGCATATCCGTCTGCTGACCCCTATAGACCG
>JBELHZ010000077.1:0-10095 GCA_042091155.1 Gammaproteobacteria bacterium
CGCTTCGCTGCGATCCTCGGCATCCAGACTCAACTGCACAGACGTGCGTTCATTCGGCTGCCAAAGCAGGGAAACGCGGCCCACCTTCACTCCTTCGTCCCCGGGCTCGGGGCCGACACCCACGTTTTTTACAATGCCGTCTCGATCAGAGGTCAGGGCGTTCAAGCGTACCGCCCACGCATCATTGATCGGCATGTTCAGCATGCCCTCATAGCGCTGCAGACTGTAGTTACCGAGGCGCGCCCGAAGATAGCCCTCTTGCACCGCAGTCGTTGGCGCATTAGGAATAGTATTCACCACGCCGGCGGTGGCATTGCGCCCAAAGAGCGTACCCTGAGGCCCCATCAAAACCTCAACGCGCTCAATATCGGAAAATGGGATCGTGGTGGCAGCACGCGGCACATAGGAACCGTCATAGAAAGTCGCGACCGAAGGGTCCCCCCCACTGCTGATGTTGGGACTGCTGATGCCACGAATGCTGATGCCCGTTTGAGTCGTGGATCCATCCCCAATATCAAGGCCCGGTATGAAATCGCTGATGTCCTGAATACTCAACGCCCCGGTCGCGATTATATCGTCGGCAGTAAAGGCATTCACAGCAACCGGCGTAGACATCGCGCGCTCTTCACGCTGCTGGGCCGTGACTACCACTTCCTCCATCACGGCGCTGTAGCCCGCACTGTTCTCTGCATTCCCTAAAAACGGCGTGCCAAGCACAAGGCAGGCCAAAAACCACTTAACCAGACGTTTCATATCCACCTCTCCCAAGTCTTAAAGATTCTCCGACACTAACGCAGGCGATTTGATTACGACAAAGACTGAAAAGCACGCTGTTGTTCTTTAGTTTCGAAACGTGGATTGGATCACTTTTTTGAAACACATTGATTGCTGCATCCTATGGCCACCCTGAAATGTTATCGGCGGCTTGAACGAGGAGCACATGTGAAAAGAAGGAAATTCAACCAAGTACTGGCCAGCGCTGCGATCGCTCCGGGCGCGCTCACGACTGCGGCAGGCATCGCGTCTGCGTGGACGTTTACAGCGGACATTGCCGAGTGTTGCAGCTGCGAAATTCCGTGTCCCTGCAATTTTGGCCTCCCCACCTCGATGCGCTGTGACGGCAACCGGCTCATCGAGATTAACCAAGGAACCTTCGACGGCACCGATCTCAACGGCATTCGTTTCCTAATCACCTTCGGGATGGGGGAATGGGTGCGCATTTATGGCGATGGTTCGTTAAACACCACCCAGCGCAGAAACCTTGAAAGGCTGCTGCCAGAGGCTTTCGGATACTTCCACCGTCAATCACGATCGCTCGAATACGTGCCAATGACGGTGACACGCACCCCGGAGGTGATCTCGTATTCTACACCGGCGTCCCAAGTCGCGATGAAACCGCTGCCGGGATTGGAGGGAGAACCGATTTCTATCAAGGGCCTGCCATCCAACGCGTTTCATGACTATGAGCAGTACGAATCGGTCCGGCATACCCACAAGAGCACGAGCGGTGAATGGTCCCATTCCGGGACAAACGGATTCACCTCCAAAATGATCAGTCATCAACACCAAGGCAGCTAAACAATCCTTAAAATATAGGCCAGCTTTAGCCGTTAGATTGGTATCGGCGTCTGGCTTTTCCACGCAACACCCTGCGACACCTTTATAAGATTTATACCCATGAAAAGACTAACTACCGCCCTGATCGCATTGGCTCTGATCTGTAGCTCCCGCCTGAGCCACGCAGTTGATGACGAGTTCCAAGCGTGGTCGGCACTGTCTGCCAACGGCCCAATGAACACTGGCGATTTGTTGTTTTGGTTCGATGTTCATGCGCGCTTTGGTGACGATGCGGGGAGATTGAGCACCAGTATTGTCCGCCCGGGATTAGGCTGGCGATATTCACCGGATCTAACGCTTTGGCTTGGCTATGCACGAGTCACTGGACATCAAGCCGATCCAAACGTTGAAGAAGATCGAGCCTGGCAGCAAGCCAATTATCGTTTCGGCAGCGTTGCCAATGGACAACTCAGCGGTCGCACAAGACTGGAGCAACGGTTCCGTGACGAAGACAGCGACACTGGTGTGCGGGTTAGGCAGTCTTTGCGTTGGACCAAGTCCATCCCAAACAGTTCTTCATCGTACGTCGTGGCCAACGAGCTGTTTTTAAACCTCAATGACGCGGATTGGGGACAATCCAGCGGATTCAATCAAAACCGCTTGTTTCTAGGTGTAAATCATAAAATCAATGAAAGGTACAAAGTTGAGGTGGGTTACCTAAACAACTACATCAACCAGATCGGCAGAGACAATCAGTTGAACCATATACTGTCCGCGTCACTATCCATTACCTGGTAGGTGACGGTTCATAACCGTTGGACGGCGTGAGCGCTATTGTATCGTTCTCGAATAGCCGGCGTCAGACGATCAGCCGCAGCGTTATCGCTTCGCGAGACGATTCCGCGTAGCTTAGGCGTCTTTAGAAGGAGAGCATCGTAAGGAAACGCCGCAGTATGAGCACCGTACCTGTCGAGTTTGACCCCGCCCACGTTGCGACAAAATCCACCGCAGACCTGACGGCCGGTTGCGCAGTTTCGTTTGAGTACACATCTGCCAGTAAATCAGATGCACGTTTCGATACGTCGGCATGGCGACCAAGCGCCGTGCCTTCATAGGGCGCAGCCAAATTGCACAGCACGTCAATAGCTAGCTGATCGCCATCCTTTGCTAGCTGTTTCACTGTGACGAACTCCTGTGCATCGTTATCAAGCAATTTGGCTAAGTCAAATGTGACCTTCGTGTGATTTGCCGACGCCGGCGGGACGGACGCCAAGTGTTCGGCTGGATTCATTCCCGGTATTTTAATGCCGCCCCCCTGTAAATCAGAGCACTGAACACTTAGTCACTGAATGGCCTGTTTTGTTCTAAGGATTCGCGCATGTAATCGATAAACCAACCGTTTCCGAGGGCGTACAATTGGCGTGTGATTGAAATTCAAGCAAATACAGCACTGAAGCAACTGTGCCGCCACCACCCCTTGGTTATTGAGGGTATGAGTGGTTACGACAAGCGGAACCCGTCAACCGTAGCGTCAGTCATTGTTAGGCAGCTCACAGCGCGCTGGTTGGCCAATCCACCGGCGAAGCCGGTGCTACTCGTTACTCAGGGCGATCCAATTGAAGAAAGCGGCATATCGGCCATTACTCGCCTCGTGGCTGATGGGCTTGGCGTTTTTCGGGCCCTCATCGTCCTTGACGAAAATATTGCCGATTATCACTCGCCGAACGCGGATCGTTACAAAAACATCTGTGAAATCTCTTATTCCACCCTGACAAATGTGCTGCGAACGGATATGCCTGGCGCGCTGACCAGGATCGAAGAGCGTGTGGATGAGTCTCTGATGAACAAAAACGCACGGCGTGCCGTTGAAGGGAAGCCGGCGCTCCAAGATTACTACCGTGACTTTGCCTTGCTGCAAGAAGTCACCAAGGTCGCTTGCAAGCAGTTATGCGGCAGTCTTACCGTCGCACACACGAGCCGTGAGATAAGCGACTTTTCCGTGACGAGCTTTTACCACGTAGGACTTGATTCAGGTCTGATCGACGCGAGCGAAATCGTGTCATTTGATGGCGAACTTCATCAGCCTGCAGACCCTCAACCGAGGCCCAAGCGTTAATTTCATGTGACTGAAAATCACTGATCTGCACACCGAATTTTCATCAACGCAAGGGTATCTTAATCGTGCCTTGGAGGTGCAGCATATCGCTATCCCCTCTCCCCCTCTGTGATTCTCCCTCCAAGGCAATCTACCTTCTCAAAACAGCATCATTGCCTAACGTTCTCGCAGGTCAGCTCGACGAGTAGGCCAACTCCTTCTCCTGTCGATCGTCCGCAGACAGACGCCGATCAGCGTTGCGGGCATAGTCGTCACTGATTTGGCTCAAACGCTAAGATGGAGCAGACCGGCGGTAACCGCCAAGTCGAGAGGAATAAACGGTAAAGTCATTACCAGAACGGGAGTGAAAATATGACGCGATACCAACTGTACGGCGGAGGGGGTTCGCCCTATTCGCAGAAGATGCGAGCGATTTTGCACTACCGACGACTACCCTTTGACTGGATTCAAATCACGCCGGCAATACGCGCTCAGATCAAACACGATGGCCCACCTGTGATTCCGATTCTGCGGCTGCCAGACGATGGCAGCTTGCATGTGGACTCCACACCCCTGGCGATGATGTTAGAGGACAGGCATAGCGAGCGCTCGATCCAACCCACAGACCCGGCCATGGCTTATTTGTCCCTTCTTTTTGAGGACATGGCCGACGAGTGGGTAACGAAAATGATGTTTCACTATCGATGGGATCTTGAGATCGATCAAGAGTACAGCAGCCGTCAAATCATTAGCGACAATACGCCAGGTTTGAGGGGCGAGGCACTGGCGAAGGCGGCGCGAGCAATTCGTGATCGTCAGGTATCACGAATGCCCTTGGTGGGCTGCACACCACAGAACAAACCCATTATTGAACAAAGCTTTCATGAGCTCTTAGCCATTCTTGATGGCTTCGCAACTCGGGACGAGTACCTGTTTGGCACCCGACCGTCCTTGGCAGATTTCGGATTGTTCGGCCAGCTGAAAACACTGGCTAGCGATCACACACCCATGATGATCATGCGTGCCACGGTGCCCAGCGTCTACGACTGGGTCAGAAGACTAGAGGACAGCAGCGGCATCGAGGGCGAATGGCATGGCATCGCAGACCTGCGACCCGCCGTGGGCGACATGCTGCGTTTTTGTGCCACTTACTACCTCCCTTTTTTGCAGGCGAATGCACAGGCGTATGACCAGGGGAACGATGAAGTTTCACTGCCTTTAGCCGGACAGCGCTACGCTCAGCCTACCTTTAAATATCAGGTGAAATGTTATTCAAGACTGAAGACGCTTTTGGCAGGCACGAACGCGGGCGGCCTGCGAGAGGTGCTCGCGGATGCTGGCTGCCTGTCGTTTCTCGAGTAATCGTGGACCGTTTAGAACCTTGGCCTCCTTCGTTAAGAGTTCAGCCTAGCGAAACCTGTAGATTACGGAGTTTATGGGTAGTCACTTAATGGAAGAGTGGTAGCTACGGGTGGACTTGAACCACCGACCCCAGCATTATGAATGTAGAAATGATGAATGACGTTAATCGACCTCTTCTTCCCTTATCCGTAACTAATTGATTCGCAAAGCGAGAATGCATTGCGCTCATCAAGACTTTTAACCTCAATTAGGGTCAGTTGGGCACGGCACGGGCACAAATTTCCGTTGCAGTTCAATTGAAGAAGGTGCGGCAATGCCGTACAATCACTGAGTGTTTACCGTAATCGAAACGCCTGTCTATTCCAGAAAAGCTGAAACACTTTTATCAGACAGCGAAAGAGAAGACTTTGCCGTTTTCATCTCCAGAAACCCAACTGCGGGTTCTGTCGTTCGAGGTTCTGGTGGAGTCCGGAAAGTTCGGTGGGTTCGATCTGGTTCTGGCAAGAGTGGTGGTGTAAGAGTGATTTACTACAACATGCTTGAGGAGGAAGAAGTCTGGCTCCTTACCCTGTACGCGAAGAACGAAAGATCCACCATTCCTGGACATGAACTTAAACTGATCAAGGAGGCAATTGAGCGTGGCTAGCAAAACCAAGATGAGCAACGAAGGTGCTGAACTGCTCAAGGCAGTTCAGCAAATGAAAAAAGGTAGAAAGGGTCGGGTTTACTCAGAAGAGCAACTCCTGGCGATTTCTGCCAGAAAATCTGCAAACCTGACGCAGCGGCAGTTCGCGGAACTCCTCAATGTTTCTATTGATGCAGTTCAAGACTGGGAACAAGGAAGACGCTCTCCGCGCGGCGCAGCCAAGACACTCCTAAAGATCGCGCAAACTCATCCAGACATCCTGGAGGAAGTGGCTTCCTGAGGCGGTTAGTACGAATAACCACCCCTTTTTCACGTTAAGAAGAGTACGCCCACCCCTACGGATTGCCTACCCTCCACTTTGGCCGATCTAAACGTGCGTTGATCGATGGGAAATGTGGCGATTCAGACACCGAATCCAGACTCCGGCCGAACGAGACAGTCATCGGCGTGTATCGATGCTCTTGAATTCAGAATAGTATCGTCGATTGGCCCGTCAAATCTGATGCCGGTGAATGGTTCTGGGATCCCTCGGCTGATCTAGAACTAAGTGCTTGAGGATCTGGATAACATCGGGGTCCTCTATGGACTCGATCATCCAACCGGGCGGCGTTCCATCGGCCCACCGCACTTTTCACATTTCTCGATTTCTATGCGATGGCCGCCCCAACGAACACACGCTTGAGCCGCTGAGGCATCGAAATCGGCGGAACACATGCGATGATGTCTGATATGACTTTGGCGGTGGCAGGCAGGGCAAAGTTGTTTCCCATGTCTCCGGTGCACCGATACCTGGCTGGTGGGAGAAACGAAGTTCTCCAGTGTTTTGACGTGTGTTAACGGCCCTTAGCTTCCGAATCTTTGAAACGCACAAGAAAGCTTCTTAGTCGCGACGCGAGCCGCGTAATATCCGGACCGACAATATAGGCAGCCGGAACAACTAATAGTGTTAGCAGGGTGGAAGAAGCGAGCCCGCCAATGATGAGTGCGCCCATTGCGTTTCGCCACTCCGAGCCATCTCCTGATGACAGCGTTACTGGAATCATGCCAAATATTGCCGCAAAGGCTGTCATAAGTACGGGTCGCAGGCGTTCCGGGCCCGCTTTGACCATCGCTTCACTGGCGGAAAGGCCTTCTTCGCGAAACTGGTTCGCTCGATCGACGAGCAAAATGCCGTTTTTCATAACGATTCCCATCAGCGCGATGAGGCCAATTTGAGCAAACAAACTCATTTCCTGGTTTGTGAGCCAAAGCGCCGTGAATGCGCCTGAGAAGCAGAGCGGGGCGGACAACATGATAACAAGAGGTTGGCCGAAGCTATTGAACTGACTGGCAAGCACGATGTAGAGCGCCATTATTGCCAGCACAAATGCGCCAAGAATGGAGTCAGCACTCTCGCGCATTCGTCTCACCTGACCCTCGAACAGCACGGAAATTTCTGGTGGTTGCTTGATGCGATCCAGAACGGACTGGACGATCAATGCTGCATCTCCCAGTGCCGTGTCGCTACCGGCATTCGCAAAAACGGACACTTTGCGCGCGCGATCCTGGCGCTCTATTCTGCCGGGGCCGTCTCTATAGGTAAGATCAACTGCACTGGGTAGGTCAACAAGGTTCCCGGTGCGGGTTCTTACCTGCATCTGGGAAATATATTCAACGGAGCTGCGATCGGCTTCGCGAAGCCTCACGCTGATGTCGTATCTGGAGCCTTGCTGTTCATAGCTGCCGGCGTCGATACCCGCAATCAGGATCCTGCTGGTCGTTGCAATTGTTCGCGCGGAAATACCCAGGTCGCCTGCACGTTCTCGATCGATGTCCAGAATGAGTTCAGGGCGACCCGGTTCATACCCACTTCTCACGTCTGACAGACTGAGTTCGCGCTCCAGTTCATCGACAACCTGATCAGCGTAAGCGCGGGATGTTTCGAGATTATCCCCCTGAACAACGAGTTCGATGTCAGCGGTCGCGAGCCCGCCGCCAGATACCCACGGTACCTCACTGATGTTCATCGTCCGTGCATGGGGGACAGTTTGTTTCGTTACAGCACGAACCTCATCCATGATAACGAACTGCCCTTTATCTCGGCGCTGCTTCTTGGTCAGCGTTCCGTAGAGATCTATCCGATTCGTCTGCCCTGCGCTACCTGCGCCAATAGTGAGGAAGAGGTTTTCAACGTGGTCGACTGACCTGATAGCATCATCCAAAATACTGGCGTAGCGTTTTGTCTCAGAAATGGCCGTGCCAGCTGGCAATTCGACTGTTCCTCTGAACTCGCTGCGGTCTGCTTTCGACGTAAATCCCCCAGGAATCTCGGCGGCCACAAGCCCGCCTAGATAGACAGATGCAACAGCGAGCGCTAGTACAATGTAGCGCCCACGTATCGAGGCGGCCACGACTTTACCATAGCCTTGGGCCATCCATTTGTGGAATTGCTCCAGATGGTATAGTGGGCCGTCTTGCTTTAACGGTGCAAGAAATCTTGAACACAACATCGGACTCAGTGTCAATGCGACCAACAACGAAACTGAGACTGAGAAAACAATGGCCAAGCCGTACTCACCAAAGAACTGACCCACGATGCCATCCATAAATCCAATGGGGACGAACACCGCTAACGTCGCAAAGGTGCCGGCCATAACTGCCAGGCTAACTCGCTGCGTGGCAGTAGATGCCGCCAGCAATCTCGGCACGCCTTCATCCACATCCTTTTGCACGGCTTCTACAACGACAATCGCGTCGTCGACGAGTAATCCGATGGCGACCGTCAGCGCCAGTAACGTCA
The DNA here is from genome assembly GCA_042091155.1 of Gammaproteobacteria bacterium. Taxonomy (GTDB): domain Bacteria; phylum Pseudomonadota; class Gammaproteobacteria; order Pseudomonadales; family Azotimanducaceae; genus UBA4421. Next base: position 8,440 of record JBELHZ010000077.1, read on the forward strand.
AAAGATTGAGTGTGAAGCCTGCGATATCGAAAGCAAAGAAAGTCGCAATCAGCGAAGTCGGAATCGCAGTAGCTACAATCAGTGTCGACTGCCAACTGGCGAGAAAGAAGAATGTGATGAGGACGACCAGACCCATCGCAATCTGTAGTTCCTTTGTTACTTCCTCGATGGAAGACTCAATGAACCTGCTGCTGTCCTGTGTTATCAGCAGGTCTATGCCCTCTGGTGCCAACGCTTCCAGTTTTTCAACTTCTTGGCGGACTTGACGTGCTACCTCCACGCTGTTCAGACCACTCTGTCTGCGAACCTCTAGCGCGACACCTCGCTCACCATTGAGGATCGCATAGGAGCGTTCATCGGCCATTCCGTCTTCAATGGTCGCGACATCCTTCAACCGGGTTGGCGGTGCGCCCTCATTAAATCTGATGACAAGCTCGGACAGCTCAGTAAGCGAATCCGCTTCTGCATCAGTGCGGACGCCGAGCTCCACGCCTATGGCTGTTAGTTCAAGCTTACCGCCAGGTAGTTCAGCGTGTTCTGCTCCGATAGCATTGACAACATCTTCGGCCGACAGCGCGAGCGCGCGTAGCTTAAGAAGGTCCAGCCACACTCGAATTTCGCGCTCCCGATCACCAACCAGATTGATCGAGCCAACGCCCGGGACGCGCTGAAGATTTTCTTTCACGACGTCGTCGGCGAAAGTAGACAAGGTTCGAATGTCTTTACTACCCGAGATCAGAACATTCAAAATCGGGGCTGCGTCAGGGTCAACCTTCTCAACAATTGAAAGCTCCGCATCGAGAGGAAGTTCGTTTCTGGCCAGCGCGACCTTATCCCTGACTTCCTGAGCTTTGACATCGGCATCCTCGCTCAGATTGAACTCGATCGTTAGCTGTGAGATGCCTTCTGAACTGATGGAGCGAAGCTTTTCAATACCCGAGATGTTACTGACATATCCCTCAATGACGTCTGTAACTTCAGTTTCTATTGTTTCCGGTGACGCACCTGGCATTCGGGTCGTAATCGACACGTAGGGAAACTCCACTTTCGGGAACAGGTCAACACCAAGCGATCTCAGTCCGAGAAACCCCAATAGAACCAGAGAACCCATCAACATAACGGTAAAGACAGGTTTCCTGATGCATACGTCAACTATCCACATAGACGAGTGTTAGCTCCTTTGCCGTCGCATTGAGCGCATCGGAAGGCGACTTTGCAACCAATTGACCATCTTCGAGGCCATCAACGATGAGGACAGTTCCGTCTTCCAGATTTTTGGTGTCGACTTCTTTGAGGGTAAACTGCCCATCTTCGTAAACTGCGACCCGTGTAACACCGTCTTGCTTGAGCAATGACTCGCCAGGCAGAACAATCACTTCGTGCGATTCAGTGAATACTTCTGCCTTAACGAACTGTCCGGGCTTGATGCGATAGTTGGGGTTTGCGACCGGCAATCGAAACTCTGCCATGCGTGTTTCTGGGTTCACACGATCGTTAATGATGAAGACTTCGGACTCGATCGGCTTGCCGCCCCCACCGGGGTAGATGAGGGCTCTTTGTCCCAGCCTGAGTTTTGCCAGCAATGCTTCGGGTACCTGCATAATTCCAGCTACGATTTCAGCTTCTGAAAGCTCCACCACGGAGGACTGCCCCCCC
>JBELHZ010000078.1:0-9947 GCA_042091155.1 Gammaproteobacteria bacterium
TGGGCAACACCACGGCCGCCATGGGCAAAGGCTTTGCCATCGGCGCTGCGGCGCTAGCAGCATTGGCCATTATCGCCGCGTTCGTAGAAACCGTCGCGGCAAACCGCGGCGGTGAGTTCCTGCTGCATATTGGCGATCCAGACGTGCTGATCGGCTTGTTCATTGGTGGGCTGGTTCCGTTTCTGATTGCCAGCATGACCATGACCTCGGTCGGCGAGGCTGCCATGGAAATGATTCAGGAGATTCGCCGTCAGTTCCGTGAAATACCGGGCCTGATGGAAGGCACCGCAGAACCCGATACGGCAAAGTGCGTCGATATCGCAACGACTGCAGCCCTTAAGAAAATGCTGATGCCCGGCATCATCGCTGTTGGTGTACCTATTGTTGTTGGCTTTGGCCTCGGCGCAGAAGCCCTGGGCGGCACGTTAGGCGGCGCTCTGTTGGGCTGCGTGCTGCTGGCACTGACCATGGCGAATGCCGGCGGTGCTTGGGATAACGCCAAAAAGTATGTTGAGAAAGGCAATCTGGGCGGCAAAGGCTCAGACGTTCACGCTGCCGCTGTTGTTGGCGACACCGTAGGCGACCCTTTCAAGGATACGTCAGGACCTGCCATGAACATTCTGATCAATGTGATGGCTATCGTCAGCTTGGTTATTGCACCTGTTCTAGCCTAAGAACGGGGCGAGGCCAAACGAAAGAGGGGACCCTAGGTCCCCTTTTTTATGTCCAACGTCTCAGGTCGCGAACGCAATACCGAGACGCTTAACACCTCAGTCCTTGGTACCTCGGTTTTTATAGCTTCGGTCCTTAATCGCTGCGCCCTGATGCAGCCATCAACCCAAGCGGCTTGCTACCATTTTTTCGACAGCTTCTGGGGTACCAGATGGTTCTTCAGGCGCACGTAGTCGGGCACACCATTTTTGAATGCGGGATAATCTTCTCCAACGATCAGGGGTGCCAAATAGCGCCGCGCTTTCGCAGTGATACCGAAACCGTCCTTGCTGATGAAACTCTTCGGCATGAAGCGTTCTACATTTGCCACTCGTGATAACTTCGCTTCACCGATTTTCCACCGATAGGGCTGATCACTGGTACGCACGATGGTTGGCATCACTGCCGTTTTGCCCGCAAGGGCGAATTCCACAGCGGCCTTACCTAGGGCGTAGGCTTGCTCCACATCGGTTGCCGACGCCAGATGGCGCGCGGATCGCTGCAAATAGTCCGCCACGGCCCAGTGATACTTGTAACCCAAGGCATCCCGAATCATGTTGGCAATTGTCGGCGCAACACCGCCGAGTTGTGCGTGACCAAAGGCATCCTTGGCTGCCCCGGATTCGCCAAGAAAACTGCCGTTGGCGTAACGCGCCCCCTCAGATACCACGATCACGCAGAAGCCCTTACTCTTAACCGTCGCCTTCACCTTGGCCAAAAACGCCTTTTTGTTGAAGGCCACTTCAGGCAGCAAAATGATGTGGGGCGCATCGTCGGGGTTTTCTTGGGCCAGGGCCCCAGCAGCAGCAATCCAGCCGGCGTGACGCCCCATGACCTCTAGCACAAAAACCTTTGTCGAGCTTTCGCACATAGACTCAACATCTAGGGCAGCTTCCTTGGTTGACGTGGCCACGTACTTGGCGACGGAGCCAAACCCAGGACAGGTGTCCGTAAAGGGCAAATCGTTATCGACGGTTTTCGGAATTCCAATGGCCTGCAAGGGATACCCCATGCTCTTCCCCAGCCGCGAGATTTTGTTAGCGGTGTCTTGAGAGTCGCCCCCGCCGTTGTAGAAAAAATACTGGATGTTGTGGGCTTTAAAGACGTCAAGCAGGCGGTGATATTCCCGGGCATCTTCTTCGGGTGATTTAAGCTTGAAGCGGCAGGAGCCAAAAGCGCCGCCCGGTGTGCTGCGTAGCCCAGCAATATCCTTCTTAGTTTCTTTCGACGTATCAATTAACTCTTCGTTTAGCGCGCCAAGAATACCGTTTCGACCAACCAGCACTCTTCCGATCGTCGCTTTATTGGCACGAGCCGTCTCGATCACGCCGCAGGCCGACGCGTTAATAACAGCGGTCACTCCGCCGGACTGGGCGTAAAAGGCATTTGGCTTGGGCATGATGGCTCCTTAAGCAGGAATTTTGATGCGTCGGTATGACAAACTTGCGTGGATGCAATTGTCGGTGAAGCAGCGCTTTTGTGCGACAATTTCTCTCACCAAATTCCAGAAAGTCTAATGCTTCCCATATTTTCCTTGTTTTGGCGTATTGCGCAGTTGAAGGGCGAACCCGAGCACCTTCCGGCCAGCAGCTTTTTGCTGCTTCTGATTACGTCGCTCAACATCGCGGTCAGTCTGATCATTTCCGTTAGCATAGGCACCCAGCCAGCAACAACCGTTGCCACGACTATTCTGACGAACCTGGCCGCCCAAGCCGTGATCATCTTTGTCTTTTTGAGCTTGGTGGGGAAGGGTGCTCGATTGACCCAAACGCTTACTGCCTATTTTGGCTGCGACCTGCTGCTGAATCTGGTGATTGGATGCTGCATCGCCCTCATGCGTTTTTTGGGTGTGGACTTTATGACAACCCTCGCCCTGGTCATCTTTTTCTGGAGCATCCTTGTTTTTGGGTACATCCTGCGTAAGGCAATGGAGATACATATGGCCATGGGTGTGCTGTTGGCATTTCTGCTGACCTTGGTCACCGTAGCACTTGGCCAACTGGCGGTAGGTCAAACCTAGCGCGGACTCATTCCAATGCGGTCGTACCGCGCGACTAGATAGGGATCTCTCATATGCAAGGACACCTCTACTTTCTTGGCATCGGCGGCACACTGATGGGTAGCCTCGCGCTGCTCGCCAAGGAGCTCGGCTTTGAGGTCAGCGGCAGCGACGGCAAGATTTATCCGCCCATGTCGGATCTGCTCGCGGCAGCAGATATTACGGTCTTTGAGGGCTTTGGCTCAGAGCAGCTGGAGCCCGCACCGGACTTAGTCATCGTCGGCAACGCAAATCTGCCGCGAGGCAATGAAGCCATAGAATACGTCTTGAACAAGGGCCTACGTTACACCTCCGGCGCGCAGTGGCTGGGCGATACATTGCTCCATGATCGCTGGGTCATTGCTGTTGCCGGCACACACGGCAAAACGACGACGGCGAGCATGGTGGCGTGGATACTCGATTACGCGGGCTTGGCTCCGGGTTACTTGATTGGCGGCGCTCCCGCCAATTTTTCGGCCTCCGCCCGGTTGGGTGAAACACCATTCTTCGTTGTGGAAGCCGACGAATACGACACCAGCTATTTTGATCGACGCTCCAAGTTTGTTCACTACCGGCCACGCACTGTGGTGCTGAACAATCTTGAATACGATCACGCGGACATTTTCCCGGATCTGGCCACCATTCAAGCCCAGTTCCATTTACTGATGCGCACCATTCCCAGCGACGGACTGGTGATCGCACCCAGTGACAGCGATGCCATCAACGAAGTGCTCAATCAGGGCTGCTGGACGCCGATCAGTCGCGTGGGACAGCGCGCCGGCAAACGCGACCATGACCAAGACAATGCAGAACGCTGGTCTTTCGAGAGCAAAAAAGGCGCCGGCGGTGATTTCACAGTATTACTTAACGATATCGTACAAGGCGATATTCGATGGTCTTTGATGGGCGAGCACAACAGGTTCAACGCGCTAAACGCTATCGCCGCAGCTCGGTATGCAGGGGTAGAAACCAAGGTCGCCATCGAAGCGTTGAGTGAATTTCGGGGCGTTAAGCGCCGTATGGAAGTGATTTATCAAAGCGAAGACACCGTCGTTTACGATGACTTTGCCCACCACCCAACAGCGATACGCACGACCCTCCAAGGATTACGTTCACAATCCAGTCAGGATGAGATTGTCGCGGTCATCGAACCGCGCACTCATACCATGTCATTGGGCGCCCTGCGTAACGAACTGACCACCTGCTGCGCCGCGGCAGACCGAGTCATTTGGTTTCGCGGCGAGAACATCAAATGGGATTTGCATGAAATTGCCGAGCGATGTGTGGTTCCGGCAAAAATTGTCGACAATGTCGATAAACTGGTGCAACAGCTAAGCGCTGAGGTGCCAGAACCTAACGGGCGCAAAAGGCATATTGTGATTATGAGTAATGGCGCCTTTGGCGGCATTTACCAACAGCTCACCGACGCGTTGAAACAGCGCGGCGACTAGTTTTTTAGGAGAGGAACCGACCATGATGAACTTTTATTTTCTTACCTTTTTAAAGGGCGCTTTGCGGGGCATCGCTGGGCTAGCACTGCTGGCTGGAACTGTTCAGGCAGACGACAACTGGTATCCGTCCAAGTACGGTGCCGATGACACCATCGGAGCCCTCAACGAGTTGAGCCCAGAGAAAACACTCCAGGCCTCAGGCTTGGTAAAACTCGGCAAAACCTATGCCCTTGGCGTGGAAACTGGCCCGGATTCACCAGCGTATTCGCCACGCAACTATAACGTTACCGTGCTCCAGCTCGACGACGGCATGGGCACACCCTTGGGCAGCAACAAAGCCACAGGTAACGATGACCTGATGACCTTCTGGATGGGCATTGGCAGCCAGATAGACGGTCTGGGTCATATGGGCGAAAACCATATGTACTACAACGGCAATTCGGCCAAGGACTTTGTTACGCCGTCCGGCCTAACCAAGTTGTCCATAGACCAGTTACCGCCTGTTGCGACTCGCGGCGTGCTGCTGGATATGGCGAAGCTCATGGGCAAGGACATTCTTCCCGAAGGCACTGCCTTTAATCGAAACGAAATACAGGCCGCTGCTAAGGCAGCCAACATCACCATTGAAGCGGGCGATGTGGTGCTCTTTCACACCGGTTGGCTCAACGTTATGGAATCCGATCCCAAACGCTTTATGGCGGGCGAGCCGGGCTTGGGTGTGGATGGTGCGAAATACTTGGCGAGCCTCGGTGTTGCGGCGGTAGGCTCCGATAGCTGGGCCCTCGAAGTTCTGCCCGGCGAAAATCCCACGGAACTGTTTCCCGTGCACCCTGAACTGCTGGCAAAAAATGGCGTCTACATTTTAGAAAATATGGACACTCGCGCCTTGGCTGCCGATGGCGCAACCGAGTTTCTGTTTGTGCTGGGCGTGCCGCGCTTTGTGGGTGCAGTCCAAGCCGTCATTAATCCCATCGCCATTCGCTAGAGGCACGCATGCTCAACAATAAAAATATCCTTATCACGGGTGCCGGCAGCGGCATCGGTCGCGCCACAAGCTTGTTGGCCGCAGGCTATGGAGCCAACGTCTTCTGTGTCGATCTCACCGACGGCGCAGACGCCACAGCCGCAGAGATTCAAGCCGCTGGCGGCACGGCGACATCTTTACGCGCAAACGTGGCGGACGAAGCTGAGGTCGAGACCTTTGTCCAACAGTGCGTCGACCACTACGGCAGCATTGATGGCATTTACGCCAATGCCGGCGTCTCGGGTGGCGGCAAATCGGTGACAGAACTGACCGTTGAAGATTGGCAGCGCACCTTGGGTGTCAACACGGTCGGTGTTTTTCTGGCAGTCAAGCACAGCCTGAAACACTTTTTGGCACAAGGACATGGCGCAATTCTGTGTACGGCTTCCGTCGCGGGCTTACGAGCCAATGCAGGAGGTGTGGATTATTCGGCCAGCAAGGCGGGAGTGGTCAGCATCGTACAAACCACCGCGTATCAAACCTATGGGAGTGGTGTTCGCATCAACGCCATTTGCCCGGGTCTCATTGAAACTGGCATGACCAAGCCCACTTTCGACCGCGCCAGAGAACGCGGTAGAGAGGACAAAATCGGTCAGATCAATCCGATGAAGCGCTTTGGCCAGCCCTATGAAATTGGCGAGATGGCCTGCTTCTTACTCAGCGACCGGGCGTCCTATGTCAACGGGCAGGCGGTGCCAGTCGATGGTGGCTTGTCGTCGTCCCATCCCTGGGTGTACCCAAGGGACTAGAGCCACAGCAGCCTTCAGCGCCTGACACATCAGGCGTTGAACAGGGCCTCAGGCATATCCATCAGTACGTCGGAGTCGGCCAACATACTGTGCTCCAAACCAATGGTTCGCGGCAGCAAGCGGGCAAAGAAGAACCGAGCGGTCTGTTTCTTAGCCGTACCAAACTCGTCATCCCCGGCCTTGCGAACCATTACCCCCCACGCCCAGGCGCACAAGGTCGTCCCCATCAAGTCCAGGTAATCTGTTGATACCGCGCCGGGCAGATTGGCGTCTTCATTGCTTCTGGCGACCATGGAATCGGTCACCCTGACAAGGCGGGCAAAGGCTTCTTCCACCGGCTGCTGGAATCCGGGGTCGATGTCGAAGGTGCTTAGGACTTCCAGCAACTCTCTCAAGGTCTTGCCGCCATCTCTGACCACCTTACGACCCGCCAGATCCAGCGCCTGAATACCGTTGGCGCCCTCGTAAATTTGCGCGATGCGCGCGTCGCGAACAATTTGTTCCACGCCCCACTCTTTAACGTATCCATGCCCGCCAAACACCTGTTGCGCCAACACAGCAGCTTCCAGGCCTTTGTCAGTCAAAAATGCTTTCACCACCGGTGTGAGCAATTGTCCGAATCGCTCGGCGCGTGCATCACCGTTGTGTTTGGCTTCGTCGAGCTGCATGCCGGCGAAAAACGCGAACGCGCGGCAGCCATCCACGTAGGCGCGCTGGGTAAGCAACATGCGCCGAACATCCGGATGGACTAGCAACGAATCGGCATCAGCGTCTGGATTTTGCGCCCCCGTAGCCGAACGACCCTGAATACGATCTTGAGCGTATCGAGCCGAGTGCTGATAAGCCAAATCACCGGCACCCAAACCCTGCAGGCCAACGCTGAGACGCTCGTAGTTCATCATGGTAAACATCGCGGCCAAGCCTTGATGTTCTTCTCCGAGCAGAAAGCCTTGAGCACCGTCGTAATTGATCACCGACGTCGCGCTGCCCTTGATACCCATCTTGTGCTCTAGAGAGCCGCTGGCCCAGCCGTTGCGCGGACCTAGGCTGCCGTCGGATTCAGGCACGTATTTCGGCACGATAAACAGGGAAATTCCCTTGGTGCCCTTAGGGCCGTCAACAATTCGCGCCAAGGTGAGATGCACGATATTTTCGGCCATATCGTGCTCGCCGCTGGTAATGAAAATTTTCGTGCCGGTAATTCGGTAGGAACCATCGGCTTGGGGTTCAGCCTTGGTTCGCATCATGCCCAAATCTGTGCCGGCGTGAGATTCGGTTAATGCCATGGCCCCCGTCCACTCACCGCTGTAGAGCTTTTCCAGATACGTTTGCTTTTGTTCCGCAGAACCGTGCGCGTCGATACTCAAACAGGCTCCTACAGTGAGGGAGCCGTACAAAAACAAGCTGCTGTTCGCAGCCCAGAACATCTCCTCTATGAGTCCCGCCAAACTTTTCGGCATGCCTTGTCCGCCAAAGGCCGGATTGCCAGACAAACCCAGCCAGCCGCCTTGGGTGAGTTCCGCAAATGCCTCTTTGAATCCGGGCGGCGTGGTCACTTCGCCGTCTTTTAACTCACAGCCATACTGGTCGCCCACTTCATTCAGCGGTGCCATCACTTCGGAGGCTAGGCGCCCGCCCTCCGCAATGACTGCCTTGACTAAGTCAGGTGAAAGCTCTTGATATGCCTCTATCTGAGACCAGTTTTCTTGAATGTCGAACACATCGTTCATCAAGAAATCGGCATCTCTCTCCCGTGCTGTGTAGTCCACAGTAGCGCCTCAACATAAGTGAACCCGAAGTTTAGCGTCCGCGCACGAAGGTCACCAACTTTTTTGCCTCGACAGGCGCTTGACCCCAGAAAAAAACAACGCTCGACAACCCATCTCGGCGCACCTTGCCTGCACCAGACCAAGACACAAATGGGTACGACAACCTACAAACGTCTCAGCCTTGTTGTCTTAAAACGCAACACGTTGTCGCCTCACAGTAGCGGTCTAAGCGGAGCCCTTGCCATGGAACACCTTTTCACCCAAGTCTTGAATCGTCTTTGGCGACAACACTTTCCGATGCTTTGTTTGCTCTGCGAGCAGGCCCTTGTATCCACAAGCCCGGATCATCTGTGCCACTACTGCCGACTCGCTCTACCCTTCAATGTCCGGGCTTGCTCGTGCTGTGCAATCCCTCTGCTACCCAGCGCAGAGGGCGCTGGCGACACCCCGTTTTGCCAGGAGCCAGCCCTGCGATGTGGGCAGTGCCTTACGAGGCCCTTGGCTGACCATGCGGTTGTTCCTCTGATTCACCGCGGCAGCGCAGCACACCTGATACACAGGCTCAAATTCAATCAGGGTGAACCCGAAGGCCGTGCCCTTGCGCATATCTTGTTAACCCACATCCGGCTCAAGTACCCAAATCACCTGCCCGAACTGTTGATACCCGTTCCCATGGCGTACTGGCCAGCTGTTCAGCGTGGCTTCAATCAGAGCAGGTTGTTGGCCCAATATCTTGGGCGCGAACTCGATCTGCCGGTTGCACCCACCCTTCTCAAACGTCGCCCTGGGCCTGCGCAACGCTCGTTATCTCGCACAGAACGCAGTCGGATGGCGTCGGGTAACTTTCGATGGCGCAGCGAATTAAAGAAGAATGCGTTGCGTGGTAAACACGTCGTCGTCGTAGACGATGTCATGACCACAGGAGCCACCGTGCGCCAGATTATCAAGTTGTTGCGTTTGCATGGCCCCCAGCGCGTCGATGTCTGGTGTGCGACGCGCACGCCCTCGTTACACCCATAATCTTTCCGCCAGCAACATCTTTTTCAGCACACTGAGCATTTCGCGCAACGCTTGCTGTTAGAGTGCGCCCATGCAAACCGTTCAAGACAGCCTGAATCCCGCCCCTTACGATGCTCTGACACCCGACGCGGTGCTTGATGCGATGGAGTCCATCGGCTTAGAGCCCACTGGGGGGCTCACCGCCCTCAATAGTTACGAAAATAGGGTCTATCAGGTCGCCTTGGAGGACGGCTCCTTCGTCATCACCAAATTTTACCGGCCGGCCCGTTGGACCGACGAGGCCATCTTAGAAGAGCACGCCTTTACTCAGGGGCTGTTCGATGCCGAGTTGTCCGTGGTGCCGCCCATGCGCATCGGCGGCGCGAGTGTGTTCCAACATCTGAATTTTCGGTTTGCTGTTTTTCTGCGCCAAGGCGGACACCCGCCCAATCTCGAAAACGAAGACGATCTGGAGGTTCTGGCTCGCTCCATTGCTCGACTGCATGCCTTTGGCACAACCCAACCCTTCGCTCATCGGGTCACCCTGAATACCCAGCGCTTTGGCCACAACAGCCGAGACTTTCTGCTGCAAAACAATTTCATCCCGCTGGAAATGGAGGAAGCCTATCGTTCCATCACCGAGCAGTTGCTGGAGCGCATCACACCGCTGATGGTAGATTCACCCGTCACGCCCATTCACGGAGACTGTCATATGGGCAATATCCTGTGGCGGGACGATACGCCACACTTCGTGGATTTTGATGATTGCATGGGCGGCCCGCCGATTCAGGATCTGTGGATGCTGCTCAGCGGTGAGCGCCCGAATCAAACCTTGCAGCTAAATCTGATTTTGGACGCCTATCGCGACTTCCACGACTTTGACGTGTCGACATTGAATCTGATCGAGCCACTGCGCACGCTGCGAATCATGTATCACGCTGCATGGATCGCAAGGCGCTGGCAGGATCCCGCCTTCCCCATGGCCTTTCCCACCTTTGATTCCGTGAACTATTGGTCGAACCATGTCTTGGCCTTGCGTGAGCAGCTCGCCATGCTCGACGAGCCACCACTGGTCTACATGTATTAGGAAATGACACCAAAATTGGGCGTTGAACCCTGCTCGGCACCGGGCGCATCGCCACAAACGTGTTGAAACACCAAAACGCCTAGATGCGGGCTTGTTCACAAAATCGCTGTTATCTCACC